>JAYULL010000066.1:0-13974 GCA_043763625.1 Sphingobacteriaceae bacterium | reverse complement strand
ATAAAGTAACCGGAACACAAAATGGTACGGTAACAATTAATACTAACGGAACTTATACTTATGTTCCGACAACTAATTACACCGGCAGTGACAGCTTCGCTTTCACAGCAACAGACGGCACTTTGGTGAGTAATGTTGCTACGATAACTATTTCTGTAAATCAGGCGAATGATGCTCCGATAGCAAAAGATACAATCCTATCTATAAATGAAGACGAACCGGTAAGCGGGCAACTCGTTGCTGTTGATTCAGACAATGCGTCTTTAATTTATACTAAGGTAAGTCAGCCTGCTAACGGAACTGTTACGGTAAATGCTAACGGCAGCTTTACTTATAGACCGGCTGCTAATTATAACGGACCCGACAGCTTTACCTTCAGGGCAGCCGACGGAATTGCAAACAGCAATGCGGCTACGGTTAGTCTTACTGTAATTCCGATTAACGACCCTCCTGTTGCGGTGAACGATTCCGTAGCTTTAGATGAAGACAAACCGATATTCTTTAATGTTCTTACTAATGACAGCGATGCTGACGGAACGCTCGATCCGGCAACTATAAACATTGTAAACGCTCCTACTCACGGTACCGTAACTGTTAAGGAATTAGGAACGGTAACTTATACTCCTGCCAAAAATTACAACGGCACAGATAACTTCACCTATACAGTAAAAGATGATGAAGGAGCAATATCTAACATTGCAACAGTGAGAATGTCGATCAGATCTATAAACGACGTTCCTGAAAATATCTCAGCTGACGATAGTACTGTTAACGATAATCTTATTACAAAAGAAAATACTCCGATCAAGGGTGATATAAAGGTGACCGATGCTGACGGCGACTCCCTAACTTATACCAAGCTTAATCTTCCCGCTCACGGAACAGTAAGCATCGACAACTCGGGCAATTTTATTTATACGCCCGCCGCCCGCTACATCGGTAAAGACAAGTTTGTGATCAAAGTTGCTGACGGAAATGGCGGACTGACCTTGGTAACAATCAGCGTAACCATAAAGGCAGTTTCAAATTCACCTGTTGCCGGTAACGAAGAATACGAAGTAAAACAAAACGGATCGGTAAGCGGAAATGTGCTGGATAATGATTCAGATCCTGACGGCGATAAAATAGTAGCAAGTATTGTTGCCGAACCTAAAAACGGAAAGGTAACCTTTAACCCTGCCGGTACGTTTACATACACTCCGAAAATCGGATTTACAGGAACTGACGTGTTAACATACAAAGTTTGCGATAACGGCGCTAAGATTTCGTGCAGCGATATTGCAACAACAACCTTCACAGTTGAGGCTATCCCGATCATCGGTATAGCGAAAAAGGTATCGGCGCCGCAAATTCAAGCGAACGGCAGCTATACTTTTACGTACACAATAACGGTTAAAAACCACGGTAAACTTGATTTGAAAGATATTGAAGTGAAGGACGACTTGTCAAAAACCTTCCCGGGAGCAATGGAATACTTTATCCTCGGAACTGTTAAAACAACAGGTAAACTTGAGGCGGATAATTCTTTCAACGGGCGCTCTACTGTCAATCTGCTATCGGCTGGCAGTACTTTAGCAGTCGGGCGAGCAGATACAGTATCGTTTACAATAAATGTAGTAGCAAATAAAAATTTCGGCACGTTTAATAATACGGCCACTGCAGCAGCAACTTCCGAAGATGGCGAAATAGCAAGTGATATTTCAACCGTGGGTACAAACCCTGACCCTGATCGCGACGGCTTACCGACCGAGCAGGCAGTAACTCCGGTAATATTAAGAGGAGTAACGGTATATATCCCGGGAGGTTTCTCTCCTAACAGCGACGGGGTTAACGACAAGTTTGTGCTTGAAAATGCAAGCGGCGAACGTGTAAGTTTAGAAGTTTACAACCGTTGGGGTAATATGGTTTACAAAAACAACGATTACAAAAGCGAGTGGGAAGGATTTGCTAATCAGGGTGTTCGTACTAACGATCCGCTTCCTGACGGAACCTATTACTACATTGTGTTATTAAACGGAAAATCTAAATTCACCGGCTTCATTACAATTAAGCGATAGTAATGATTGGTAAAAGATTACGAATTAAATTATTGCTGATGTGTATTTCCGGAGGAGCTTTTGCACAACAAGATCCTATGTACACCCAATACATGTTTAATACTTTGGCCATAAATCCCGCATACGCCGGAAGCCGCAATGTGTTAAGCGTAACAGGTTTGTACAGAAGCCAGTGGGTAGGCATGCAAGGAGCGCCGGAAACTCAAACCTTGTCTTTCGATACATCCTTGCCTAATAAAAAAGTAGGACTAGGACTCCAAATTTTTAACGATAAAATCGGAATAACACAAACTACAGGAGCCTTTGCCAGTTACGCCTTTCGAATTCGTATGGATGAATCCACTTTAGCTTTCGGTATCCAAGGCGGAGTTTCCAACTTCAAGGCAAATTATACTTTAGTAGAAACCAACCAAGGAACTCCCGGCGGAAACGATCCGGCATTTCGAGAAGACTTGAATATGTACCTACCTAATTTCGGTGCCGGCGTATATTATAATACCGACAGATTCTATCTCGGAATAGGTGTTCCGCATTTGTTGAATAATGTGCTAACGAAAAGTAATTCGGTGATAGTAACAAACGGATTAGCGGCCAGACAATTTTTGCATGTGTTTCTTACAACCGGTTTTGTTCTGGATATCAACGATGATTTTAAACTAAAGCCCTCGGTTTTGGTAAAAGGGGTAAGAGGAGCACCGCTTGAGGTGGATGCAAACTCCAACTTATGGATTAAAGATGTTTTTTCTGTAGGATTTCAATACCGGCACAAGGCCGATGTTGCGGCACTGTTCGAAGTACAGGTTAATCCCCAAATTCGAATAGGTTATTCCTACGATAGAAACACAACAAGATTAGTAAATTTTAATTCGGGAAGTCATGAAATAATGCTTAGGTACGAATTTGGTTTTGAAGAAGATCGAATTTTGGCACCTCGATACTTTTAATATTTATACACGCTCTCAATGAAATATTTTAAGAAATTGCTGTTCGCTGCAAGTCTTATTCCTGCGCTTTGTTTTTCGCAAAGCGACAATAAGCATTTAAAGAGGGGCGATGTTTTTTACAACTCGCTTCGGTATAAAAATGCTATACCCTATTATCTCAAGGTTGCAGAAAACAACGGGGAGAATAAATATGCTATAGAACAGCTTGCAAATTGTTTCCGAAATATAAAAGATTATTCGGATGCAGAGGTTTGGTACGCAAAGCTTTCCGGCAGCCCGAACGTAAAAGCCGAAGCTGTTTTAAATTATGCAGAAGTCTTGGCCAATAATGGCAAATACAAAGAAGCTTCAAAATGGTATAAAAAGTACTGCGAGCTTAATCCGAATGACGAACGAGGGAGAACTTTCGCTTCAATTTATGATACCGGTACCGGACTTTTTGCCGATTCTACCGATTGGGATCTTAGTTATATAAGTATTAACTCTTCGCGAGCTGATTTTAGTCCTTCTTTTTTCAATCGAGGCTTGGTTTTTGTCTCCAATAGAAGTCCGGGTTCAACAAGTAAGCGCATTTTCGGGTGGGACAACTCGCCGTTTACGGATTTTTACTTTGTTAACGATACCGCGGAAATAAAGAACATTAATCCGGATTTAAACGAAAAAAATGCAAAAAATAAAACTCGAATTTTAAACCCGGACGATACGCCTAATTCAAGTAGCGACAGCAAAACCTTAGGAAATATAAGTGAATTTGTATCCGAAAAAGGCCTTTCGGGAACTATGTTCAGCAAGGATTTGAATTCAAAATACCACGACGGCCCTATTTCATTTGCTCAAAAAGAAAGTTGGGCAATAATGAACAGAAACGGCGGAAAAGGCAAAGACGGTGTTAATCGGTTGAAGCTGTATACAGCTAATTATACAGGCGGGCAATGGTTCGGCATTGAGCCTTTTCAGTACAACAGTAACGATTATTCCATGGGTCATCCGACGCTGTCGGAAGACGGGAATACTTTATATTTTATCTCGGATATGCCGGGCGGTTGTGGAGGTACCGACTTATATTATTGCACGCGATCAGTAACGGGGTGGAGCAAACCTGTTAATCTGGGCGAAAGGGTTAATACCTCGGGTAACGAAATGTTTCCTTTTTTGTCAGGCGACGACCGGCTGTATTTTTCTTCTACCGGATTGCCCGGATTAGGAGGTTTGGACTTGTTTTACGTAAATCTAAACGATAAAATCCCTGCTCAAAAGCCTAAAAACCTTGGTTATCCCATAAATTCATCTAAAGACGATTTCGGAATAATTACGCAAAATAACGGCATGTCCGGTTATATAAGTTCTAACCGACTGGGCGACGATGACATTTATAAATTTACTTTCAATGCCAAAAAAGTTAAACTTCGAGGGTTTGTATTTGAGAACAATAAAACCGGAAAAGAAGGGATCTTAGGGGCAAGAATTGTTGTTAAAACCGATAATTTAATTGATACGGTAAGCAGTGATTCCGTAGGAAATTTTTATGCGTCTCTCCAGCGAAACAAACAGTATTCAGTAGAAGCTTTGAAAGAAGGATACAGGCCTAAAACTATTACTTTAAATACTACTAATGTTGCAGGCGGGGAAGCAATTGAATCAACTATTGACCTGGCGAAGCTCATTAAAGAGGGTCAAATTATTGCAAAAACGGATAATATAAATCCACTACGAGAGTTAAAGATCAGGAGTATTTATTATGAGTTCAATAAGCATCAAATCGGAACAGAGGAGAAGCCGATATTGGATAATTTAGCAAATTTTATGGTAAAAAATCCGAATGCTGAAATTGTTGCAAGCTCTTTTGCGGATAGTAGAGGAACTTCAGAGTATAATCAAAAAATTACGGATAAGCGTTCCATCGCTGTCAAAACATATTTAGCAGGGAGAGGAGTTGATATTTCTAAAATTAAAACTGCTTCTTTCGGTGAAACCGCTGCGGTTAATAATTGTACCGACGGAATTAGTTGCTCCGAAGCTGATCAACAGTTGAACCGGCGTACAGAATTTAAAGTTAAGCTACAGGATAGCACTCTTGTATCTTCAGGTTTGCCGGCCGACTCAATGCAAATTAATCTTCCCGAAAATTCTTCAGAAGCTAATTATGGCACTTATAGAATAGAGAATATTTATTACGGTTTTGACAGCCACACAATAGAAAATATTTATTACAACAATCTCGACAGCATAGCTGCTGCATTGAAAGCACATCCTGATTGGAAAATAAAAGCAGCGTCTTATTCGGATAGTAAAGGCTCAATAGCCTACAACTCAAAGCTTTCTATGCAACGTTCGGAGGCAGTCAAAGTATATCTTAAAGCTAAAGGAATTGATGACGGCAGGATTATCACATCCGGCTTTGGAAAATCGAATTTAGTTAAAGAGTGCAAAAGCAATGATTGCACTAATGAGCAACAACAATTAAACAGGCGAACGGAATTCTTATTGATTAAATAAGATAAGAAAGATACTCTTAAGCAAGTTCCGCAAACTTGGAAAGGCCTCTGCAATTTTGCAGCAGGCCTTTTACTGATTATACCCAAGGGTAAATTAACTATTTAAAATTCCTCGCTGCCGGAAATACTTCTTTTTCTGCCGTTTGCCGGATTTGAGTTCGTTTGTTTTCTGCAGGGAAAGGATTTTTCTCTTTTTCAGCCGGTTCCGGTTTGCTTAATCCTCGCAAGAGCTTAGTTAAATCGAAGCAGCGTTGCACTATAACGTGAATTACTTCCCCTTCTCGCTGCAATTTCCCTTCTACCATCAGCAATCGGGCTTGAAGAATTTCTTTGCGATACTTTTCAAAAAGGTTTTGAAAGATAACCAGATTGCTAAATCCGGTTTCGTCTTCAATGGTAATAAAGCAGACTCCGGCGGCGGTTCCCGGTCGTTGACGCACCAAAACCAGCCCTGAAGCTCTAACAATACTACCTTCTTTAGCGGTAGTAATTTCTTTTGACGACAATACGTGCAGTAGCTGAAGCTTCTCGCGAACAAAACTTACAGGATGTGCTTTCAGAGATAGGGAAGTGGTTGCATAATCATGAAGGACATGTTCCGGTTCACTCATTAAAGGAAGTTTTATTTGTGTTTCTGCTTCGCTTTCAGTCTTTTGTCCCAAAAATAAAGCAACAGGCCTGTCGTGTAATGCTGCAACGTCCCATAAAGCTCTTCTTCGATCTAAATCTAAAGAACGGAAAGCATCGGCATCTGCCAATCTTTCTAAAGCAGCATGTGGAACGCCTGAATTTCGTAATTCCGGAATGTTTTTATAAGCTGTTGTTCGTTCGGCAATCAGTACGTCCATATCGTCTTGTCGTAAGCCTTTAACTTGCCGGAAACCTAAGCGGATTGCATAATAGTTGCCGGATTTTTCTTCCATCATGTTATCCCAAAAAGAATAATTAACATCTACGGGCCGTACTTCTACCCCGTGTTTTCGGGCATCAATTACAATTTGTGCGGGCTGATAAAAGCCCATCGGCATACTGTTTAATAATGCTGTAGCAAATACGTCAGGATAATAACATTTAAGCCAACAAGAAACATACACCAAAAGCGCAAAACTGGCTGCATGGCTTTCCGGGAAACCGTAACTCCCGAAACCTTCCAATTGCTTAAAAATTCGTTTGGCGAACTCTATTGTGTAACCGTTTGCAAGTAATCCGTTTATCAGCTTTTCTTCAAATCGGGTAACCATGCCTTTTAACTTAAAAGTAGCCATACTGCGTCGAAGTTCATCTGCTTCGGCAGGACTAAACCCGGCAGCATCAATGGCAATTTGCATGGCTTGTTCCTGAAAAAGAGGAACTCCAAGTGTTCGTTCTAAGATTTTTTTTAATGCGGGAGAAGGATATTCTACCGGTTCTTCATTGTTTCTTCTACGAAGGTACGGATGCACCATATCGCCTTGTATGGGCCCCGGCCGTACGATGGCTACTTCAATCACTAAGTCATAAAAACAGTTGGGCTTAAGTCGCGGAAGCATGGTTTGTTGTGCCCGACTTTCGATCTGAAAAACGCCTATTGTGTCTGCTCGGCTTATCATTTCGTAAACTAACGGATCATCTTGTTTAATATTGGCAAGTGTTAAATTAAGATTGTAATGCCGGTTTGCCAGATGAAATGCTTTGCGGATACAGGTCAGCATTCCCAATCCCAGCACATCTACTTTCATAAAACCTAGGGCATCTATATCATCCTTATTCCACTCAATATTGGTTCTATTTTCCATACGGGCATTCAGAATAGGGCATAGGTCGGTAAGTTTTCCTTGTGTAATTACAAATCCGCCGGTATGTTGTCCTAACTGTCTGGGGAAACCCATTAATTGCCGGGTTAAATCAAGAACTTTCAGTAATTGTGGGTCATCCGGACTTAGGCCTTGCTCTTCAATTCGCGTTCCTTCAAACCATTCATCGGTAAATTCCCAAATTGAGCTTGAAAGCCTGTTAATAGTATCGATAGAAAGTCCCATTGCCTTACCCACATCGCGGATTGCTCCTTTTTGTCGTTCTTGGGTAACGGTGGCAACAATTGCGGCTCGGTCTCGCCCGTATTTATTGTAGATGTATTGAATAACTTCTTCGCGGCGTTCGTGCTCAAAATCAACGTCAATATCCGGCGGTTCGTTGCGGGCAGAAGAAATAAAACGCTCAAAAAGCAACTCAAATTTATTTGGATCTACAGAAGTAATTCCTAAACAGTAACAAATGGTAGAATTAGCCGCCGAGCCTCTACCTTGGCATAAAATATCCTGACTTCGTGCAAATCGGACTATATCATGAACGGTAAGAAAATACGAAGCATAGTTCTTTTGTTCTATAAAGCGCAGCTCGTGATTAATATTGTTTACCACTTTTTCCGGCAAAGGCTCACCGAAAATTTGTTTTGCTCCTTTCCACGCCAAATAAGTCAGCTCTTCTTGCGGCGTTCGGCCGTCGGTTGTAAGCTCTTCCGGATACACATATTTCAACTCATCTAACGAAAACCGGCAAGCTTCGGCGATTTGTCCGGTGCCTTCTAGTGCTTCCGGGTAGTGCATAAACAAGCGTTCTATCTCGTCGATCGGCTTTAAATATCTTTCCGCATTCGCGTGAAGCTTGAATCCTGCGGTATAAATAGTGCATTTCTCTCGAACACAAGTTAAAATATCTTGAAGCTCCCGTCGGACGGGAATATGATAATACACATCGTTAACAGCGGCAAGCGGGATATAGAATTGCTTTGAAAGTTGTGAGAGTCGGAAAAGTCTTTTATTATCATCACCAAAATAAAAGCGAGTAGCGGCCAGATAGAGATTAGTGCCAAATGCTTCGCGATATTCTTTTAAATCTTCCTTAAACGACGCCTCGAAATCAAAATTTGGATTAAGCTTTTCGGGAGGAATAACGATAAATTTCATTCGTTCCGCATGCCGGAAAACATCTGCCTTGTATAAAATGCATTCGCCTTTCTCGGCTCTTAAATTACCTTCAGAAAGCAAGGCGGAAAGACTTTGGTAAGCTTTCTTATCGGCGGGATAGGCAAGTAAGCTCGGCCCGTCGAGTAAATCGAGTCGACAGGCCGGAATAAAACCAATGCCTTTTGCTTTGGCTGCTACGTGCGCTCGTACTATTCCGGCAAGAGAATTTCGGTCTGTTATGGCGATCTTGGTATAGCCCGAAGCAGCTGCTTTTTCAACAAGTTCTTCAGGGTGCGAAGCGCCTCGTAAAAAGCTGAAGTTACTTGTAACTTGTAATTCCGAATACGTCATCTCTCTTTCTCCTTATGCAAAAAAACCGTGAATAAACCATTGCTTTGATTGATCGCCGGAATAATGCCCCAGCCTAAACAACCAATAGCGGCCTCCTTTTTCGTCTTCCACTTGGTAATAATCGCGATGTTCGCCGGTTTCAAGCCACCACTCCGATTCAATTCGTTCGGGTCCGTCGGCTTTTGTAATTTGATGCACTTTGCCTTTATACCGAAAAAGCATTGGCGGATAATCGGGAACCGGGGCAGATACTTCAACGGGTTCAGGCTTTGGCAAAAGAAGCATAGGACGGGGCCTTCCGATATTCCAAGCGGTGGTAGGCTGTTCGTCTAAAGAAATCGCCGGTTTTATAGATCGCTCGGGCCAATAATGTTCTTGAGGGAGATAACGTTTAATCTTATCGGCTCCCACTCGCCCGGCAATTCGGTCTAAAAGTTCTGCAATTCCGGTATTATTTAAATCTGATCCCGTCCATAAGGCCTCTTGCAAGGGCGAAACATCTTCCACTTTTGTGGCTTGTAGCAAAAAAAGTTCAATCCCTAATGCAGGTTCTATCTCAGGAATTTTAAGTTCAAACAGCTTAAATAAATGGGTAGTGTCAGTCGAAGCTCGAGTAGTACCTATTAGCACTTGTTCTACTTTGCCGTCAACCCGATAGCAACTTAAAATGCCGGTTCGTAAACCCTTGCCTTCTTTCACCAGTCGTTGGCAAAGAATCCCTAAAAGGCGTTCTATAGCAATTTTAATCCCCGTATCGGTTCGTATAGCTTCTAAACAGGGGAGCCGTTCTTCATAAGGCTCTATAACCCGAATCGGACTAAGCGCTTCATCCTCTCTGCCTAAGGCCCGGTTTATCCGTAATATCAGTCCTTCTCCAAACCGCCGCCTTAACACCGTTCGAGGCATAGAAATAAAGCTTTCTATCGAATGAAGGCCAAGTTTTTGCATGCGCTCAAGAACATCTTGTTCAAGCCGGAGTGCAGCAGGAGGGAGGTTAAGCAATGCCGGCAATTGGTCGCCGCTTTCAATTATTCGTTTTTGTTTTTCGAAACGGGAAACTGCCCAAGCTGCGCCTATAGTATCGGCAATAGCGCCGTGAGTGTGGTAGCCCAAAGTTTGAAAACGAGTTTCAATTTCTGCGAGATACGCTTGTTCGCCACCCCATAGATGAGCACAACCGGTAATATCAAGGATAATCCCGTCGGGAAAATCAATGGCAACAATCGGAGAATACCGGATACACCGGTCAGCTATAGCCTTTAATAATTTTTTAGTGAGACCGGGTTTTTCGTCGATGACTTCTAATTCGGGCAAGGCAGCTTTGGCGTCGGCAGTAACCATTCCCGGCTTTATTCCTTCTTTTCGTGCCGGCAGGCTTACGGCAGTAATTATTTTCCGTCCGCGAACGAGAACGGCCAGCACAAAAGGTTTATTTTTAAGCTCAGGCCTGCGCCGAATGAAATAATCCGGCAAGAAATGATAAAACCAAACGCAGGCAAAACGTTTTCTCATAATTACCCCGCTTTAAGTTTTCGTATCGGTATCTCGATTGGCACATCCGGTTCGATAATCGGCGTAAACTTTCCGTCTTTCCATTCCACAGTCCAAATTCCCGGGTTTCCGTTTTTTACTTTCAGCAGTTCAACATTCCACCGCGGAAATCCTACTCCCGGCATTCCTTTTTCCGGTTCGCTCGGTAAAGGCGTTATTTTCCATCTTGCCACACAAGCCGTAGCATTTATTTTTCGAATATCTGTTCGAATAAAGAATCCGGTAACTCCGCTTTTTTCTACCGCAAGCTGCAAGCGCCGAGATTGAGCAAAGTTGAGTTCTCGAACTTCGCCTATCACTGCCGATAGCTCTTTACATTTAAGCGCTTCTTCGGCAATCCAAAGCACCTCCTTTTCTGTGCTTACATCGGCAAAAACTATCTTTTCGGGTTCAACATTAAATGCTGTTAATGCCTGCGGAAATGCTTTTCGCGATACACCTGTCCACAAACAAGCCCGGTTTTTTTGAAGCGCTTTTAAGATGCCGGCTATAAAACCTTCGCAAGCTGCCGTACCTTCCGGCGAATCGCCGATAAATTCATGAACAGCACCTGTCGGGAAGATATGATTCGGAAAAGCAGTTTCTATCTCACCCAATCCTACCGAACCTGCGCTGTCCGCTGCCGGAACTTTAAATCCCTGCAAAACAAGAATTTCTTGTTGTAAGCGATGGATGATATCTTTTTTTGCTTCCGGCACGGGGGGATAAATTTACTAAAAATATTAGTAAATATAGTGCGGGGTTTTGAGGAGCGGAAATAAATGGACAAGCTTAACGGAAGAGTTTCTTCCGAAGGAATTCGAGGGAAAGTATTCTATACGTGTAAAAGACGGATACCGCTTAATATTCCGAATTGAAAACGAAGTGATAACCGGTTTAGAAGTAGTACATGTCGACAACCTTACTAATCATTATTCGTAAAACCATATCAGACGAAGGAGCGTTTGAACAATTATGAATGATCACGTTTTAGATCACACAGGAATTCCAATAGAAGTTGAAGCATTTCATCCCGGCGAGTACTTGCTTGAAGAAATTGAACACCGAAAACTTATCAAAAAGGATGTCGCAGCTCAACTTGGAATCCTTCCCCATCATTTAAGCGATATTTTTGCAGGGAAGCGACATATATCCGCAAGGCTTGCTGTTAAACTTGAAAAGGCTTTAGGCATAAGTGCGGATTATTGGATAGGATTGCAAACCAACTTCGATTTGCAGCTTGCAAGAGAAGAAGATGAAAAAGCTCTCGTGTAGGAGGGCTCTTTTAATGCAAAAGGCCTGCTATTTCTTGGTAAAAGGTAATACAGTTATTACTGAGATTTATAAATAAAAATAAGTGGACTCGATAAGAATCGAACTTATACCATGAGAACCGGAATCTCACGTCTTATCCATTGAACTACGAGTGCTTGCTTTATTACGGCAGTTGCCAGAAAAAATCCTTGAACCGGCAAGGAAGTGAAAGTTAAAAACAACCTCCGCTAGTCTGTTTAACTTGTTTTGTTAATCTTCAGTTTTATCCAATTCAAGTTCTTGATATTCGTAATACACAGGTGCTTTCTTTGCTTTTTTGTTTTCTTTCTCGCAATAATCCATGGCAGACTCTTCCTTGCTGAAAACGGCTGCCACATCTGACATTTCTCCGGATAATAACTCTGTAACTATATAAACTTTCATAAACTTTTAAATATTAGACAACTTTCGCCGTAATTGTAATACCGGAATTTGCATACCTGCCATCCGGTTGCAGCACTTAATCAAACCGTCATTCATTCTCATAAATCGCTCCGTTGCTCCCTCCGGCAAAAGCGGTGCTAACGTGGTTTATATCTTCGATAGATAAAACTGTAACCGGTTAAACGAGCTCCTTCATAACGGCCGGTTATTTGAGGCACTGCTTGCAAGTTCTAACTTGAGGCTGAGTAATGCCGCTTAAGGGAGTAAAACGTATTCGGCTAAAGTATGTACTTAATGGCTTGATTCGTGAATTAGGAAACTTTGACTCCTGTTTTATAGTACTTTTAAAACAACAAAAATATTCTTTTATTTTCCTCAAGCTCTTAATCTAATTAACTGTCCTACGTTAAATGCGGCTTCTTGCAGTAATCTTTCAGCCTGTTCTAGTGCTTGCGGTAATGTTAAGGGCTTGTTCATAATAGAAAAAGCGGCCCGCAGACCAAGTCTTTCCATTTCTTCGGACGTCAATTCAAGCGCCCCGCAAAATGCAATTACAGGCTTTCGATGTTTTGCGCATAGCTCCGTTATTCCTTGTATCAGTTTGCCTTGAAGTGTCTGTTTATCAATTTTACCTTCGCCGGTAATAATTAAGTCAGCGCCCTTTAGCTTTTCTTCAAAGTTGCTGTAATCAAAAATTAAATCTGTGCCTGTGCGTAAATCGGCATTTAAAAAAGCAACCGCTCCGGCACCTGTTCCTCCTGCTGCCCCTCCACCTTTTATGGTTAAAATATCTTTACCCAAATCTTCTTTTACTACCTGGGCAAAATTCAGCATCCCGGCTTCAAGTTCTTCTACAGCTTGAGGACTTGCGCCTTTTTGAGGGGCATAAACAGTTGTAGCACCTAAAGGCCCTGTTAATGGATTAGTTACATCGCATGCAACTTCTATCCGAACACCTGTTAACTTCAGATCCACGGAGGCATCAATACGAGCTATTTGAGCCAGAGATCCCCCTACGGGCTTAACTTCTTCTCCCATTTTATCAAAAAAACGATAGCCCAACGCGGCAGCCATTCCTATTCCGCAATCATTTGTTGCACTTCCTCCGATTCCAAGAACTATTTTTTCGACACCAAAACCAAGGGCTTTTTTTATTAATTGACCGGTTCCGTAAGTAGAAGTCGATGCGCAGTCGTACTCTTCTCGCCTTAGTAAATTGAGTCCGGATGCTTGAGCCATTTCTATAATAGCGGTTTTTAAATCGGCTGAAATTAGAAAACAAGCATTTATCGGGCGAAAAAGCGGATCAAAAACCGAAGCACTAATTTTACTTGCACCGGTGTAATATATAATAGCTTCTATCAATCCGTCTCCACCGTCTGACATCGGTAAAATTTCAGTTTGGAAATTTTGATATGCTTCTTTTAATCCGGCACTAATGGCGTTACAAACTTCGGTGCTTGCTAAAGAACCTTTAAATTTATCGGAAGCGATTAGAATTTTCATGTTTTAAAGGTGTCTAAAATAAGTGCCATAAACCTTAATTTTTAAAGAATAATCCCACATTAGACAAACTAACAAGAACAGGTAAATTTCTATCAAACAAACGTGTTTTTGAAACTCATAAGATTCAATAACGCCGATTATCTTTCGAGTACACACACAGCGAGTAGATTTAGTAATATGAGAAGAACAACAGCTACAAGGGCTAAACTGTAGTTATACTTGCATTATACTGATGATATTAGAAGTTTCGAGGCTTCGTATTTTACCATTCCGAAGTTTTTAAAAATAATCCCCTAACAGACGGTGATATAATCTATTACAAGATTAATTTTATCATTGAGTTAAAAGCTATACTTTTTAACTCATAAGTAATACAAAACAACATTTTTATAATAATAATGGTATGCGTTAGCTTGTTGTAGTTCCCGGAAGAGTGCTATGGTGTAAA
>JAYULL010000065.1:0-13984 GCA_043763625.1 Sphingobacteriaceae bacterium | reverse complement strand
TCCGGGAGCCTTGCCGGCCATTTACACAATAGGAAATCGTAACGTGCAAGGACTTTCGTTAAATCCTTTGACCGGTGATCTTTGGGCAAGTGAACACGGCCCTCGTGGCGGGGATGAATTAAATATCCTGAAGAAAGGATTAAATTACGGATGGCCCATCGTCACCTATGGAGTGGACTATAGCGGAAAAGTAATTTCAGACAGATCGGAAAAAGAAGGCATAGAGAAACCCGTAACCCAGTGGACCCCTTCTATTGCCGTTTGCCCCATCGAATTCAGCAAGAGTCAATTATTTAAAAAATGGGGAAATAATTTGTTAGTAGGGGCCTTAGGATACGAGGAACTGCAAAGACTTGTAATAAAAGATAATAAAGTGACGGAAACAGAACTATTATTTAAAGGCTTCGGCCGTGTGCGCGATATTAAAACAGCGCCAGACGGCTCGGTTTATGTGCTTTTAAACAGACCTGATATGATTGTAAGAATTACCCCCCAATCTACTTTGTAAGCAATTCTTACAGATGAACTATTCACATGTTTCTGAATGCACCAGAGGATTTCCCCTAAATTGATATACCCCTAATATTTATCCAACTGCATTCAAAAATTATTTCCCATAAATTTCCTTGAAGACGTCCTGCAATAATCAGGCTTTTTAAAAAGATGTATATTAGTGCACCTAAACTATTCTGAGATAATGTATCTTTTTACTAATACCTTCAAATTTTTTAATTCAGAAACTCATTTTAAAGAAAAATTTTTTGCAGCTCTTTCAATTACTTATTTAACAGGTTATCTAAGTTGGAGTTTTTATGCTTGGAATAATAATTTAGGGGTCGTCACTGCTTTTAACTTGCAATATTTCTTATCAGGTTTAATCCCTTTCTGTATTATACTTCAAGCCGTTCTATTGTTTAATTACGCCGAAAAGCTGAATGCCGGCATAACAGAAGAATGCCGCCGCCACTTTAAGGGAATTAAGCTATTGACTACTTGTATCCTGATTATTTTTCCTGCTGCCACATGTGTTAGATTTATATACATATATTATTTTAACGGCGCCCCCGGTGTTGCCGGTTTTGATCATACTTTAACCGCTTTAGGCATGTTATCAGCTAATTTCGGACTTCTAATCCAAGCTGACATATTTAAACCCACCGATTTAGGGAGTTGGAGCAGGCTGCCGGATGCTCAAAAGAAAAGCGTGAAGCTGCTACTACTATTAAGAATTTTCAAACAAGGTCGACTCGGTATATTCTTTATACGGATTTTAACGCTACTGCTGCTTTACCCGGTTCTTAAAGTTTATTATGAAAATATTTATCCTAGGATTCCCCAAGAATTAGGTGGAGTGAAACCAAAAAGATGTATTATAATGTCAAAAAATCCGGATGTATCAATAAGAAGAAATCCGGCTGTTAACAATTCCCGCTCTTATACAAGCGATATACTATTAGTCTATTATTACAGTAATGATAAAATTATAGCGAAATTGGATGAAGACGACGATCGAGTTTATGAATTGGACAGAGGGGAAATCAAAAGAATAACTTGGCTGAAAGACTAATTTATACTCTACAAGGGCAAAGCATCAGTCTTCGTTTCTTAGTTTTTTGTTTAAAAAGCAATAAGTTTGTTACACCTTCCGTTTAAAAGTTTTAGATTAATCCAATTCCGCAAGAAGCCCGAGCTTAAAACCCTCGGGTTTTTTTAATATACTTTTACTTATACACTCCCGGTTATTCAAAACTGATCCGCGATAAAAAGAAATTGACCTACATTTCAAGGGTAAAAAGGTAACAAACATCTTTATCACTCGGAATAAAAAAGCCCGTATAAGCCGGATAACACGGACCTAAACGGGCAATAGTAGTGGAGAATATCGGAGTCGAACCGATGACCTCTTGCATGCCATGCAAGCGCTCTAGCCGGCTGAGCTAATCCCCCGGATAATTATGCCGCAATTATCGACAATTCCGGTTCTTTTTCAAAGCAGTTGTTAAAAGAATTTGAAAAACCATATCAAGAGGCATCCCATGAAACTATAATTCCGAGAAAAAACCTCATTACGAAAAACTTTAAACTTACTTCCCTGTCTGTATAGTAAATTTTAGTATTGCTATCAACGGATCTTAAGAATATTTACTTATTTTCATGGTAGAAACCGGCGTATGAAAAATAAAACAAACTGGAGAAGATACTTCCCCACTATTAGAGTTACCCTACATGGAGATTTATTAATTGGATATAAAGTAGCAAGCAGGACAGGAAAGGAATCAAAATCAGACAGGCATTTTGAAATTGTTGTAGTCGGCGACAATGCTTTCCCTGAAGAAAAAGATTACCCTTCAACTTGGTTCGAAGAAGATTATTCTTCAACCGGTTACGAACCTATCCCCGAAGAATATAGTAGAAATATTTTATATTATAATCCCAAGATCAATTCTTGATTCCACCCGGGTATAATAAAACAACTATAGATGTTAACAGTTCAGTCAACGGGAAACCGGTTGAGTGTAAGTCGGTAACATCCTGCATTGTTTTTAATTACTTTTAGCAGCTATACATTCGCCCTATGAAGTTTACTTTTTTACTGTTTTTATTGTTTGTTATCAATTCGTATAGTAAGCCCTTACTTAAAGATAAAAAGCCCGTAACATATCATGTAAAAAATCTTGGAGGGAACGATAAAAATTCAGGTATTTCATCGGCAGCGGCTTTTAAAACTATTCAAAAAGCGGCCGATTCGGCGCAGCCCGGAGACACTGTTTTAATTTATCAAGGTACGTACAGAGAACGGGTTATACCTCCTCGCGGCGGTATAAGTGAAGACAAGAGAATTACTTATATAGCAAAGGCAGGAGATCAAGTTCTGATAACCGGTTTGGATATTTGGAATACGACATGGTTTAAAGACGGCAATCTTTACCATGCCAAGCCCGATACCGGGATGTTTAAAGACGTTAATTATATTGACGGCGGTAATCCGTTCAGAATTTCCTACATGGGTAACGATAGTTTATCGTTGGGCCAAGTATTGGTCGATGGGATTGAATACCTTGAACAAAAAAACAAAGCTGCGGCAGACGCAAAACCGCAGACTTGGTGGGCAGACAGGAGGTCCGGATCAATCTATTTGAATTTTGACAAGGGATCGGCAGGAAGAAAAATCGAAATATCTACTCGGAGAGGTGTTTTTAGGCCGTATCGTAAAGGATTAGGATATATTACTGTTGAAGGGTTGGATTTGGCATACTGCGGAAATAACGCTGCTACTCCGGGAGTTATTGATCAACTGCACCCTCTTTATCAAAGCGGGTTGATCGGCACTCGGCAGGGTCATCATTGGCGAATAGTCAACAACAAAATTCGGAATGCAAAAGGTTTAGGTTTATCATTCAGCCTCGGTATTGATTTTAATGATGATGACAGTTGGGATCCTCACGGGATTCTTTTTCAAAAGAAGCATATCGAAGTGGACAACCCAAAGGTAAGTAAGGGAGACAATGAGGTAGCAACGGGAGATATGGTATTAAACTCCAGGCCTTACAAAGAAGTCGGATTCAATTTTATAGCAAACAATGATTTTGAAAACTGCGGGATGAATGCGATCGCAGGTATCGGCGGCGTAGGCAATACAATTTACGGCAACAGGTTCTCGAAATGTGCCTATCTAATTAGCGAAGAAACGGCTGAAGACGCAGTTATAAAACTTCACATGCAGTTTGGAACGCTGATAGAACACAACCTTTTCGAAAATTTCGTAGGCAATCAAAGAGCTGTTTGGATTGATAATAACAATCCCGGAACAAGAATAAGCGGAAATGTATTCTTAGATCACAAAGGAAGTACGCCGACTATTTTTTTCGAGATTACCAGCTCTCTAAACCAATACTTAAGTGTTGTTGATAATAATATATTTATTAATTGTGATCACGGTGTAGTTTCGGCTGCTGCCGACGGCGTCGGCTTCTATCATAATTTGTTTTATAAATGCGGTGACGGCATAAGTATGGGTTCAAATCGTGATCAATCCGGTTCAGATTACGGAAACATGAGAATTCATAATTGGAATAATCTATTTATTGATCAAGAAAAAACATTTGGGTTTGCTTATAGCCAGGCCATAAACAAGCATACTTCTGACTATAATTTAATATATAAACCTAAAGGAATAAAATTCTCCAAATTCTTGCTCACGGACAACGGAACCGGTAAAGGTCCGGGAGGACGGCACGGTGTTGTAGAAATTAAATTGCAGGATATAACGAAGGCAAAAACGGGTGGCAGTTATTGGAAAGAAGGTGTTAATTGGGGGGCAAACAACGGACCAAACGGATGTGAAAGTGACTTAGGATATTGGCGAGGTACAATGGGGAAAACTATCGATCGCCATTCTGAAGAAAGAGACGCAGAGGCGGTATTCAATACAACTCGAGATATTACTTTTGATTTCAAAAATAACCCTAAAATTAAGGGAGCAATTAAGAAGAAGGGAATAGAAACGGACTTTTACGGGAAAATATTACCTTCAAATCCGTCAGCCGGTCCTTTTCAAAATATAAAACCGGGAACGGCGAATACCTTTTGGATTGATTCAAAGAAACCCGCAATACCGAACTTGCCCATTCCTCCTACAAATGTAAAAGTACAGACCTTGTCAAAAAGCATTAACAAGGTTAGTTGGATTAATAAATCGCCTGATTCGAAATTTGTGTATGTTGAAAGAAGAATGAAAAACGGAAAATGGAAGTTTTGGGGTTATGTTAGTACAACTCAAGATTACTTTTCAGATTTTGATATCCCTACTCTGCAGAACAGGTATGAATATCGCATTGCGACTCGAAATGCTGCCGGGCTTTCTGTTTTCGCTCTTGGAAAACAACCTTAGTGAAACCATCAAGAAATAAATAAGCTGTTACATTTCAAGCTTATATATTCGTCTGTCTAATAAAACTATCGTTTCGAGGATTTGTGATTTAATGCAGTAAGGATAGTAAACGTTGCTTCTGCCAGAAAAACGCCGCTCGCTACGTTACGAATCACATTAGTTCTGTTATATTTCCACTCAGCAGACCACCCTCTTTCTTTGTAGATATTAGGAATAATCCCGCGTTTTACATCATCAATAATACCTTCTAACATACCTACTCGGTCGGCTAGTACTAAAGGCAGCCAACGTCTGTAACTTAACTCACTGTATTTAAATGCAAAACGTCTAATTTTACCGCTAAGTCCCGCAGGAGGAGTTGAAGTTCCGAATACTGATGTTACATTAGGATGTTCGACGGATCGAAGAATTTCCACATCAATGAGGGTGTAACGTGAACTGTGTCAAGTAGTCAAAACTATAAGACACAAAGTAATGGAATCATGAGAAGAATTTGATTTTGAGAGCTTCAAAAAAGAAGCGTTGGCCGGGTTAAGTTCCGGCAAGAAGATGACCGGAAGTGAGGGTGTACTGGCTCCACTTTTAAAGCATCTGTTAGAGTCCGCATTAGATGGAGAGTTAGCCCATCATCTCAGCCAAAGTAAAGCTGCGGGCCAACCCAACCGTAAGAACGGCAAAACGAGCAAGACCGTTCGAAGCCTGAGTTCAGGCGAGTTTGAGCTTGAAAGCAGTCGTGATCGTTTAGGCACTTTCGAACCCAAGATTATTCCTAAACGGCAGCTGATTATTACCGAAGAGCTGGAAGGGCACGTTCTTTCGATGTATGCCCGAGGCATGAGTACCCGCTCTATCAGCGATTACGTGCGAGATATGTATGCCATGGAAATCTCGGCAGCTGAAATTTCCCGTATTACCGATAGTGTACTTCCCGCCGTTCAAGAATGGCGAAGTCGCCCCTTAGATGCCGTCTATCCGTTTGTTTTCTTGGATTGCATTCATTACAAGGTTAGGGTTAACGGAGCGGTAGAAGGCCGTGCGATCTATAGTATTTTAGGGGTTGATATTGAAGGTAAGAAAGATTTATTGGGCCTCTATATTGCTGAAAACGAAGGCGCTAAGTTTTGGCTTTCGGTATTAACCGACCTTAAGAAACGAGGAGTAGCAGATTTGCTGATTGCTTGTATAGACGGCTTAAAAGGCTTTCCCGAAGCGATTGAAGCTGTATTTCCCGAGACTCGTATTCAGCTTTGCATTGTGCATCAGATCCGAAACAGCCTGCGGTATGTTCCCGACAAAGACAAGAAAGCAGTAATGGCGGATATCAAGCCGATTTACAATGCAATCAACGAAGAACAGGGCTATGAAAGGCTCTTGGAGTTCGAACAAAAGTGGGAGAAGAAATATCCGCTGAGCTGTAAATCATGGTTGGATAATTGGCTGAACTTATCGGCTTTCTTTGAATACGATACGGATATTCGTAAGATTATCTACACCACTAATCCCATTGAAGGAGTTCACCGCCAATTGCGGAAAATCACTAAATCCAAGGGTGCTTTTACCTCCGATCAAGCCTTGCTGAAACTGATGTACCTGATTGTAAAAGACATCAGCAGAAAATGGACGATGCCTATACATAATTGGGGTATAACTTTTTCTCAGCTTTATATTAAATTTGGTGACCGAATTCTTAAAGAGGGTATAAATAATTGAGAGCGGTAATTTAATTCATGACACAGTTCCTGAGACACTCCCCACTCCCGCTGCCACAATAAAACCTGTTGCCACGTTTCGAATAACGTTAGCCCTGTTATATTTCCACTCTCCCGACCACCCTCTTTCTTTGTAAATATTAGGAATAATCCCGCGTTTTAAATCATCAATAATACTTCTACCATACCTACTCAGTCGGCTAATACTAAAGGCAGCCAACGTCCGTAACTTGACTCACTGTATTTAAATGCAAAACGTCTGATTTTACCGCTAAGTCCCGCGGGAGGAGTTGAAGTTCCGAATACTGATGTTACGAAAGGGCGTTCAACGGATCGAAGAATTTCCACGTCAATAGGTTGCTGAGGTGGTCTTTCCCATGTATAGCCCTTTTGTTCTTCGTTGTTCCGTTTTTTCATGGGGTATGTGGGGTCATTATCCGGGTCAGCATCTGCACCCCATCCTTTTATAGTTGCCGAATCAATGGTTTGCCTGATATTTCGGAAATCTTCAGGGGTAGTTTCATCCGTTTTAAAACCTATTGTATATTTCCTACTCTCACGTGCTCAATTAACCTGGGAGGAAGTCGTTTTACCGAAGCTTGATTCGCTCTGATTGTGAGTCCCTTATTTACAATATTACCCACCGGAATTAGGGTATCAATGGGCCCGTACACGCCTACTATAGAAACAATCCCGCCCTTTTTTACTGAATTGATGGCCCAATGAAGTGCTGTTGCGGACCCTCCGGTCAAAAGCATTTTCCTTCCGACTATGGTTTGCATAGTATTTCCGGCAGCTTCGCATCCGACAGCATCAATACATGCGTCCGCTCCTAACGAGTCGGTGGCTGTTTTTATAAACACTACAACATCATTTATGCTTTTAAAATTATAAGCTTCGCAGGGTGCGTATTTTCGAACAAATTCAAGACGATAATCGAGGTGATCGATAACAATAACGCGGCCTGCGCCGAGTAACCAATAAACTAAAATTCCATATAAATTTTTACTCATTTAAATGGTAACCCAAATCACAACCAAAAAAATAGATCACATAAAAAAATCTCTACTTTAATTTTACTTCTTTCGATCACCTTCTATTCAAAAGCTCAGCTCTATGTGCAGTTTAACGGTACCTAAAATAAGTATAATTTAGAAGCAAAGAAGAGGAGCCCGGGCGTACAGCTAAAACTTTTATATGCAATTAAAAGTAAGGCTGTAGCTTACTTTGGTTATAATTATGTATTGCCCGTTAAATTTCCGGGAGAAACAACTGATAGTTTAGGAAAATCAATAAAATTTACGGACGTACACCAATTCCAACATATTTCACTCGGAACTAATTTGCACCTTATCCCGCAGAACCAATTCTGCATTCAGCCTTTATTCTCCGTTGGGAGCCACTATTTTTTATACAAGTACAGGTCCGATCATCCGGAATTTCCTGCCTTTGAAACCGATAATAACTTTACCTTTAATTTAGGAATCGGCTTTCATGTAAACGTGGGCCGTCCTCATATTTTCTCTGAAGCTTGCATAGCTATCCCCGCAACGATACAGTGCGGGCGAGAAACTTTTTAAACGGGAATGCCATTCGCTTCATTTTTTAATCAGCTTAGGCATCAAAACACCGTCGGGGATGAAGATGGCAGCGACTCGAGTAAAAGAAGCAATTTTAATAGAAAAAATATCTTTTAGTAATCATTAACTTAGAATTTCTATCTAAGTGCTATGATAAAAACATTTCTAATTTTCGGACTTTCTTTCGGTTTAAATATTACAGCCTTTTCTCAGGCCGGAAGCATTACATTTTCTGCCGGAAAGATCGACAGAACCAACAGCATTGTGCTCTTAAAAGGAATAAATATTATGGGTAAGGGCCCGTTTTATTTGAAAGACAATTCCGGATCAATGACCCCTATTCAAGAGTCAGAAACCGGAGAGGCTTATGCACTACTAAGCTTAAAAGCAGGAGAAATTAAAACATTTAAAATACTTACCGGCACACAAGCGTTTCCGCAAATTAAGGTTACCGACAGCAAAGCTGAAATCAAATTTTTTTTAAAGTCGAAACAAATAATAGGCTTTCAAACCGGCAAAAGAAGTCTTCCGGTAGGGATAGATTCGGTTTATTTACGAGGGGGATACATTCACCCGGTATTTTCACCTTCCGGCCTACAAGTGTCCGACGATTATCCCCTTAATCATAAACATCACCACGGAATTTGGGCGGCTTGGACAAAAACAGAATTTGAAGGCCGTCATCCTGATTTTTGGAACATGGGCGATAAAACCGGCACTGTAATACTTGAGGAGATAAAAGCGATTAAAAACGGGCCTGTTTTCGGATCTCTAAAAAGTAGAAATGCCTACATAGATAAAACCCCTGCTACGGGCAAAAAAGCACTTACCGAGGATTGGGAAATTAAGGTTTATAACATTCCGCAAGAAGGTAAATCCTACCGGATGTTTGATGTTAATCTAAAGCAACAATGTATTTCCGGCAGCGCCTTAAAACTTTTAGAATATTCATACGGCGGCATAGGTTTTAGAGGAAACAGACTTTGGGACGGCGAGAATAATACGATCTTCCTAACATCCGAAGGAAAAGGCAGAAGCAACGGTCACGGCACCCGGGCCGATTGGTGCTATATCGGCGGGATTGTTAACGGAACTCAAACAGGAATAGCTATTTTGTCACATCCTAAAAATTTCCGTTCTCCACAACCCATGCGTATTCATCCTACAGAGCCTTTCTTTTGTTTTTCCCCGCCTCAAGCAGGTGATTTCGAAATAAAACCTACAGAAGTTTACACCTCAAATTATCGCTTTATTGTGTTTGACGGTGAGCCTGATACCGCCTTTATTAATTCCCAATTTATGGATTATTCAGACCCGATGAAAGTTACAATGAAACCTTGATATTTAGTTAAAACTTTTATTTAATATATTTACTTCTGTTTTCCGACTTTTTACCCCTTATGGATACCAAACCTTCAAATTTCGAATCAGAATATCTGCAACTGGAGAAGGAGAAAATTAGAGCAAGACGACAGACTAATTTTTACATCCTAATCGGTGTAATTGCTTGCCTCGGGCTTTATTTAGCTTTGGGCCGAGGAAAGGGTAATGCCGAGATAGATATTCGCGGCGGAAAATTCAAGTTCAGTGTAGATGAATCGATAACGGAACAGGCGAAGGTAGTTAAAGAAAATACCGAATTAGGTGGGAAAGAGATAAACTACACTACCGGCAGTGTTAAAGAAAATGATATCGAAAAATTAGAAAAGCAAAATATCAACATTTCCCCGACTCGTTTTACGGGTAAAAATTTAATAAATAGAGAAGCAGGGTTCACTCTGTCATCAAAAAATCCGAAAAAATATAACGTAGGGTATAACCCTCTCGGTTTATCTAATCCTATGGTTCCCGTAAACACTATTACCTCCCCTTCCGGAAATGTTAATATTACTCGTTCTACAATAAATAACATGTACACCTTCCGCGAACAAATTGAAGGGATGCTGCTGTTAATGCAACAAGCGGGGTTGATAACACAAATTCCTAATGTTCAGTACGACGATTCAAATACAGTTGCTTTTCTTACTTACACTAATCAACAAACCGGCGGAGTCAGCTATCAAAAAGTGATTCAAGCAGGCGATTTTGCATATGCTGCCACCGCCAATTACAATTCAGCTTTAACACCCGCTTCAGAACAAGACGACTTAATTAATATGGTAGCTTCACTAACTCCGATAGAAGATTAGCTTTTAATAAAATTTCTAATCAACAAAAGGTTTGTATTTTTGCCGGAAATGACCTTTAAGACGATTTCCACTTATTAAGCTAATTTACATTCCATGTCTTCACGGATTAAGATCAAAGATTTATTAAACACAACAGAGTTCAACAGAAAAGTTACAGTTAAAGGTTGGGTACGCACTTTTCGGAACAATCAGTTTATCGCGATAAACGACGGATCATCTCTAAATAACATACAAGCTGTCGTTGATTTTAATAATACGGACGAAGCATTGCTGAAACGTGTTACTACGGGAGCTGCCGTGGCTGTTACCGGAGAGCTTGTTGAATCTTTAGGAAAAGGACAACGTGTAGAAATTAAAGTTATTAATCTGGAAATTTTAGGGGACTGCGATCCTGAAAATTATCCGCTTCAACCTAAAAAACACAGTTTAGAATTTCTTCGCGAGATTGCCCATCTCCGGTTCAGAACGAATACGTTTAATGCAATATTTAAAGTAAGAAACGCCCTTGCATTTGCTGTTCATAAGTTTTTCAATGAACGAGGCTTTGTGTACCTCCATACTCCCATTATCACCGGTTCTGATGCAGAGGGCGCCGGTGAGATGTTTAGGGTGTCCACAATTGATTTTGATAATATTCCGCGAAATGAAGACGGATCTATAAACTATAAAGAAGATTTTTTTGGAAAACCTACTAATTTGACAGTGTCAGGGCAGCTTGAAGGCGAGCTTGCAGCAATGGCTTTCAGCGATATTTATACTTTCGGTCCAACTTTTAGAGCAGAAAATTCAAATACAACTCGGCATTTAGCTGAGTTTTGGATGATTGAGCCGGAAATGGCATTTTATGATCTAAAGGATAACATGGACTTAGCAGAAGTTTTGCTAAAATATCTTATACAGTACGCTTTAGATCAATGCCCCGAAGAACTTGAATTTTTGAAAAATCGCTTGCTGGAAGAAGAAAAGCAGAAACCTCAAAACGAACGCTCGGAAACGGACTTATTAACAAAACTGGATTTTTGCTTAAAGAATAATTTTGAACGACTTACCTATACAGAGGCTATTGACATTTTAAAGAACTCAAAACCCAATCAAAAGAAGCAGTTCAAATACTTAATTGAAGATTGGGGAGCAGATTTGCAATCGGAACACGAACGCTTTTTGGTTGAAAAACATTTTAAAAAGCCGGTCATTCTAACTGATTATCCCGCTGCTATAAAGGCATTTTATATGCGCAGAAATGACGACGGAAAAACAGTTAGAGCAATGGATATTTTGTTTCCGGGAATCGGAGAAATTGTAGGCGGATCGCAACGCGAAGAGCGCTTGGACAAACTTGAACGCCGAATGCAGGAAATGCATATTCCTGCCGGCGAACTTTCTTGGTATCTCGATACTCGGAGATTTGGTTCCGTACCACATGCCGGATTTGGCTTAGGATTTGAACGGTTGGTATTATTTATCACAGGGATGACTAATATCCGCGACGTTATACCATTTCCGAGAACGCCCAAAAATGCGGAGTTTTAGGAGCGGAAGAAAAACGATTATCTAATACTATTTAAATTTAAAAACGGATCATCCCCTTCGCTAACGGAATAAAAAAACCTATCACCGGGCTTAAATCCTATTGCTTCACCTTGTGATTCGTATTTACACTTTAATATAGCCGGCTTGCTTTTTAATGCTTGTTCTATGGTTTCGGTCCGCCTTCTGTTCCAATAGAAGACATTTGCGTAAGTTCTTACTAGAATCTTTAAACCATCGCGAGAAATATCGGCTCCGGTTATCCATTTAGAATCTCCTTCACCGTAAACCTCCAACTCCCCTAACTTTCTCATTTTATAAGTTTTGTTTGCTTTAACGGTTAAGGGAACAGCATAAATTCCTACCTTTTGTTCGCGTTTTGACAATATATAAAGCTGTTTGCTGATAGGATCCGCAAACATTGCTTCAGCATCTCGGCTGCCGTCCGGGTATGTAAGTTTTATTTCTTCAATTCCGGGCAAGATCGAATTATCGCCTTTACCGGGTTCCGGAATTCTATAAACACTTATAGTACTTCGCCACCTGAAATTATCGCCTATGTCTCCCGCATAGATATATGATATTCCGTTTACTACCCCGGTATCGATAGCAATATCTTCAAAGTCCAAAACTTTACTATTCGATGTAAAAGTTTTTACAGTATTTCCTAAAGTATCAATAAGATAAAGGCTCAAGTTTTTCCGGCCGTCGTTATGAACCCAGATAAGATTTTTATTTTTTGAAGAGCAAACAAGGCCGGAAATCTCGTCCAGTTCGGAATTTTTAATGACGGCAGAATTATTGTAGGGGGCTGAATGCAAAGATCGAAACCGGTAGACAAAAGCAAGCAAAAAGAAGCACAATAGAAGAGTAACAAAAAAGCGCATAGAATTTAACACCAAGCCCTTAAGCCGACAGAATCTATTTAAGTTTGATTTGATTGTAATTTAAATATGGAAATTTTCCTTCAGACACGGTATAAAATGCATCACTTTCTGGTGTAAAACAGATTGCTTCGCCTTGCAGCTCTTTTACGTGAGGTAAGTCAAAAGGTTCTCTTTCCATAGCTTGTTCTACTGATTCTCCCGGCCCTCTGGTCCAATAATAAACCTTTCCGTAAGTGCGAACCAGTATTTGTGTACCGTCTGCCGATATAGCGGCACCTGTCACCCATCCCAATATCTCAACCCCCTTAATATGCAACTCTCCTTTCTTTTCCAAGACAATAGAGTCGGTATTAACCGATAAAGAAGCAGTATAAACGTGAGGATTAGGTTCGCGTTTACTGATAATATATAGTTGGCGAGATAAAGGATCAATAAACATAGCTTCCGCATCGCGGGGTCCGTCGGGATACTTAAGAAATATAGTATCCAGTACCTTTAATGAGTCCGGCGATTCGGTAGGGCTAAACCGGGGTTCCTTAAATTTAATTATTCTAATATGAGATCGGCTTCTAAAATTATCTCCGATATCTCCGGCATAGAGATATGAATTTCCCTTATTATCAGTGCCTATCGCAATTTCTTCCCAATCATGTGCAAGAATGTTGCTTTTAAATTGTGCCAAAGTGTTGCCTTTTCTGTCTATTAAAAATAAAGCAGAAAGGCTTCTTCCATCATTGTGAACCCATAGCAGATCAGGATTTTTTTTTGAAAAAATAATTCCGGAAACTTCTCTCAACCTTCGATCAGTAATTCTGTACTTCGAGGTCCACAAGGTTTTAGGTCGATGAAATCCGAAAAGATAAAGGTAGATCGCAAAGAAAATTACAGGCAGGACATAAAGAAGCTTTCGCAACATATCCGGCGAAATTAAAAAGATTAATTATAGATTATATTTAATCAAACCTTTTTTACTTTGTGATTATTCTTGAACTATGTTAATCCGCATATACGAAAACAATCCCAACCAAAAAGCAATCGCACAAGTTGTAGAAATACTCCGTACCGGAGGAATCATAATTTATCCTACCGATACGGTTTATGGTTTAGGTTGCGACATTACAAATCAAAAAGCAATTGAGAAAGTTTGCAAATTGAAAGGGATAAAGCCCGAGAAAGCTAATTTTTCTTTTATTTGTTACGA
>JAYULL010000064.1:0-1084 GCA_043763625.1 Sphingobacteriaceae bacterium | reverse complement strand
TTTATTCATATTGATATCCCACTGTATGAACTGCTCGATAGTCGCAATTTTATTTGTGCGGCGCGGATCAAAAACAAAAGAGCCATCATTATTGTATTTCGCTGTGGTCGCCACATAGGCTGTTTGACGTTGAAAATAATAATCTGGTTTGATGACGTAAGTCAGAGAAGAATATCCGCCATAAGCCCACTCCCAATACATCTCGAGACGAAACTTACCAAACATATGTGTTGCCTGAGAAGTTTCGCTTGTTGGAAAGTAAAATTTAAAACTCGCACCGACATCGATCGGCCCTAGAGTGAATAAATCATAATCCGAATATGCGATGTGAGCATCCGAAAGAGCTGTGTCTTGTTTCACTTCTTGGCCACGATCGTCGTTTCCGGCAAAGGTGTGAAGAAATGCAATACGCAGCGATAGTTTGGTATCTTTAGAGATACGATAATTCACACCAATATAATTATATGTAAAAAGACTGGGGTTCGGATGAGCAAAAGCATTGGTCTCAACAGAGTACAAACCAAAGTAACTCAAGTTCCATGGACTTCGTGCAGGGATTTTTTCTTCACCATCTGAAAAAGCAGAAACCACAGGAACAACAGGTGCCGTGTCCTGATACTTTACATCCGAAGGCAGATCTTCCTGGGCATGGGCAGCTGTAAAATAAAAACAAGACAACACCAGTAGACTGCTTATGAGATTTTTCATTCGAGTTCACTCCCTCAATTATTCTCAGAGGTTATGCCATAACGCAGTTTGTAACACAAGCGGCCTCACTAGAAATATATGCCAAATATAGACCCCTAACGAATTCCTAAAGATCTTTGTTCTTGAGGCAAACAGACAAGCTGGGTACAAATGAGATATGAAAAAATCACTCAATCTAAAAATGCTCGTTCTTTCTCTTTTCTTATTCACAGCTTGTAGCTCACTCAACAAGCCCACAGTTTCTCAGATAGCAGTAAAGTCTGCTGATGAAGTCAGCTTTATGACCTTCAACGTTGAAAATCTTTTTGATACACAGCGTGACGGTACGCATGATGATTCAACCTACTTGCCCCTGTCTTTGAAGCGCTCACCTGAG
>JAYULL010000063.1:0-1088 GCA_043763625.1 Sphingobacteriaceae bacterium | reverse complement strand
TGAATACTCCTGCCATTATCACTCAAAATCCAAACGGCGAGCTGACAAATTTTTCATATCAGCAGCTTGATGAATTGTCTAACAGCATTGCTCATAGTTTACGAAAACAACAGATAACAGCAGGCGATCCTATCGCCATAATTATGCCAATGACATTAAAAGCAGTCGCCCTATTTCTTGGCATTATAAAAATGGGTGGCATAGCCGTTCCTATTCCAGATAGTTTTTCACCTGAAGAAATTGCAACACGGCTGCGTATCGCCAATGTAAAAATACTATTCACACAGGATATAGTTGTACGTAAAAATAAACTTCTACAACTCTACGCAAAAATTACAACCCTTCCTGCACCTCCTATTGTTGTATTAACTAATGATCATAGCGCACAACTACGCGATCAAGACCTGTCGTGGGACCACTTTTTAATTTCAAATCACACATTCGAGCCCCATCCTACTGACCCCATGTCACCCTGCATCATTTTATTTTCCTCAGGCACGTCTGGCGATCCGAAAGCAATCCCCTGGAATCACACAACGGCCATAAAAGCCGCTAGTGATGCGTATTTACACCACAATATACAACCGGGGGATATTCTTTCTTGGTCGACCAATCTAGGTTGGATGATGGGACCTTGGCTTGTGTTTGCTTCTCTCATAAACAAAGCAGCGATTGCAATTTATGATGATATTCCACACGAAGCTGCCTACGGAAAATTTATTCAAGATGCAAAAGTAACTATGCTTGGAGTCGTACCGACATTAGTTGCCGGTTGGAGACAAACAAACTGCATGTATGGGTTGGACTGGAGTCATATTAAAGTGTTTAGTTCAACTGGAGAATGTTCAAATCCAGACGACATGCTCTATCTCATGTCACTTGCAAATTACAAACCCATCATAGAATACTGCGGAGGAACAGAAATCGGCGGCGCCTATGTGTCTAGCACAGTCATTCAGAAAAATTATCCCTCCTTGTTTACAACCCCTGCCATGGGAATAAGTTTTGTCTTACTCGATGAAACAGGCAATCCATCTGAGCAAGGTGACGTCGCATTGATCCCTCCCTCCATTGGTTTATCAACTGAA
>JAYULL010000062.1:0-14267 GCA_043763625.1 Sphingobacteriaceae bacterium | reverse complement strand
GATCTGCTATAAGCTTTAAGGCTTTTTCGCCATGTCCTTCCGGCCAATTTGGTTGGGGGAGCATATCGTCTATAATATAAATTCCACCTTTATTCAGCATGCTTAGAACTTCGTCCAAAAGCAAATATTTCCCGTGCCAAGTGTCGGCAAAAACAAAGTCAAACTTTCGATTTTTATTTTGAGCGAACCAAGATGCTCCGTCAATCTCAGCCAAAGTTAATCGCTCATCACCACCCAAATGCTTTTGTGCAATATTCAGAAATTCTGAAGCGTTATCGATAGAAACTAAACTTGAATGCTCGTCCATACCGTCCAAAATCCATGATGTAGAAAGTCCTGTTCCGGTTCCAAGTTCAAGGAACTTGCCGGAAGGCTTAGAAGCAGCAAGTGTTCGGAGAAGCGAACAGGTTAATCCGTCTGAAGCCATTGTAAAACCTGACTCTTCTGTTGCCCGCACTATTTCAAGATAAGCCGCCGGGTAAGATTGATTGATTTCTTCAGTCATTTTTTAAAATTCGTTCTAACGTAAAGCTGCAAAAAGTTTAGAGATATTACTGTTTGGCAATAACAAAAAAACCTGCCGCGGTTACGACAGGTGCTATGCAAATTTCCTACCGTTTAGCGTTAGTGCCGAGAAGTAGCCAAACAAAAAAAGGGTGTTGAATAAATTTATAACAACACGTGACCTCTCGTAAAATATCTATAAAAATGCAAGTTTTTTATTTTTAGAGTGAAGCAAGTTTTAATTGTTGAACAGGACAAGTTAACCTCCGAAATACTTTCTGATTCGGTTTCAGTTTTAAATTTCTAGCCTTCCGCCTTGGCGCAAGGAGAAAGTTTAGCTATTGCCTTAATTAAATGTCAACCGGCGATAATAATAAGCCGAAGGCTGTTTATAAAACACAGGTAGCTTTCCATTCATCCACTAATCCAAATGAGCGCTTGTGTGATTCTTTGATAATAGTTACTTCAAATGCAGTATTAGACCCGGATCGAGTAAGAGAATTAGGGGCACATTTTTTTCTATTCAAACCTTTTGATCTCGCTAATTTGCAACAAGTTCTTAATACTGCAGCCAATCCAGGGGAACTTTGTAAAGAGTAGGCGACCCATTTTTGTGAACAACTTCAACAGCTTTTCTTTCGGATCAGAACATAATCCGGGATAAACTTTAGAAGCTTGCACCACAGTACTGAATATATTTCCTTCTATTTCTTAGTCGTTTTTAGATTTGATAAGTCGGCCCTATTTCAGATTTCGAGCTTCAGATGTTACAACCAACCTTTTCGCCTGAACCAAAAATAAATAACGGCAGTAACCAAAATCATTAATCCTATAGAACCGGGATAACCCAATTTCCAAGTCAGCTCCGGCATATATTCAAAGTTCATACCGTAAATTCCGGCAATAAACGTAAGCGGCATGAAGAATACCGAGAATACGGTAAGCACCCGCACAATTTCATTGGTACGCTGTGATGAAGCGGAGAAGTAAATATTAAGCAAGTGATTGATATTTTCTGATAAAGAGTCGAAGATTATCTTCAGCCTTACGTAGGTATCACGCGTGTTTCTGGTGTTTACATTCCCGGCATCGGCAGTATCAATGTTATCAATAATTTCCTGCGATAAACTTAACATGTTTCGTATAAGTTCCGCCTTCCTTTTCAAGTAATACAATCCCTTTAGCAAGGGAACCTTTTTGTTTCGTAAAAAAACGGTTTGCTCATAGTAATCAAGGGTTTTAGCAAGCTTTTGGCCCGGCTCCTCGTAAGTACCCAAAGCGAAGTACACCAGGGCATTCAGTAATTTCCGGCTTGTATCAAGTTTAGATTGACTGACCATTTCTTTTAAGTATCCGAAAAAGTCTCTCTCCTTCCGGTGAATAGTTATAATAAACTTTTCGGAATAAAAAACGGCAATTTTTGAAGTCAGTTCCTGCACTGTGTCAGCTTCTAAAATGTCTTTTTCGGTATGCATCCTAAAAATAAAGAAACAGTAGTTTTCCATTTCTTCGTACTTGGGCAGGTGATCGGGCTGCAAGCAATCTTTCACCAAGGCAGGGTGGAGCTTATATTGTTTAGCTATTACATCCAATTCTTCGGGATTAGGTAAAGTAACATCAATCCAATCGAATTTATATTCAGGAGATTTCACAAAATGATTAATCATGCTTTTAATCTGAACGGTTAACGTATTGATTGCTAAATAAAGAAAATTTACCGGCAAGAAGAGTATTTAATACTCAGCTTCTGCAATGAAACTATTCAGTTTCACTAAGTTATTAACGGCATCGCCCATCGTATTGTTAAAGTAAACATAAACCTCCTTTCCTTCGGCAATCCAATCTTTTATATACCAAGCATATTCTGATAAAAAGTCGTTTTGATAACTTCCGCGATAGCGACCTTCCGGCCCGTGAAAGCGTAGATAAACACAATCTGAAGTTTCGTCGGGTAACGGAGTTGCCGAAGCAGGTAAATCGTGAATCACAACAGCAGCTTTGTATTGACCGGCCAGTTCGAAAACATCTTCCTCATACCAAGACCTATGACGAAACTCTATGGCCACTCGCCAAGCATTCCCGAAATTGCATTCTGATATCGTTTGTAAAAGAAGCTCGAGTTGCCGGAAACGAGCTACTTGTATACTTGGCGGAAATTGTACAAGCAAGCATCCTCTTTTTTCTCCAACCCGATTAATGGTATTCATAAAAACCTCAACATCTCCCGAATTGAAAGCAAGCTCTTTGTTGTGCGTTATTTGCTGCCAAAGCTTGAAGGTGAAGCGAAAGCTTTCGGGTACTGAACCGGCCCACTTTTCAACCGTGCGTACCATCGGAATTTTGTAGAAGGAGCTATTTATTTCAATGATATTGAATAAGTGGGAGTAATATTCCAATCGGCTTTTATCTTGAAACTCCGGAGGATACAGCTGTTTGTTTTTGACAGGAAGATTAATGCCGCTTAAGCCGCTGTATAAGTTCGAATATTGCTTTCGGTGCATGCTATAAATACCCGAAAAAGCTTTAAATGTTCGGCAGTTATCGGAGATATTAAATAGAAGAAATTGCTACAACAATAAAGCATCAATACGATGCGCATGCACTATTCCTTCGCAGGGCGACCAACCGAAAATAGTAAATCGGCCGTCTTGTGAGGCAACAAGGGCTATTGAATTTCGCTGATCATAAACAAACTGAGCGGCCGAAATATGCCTCGTTCCTCCCACCTCCGAAGGGTGAATAATGCTCACCGCCGCGTCAATTACCGGTTCGGTAAGCATAACCTTCTCCACCGGTGTTCCGGAATTTGACCGAAGAATCTTTGCACCAAATGCTAACAGCGCATGCTTATCCGTTATTATTGTTGCCCCGTCTACAGCGGTATATCCCGCAACTTTATCAACCATTCTACTCATGTTGCTCTGCCAATCCAGGCTTTCGCGAATAGTGAAGTCTTGAGAAGTTAAATTTGTAAGGCCTCTAAAAGCCGGCTCTACCGGGTAGGTAATAGGATGAATGATAGAATCTCGCCATCCCTCAGTCTCGGCGGGAACCACAAGTAGTGTGCCGCCTCTACCGTGAGCTCTCATTGAAGTGGCCAATTGGATGAGAATATTAATTGAATCGTTCCATGAAGATGAGGACGACACCCCAAGCAGATTAGTTAATAACTCCGGACAATCGGGCATAGCACCGCTTTGCTCGTCCACCAATTTTATTTTGTCGCCTTTTAGAATAGCGACGTTCACGAACTTCCCGAAACCTTTGAATCTGCGATGCTTTACTACCAATAAACCCGGCTCAACCAATTCGAGCGTAAAACAAAAACTCGGGATACTTCGTGTAGTTCCCCAAATGCAAAGACTGTTGCCAAAATGCCAAACACCCAAATGAATTCCGGCACGCTCTATTCCGGGAGCAAGTTTGGTAAGTGCATCCGGTGTTAGCGAAAGCTTGTTTCGAAAGATTAAGGGGTCGCCTGCTTTCTCCGGTGGCAGGTAGGCAATAGAAATTTTCGGAGAATGGCCCTCCTCTTTTCGCAAACTTGCCCAAAAGCCCACATCTATAATTGTTTGTATCACCGGCAACGGAGGGACCGGTGCCAAATCAACTTCTCCCGCTTGTACAGCCTCAGCATTGTGTTGAAGAAAATGACGCTCAATACTTGGGGCTATAAGATTTGCGGCCTGATAGGTTGATACATTATTCATTATCTTATTCAGAAAAACAAATGTAAATTATTCGCACCTGTACATTCTAAACAAGCTATAATCGCGAAGTAAAATTTTGCCGAAAGTGCTGCCGCGGGTGCCGATTAAGGAAAGACGGCTCTCAATTTTGCTCGGTATATTTTTTAAAATTACCTAAAATTGCCTGCCAACCGGCCTTTTGCAACTCAATAGAATTTTGAGTTTCAGCATCAAAAATTTCGGTTATATGAGTTTTGTCGCCTAAATCTTCAAATATAACTTTTACTCTTCTTGTATCGCCTAAGGCGTATTCGATAAGCCGGCTTTCTACTACATTCGTGTAATCGCCTTCAAAATCGAAACTGAAGCTACCGTCCTTAGCAGCCATCGTATGCTTAAATTTGCCATCTGTACGCAGATCGTTTTCTGAAGCCGGGCAATGCCAATCGTCCGAAGCTTGGTTCCACTGCATAAGGTGTTCAGGGGAATTCCAATATTGCCAAACTTTTGATACCGGTGCATTGATTGTATTTTCTACCGTAATTACAGTTCTATCATTTGTATTTTCCATCGTTTAAATTTTATATTTCTATCATTAGATCTTTACCGAAATAAAAATACGCTGCAAATTTGAATTGTGTACGTACGATAACGGCAAACTAGCGGGTTATTCGCGTAATGCGGGTAGTAATCTGTTTCAAGTCCGCGATCGATCTTCCTGAACCGAGTTAGCATCTCGTTGAACAAGCATTAGGATTTGGCAAGGAAAAAAATCGAATGATTTCTATAGCTAAAAGCATAGAGATCTTTTATAATTAGTTTCTGAAAAATATGCAACTAGCCCATGGCTATTAGTTCGCATCAAAATTCAGCTACTTTTAGTAAAACGATTTTAATTCCCCCCTAATGCGAGTCGGACGCTGATTTACTGCACAACACTTAGCTGTGCATGACGACCGTGACACGAACAAAAAACATAACTACTTCTTTGCGGGTAAAGCAAAAGCAACATAGCTGTCGCCCCCGGCGGCTCCGAGTTTCGTACCTCCGCAAGCTATTACGATATATTGCCTGCCGTTAGCGCTATAGGTTGCAGGAGTAGCAAATCCTGCCGCAGGAAGCTTTGTTTGCCATAATAGTTTCGCGGTCTTTTTATCGTAAGCTCTAAACTTTCCGTCTTTGGTTCCGGCAATAAAAAGCAATCCGCTTTTAGTTATTACAGGCCCGCCATAGCTTTCAGAACCCAAAAGTCTGCCTGCATCTTTACCTCCTGTTGTTTCACCGTAAGTCACTTTCCATTCGTATTCACCTGTATTAAGATTGATTGCGTTAAGCGAACCCCAAGGGGGGCGAACGGCAGGCAAGCCGTTTTTATCTAAAAATTTCGTGTATCCCGAAATGCGATAAGGTTCCTTTAGAGATTTGTCCGAAGTTTCCTTTTGCTCTGACACGATTTCTGCCCTTTCATTCCCGAATAAAAATGCAATCAAAGACTTCTTTTGCGTTTCGTTAAGTTTGTTAAACGAAGGCATCATTCCCTTTCCGCTACTGATTATTTTGTGCACATAATCCGTACTTCGCCTTGTGCTGATACCTAAAAGTGACGGGAAACCGCTACCGGGATTACCTTTTCGTTCTTCCCCATGGCAGGAACTGCAATTTGTAAGGTATATACTTTGGCCCGAAGTCAATTTTTTCAGCTTCTCGGCAGAGGCTGCAGGGCCCAAGGATATGCGCCACGCCATTTCGCTGCTGTTTAGGTAAAGTATGCCGTCGGGATCCGCTGCTGCTCCGCCCCACTCTGCCCCTCCGTCCAATCCCGGGTATATAATAGTGCCTTTTTTACTTAACGGTGTAAAAGGTCCTTCCGAGCGACTTTTACGCAGGGTATCAATTAATTCTTGTCGGTTTTCGGCATAAGGATTAATATCAGCTTCTGTTAGAGTTTGCCGGGCATACGGGGCCGGTTTAACCGGTATAGGTTGGGTTGCCGAAGCTTCTTCTCCCGGAACATCTGAAACAGGCATCGGCTTCTCTTCAATCGGAAATAACGGCTTACCCGTTTCCCTGTCGAACACATACACATATCCATGCTTGGTAACCTGAGCTACCGCATCAATATATTTGCCGTCCTTTTTAACTCTCACCAAGTTTGGGGGAGCAGGTGCATCACGGTCAAGAATATCATGATGAACCAATTGAAAATGCCACTTTCTTTTGCCTGTTTTTGCGTCGAGCGCCAGTAAGCAATTTGCAAAAAGGTTATCTCCCTTTCGATTTCCGCCATAAAAGTCGAATGCTGCAGAGCCTGTGGGAACAAATAAAAGTCCTCTCTCTCGATCAACCGACATGCCCGACCAATTATTGGCTGCGCCTATAAGTGTATTTTTATACACTTCTTTCGGCCATGTTTCGTATCCGTACTCGCCGGGCTGAGGAACGGTATGAAACACCCAAGCAATTTTTCCGGTTCGAACATTAAAGGCTTGTATGTACCCGAGAGCCGCATCACTGCCCTCAGATAACCTTAAGGGCATTACAATTAAGTCTTGATAAATCGTTCCGGGAGTATTAGAAATCACCATTTTATCCTTAGCCGTTTCTCCCAAGCCTGATTTCAAACTTGTACGTCCGTTTTCTCCGAAAGAGGCAACAGCTTTCCCGGTTCCGGCTTCCAACGCATATAACCATGGCCCGTTAGTAAAGAGGATTCGCTTATCGTTTCCGTCTTCCCAATAGGCAACACCTCTGCTCGTGCTGGCACCATCTGTTTTCTCACTTTTAATTCGCCAAATTTCCTTTCCGGTCGCCGCGTTAATAGCAAAGGGCTCGGTGGTGGCCGTCATCCCGTACAATACGCCGTTAACAATAATCGGATTACATTGTATTTGTCCGGTATCCCCGGAATGGTATTCCCACGCAACTTTTAAGTCTTTAACATTAGAAGCGTTTATCTCTTTTAGCGGAGAGTAATGATTGCGCTCCGGTCCTCCGAGATATTCCCTCCATTCAGAGCCCCCGAAGGAGAAATTTGAAGATCTAAAAACCGTACAAGCTGTTAAGCACATAAGAGCCAAAATTAGAAGCCTAAAAAGTGATTTCATCTGTTTTTTAAAAAGGTAAAAGTAAGAATTGTACTATTAGTTCGAAGGATCACTTGGGAAGTTTTGCCATACCCGAGAACAATATATTTTTTTTGTGAACCAAAGGCGTTAAATTAGCAACTTATTTTCGATTGAGCTCTTTAATAGTAAAAGCCGGTCTTTTTCAAACTTAACGCATGAATAAATTTTTTGGAACAGGTATAGCGTTGGTTACTCCGTTCAACGGTGACGGGTCAGTAGATTTAAGGGGACTGGAAAACCTGATTGAGTATCTAATCGATGGCAGAGTTGAATACTTGGTGTCGTTGGGTACAACCGGCGAAACAGCCACTCTCAGCAAGGAGGAAAAAGAAACCGTATTTAAGTTTACTGCAGAAAAGGTTGCCGGAAGAGTTCCGCTAGTTGCCGGAATCGGCGGAAATAATACGTTTGAAGTTGCAAAAACTATTGAGAGCTTTAATGCGAAGGGCTATGATGCAATTCTATCCGTAAGCCCCTACTATAATAAACCAACACAAGGAGGAATCTACCAACATTACCGCACAATTGCTTTAGCATCTCCATTACCTGTTATTTTATATAACGTTCCAAGCAGAACCGGATCTTGCATAAGTGCCGAAACGACGTTACGTTTGGCTCATGATGTAAAAAACATCATTGCTACAAAAGAAGCATCTGCTGATTTTAATATTTTTAGTGAAATTCTCCGTGACAAACCGGAAGATTTTTTTATCATTTCCGGTGATGACGCTCTAACTCTTCCGATGATTGCATTGGGTGCAGCCGGAATTATTTCTGTTGCCGGTAATGTGGCGCCAAAAGTGCTTGCTAAAATGACGAGACTTTGTTTAGAAGGAAAGTTTAAAGAAGCCAAAACCTTAAACTTAAAACTTATCAACCTGATAAATCTTTGCTTTACGGAGGGTAGTCCGGCAGGTGCAAAAACTGCTTTAAAAGTACTGGGAATTTGTGGTAACACAGTAAGGTTGCCCTTGGTTAAGGGCAGTTTACGCTTGCACCAAGACCTTGAGAATGAATTAAGGGAACTTGAACTACAAGTTCAGGTTTAACAAAAGTGGATTGTGAAAAGATAGCAGATGAGTTTAGATTTCTCATCTGCTGTCAGTTCTTATTTTTTAGATTTGGCAGCGGGCTTAGCAGCGGGTTTAGCATTTGCTTTATCGCCTGAACCTTGATTTTTAGTTTCTTGAATTTCTAAACGCAGCGCTTGAGCGAGATTTTTTAAATCCTGCATCCCTTTTCTGATACGAGTTCCGGCAGCGCTGTTAGCTTTGTTATAGAACTTGTCGGCATCACCTTCCAGACTTGCAATTAAATCTTTTACTTCTTCGAATTTTTTCATTTTGTTACTCCTTTGATTTATTTGATTAGGTTTAATAATTAGCTTATGAGGCTAATGTAAAACGATTTTTTGTAAAAAAAAATTTCGCCGCTTATTATAACTGCAATTGCACTTGCGTTTTTTTCCACATAAAGTTCGTTTTCAATATTTAACATGGTCAGTCGGCTTTTGCTTTCGTTTAAAGCAATAGATTCTAATAAAAAGAAAGGCGGAAAACTAAATTCTCAAGCACAGATGTGCTTACAGTAATTATACAAATGCAATATTTTGCTCTTTATAATACCCCTTTTTCAGCTTCTCTCCTACTTCAGAAAATGCATCTAAAGTGCGTTGAACATCTTCTAAAGTATGCGCAGCGGTAGGTATTATTCTCAATTCTATCAATCCTTTGGGAATAACCGGGTAAACTACAATTGAACAAAAAATACTGTAATTTTCGCGTAGATCCATTGTAATTGCGGTTGCATCAGAGAGCTCGCCCTTAAGAAAAACAGGGGTAACCATGGTATCCGTAATTCCAAGGTCAAAACCTCTTTCACGTAAACCTTTTTGAAGTGCATTAGCAATTATCCACAACTTTTCTCTCAATTGAGGAGAATTTCTGAGAAGTTCTAACCGTTTTCGTAACCCGAGCACCATTGGCATCGGCAGGGCCTTTGCAAATGTTTGAGAGCGCATGTTATAGCGTAAATAATTTACAATCTCTTCCGAGGAAGCAACAAAGGCGCCTATTCCTGCCATGGATTTGGCAAAAGTTCCAAAATAAACATCTACCCCTTCTATAGAATCTTGCGCTTCATGAGTACCTGCACCGCTTTTACCCATTGTCCCAAATCCGTGGGCATCATCTATAAGTAACCTGAAATCAAATTCACTCTTCAGATTCACAATCTCTTTAATTTTACCCTGGGCGCCCGACATACCGAAAACGCCCTCCGTTATCACTAAAATTCCCCCTCCGGTTTGTTCTACCAATTTTGTGGCACGCTCCAATTGCTTACGGCAACTGTCCATATCATTGTGCTGATACACAAAACGTTTACCCATGTGCAGCCTTACTCCGTCGATAATGCAGGCGTGGCACTCGGCATCATAAACAACAACGTCGTTCCGATCAACCAAAGTATCAATAATAGAAACCATTCCTTGGTAGCCGTAATTCAACAAAAAGGCATCTTGTTTACCTACAAATTCCGCTAAGTCTCTTTCAAGAGCTTCGTGATAATTTGAATTTCCTGACATCATTCTTGCTCCCATCGGGTAAGCCAATCCGAATTCTGCAGCACCTTCTGCATCGGCTTTGCGTACCTCCGGATGATTAGCTAAACCCAAATAATTATTGAGGCTCCAAACAAGATGCTCTTTACCTCTGAATTTCATGTGCGGGGCAATTTCTCCTTCTAATTTGGGAAATGAAAAATATCCGTGAGACCACTTTTGATGTTGGCCCAAGGGGCCCATATTTTTTGCTATCTTATCAAATAAATCCAATGCTCTTTATTATTTAATGAATACTTAATCTTTATTTTAAACTTCAAAGTTAGGCTTTAGATGTCTGATTTTCAACTAAAACTTAAAAGTCTACAATACCGATAGAATAATAAAAGCCCCTATGAATACTCATAAAGGCCTTTATGTCTCGTGTTTTTCGGACTAATCTACATTATCATGAAGAAAAGAATTATTGGGGCGTATTTCCGTTATTCCCTCTTCGCTCGATAGAGTAAAACGCGAAACCTGCGACTCTGATGAATGAGGAACATGCTGAAGTGCCATTTGCTTTCTTTTGTAGGCCGGTTCGTTTTCAAGTTCTTGCAATCCGTTGGTTGTTCGCAGTTTCATGCTTAAATCTTTAAGCCGCAAAATTCGCTCTTTCGATTTGCGCAATTGTTCTTCTATCGATTCGTCGGTTTTATTCTCGTCCGGATTAATCGCTTCAGCAGGAAGTTCCAATTTCTGTTCAACCGGTTCTACTGTTTTAGCAACAACTTCTTCCGTGAAAGTAAACTGTGTTTCTGCTATTTTCAAACCAATTTCAAAAACCTGTTCTTCCTCTTCTTGTTTGGGCTCTTCGTCCGTTAATGTGTGTTTAATTATCGGAAGAGCTTCTTCAATTGGTTCCGGCGCTTGTTTTCCGGCAAAAAAACCTGCGAACAAATCAGGTTGAACTTCATTAGTATCCGTCGGTCGATTTTCTTTATTACCCGCGTGAAAGGCCTCCCGGAACGAAACCTGAAAAACGTTAGGTACAGAAGGTGTGTCGATTATAGAATTAACAATGTTTACAGGCCTTATCAGCGGTGCATCATCAGGTGTTAAAAGAGATACTTTCTTTTGCTGGCTCTTTTCCACAGCGCGTTCTTCTTGAGTTTGAAAACCTGTTGCTATGATTGTTACCGATATCTTTTCTTCTAGTGTTTCGTCAATGCAGTTTCCCCATATTAAATCAGCCGCTAATCCCGCTTCTTCCTGAATATAATCGGTAATAATACTTACCTCGTCCATAGAAACCTCTTTAGAGCCGGAACTGATATTTAATAAAATGTATCGGGCGCCTTCAATTTCGTTATCTTTTAAAAGGGGTGAAGCTAAAGCACCTTCTACCGCACGTAAGGCACGGTTTTCGCCTTCCGCGGAATAGCTTCCCATTATGGCCACACCGCTTTCTTGCATTACGGTGCGAACGTCTTTGAAGTCCACGTTAATATAGCCTGGAATAGTAATTATCTCCGCAATTCCTTTTGCTGCCGTTGTTAAAATATTATCGGCTTGTGCGAAAGCAGCACTTAAAGTTAAGTTTCCGAAAATTTCGCGTAAGCGATCGTTTGAAATTACAAGGTAAGAATCTACATACTTCTTGAATTCTTCCAAGCCCTCATTGGCCTGCTGCTTGCGTCTTTTTCCCTCGAAAGAGAAAGGAGTAGTAATAATACCGACAGTAAGAATATCAAGCTCCTTTGCCGCTTTGGCAATGATCGGACTCGCTCCTGTTCCGGTACCGCCACCCATTCCGGCTGTTATAAACAACATCTTCGTGTTGGTTCCTAACATCCGTTTAATATCTTCTATATTTTCGATTGCAGAATTTTTACCCACTTCCGGTATCGAACCGGCACCCATTCCTTCGGTTAAACTGGCCCCTAACTGCACTTTATTAGGGATAGGGCTTAATTCCAAGGCTTGTGCATCTGTATTACAAATTATGAAATCCACACCTGTAATCCCCTGCTTGTACATGTGATTAACTGCGTTGCCGCCACCACCACCAACACCAATCACCTTAATGATTGATGATTTTTCTTTTAACATTTCAAACTGCATATCGCTTATTATCAGGTAAATCTTTATTGTCTTTTTGAATGTTTTCCTGTTGTAATATTAAAATTTTTAAACAGGAGTTTTCCACACTTGTGAAGTTTGTTGAAAAGTTGTTTATTGTGGATAATTATTTAATATAGTCTTCATCCTTAATATCGTCCTTAATGAACTTAGCGCCTGTTTGAAGTAGTTTATCAAATAATCCAAACGTCTTTTTCGACTTTTCTGCAGGCTGACTTTTTTCTGTATAACTACTTGTCTGACGGGTACTTTCAAGTGTCTCCTCTGCTTTTTGAATCCCCTTTATTAATAAACCGATACCCGTTGCAAACATTGGGCTTTTTAAATCTTCATAGATATTTTTAGGCAACACTTCGTTCTTTGCCAAGTGCTCGTTGGGATATCCTACACGGCAGTCTAATCCCGTAACATATTCTATTAATTGCGATAAGTGTTTAAGCTGAGCACCTCCCCCTGTTACTACAATTCCGGCAATCAATTTCTTTTCGTATCCTGAAGATTTTATCTCGTAGTAAACATGCTCAATAACCTCTTCCATACGGGCCTGAATAATGTAAGCCAAGTTTTTTACCGAAATCTCTTTAGGTTCTCTGCCTCTTAATCCCGGAACGCTGATAATTTCATTATCCCTATTTTCATCCGCTAAGGCCGACCCGAATCGAACTTTTAATAGCTCAGCTTGATTGCGCATTACGGAACAGCCTTCGCGAATATCTTCTGTTACACTGTTTCCACCGAACGGAATAACTGCAGTATGCCGGATGATCCCTTCATGGAAAATAGCTATATCGGTAGTGCCGCCGCCAATATCAACCAAAACTACTCCTGCTTCTTTTTCTTCTTCGCTAAGAACAGATTCTGATGAGGCAAGCGGCTCCAAGATAAGTTCTTGCGTTTCTAATCCGGCATTAGATACGCACTTAAGAATGTTCTTAACGGCACTTACATGCCCGGAAATTATATGAAAGTTTGCTTCCAGCCTAACCCCTGCCATCCCGATAGGATCTTTAATTCCCGGCTCGTTATCAACCGTAAATTCTTGCGGCAAAACATGGATAATTTCTTCGCCGGGAGGCATTAAAAGCTTATACATATCCTCAATCAACTTGTCGATATCCTTCCGTTGAATTTCGTTCTGAAGATCTTTTCTGGTCAATATTCCTCGATGCTGAAGACTTTTTATGTGTTGGCCGGCAATTCCTACATTAACAATTTTAATATCAACGTTCGATTGCGAGCCGGCTACTTCTACCGCCTGCTGTATGCCGTATACCGTTTTTTGAATATTTGAAACCACTCCGCGAGTTACCCCTGCTGACTCCGATTTCCCGATACCTAAAATTTCAATCTTCCCGTGGGCACTGCGCCTCCCTACCGTTACACAAATTTTTGTCGTACCTATATCTAAGCCAACAACTATAGGAGAGTTTTTTGCTTGAGTAGAAGAACCTTTTTCCATACCTATTGCGTTATATTTTTTATTGTATCGTAATTTCTCGTTTCGTTTTCGTCTGTCCCGGCTGATTTTGATTTCTCAGCCGCTATGCTGTCTCTTTCAACCTCAGCTGAATCGGGCTTAATCCCCACCACTTGATTAAAATATTTAATGTTGATTGTTTTATACTTATCCCAACCTTCTTTTGGCAATGCCTTTCTATAAAATACTAAAAGGTTGCTGAATTTAGTTTCGAGCGAATCTGCGTTACCAAGAATTATTTTATGGTTTCCCACTCGCGGTACCATCTCTATTTCTCTTTGTTGATTTACATACAACTGCTCTATCTGGTCGTCCCACAAGGTGTCTTTACCGATAAATGCGGCAGTTTTAAAAAGATCGACAGCGAGCCTCGTTTTTAGCGTATCTACCTTTCCTGAAAAGCTTTCTAAAATAAATCCGTTCGCAGCAAGCACTTTCGCTGTAAAATTGTTGGACACAGGAATTTTCAGACCGTTTCTATCAATATAGAAATCCTGATTTGTAAGATTTAAAACTCGTAAAACGGGCTCACGCTGGTAAACAAGAATGGTGATAACGCCGGTCATGTCGGCATAAACTTTGGCAGTTTCAATAAAAGGATTAGCTCTTAAAGCCTTTTCCATTTTATGAATGTTTATCTTGTTCAATGAAGATCCTCTTATTTGCCCCTGACTTTCGAAAATGATGTCCTCTACGTCATTTCGTTCGATAAACGTATAAGTGCCCGGAATAATGATTTTTACTTCCTTACATTTTTGCTCGCTCTTTTTTACCTCAACGAAACTCATCAG
>JAYULL010000061.1:0-243184 GCA_043763625.1 Sphingobacteriaceae bacterium | reverse complement strand
AATATTTCAAGGCTTGTACAAATGCTTGGAATGATATAAGAACGAATCGCCACTATATCATCGGAACCACGAGTTGGGGCGAACATTTCCGCGAAGATAATATTTTGCGTGCTGAGGGCGAGGTACACGGCGACAAGTTCGAAGGACCCGGAGAAGGCTGTGTTACCGTAACTTGGCAACAATTGAACATGCATTTACTTCGACTCAGCGGAGAAACTAAATACGCAGATGAGCTTGAACAGCTTACCTATAACAGCCTTTTAGGCGCACAATCACCTCAAGACGGAACCGTTTGTTATTTCGTTCCGCTTGAAGGGCGTAAACGTTTTGCTGAAGTAAATCACGGTATTTTACCTGATATCAGTTGTTGTGCTTCAAGTATCCCGAGAGGTGTTGCTTTAATACCTTTCTATACTGCCGGTGCTTACAGTAATGGTGCAGCTGTATTCCAATATGTTTCCGGGAATTATCCTGTATCGGTTAAATCAGGCAAAATAACAATTGCCGCAGAGTTTGAAATTGCAAGTCTATATCCGGAAAAAGGAAATGTTTCGATAAGGATTAACCTCCCGGGAAAGGCAGCCGCTAAAAGTTTTCCTATTGGCTTAAGAGTTCCGGATTGGTGTAAAAATTTTAAGGCTTTGATTGGAGGACAAAGTTTACAGGGAAAAGGAGGAGAGATGTTAACTGTAAATCGACCTTGGAAAACCGGTGATGAAATTAAGATTGAAATGTCGTTAGACCTGCAAGTTATTCCTTCAGGGGTTTTAGCTGAAGAAAAAATCGCGATTAAACGCGGGCCTCAGGTTTTAGCTGCTGATGATATGATTGACACATTTAATCGGCTTCCTAACAATTGGGTAGGAGATCAATTCTACTTAATAAAATCTAAAATTAAAGAGCAAGAAATGGTTTATAGAATGGTTCCTTTTGCAGAAGCCGGACAAACAAAAGGGCATTACAGCGTTTTCTTAACGAAAGGAATCGAGGTGGATTATAAGAAGTAGCGTTGAATTAAACCATCAGGGAACCGTTGATTAGTCGATTTTAACCTTTTAGACGCAGAAAAATGCTTAAAGGCAGATATGCTTCGGGGGGCTTTAAGCCTTATTCCCAAGTTATTGGGATTTGAGATTAATAAGTCGCTATGCAGGAGAGAAATACATACTTCTCCAACCTAAATTTAATATTTGTTTTATAGGTCAACTTGACTCTCTTGAAAATTTGAGATAAAAGCCGGAGCGTCAATTAGTTCTCCTACCGACAATGACCATTACGTTTTTATTTTTAAAAAAAGAGGTATAGACGAGGTTAATTCAAAGTCTATTCTGTTATTTTTTTTATCGAAAACGAATTCTATTTTTATCTTGCTAAATATGAAACACATGACTACAAATACATCGTTCGGTCCTCGTTTGTATAAATTCCTTGTTCTGTTTGTTTTAATAGGAGGATTTTCTGTTGTTGAGGCTGTGGGTCAAGCAAAGAAATTCAGCGTCCGTTTGAAGCCGGATAGTGTTAATCTGATGACGAAAACTATTCAAAACGCTATTGATAAGTGTTATGCTAAAGGTGGTGGAACGGTTGTGCTGCCGGCAGGAATTTATTTGTGCGGTGGAGTAGAAATGAGGAATAATGTAATTTTACAACTTGAGAAGGGAGCTTTACTCCGCGGAAGCGACAAGTATAGCGACTATAAGAACGATGCATTTATTTTCGGGAAGGATCTTACTAAGACAGCCATACAAGGCGAGGGTGTAATTGACGGCGTGGATTGCCACAACCCCAATGGCGAGGAAGGATTTCGAGGGCCTCATTGTATTAAAATGATTAACTGCAAAAATATTTTGATCAGGGGTATTACCATCAAACGGTCGGCAAATTGGGCGCTTAACTTCCGTTATTGCTCTTACGGAGTAGTGGATAAGGTGTCAATATTCGGAGGGCACGACGGCTTTCATTCTCGCTTCGGAAATAATTTTAGGGTTACGAATTGCGATTTTCGCACCGGCGATGATGCCTTTGCGGGAAATGATAATCGGGATATTGAGGTTAGTGATTGTAAGGTAAACACTTCTTGCAACGGTTTCCGGGTAGGCTGCTATAACTTCACGGTGAAAAGATGCAGGATTTGGGGCCCGGGCGAGTATGCACATAAACTCCAAAAACGCAACAACATGCTTTCGGCCTTCGTTCATTTTTCGCCGGCAGACGAAAAGCCCAAATCGGAGAGCGGTAACTGGGTAATCCAAGATTTAACTGTTGATAACGTTGATCAGTTTTATATCTATAATTTCGAAAACGGATTATGGCAAACGGGGCAACCTGCTACTAATTTACGGTTCAAAAACATTAATGCTACCGGAGTTCTCGGGGCTTTCAATATAATCGGCGACAACAAGCATAAATTAACTTTGAACCTCAGCAATTCAAGCTTTTCGTATCGCACAGGTGCAGTAACTCCGGAAAGTTTTGAAGGTTCAAAACTCTTATCACCGGCACTTTTTAATGCAAGTAAATTCAATAGTATTGTGTTAAATAATGTTGAATTCATTAAGCCGGAATCTGAAAAGATTTTATATATAAATACCGGCAACTTGCTGTCGGTTAAGAAAGCAAGGCTCACCGCGAATAATAAAAAGGCTTTCACTTTCGAGAAAATCGGCAGGATTGAAACCAAAGACTTGGAAGTAACTGTGACCACACCTTAAAATGCTAACTGAATGCTAATTGTATTGGTCAACTTTGTCTCTATACTTTCCTTATAACATTCTCCGCTTCCGGATAATCGGCTAAAATAGTTCAAATGAACGTTATGAATCTAAAGGCAAATAAATCCTAAAAGCGTCATATTTAGCTTTCCAATTATAGGTTGTAAACGTTATTGTGCATATGGAAAGCAAAACTGAAAGCTGTTAAGCCTTTACATTACTTAGAAAAGGTTCTTGTTTATCAACGGAAAACCCGCATAAAATTATTAGAAAAAATCGTAGGCTGTACTTTAATTTTGCTTCTATCCGCTCCCGGCCTTTTGCTTGAAATAGGGTAGGACTTGAGGTTAACAGTAACTGAAATTGAGTTAAATACAAATAACGTTAATTACCGGTTTTTCGAAGATTGCCGGAAAATGGAGTTTTTCATTAGCAAGCGTCTCTTGCATACCTATTTTTAAGGCAATAAGTTCGAGAGACGGTTTTTTTGAGCACGGAGGCGCCCAACTCGTGCAGTTATACATCTTATACTTTTACCAGTGTACTTGTAACTAATACGTAGAAATCTAAACTTACAGTTGTAGATTTCGCTTCAAGTTGTTAGTTTTATTTTAACTGCCGTTATAAACCAAATTCACTAATTATATGAAACGAAAACTTCTCCTGGTTTTTACGTTTGTTCTGCTGTGTTTCTTTTCTTACGCACAACGTGTGGGTTCAGCCCCCGAATATGTTAAAGCTCTAACTGCAAAATGGCATGGAGAGCGCTTCGCCGACGGCAGACCTAAAGTTCCGGATGCGATGCTTGAAAGAATTGGAGGCTGCACGCTTGAACAAGTATGGGGCTACTTAAACGGAGAAGGGTTCCACAATCAAACTGAAACAGGCTGGATAATTCTAAAACCGGGTGAGACTATGGTTGGCCGGGTAGTAACCGCCCAATTTATGCCGTCAAGGCCGGATTTAGATAGTGTAGTAAAAGCTCAGGGTAAAGCTGAAGGCAGGTCGCAGCACGGCGGAATAAATATTTGGCCCATTGATGTGTTAACTAAAGGGGATGTTTATGTAGCGGATGCTTTCGGTAAAATTAAAGACGGAACTTTAATAGGTTCAAGTTTAGGAAATGCCGTGTTCGGCAAAACCGGAAAGGGCGTGATTTTTTATGGTGCGGTAAGAGATATGCAGGAATTGAAAGATACAAAAGGTTTTAATGCTTGGGTAAAAGGTCACGATCCTTCTTACATTAAAGATCTAACCCCTACCTCTATTAATGCGCCTATACGCATAGGCGGAGTTACCGTTTTCCCCGGCGATGTAGTATTTGCAAATGAGTACGGGGTGGTGTTTGTTCCGGCTTTCTTGGTTGAAGGCTTGGTAAAAGACGCCGAAAAAGTGGCGATTAAAGACGAATTCGAGCGGTATCTTTTGCAAAAAGCTAAGTTCCCCGGCGGCGAAATTCATGGTGACTGGTCGGACCGGGTGAAGGACGAGTTTAGAGACTGGTTTGCCAAATACCCACAAAAATCAGCTCTTACCTTAAAAAATGCCGACGACTTTTTGAAATAGATGTTATTCATCCCACAACTGCAATGAAGATTTTCACTGTCAACCTCTTTGTACTTTTCTTTTTATCTACCTGTTTTACGTCCATTGCCACGGCACAAACCATTCCCACAGAAGAACTCGTGTTTTTAACGCCCGAGTGGAAGGGAGAACGATTTGCCGATGGCAGACCTAGATTGCCGGAGGATTTGCTCGGACGTGCAAAAAAGATCGGTATCGACGATGCTTGGACAGTTCTTAAAAATTTGGGTTATACCAATCAATTTGAACAAGGCTGGAAAACCGTAAATGACGAACCTTTTGCCGGCAGAGCTCTCACGGCTTTATATATGCCGAGCCGTCCCGATATTGAAAAAGGGATCAAAGACAGAGGTGCGAAGCAAGGCAGAATAGGAAATACCAATGCTTGGCCAATCGAGGCCTTAGCAAAGGGAGACGTGTACGTAGCCGACGGATTCGGCAAAGTCGCCGGAGGTACTTTAATGGGCAGCACTCTCGGTACTTCAATATTTAATAAAACCGGAACCGGCGTAGTGTTTAATGCTGCTGCCCGCGATCTTCAAGGTTTAGCGGAAATAAAAGGTTTCAATGCATTTGTTCGGGATTTCCACCCTTCATTTTTGGAAAACGTGGTTTTAATGGGGTTAAATACTCCTGTTAGAATCGGTAATGCAACGGTTATGCCCGGCGATTTGGTGATAGCGCAAAAAGAAGGAGTGCTGTTTGTGCCGGCACATTTGGCAGACGAGGTGGTCCGTACAGCAGAATTTGTAATTATGAAAGACGAATTCGGATTTGAGATGATCAAAGCCGGCAAGTACACTTCCGGCCAAATTGACAATCAGTGGGAAGATAATTTGAAGGAAGACTTTTTAAAATGGCTGGGTAAAAATCCTTTTAAAGGTAAACTGACAAGAACACAACTCGACGAATTTATGAAAAGGCGTACTTGGTAGATTCCGTCTGTTTTTAACTTAATAATAATCAACTAACCCTTATAACCTAATAAAATGAAAAGTATTCTTCAACAAATCATCGCTCAGAATAAAGGCCGGGAAAAAGCTGAAGCTCAAACTTTACAAGCAGAAATAGCGAACCCTGATACTTCAGATAATAGACGAAGCTTTCTTAAAAAAACTGCTTTAGGCGGTATTTCGTTTGCCGGTTTAACCGGGTTAACTTTTGAGGATACGGTTGCACAGACAACATCAAAAGTTAATAAGTCTTCAAATCCCTCTCAGCTTAAAATTACAGATATGCGTTACGCTTTAACAGGAGTAATGGGAGGCACGGCAATCATCAGAATAGATACAAATCAGGGAATTTCAGGTTTGGGAGAAGTTCGCGATGCCGCCGATGCTCGCTATGCGCTTATGTTAAAAAGCCGTATTCTGGGCGAAAATCCCTGCAATGTTGAACTGATATTTAAAAAGATAAGACAATTCGGCGGTCCCAGCCGCCAAGCCGGAGGAGTGTGTGGGGTAGAGATGGCTCTTTGGGATTTATGCGGAAAAGCTTACGGTGTTCCCGCTTGGCAACTGTTAGGAGGCCGTTACCGCGATAAAGTAAGGCTGTATGCCGATACCCCGGAAGCAGAATCACCGAAAGAGCAGGAAAAGCTGATTAAGTATCGAATCTTTGAACAAGGATATACTTGGCTGAAAATGGACCTGTCAATCGGCGAACTGAAAGGCAAGGCGGGAACCGTAGTAAATTCTAAGTTTTGGGAGAACTCAAAAGGCGATTTGGCACAGTGGGGCGATGCAAATAACATAATGTCGTATTCAAATGCTCAGCATCCCTTCACTCAAATACAGATTACCGATAAGGGTTTTGAAGTGCTTGCGCAAATTGTGGAAAATGTGAGGAACATGGTAGGATATGATATTCCTATTGCTACGGACCATTACGGTCATTTTGATCTTAACAACGGAATAAGATTAGGGCGGGCAGTAGAGAAATATCGACTTGCTTGGTTAGAAGATCTGGTTTCGTGGGAGTTAACGGATCAATGGAAAACAATATCCGACGCCTTAGAAACGCCGACGCTAACCGGCGAGGATATTTATTTGTTGAAGAATTTTAAACCCTTAATCGACAAAAAAGCCGTTGATATTATTCACCCTGACTTAGCCAGTTCCGGCGGATTATTAGAAACGAAACGTATCGGCGATTACGCAGAAGAAAACGGCATAGCCATGGCGATGCACCAAGCAGGTACGCCGGTTTCTTTTATGGCCTGTGTTCACTGCGCTGCGGCAACCCAGAATTTTCTTGCCTTAGAACATCACTCTGTTGATGTCCCTTGGTGGGAAAGTTTGGTAAAAACTACCGACGGAAGACAGTTAATAACTAAGGGTTTCGCAAATGTGCCCCTTTCAGCTCCCGGACTCGGAATTGAATTGAACGAAGACGTTGTGAAAGAACATCTTGATCCTCGCGATAAAAGCTTTTTCGCTCCGACTGAAGAATGGAATCAACGCAGGTCTGTAGACAGAGCTTTCAGTTAATAGCAATAAAAATTAAATGATTCTTTCTGCTGAGCAAACAAATCATGAATTTATATAAGTTCTTATTGGTTTTATCCGGCTTATGTTTGGCGGGATTTATTCTGTTGTCATTTGCCGGAAATCAAACATTAACCGGTCCGCTTTTAATTGCTTTTTTTATTACCCTTGCTCTCGGCTTTAGAGGTTTTGAATTGCTGAAGGGCTTTTCCTATACCATGATGATTTTTGCTGCGGTCACTACCGCAATGTATTATCCTCAATATTTTATCCAAGCCGGCGATTTTAAATTTACTAAACTCATCACTCCCTTAATTCAACTCATTATGTTCGGTATGGGTACCGAGATGGGACTTAAAGATTTCTCCGGAGTAATAAAGATGCCGAAAGCTGTTTTTATAGGCTTAACAGGTCATTTTACTTTTATGCCGCTAGTCGGGTTTGCACTTGCTAAACTTTTTAATTTCCCGCCGGAGATTGCTGCCGGTGTAGTTTTAATCGGAAGCATGCCATGCGGTTTGGCATCTAACGTAATGTCTTACCTCGCGAATGCGAATTTAGCCTTATCCATTACACTTACTGCTATTGCAACCTTATTAGCGCCTCTTTTAACTCCTTTTTGGATGAAGATTTTAGGAGGGCAATTTATAGAGGTAGATGCTTTAGCCATGATGTTTGATATTATCAAGATGGTTATTGTGCCTATCGGGGCCGGACTGCTTTTCAACAGGCTTTTTAAAGGAAAATCTGCTTGGCTTGATAAGGCGATGCCTATCGTATCAATGTTGGGGATTGCCTTAATTATAGTAGTTATAACGGCTTCGGGAAGAGATAATTTGATGGCAATAGGACCGGCATTAATACTTTGTGCGCTTATCCATAATACTACAGGCTACATGTTCGGATACTGGGTAGGTCGAATATTTAAGTTAAATGAAAGAGATTCCAGAACAATTGCCATTGAAGTCGGCATGCAAAACGGAGGACTTGCATCAGGTTTGGCAAAAGAAATGGGAAAGGCAGCTACGCTTGGCTTGGCCCCGGCAGTATTCGGGCCGCTGATGAATATTACAGGGTCGATATTAGCTTCGTATTGGCACAGAAAGCCGGTAGAGGACGAACCTTCAGCTGAAGTTCAATTTGTTAAATAAAAATAACATGAAATGCATTTTTTTTATAGCTGTTCTTTACCGGATATTTTCACAGGATGTTCAGGCTCAAACTCCAAACGAGAAAGAAGTTGCAAAGGCGGTAGAAGTGTTCAGAAAAGGAATCGTAGACGCCGACAAAAACACCTTGTTATATATTACGGCGGACAAGTTGGTTTACGGACATTCCGGAGGCAAAGTCCAAAATAAAGCAGAGTTTATTGAAGAAATTCTCAGTCAAAAACCTTTTGACTATACTACGGCGGAAATCTCGGACCAAACTATAACAGTTTCCGGTAAGACGGCGATAGTACGACATATATTCGCTGCCCAAACTATGAGTAATGGTATTGCCGCGAATTTGAAAATAGGGATTATGCAGGTATGGCAAAAGCAAAGCGGCAAATGGAAATTATTGGGCCGGCAAGCTTACAAATTGCCTTAATTCTTACACACACTTTTATTGGAAATACAAGTTTCGGATAACATTTACCTGTGGTGAATGTTATAACAACAAGTAACGTAAGTTGTATCAAAACTGTAAATATGGAAAACAAGAAAAATATCGACGTGCCTGAAAGTAAAGAAGATGAAATTCAAGCTCAAATAACGGATAAAAACGAAAAAAATCCTGAGCAAGTAAACGCATTCAAAAGCGGGGACGATAAACAACCGAGATATTATGACAAACCTTTCGACGAACAGATGTTTGATTCATTTGCCGAAATAAGGGAGCAAAGAGGTGAGGAAAACTCGTCTCCGGAAGAATCAGAGAAATAAATTCTTTTATTAGCTTGCCATTGGCGTAACAATCGGCAGGTTTGTAAACGGGATTGCTTTGCAATATGCTTCTATAATATCTACCGCTTTGCTTAAACCGTCTTCAGTTTTTATTCGCTCTGCTAGCGTTTCGGCGTTTTGATATAGATCTTTACACACTAATAATTCGTTTATCTTCTCGGCGAAAATTTTGGGTTTAAGCTTCGACAAAGCTACCGGCTTTATTCCTATCCCTTTTTTGTAAGCTAAATCTCCCCAAAAATATTGGTCTCCTACAGGGTAAGTTATCGGACAGATAAACATAGGTTTACCCGAGCGTAAACATTCTGCAGTTGTTCCGATTCCGCCGTGGTGAATAACTGCTTTTACAAAGGGGAAAATATCTTCAAAGGGAACGGTGTTGATGATCTTGAATTTTTTTTCGTCTTTCAATTCACCTGTTTCCCAGTCGGCCCAGCCTTTTATGATTATAAAACGATGATTCACCCTTTTGACTGCCTTAATAATTAACGTTTTTAGTTCTTCTTTAATAGGCATACTTCCAAAAGTGATCAATAGGGGAGGCTCGCCTGACTTGATAAATTCGGAAATATCAACCGGCAGATCCGAATTTGATGGTGGAAGCCAAAAGCCGGTTAAACTATGGTTAGCAGGCCAATCATCGGGTTTACTTAAAAGACTCGGACTGATGCCGTAGATAAAAGGATTATTTATCTCATCCGGTAAATCATCCTTGAGCCGGTTCTTTAAGTAGAAGTCGTTTATCGGCTTTTTGAAAAATTTAAACCTGTATTTATTTAGTTTATAGCTCCACTTATTGAGAAAATCCGGAAGATTTAGAGCACTGAACATGGGGTTCGAGAATTCTGAAGTTTCTTCCACAGCAGGTATTACCGCTGCTCTTATTGCTTTAACAGGTATCTGATTTACAAAAACATCTACAAGGGTTTTCGGGCGATAGATTATTAAATCGCTTGATTTTGCCAAGTGATAAAATTGCGTTAGGGAACTCTCTATTAGAGGGAAAATCAGGCTCTTAAGATTTCTTTGGATTGCCAAAAGGTTGGCCTGAAGAATCTTTCGGCCCTCTTTAGAATTTAAAATTTCTTCATAATCTGTATCTACAGCATGGAAATTAAGGCCGTAACCTTCAACAAGATTTTTAAAGTTTTTTGCTGTACAGAGGGTTACGTTATGCCCTTTTTTTTGTAATGCCCCGCCTAACAGTGCAAAAGGCTGAACATCTCCTCGGGTTCCGAGAGTGAAGATTGTGATTTTCATAGGTGTTATAGCAATAACTCCTACACGCCGGTAAAGTTTAAATTGATTTAATTAAAGCGGTTTACTTTTTAACGTCTATAAAAAAGGTTGTAATCTTTCGAATGTAAACTGTAATTGCTCTTCTTCGGTTAATTCGGTATTGTCTAAGATTATTGCATCATCAGCTCGCACTAGCGGGCTTTCTTTCCGCGTAGTATCTTGATAATCTCGGCGAGCCAGGTTTTCAAATACTTCTTCGAGTGTGATATTTTCGCCTTTGGCGAGTAGTTCTTTATACCGCCGTTCTGCCCGAATCTTTGGGTCCGCAGTCATAAATATTTTAACTTGAGCGTGAGGAAAAACTGTTGTACCGATATCACGGCCGTCCATCACAATGTTTTTCGACTTTCCCATTCGCTGTTGTTGTCTTACCATTTCTGTACGAACCGCTTTAATTGCACTTACCTCGCTAACCTTGTTAGATACATGCATTTGCCTGATTTCCTCCGAAACCTCTTCGTCATTTAAGGTAATATGGGTTTGATAATCTCGGGAATGAAAATTAAGGTGAACAGCTTTAAGAAATTTTTCAACTTCTTCCGGGTTTGTTATATCCGTATTATTTCGCAGCAGGTAAAGCGTAACGGCTCGATACATGGCGCCGCTGTCTATATAAATAAAATGCAGCTTTTTTGCCAATGCTTTCGCAAGCGTGCTTTTTCCGCAGGAAGAATATCCGTCTATAGCTACAACGATGTTTGCATTCATCTTTTGCAAAAGTAATTTTTTGACGCTTTATTTTGTTGTTTTGTGAATGGAAATTTTGTGGGAAGGCCTTCTTCCTAATATAACTTTTAAAACATCACGAAGCGGAGGCAAAGGCGGCCAAAATGTAAATAAGGTGGCAAGTAAGGTTGAAGTGAATTTTAATTTAGAACAAAGCTTGTTATTCGACGAGGCACAAAAGCAACGTATTAAAGAGAAGCTTACTAACCGCATTATTGCTGATAATATTGTTCAAGTAATTTGCCAAGAAGAACGAAGCCAATTGTTAAATAAAGAAAGATGCATTAAAAAACTGATTGTTTTGCTACTGAGTGCTCTTCATCAGCGTAAAGTTAGAAAAGCAACTAAGCCGAAAAAGTCTTCAGTTGAAAACAGGCTCAAGGAAAAACAGTTGCTGGCACTAAAAAAATTGAATCGGCGGAAGGATTTGTTCTAATTAAAGCGGTAATAAATATTGGCTGATCCGTACTGTTGAGACAGTCTCATCGAACTTATTTCTTTGGATTTAAATATTACCGCAAAATTTAATGTCCAACGTTTTTTAGCATACATCACCCCTAACTCTTGTGTTAAAACAAAACGGTTCGGGGTGTAGGTAACCGGCCCTTTATCTGCTCTAAATAATCCGCCTTGTATCGTCGCGTCGTAGGCAATAAAGTTTAACATTGGTTTAGCGAAAAAGAATAATTCCCTCGCCGGCACCGAGTCTTTTATAGTTTTATTTGAAATTCGGCTGTTGGTACTTACGGAATTAAAGAGCTTATTTATTTTCCCGGTTCTGAAAATAACTCCCGTTCCTGCATTTGTAAATGTGTTGCCGATATTTACGTAGCCGGTATAGCTTAAATCTGTATTTCCCGACGTATTTCTGAGCACCGGGTTGCTGTAATTCAAGCCTAAGTTTACCCCTGCTTCATCTTTAATTTGATACTGCCAACCCGTAATCTCATAAAACCCGAAAGTGTTGTGGAGGATTTCTTGTGCTTCTTTGCCCTTTGCTGAAGGCCCCAATATTCCTATCTGCGCTGATACCCTGAGCACCTGTTCATCCCTAAAAAACCAAGTTTGTTTTCCTGTTAAAAATGAATATCCCGCAAAAGGGCGATCTATACTTGCCGGATTCTTTATGTATCCTGTTAAGGGGTTAAACATGTATTGTCCTGCTTCAAGTTCCCAAATTTTCTTTTCTGTTTTTTTGGAGTAATTAACTTGATTCACTGCATGCCGAAATGAAATAAATAATCCGTTTGTGTAATATCGATCTTGCCGAATGGCTAAGTATGAGTCGTTATCACTCGTAAAACCAATCTCGTTTTTATAGTTGCTTTGTGAAAATGTAGAACTGCTGACAAGGAGCAAAAGGCTTAACCGAAATAACTTTTTCATGAAACCGTAAATAGAATTTTACCCATTCAAACTTAAAGCCTAAAACGAATAGCCGAAGGATAAATATGGCCAGTATGGGATAAAGTCCCGATTGTGGAAAATCGGAGCAACCCCCGCTCTAAACAAAAAGCCGCCTTCAATCGGTTGTCGGCGGTACCCGAAATTCATAGTACCGAAAACGGTAGAACCTTTTTCATCGGACTCTGTCGAATCAAAAAAATCTGCCCGAGTGGAGGCGTAAGTAGCACCTAGTCCGACTTCGAAGTATTTTCCGTTTTTTCCCAGCAGATAATTAACCTGCACAGGTAGAGTAAATAGGGAGGCTTGGTCCACTGAGGTATAGCTGACTCCAACACGAATCCCGGGTCCGTCCTGACGTTTAGAAAAACGAGTATCGTAATTGGCGGAATAAAAGCCACCGGGCCCTAAAAGCTCAAAGTAAACACTTTGGGCTCTTTTTGTAGTATCACTACTTTGAGCAAACAGAATTGAAGAACAAGTAAATAGGGAAAATATTAAAAGGTAGATTTTTTTCATGCGTTATTTATTTGAAGCGTTTAAAATAGGAAAATCTTTCCCGGAAAAGGCATCAGCGGATGTTCTTTCCGAAATTTAAATAGCCGGTACCGGCACGGTTTCGCGTATGCTTAAATCTATCGGGTCTTTAACCTTATGAGAACTGAGGGCCAAGCTTATTACTTCTTTCATTTCGCTTACATAGTGAAACCTTAAATCTTTTATATAGTCTTCCTTTATTTCAAGAATATCTTTTTTATTAGACTTTGATAAAATGATTTCCTTAATATTTGCCCGTTTTGCCGCAAGGATTTTTTCCTTTATTCCGCCTACCGGGAGAACTTTTCCTCGAAGGGTAATTTCTCCGGTCATAGCCAAATGCTCTTTCACCTCACGTTGGGTAAAAGCAGAAGTTAAAGCAGTAAGCATAGTTATTCCTGCCGACGGACCGTCCTTAGGAGTGGCTCCTGCCGGAACATGAACATGAACATCCCATTGGTCGAACAAGCGGTAATCTATGCCGAACTTATTCGAATGAGCTTTGAGATACGCCATGGCAATTGTGGCAGATTCTTTCATTACGTCGCCTAAATTCCCCGTAAGCGAAAGTTTACCTTTCCCGGGGCTTATGCTGGCTTCGATAAACAAAATATCACCCCCGACCTGTGTCCACGCTAAACCTGTAACCACTCCGGCGACATCATTGCCTTCGTATAAGTCTTTGTCAAACAGGGGAGCGCCTAAAACTCTTTCTACATCTTCGGTGGTGAAAGTTGTATTATAGGTTTCGTCTGTAGCAATTTTAGTAGCGGCTCCACGAACCAGCGAACCGATTTTTTTCTCTAAACCTCTTACTCCAGATTCACGTGTGTAATCCTCAATTACTTTTTCAACTATAAAAGGTTTAAGCGTTAAGTCTTTCTTTTTTAAACCGTGTTGATCCAATTGCTTAGGAAGTAAATGCTGTTTTGAAATTTCAATTTTTTCTTCAATCGTATATCCGTTAACTTCAATAACCTCCATTCGATCCAATAATGCCGGTTGAATGGTACTTAGAGAGTTTGCTGTAGCAATAAACATTACGTTCGACAAATCATAATCAAGCTCTACGTAGTGATCGCTGAAAGCGTTATTTTGTTCAGGATCTAAAACTTCTAAAAGTGCTGAAGAAGGGTCGCCTCTAAAATCGTTTCCCACTTTATCAATTTCATCCAATACAAAAACAGGATTAGAGGTTCCGGCTTTTTTCAAAGATTGAATAATCCTTCCCGGCATTGCACCGATATAAGTTTTCCGGTGTCCGCGAATTTCGGCTTCATCGCGAATACCTCCAAGCGCCATGCGCACGTATTTTCTGCCTAACGCCTTGGCAATTGATTTACCCAAGGAAGTTTTACCGACTCCGGGAGGACCTACCAAACAGATAATAGGCGCCTTCATATTGCTTTTCAGCTTCAACACGGCAAGATATTCAATTATTCGTTTTTTAACTTTTTCCAGGCCGTAGTGGTCTTTATCTAATATTTTTTCGGCACGTTTTAAATCGAAATTATCTTTAGTAAAATCGTTCCATGGTAAATCAAGAAGCAGTTCAAGATAATTCATTTGAACCGAATAATCGGCTGCCGCAGGATTCATGCGGGCCAGCTTGTCGAGTTCTTTATTAAATTGGACTCCCACATCTTTTGCCCACTTCTTTTTGACGCTGCGCTGCCGAAGATTATCAAGTTCAAGATCCGGAGAATTTCCGCCCAGCTCTTCTTGTATTGTTTTTAGTTGCTGATTTAGAAAATAGTCTCGTTGTTGCTTGTCTAAGTCAGTACGAACTTTAGATTGAATCTGGTTTTTCAATTCCAGCATTTGAAGTTCAGTAGTTAGATGCTCAAGTACCATTCGTGCCCGTTCGCGTAAATTAGCAACTTCAAGCAATTGCTGTTTTACAGGAACATCGGCGTTCATATTCGAGGATATGAAGTTTATGAGAAATGAAGTGCTTTCAATGTTCTTTATAGCAATGCTTGCTTCGCTCGGGATATTTGGAGAAAGTTGGATAATCTGCATAGCCATTTCTTTCACCGAAGCAACCATTGCTTTAAACTCTTTATCTATCTTAGGCTTAAATTCTTGAAATTTTTCTATCGTTGCCTTTATGTATGGGTCGGTTTGTACTTCTTCTTTTAACCGAAATCTTTTTTTGCCCTGAATAATTACCGTCGTACTGCCATCCGGCATTTGTAGCATCTTAATAATTAAGGCTATGGTCCCGACTTCATTTAATTGATCAAAATTCGGATCTTCGACGGCTACATCTCGTTGCGAAACCACACCGATAATACGGTCGCCCTTGTAAGCATCTTTAATTAGTTTGATCGATTTATCTCTGCCTACTGTTATCGGAATTACTACTCCGGGAAACAGTACTGTATTACGTAAGGGTAAAATTGATAGTATTTCGGGCGTTTGCTCAGCATTCATTTCCTCTTCGTCTTCTTGGGACATAAGGGGGAAGAACTCCGTATCTTCGTTTATTATGGGTAAAGCTTGGTTAAAATCAAATAAGTCGTTATTCATCAATTTCTTTTCAACGTCATTCTGACAGTTTAATTACTGCAAAATGGAATTTTTGCGAGAACAATCAGTATTGCAACCAACATGCCGGTACAATGGTTTCCGGCACTAAAAGAACAAAAGCTTTTTGAATTGTGCAAAGATTTAACAAAACCTGTTAATGTACTGTAAAAAAGTCAGCACACTGAGTATATCGCACAAGCTAAAAAACAAAATCCCGCTAAGCGTATTACTATAATTGTTGACAAATCATCACAAAATAAAACTCTTCAAATCACGTTATCACCCTAATAAATCAAGGTCTAATGAAATCAATCAAGCTTGTTCCTTTTGTTTTATTGCTTCTAATTACATTAACAGGCAATTCTCAAGATCAAAAAAAGGAAGAAAATCCTTATGTTACATTAGGTCAAAAAGCAGTTATAGATGGTAATTTTAAAGTAGCTGTATCTCACCTCGAAAAATCTCTTCCCAAAGAAAATAGTAATGCTGACGTGTTGTATATGCTGGGTTATTCTTATTATCATTCAGGGGACTATGCAAAAGCTGTAAGTACTTTCGGGCAGGTAGTTTCTTTGCGCCCGGCCATGATTGCAGCATATTATTTTAGGGGGAAGGCCCGTAGTCAGATCGCGGTTCAAATGAATACCAATCTTGCTAACGCTGAACGCGAAAAACTGTTACTTGCCGCTATTAAAGACTTCACAAAGAGTATTGAGTTAAACAGCGAAGATCCTAAACTCTTTCAAAATCGTGCGATTGCTTATCGCGATCTCGGTATTCTAAAAGGGCAAAAAATTCCAAAATTTTATGATAAGGCTTTAGCTGCTCAATCTTTTACTTCTTGCATTGCCGATTTACAACGCGTTTTAGATACTAACCCTGCTCGCAAAGATATTGTTGACGAGATGAAAAAGGCAAAGGTTTACAAGACCAATCTTGACAACTAGTGTTAAAAAGGAATAAATTTGCCGGTAATTATATAGGTATTCTTACCTAAGAGCTCTACTTCTTGGGTTTTAATGATGCTGTAAATTGAATCGGGATAGTATTCCAGTTGTTCTCGGGAGGTGTAAAGAATATTTTCAACTCGGTTGTTTATAGATACTCGATCTATCCTCCCTGATTTAGAAAAATAGATGTTGATTTCTCGGGTTTTTAGAGATAAATCTTTTGCCGCATAAGTCATTAAACTCGGCTTATTAGTAATATTATATCGGTTTTTCCAAGAAGGTTTGTTTATATCTGAATTCCGGAAAAGCTCCAGCTCATTACTCCATTTCGAAACGTGAATCTTCTTTACTTCGGCTGTATTATTATTGGATACTGTTTTTAAAATAACCGGATTTTGAACCTGAAGCCGTGATGCCTCCTTCTGGAAAAAGCCCTCTAAGTCAAAATAGTAAAACTGCTTTTTCTCTTTAGTTTTTTGATTGCAAGAACACAGGAAAACCTGTATTATAATAAAGTAAAATGAAAATCTGTAAAAGAGCTTCATGTTATACCAAAACTTCGCCGGTCATTCTTTCCGGCGCCGGCACCCCCAAAATTTTAAGGATAGTTGGAGCGATGTCTCCTAATTTGCCGTTTCGGATGCTTTTATAATCCTTATCGATAATTATACACGGAACAAGATTTGTTGTATGAGCAGTATTTGGAGATCCGTCGCTGTTGATCATATAATCAGCGTTACCGTGGTCTGCAATAATAATAAAAGAATATCCGAGACTTAACCCGCAGTTGACCACTTGTTGCGCACACCGGTCAACCGTTTCTACAGCTTTCACCACAGCTTCAAAAACCCCGGTATGACCTACCATATCCGGATTAGCAAAGTTTAAGCAAACAAAATCCGGTCTGTTTTCTACCATCTCTTTACAAATAGCTTCGCGTATTCCGTCGGCGCTCATTTCCGGTTGTAAATCGTAAGTAGCAACCTTGGGTGACGGAACCAACAATCTTTTTTCTCCCGGAAATTCTGTTTCACGCCCTCCTGAAAAAAAGAATGTGACGTGCGGATATTTTTCTGTCTCGGCAATTCGCACTTGCGTTTTCCCGGCTTTAGAAAGCACTTCGCCTAAAGTATCGGTAAGATCGTCTTTTCTGAAGACAACTTTAACGTCTTTAAATGTATCATCATAACTCGTCATGGTAATATAGTGCATCGGAAGCGGCACCAATTCATACTCAGGGAAAGTTTTTTGAGTTAAAGCAACAGTAATTTCGCGTCCGCGGTCTGTTCTGAAATTGAAACAGATTACCACATCGCCTCCCTCAATTTTAGCGACCGGATTTCCGTTCTCATCTACCTTAACAATAGGTTTTACAAACTCATCGGTAACTCCTTGCGCATAGGAGTCCTGAACAGATTCTAAAATATTTCTTGAGGGTATCCCAACGCCTTTTACCATTAAATCGTAAGCCAGTTTAACCCGTTCCCAACGATTGTCTCTATCCATAGCATAGTAGCGGCCGATGGCCGAAGCGATAGTTCCGCTTGAGTGAATAAGATAAGTCTCGAGTTCACTGATAAATCCTACACCGGAATTCGGGTCGGTATCGCGGCCGTCTAAAAATGCATGGATGAAAACATTATCAACGCCGTGGTCGCGGGCTGCATCACATAAACCAAACAAGTGCCGTGTATGCGAATGAACCCCCCCGTCGGAAACAAGACCTATAAAGTGTACTTTTTTATTTTCGCGTTTAGCATAATCAAAGGCTTCGGTCAATATCGGATTTGTAGATAATTCGCCGTCTAAAACTGCTTTATGGATTCTTCCCAGCTCTTGATAAACAACTCGTCCGGCACCGATATTCATGTGGCCCACTTCCGAGTTTCCCATTTGCCCTGCAGGTAATCCGACTGCCTCACCGGAAGCTTCAAGTTTAGAATTAGGATAGTTAGCTAAAAGACTTTTAAAAAAAGGGGTATTTGCAGCAAGGATAGCGTTTGAATTATCGTTTTTTCCGTAACCCCAACCGTCTAAAATAAGAAGAGCTAATTTTTTATTTTCCACCCCGCAAACTTAAAAAATTTTGATTCGTAAATGCTCGGGCTTTCATAAATGTTGCTTTTAGCGAGAAATTTTCACCAACCCCAAATTCCTTATAACTTTTAGGGTAGGATTTCAGTAAAAGAATTATTAATATTACTTTATGAATATGAACCCGATTAAGTGGTTTTATGCCTTTTTGTTTGTGCTAATGTTGCCTTTTTTAACTGCAAAGGCTGATGTGGTTGACGATGTTACCGCACTCTTAAAAGCTGCGAATACGAAAGATCTTGCAAAATATTTGGCTCCAAGTGTCGAGGTAACTATTCTGACAGAAGAAAACACCTACACCAGGGCACAAACAGAAGTTGCGTTGACAGAGTTTTTTTCGAAACACAATCCGGCTTCTGTAAAAATTGTTCATCGCCTAACTTCTAACCCCAATTATCGGTTTGCCGTTATTGTTTTGAATACCGACAAAGGCAGCTTCAGGACTTCGGTTTCTTTTAATAAAAATGCTGCGGGCAAGTTTTTACTGAGCGAGATACGGATAGAAACTAACGAAGAGTAAGTCTTTTATCGCTGCATTTTTTATTTTTGCTGCGATGCAGTCCTATCAATTTTACCTCGACCGATTTATTACCCAAGCTTTAGCCGAGGATCTCGGCGATGGCGATCATACATCCCTTGCTACAATCCCCGAAGGAAAGCAAGGAAAAGCCAGACTTTTGGTAAAAGAAGAAGGGGTTCTTGCAGGAGTGGAAATTGCATTGGCAATATTTAAAAAAGTCGATCCCGAGCTGCAAATTGCAAATTTTCTAAAAGACGGAGAGCGTGTTAAATATGGTGATATTGTTTTATATGTAACCGGCAGTATTTATTCTATTTTGGTAGCCGAACGTTTAGTTTTGAACACTATGCAGCGAATGAGCGGGATTGCAACTACTACTCGTCGTATCACGGATTTACTTAAAGATACCGGTACGAAGGTTTTAGATACTCGCAAAACAACTCCCAATCTTCGATTTTTAGAAAAAGAGGCGGTAAAAATAGGAGGAGGTGTTAATCACCGTTTCGGCTTGTACGACATGATTTTGATAAAAGATAATCATGTTGATTATGCAGGCGGTATTAAGAAAGCCATTGAAGCAGCCAAAAATTATCTGAGAGAAAAAGATAAGACGCTGATGATAGAGATCGAAGTAAGAAACTTAACTGAACTCGAAGAAGTCTTATCCTGCGAAGCTGTGGATAGAATACTGCTGGATAACTTCAATTTTGAAACTTTACGCGAAGCAGTACAACTTATCAGCGGACGATTTGTTACAGAAGCATCGGGTGGCATAACAGAGTTTAATATTTTGGAGTACGCCAAATGCGGAGTTGATTATATTTCGATGGGAGCTTTAACTCATTCAGTTAAAAGCCTTGATCTTAGTCTTAAGGCTACAGAAGTATAAATTTTAACATTCATGGCCTGTAAACAGAGTGTAGTTTTTGTATTATTGCAGCTCGGATGATTTCTATTTACTCGATTTCTGCGCTTATTATAGCTTATTTATTCGGTTCAATTCCGACAGCGGTGTGGATCGGGCAGGCTTTTTACGGTATTGATGTAAGAGAATACGGCAGCGGCAATGCCGGAGCTACAAACACCTTTAGAGTGCTCGGCAAGAAAGCAGGTATCAGCGTAATGCTTATTGATATTTTTAAAGGCTGGACCGCTACTAATCTTGTTTATCTAATCGGGCTTTCTGTTACCGGAAGGCATAATTCAGTTCAATTTGTAAATTATCAGCTCGCGTTGGGAATCACCGCTGTAATGGGACATTTGTTCCCTGTATTTGCGGGCTTTAGGGGAGGAAAAGGAATTGCAACTCTTTTCGGAATGATTCTAGCTGTTCATTTCGAAGCCTCAATGCTCTGTGTTATTATTTTTGTAAGCGTATTGTTGCTTTCCAATTACGTATCATTAAGTTCGATTGCTGCCGGTTTTACTTTTCCTTTAAGCGTTACATTTATATATCACACCACTATACGTTCTGTAATCCTGTATGGAATGTGTATCTGTGTTCTCATTCTTATAACTCATCAAAAAAATCTCGAGCGTCTTTTAAAGGGTAAAGAATCCAAAGTAAATCTCTTCAAGAAAAAAACAGCTTAACCGGTATTGATGTTAATCGAAAACAGATTTTTTTAGTCTGAGAATTTACATGCAGAGTTTTTTTAGTCCGGCATGTATTAAATTTTGTTTTACTTAAATAACTGAAAGATGAAAACATTGAAATCAGCCTTTATCGGAACTTTTATATTGTTCTTGGCTGCATGCTCTACAGTTCCCTTAACCGGCAGAAAACAGCTGAGTTTAGTTAATGAATCTGAAATACAACAGCAAGCCGGCCAGGCTTACCGACAATTTTTAAGCAATCCTAAAACAAGAGTAGTTTCCAACTCTTCGGATGCACAGCGTGTTAAGACTATCGGCGGCCGTATTGCGAATGCCATAGGCAGGTACATGTCGCAAAACGGTTACGGCGATCAATACAATTACAAGTGGGAATTTAATTTGGTCGAAAGCAAGGACATTAATGCTTGGTGTATGCCCGGGGGTAAAGTAGCGGTTTATACCGGAATACTTCCCGTTACAGGAACTGATGCCGGACTTGCTACCGTTATGGGGCATGAGATTGCCCATGCGATAGCTCACCATGCTTCTGAAAGAGCCTCTCAAGGAGCAGCGGCCCAAATGGGCGGCGGTTTAATAGGAGCAGCTACAGGGGGTTCGGAAGCTATGGGGCAGCTATATGGCCTGGGCGGACAGTTAGCTCTGTTAAAATACTCAAGAAATCAGGAAAGTGAAGCAGATCGTTTAGGCTTGATTTTTATGGCTATGGCCGGATATAATCCTCAAAGTGCCGTTGATTTTTGGACAAGAATGTCGAAAGCTAAAGAAGGCGGCGGGGCTCCTCCCGAATTTTTAAGCACGCACCCAAGCGACGAAACACGTATTAGAGCCATTCAAAAAAGATTACCTGAGGCTTTAAAGTATTACAATAAATAAAAAAAGGCCGGGCAGTTACCCGGCTTTCTTTTTTTTCTTTTATTAATTTACGTAAGCGCAGGCAGATGCTATCGCGAAACCCTCAAGGGATGTCGGTATAACAGACATTTAAAAAGATTAATTAATTGCCGCCAAGGGTGTGAAAGGGTAGGACAAACCACCTATTCCCGTATTTAATACTGAAACCGCTTAGCATTACTAAACACTTAGCCTCCCAAAACCTCCCTTATAGCCTCCGCCTTCAATAAACACTCTTCATATTCTTTTTTCGGATCGGAATCGAAAGTAATAGCGCTTCCGGTTTGATACGACAAATATTTTTTATCGGCGTTATAAAGGATGGTGCGGATAACTACGCTGAAATCGAAATCACCGGCAGGAGAGAAATAACCGATTGAGCCGGAATATACGCCTCGTTTAGTTTGCTCATATTGTTCTGTCAGCTGCATCGCTCTAATCTTGGGAGCTCCGGTCATGGAGCCCGGCGGGAAAGTGTTTTTTAAAATCCGGATGTGTTTTATGTTTTTATTTGCTTTGCAAACCACTGTGGAAATCATTTGATGGACTTGTTTGAAGCTGTAAATCCCGTAAAGTTCTTCAACTTCTACAGTTCCCTCGGATGCAGACTTCGTAAGGTCGTTGCGTACTAAATCCACTATCATCACATTTTCCGACTGTTCTTTGATGCTGTTTTTTAGTTGATGTCTCATTTCTTCGTCTTCTTCAGGCGTTTCCCCTCGTTCTATAGTTCCTTTTATGGGTTGCGAGATCAGCTTGTTGCCTTGCTTTCTTAAAAATCTTTCGGGAGAAGCGGAGATGATGTAGTTCTCTTTGTGCTTGAAAAATGCTGCAAAAGGAGTGGGTGAAATTTGATTGAGTTTGGTAAAAGCCTGAACAGGGTTTATTGAACAGTTCTCCGAAAAAAATTCTTGACAAAAAGTTGCTTCGTAGATATCGCCTTTTGCAATGTTGCGCTTTATTTTTCTTATCGTTTCAAGGTATTTTCCCTTGTTTAATTTTGATTTTATATTCCCTTTAAATCCCACCTCCAACTTAGGCAAAACTGTGTTTTGTATCGCCTTAAAAACTTCGTCAGGTTCATCTGCTTCGATTATTAATTCCTTGCCTTTTATAAAAAGCAGGAATTCAGGCACAAAGAAGTAAAGACTTGCAAACCGGAGATTATCGGGATTTTCAGAGCTTAACTCCTCAATTTCATTCTTTAGATCGTAAGACAAATACCCGAACGCATAGCTCTCATTAGCATCTAAAAAGAATTGCAGTTTTGAAAACGCATTTCCTTGGGCAGAAATTTCAGCTTTAGTTCCGGCGGCAATAGCCGAATCGAAAGCGGAATATTTGTCGGGATAATTGTTAGAATCTAAAAAACAGGCCACTTCAAAGGAAGCAGCCCAGTTTAAAGCCTTGTATTTGAAGTCGGAAATATCAGTTTCTTTAAGACGATATTTACCTTCAGCCATCGGCTTGGTTTAATTTAAAATCAAGGTTTGAACTCTGTCGGGCCCTACAGATAAGTACTTGACCGGAACTTCAAGCTGTGCCTCTAAATATTTTACGTAAGCATCCAGCTTGGCAGGTATTTCCTCCGGATTTCTAATTCCGGTTAGATCTTCCTTCCATCCCGGAACTTCTTTTAAAACCGGAATTGCCGGAATCGAGCAAATATCATAGGGCATGTAATCGATTATTTGGCCGTCGTAATTATAATGTGTACACACGTAAATCTTATCGAATCCGCTTAAAACATCAGCTTTCGTCATAACCAATTCGGTTACTCCATTAAGCATAATTGCATACTTCATTGCAGGTAAATCTATCCAACCGCAACGGCGCGGTCTGCCTGTAGTTGCACCGAATTCATGACCTACCTTCCGCAGCTCTTCGCCTGTTTCGTCGTGTAACTCTGTCGGGAAGGGGCCGCCTCCTACCCGGGTACAATAGGCTTTAAAAATGCCGATAACCTTGCCTATTTTTCCGGGGGCTATTCCTAAGCCGGTACAAGCTCCGGCTGTTGTTGTATTTGAAGACGTTACAAAGGGATATGAACCAAAATCAACATCCAACATAGTGCCTTGTGCTCCTTCTGCCAAAACCGATTTTCCGTCTCGTATATATTGATTAACAAAATGCTCGCTGTCAACCTGCGGGATTGTTTTTAAGAATTCAACAGCGTCAAAAAATGCTTTTTCTTGCTCCGAAAAATCTGCTATTTGGCCGTAGTGAGAAAGGATAGATTTATGTTTATTCACCAGCTTCTCATAACGCTCATTGAAATCGGGAAGTAAGATATCGCCAACACGAAGGCCGTTTCTGCCGGTTTTATCCATATAAGTCGGGCCGATTCCTTTCAATGTGGAACCTATTTTGCCATCGCCCATTTTACTTTCCGAAGCTGCATCCAGCAATTGATGGGTCGGTAAAATAAGATGCGCCTTTCGGCCGATAACAAGCTTTCCTGAATTTACCGGATCGTGTCCGCTTTTTCTTAAAGTATCTAACTCGCGCTTCAAAATTATCGGGTCTATAACTACTCCGTTCCCGATTAGGTTCATGGTTTTTTCGTTAAAAATTCCGGAAGGAATAGTGTTTAAAACGTACTTCCGGTTATCGAACTCAAGTGTATGACCGGCGTTAGGGCCGCCTTGAAAACGAGCTATTAAATCATATGCAGGACTAAGTACGTCTACAATTTTTCCTTTTCCTTCGTCGCCCCATTGAAGGCCTAATAAAACATCAACTGCCATTAGAAATTATAAGAGTGTTATTTAATTTTTAGAGAAAGAGTCACAAAAGCCTGCTTTAAGCTTACCGCAGTTGCCGTACATGTTTAATGAGTGATGCCTGATTTCGAATTTGAGAAGGTCTCCCATCATGCTTTGAATTTGCCCTATTCGCGGGTCACAGAATTCCACAACCTTGCCGCAGTCGATGCAAATGATATGGTCGTGTTGTTTGTATCCATACGATTTTTCGAACTGGGCCATGTTTTTTCCAAACTGATGCTTGGTGACTAAATCGCAGGAAACTAATAATTCAAGAGTGTTATAAACCGTCGCACGACTAACCCGATACTTTTTATTCTTCATGTGGATGTACAAGGATTCCACATCGAAGTGATCACTACGCGAATATATTTCTTCAAGAATAGCAAAACGTTCAGGAGTTTTGCGGAGATTTTTATTTTCGAGATAAGCTTCGAAAATTTTTTTAACCATTTCACCGGTTTCTTGTCCCGACATGTCTGTGTTGCTTGCGGCCCAAATTTATCTAAAAATTACCGGTTCCGGCAAATTCTTTTCAGGAAGCTCTGCCTATTTTTTGAACATCAGAGTCGAAACGCGTAACGGATGTTACCCCTTTAACTTGCTTCAAACGCTTTATTAAATGGTCGAGGTGTTGAGTGTCGTTTACAAAAACCATTATAGAACCTTCAAAGATGCCTTCATGGCTGTCGACAGTTATTGAGCGCATATTAATTCTAAAGTCATTTGATATTACTGTGGTAAGTTTGTTGATAAGTCCCATATCATCAATTCCGGTAATGCGTAAACCGGTTAAAAAAGCGAGTTCTTTTTGAGATGTCCACTTTGCTTTCACAATCCGATAGCCATAGCTTGACATTAATTTAGCGGCATTAGGACAATTGGTTCGATGAATTTTTATTCCGTCGTTAATGGTGATAAAACCAAACACATCGTCGCCCGGAATAGGGTTGCAACAAGTAGAAAGTTTGTAATCAATCTTTTGCATATCTTCACCGATCAGCAAAGTGTCGCTGTCTTGAGAAGCTCTTACCTTGTTCCGAATACCCTCTATATGAGCTTCTTCGATAATTTGCGGAGCCCTATTTTCAACGACTTTTTCAGATGCCTGATATTCTTTTAAGTCCTTTAAATCAATATCGCCTTTTGCCACATTAAAGAATAGGTCCAAGGTTGATGTGTACTTAAAGAAATTTGTAAGCTTATTGATATTATCGCTATTGTAAGTTATTTTAAGAGATTTCAGTTTTCTTTCCAGTATTTCCTTTCCTTCTTCCGCTACTCGCCGTTTTTCTTCTTTAAGAGCTGATTTAATTCTGGATTTTGCTTTCGCGGTAACTACAAAACTCAGCCAATCTTCTTTTGGAGTTTGCTTACCGGAAGTTATAATTTCTACCTGATCGCCGTTTTGAAGTTTGTAAGAAAGTGGTACAAGCTTATGATTAACTTTTGCACCGATACATTTTGCGCCTAAATCCGAGTGAATTTCAAAAGCAAAATCAAGAGCTGTAGCTTCGATAGGAAGCTGGATTAATGCACCTTTTGGAGTAAAAATGAAAATTTCGTCGGAAAAAAGATTCATCTTAAAATCGTCCAAAAAATCGAGTGCATTCGACTCCGGATTGCTAAGCATTTCCCTTACCTTTTGTATCCATTGGTCCAAGCCGCTCTCTACAGATGATTCTTTGTATTTCCAATGGGCGGCAAAGCCTTTTTCGGCAATTTCATTCATTCGCATTGTACGAATTTGCACTTCTACCCATTGCCCTTTCGGCCCCATTACTGTGGTATGTAAAGATTCGTACCCGTTTGCTTTTGGTGAAGAAATCCAGTCTCTTAACCGATCAGGGTTCGGACGATATAAATCTGTAACTATAGAATAAGCCTTCCAGCAGTCGGCTTTTTCCTGTTCAAGTTTACTGTCTAATATAATACGAATAGCGAAAAGGTCATAAACTTCCTCAAACGGAATGCTCTTTTTGCGCATTTTATTCCAGATAGAATGTATCGACTTTGAACGGCCGAAAACTTTTGCTTCTAATCCCGGCTCTGTTAGAATATCTTTGATGGGGCCAGCAAATTCTTTGATGTAAAGCTCTCGTTCAGCCTTTTTTTCATTTAGTTTTCTTGCAATAAGCTTATAAGTAGCCGACTCCATGTATTTCATGGATAAATCCTCAAGCTCGGATTTAATAGCATATAAACCCAATCGGTGAGCTAAGGGAGCGTAGAGATAAACTGTTTCTGATGAGATTTTCAACTGCTTGTCGCGAGGCATAAAGTCCATTGTTCGCATATTATGCAGTCGATCTGCCAGTTTTATTAGAATTACGCGAACGTCATCAGCTAACGTAAGCAGCATTTTACGAAAATTTTCGGCCTGAAGCGAACTGTTATAATCGAATACTCCGGATATCTTAGTTAACCCATCAATTATCTTAGCGATTTTTTTGCCGAACTCCCGCTCTATATCCTCAAGATTGATAGCCGTATCTTCAACAACATCGTGCAATAAAGCACAAACAATAGAGGTTGTGCCTAAACCTATTTCTTCGGCAGCAATCTGAGCAACGGCAATCGGGTGGTAAATGTAGGGTTCGCCTGATTTTCGGCGCATGTCTTTATGGCTTTCTAAAGCCATGTTAAAAGCTTGCCTTATTAAACGCTTGTCGCCCTTTTGCATGGTAGGTTTACAAGCCCGCAGCAAAGCCCTGTATCTCTTAAGAATCTCTTTCTTCTCCGCTTCTATATCGATCACAATCTCGTTCATAACTCAATAATAAGGCTTCTGTAAAAAAAATGCTAATCTTTATCCGCTTTGGGTTACAAATTATTAACTTAAGTAATTAATACATACTAAATTTCAACGTGGTTTCGTTTACTAAATTTATGAAATTAATTAGTGTTGCCGGTGTTGTATGTGCGCTTCTTTTCTTTTCCGACTCATCCTTTGCTCAAGACAATAAGGGCTATTCTGAATATAAGAGGGGCAAAAACGATACCATACCTGTAGCACTGACACGAATTGAAGGAGAATTAATTCCATGGATTCCCCTATCTGACGTTTTTGTTTTCGAAAAGCGCCTGTTTAAAGATCCTGTTGACCGAGCCAAATTTTACCGCCTTAGGTATAATGTATTAAGAGTATTGCCTTATGCGCGTTTCGCCCGCGAACGATACGAGCAATTACAACGCGACTTGGCTACAGCTTCGGGACGTCGTGATCAAAAGCGATTAAATAGGACCTTCGAAAAAGAAATTAAGGACATGTTTAATCGCGAAATAAAAGAGCTTACAATTACTCAAGGTAAAATTTTGGTGAAATTGATTGACAGAGAAACCGGGACAACAAGTTATGACCTTGTTAAACAGCTTAAAGGGGGCTTTACAGCTTTTTTTTACCAATCAATAGCACGAGTAGTGGGACATGATTTAAAAGATGAATATGACCCGCAGCAAGATCGCGATATTGAGTCTATAATCGAATCTTCCGGATACTACCGATATAATTAATCTTTTCCCTTAAATTTCCGCCTTTTACATTTGCTCGATGAAATTAGATATACTCGTTTTTGCCGCTCACCCGGATGACGCTGAGCTGGGCTGTTCCGGAACAATTTTAAAACATGTTAAGTTGGGTAAGAAGGTAGGGATTGTAGATTTAACCCGAGGCGAGCTCGGAACCCGTGGAACGGCAGATCTGCGAGACGAAGAAGCTGCTGAATCGGCCGGGATACTTGGCTTGGCAGTTAGAGAAAATCTTGGCATGCGTGACGCTTATTTTTTAAATGACGAAGAACACCGGTTGCAAATAATTAAAAAAATCAGAGAGTATCAGCCTGAAATTATTCTATGTAATGCTCGTTTTGATCGGCACCCTGATCACGGTCGTTCCGGAGATTTGGTGAATGACGCAGTGTTCCTATCGGCGTTACCTAAAATTGTAACAGACGTTGAGGGAGTAAATCAAAAGGCATGGAAACCTAAAATATTGCTTCAATTTATTCAAGATTATTATATCAAGCCTGATATAGTAATTGATGTAACCAACTTTTGGGATCAAAAAGTGAGAAGTATTCAGGCGTTTAAAAGTCAATTTTATAATCCTGAATATGATAAAGAAGAGCAGCAAACCTATATTTCTTCTCCCGATTTTCTAAAGGTAGTAGAAGCGAGAGCTCGAGAATACGGAAAGTATATTGATGCCGTTTATGGGGAAGGATTTACTTGCAGGCGGTTGCTGGGGGTTGATAGCCTTTTTGATCTTCGATAATTAAAGTACCGGGAGAACTTTCTCAATAATTTCTATTCCGGCGTCTATATGTGCTTTCTCAATTATTAATGCCGGGCGAAACCTGATTGATGTTTCGCCGCAACCTAAAAACATTGCTCCGGCTTCCAATCCTTTTTTAATAAAATCATCACGCATTCTGCCGGAAGGAAAATCAAATGCTGTAAGCAAACCTTTTCCGCGAACGTTCGAGATTTTCTCGTTTCGGCTTGCGGTTTTTTGTAATTGTTTTTGTAAATAGGTGCCATTGACCGCAGCATTTTCTACCAAATCATCTTCATGAATGACTTCTAAAATTTTAGTTGCCCTAACCATGTCGACCAAGCTTCCGCCCCAAGTGGAGTTAAGGCGAGACGAAACGTTGAATACATTCGTTTCAATTTCGTCGACTTTGTTATTCGCAACAATACCGCAAACTTGCATTTTTTTACCAAATACCAATATGTCGGGCTTTGCTTCCGGGCCAAAATGTTCATGACACCAAAATGTTCCGGAAAGACCTACACCGGTTTGCACTTCATCGTATATGAGAAAGCAGTCGTTCTCATCAGCCAAGATACGAAGCTGTTCAAAAAATTCTTTCCGAATATGATTGTCTCCACCTTCGGCTTGAACAGGTTCAATTATTATAGCGCAAACATCATCCGGATTTTCGGCAAAACTTTGTTTAATCCGCGCTACCGATTTTTTTTCAAGTTCTTGAACGGCTTTTAAGTTCTCGTCCGTTACCGGAAATTTTAATATTGGAGTTATAATTCTCGGCCAGTCAAACTTCGCATATCGATCTGTTTTTACCGGAGCAGAGTTAGTTAAGCTCAGTGTATAACCTGTTCTACCGTGAAATGCGTGTTCGAAATGGATTACTTTAAACCCCTTTTCTTCTCGACTGCCTTTTTTAAAATTCTTTTGCACCTTATAATCCATCGCAGTTTTAAGTGCATTTTCTATAGCTAAACCTCCACCCGCAATAAAAAAAGCATGAGGCATGTCGGCCGGCATGGCAAGCTTAGAAAAGGTATCAACAAACTGAGCGTATTGAGTAGTGTATATATCAGAATTTGAAGGATTTGTTAACGCAGCCAACAATAAATTTTTCTTGAATTCGTCGTCATTTAGAAAATGAGGATGATTATAGCCGAGCGGGACTGAGGCAAAACAGGTAAAAAAATCAAGAAGCGTTCTGTTATGTTTTGAATCGTAAATGTGCACCCCTTGGCTCTTCTCCAAATCGAAAGTAATGTCGAAGCCGTCGCCAATCAGGTGTTTTTTAATGGTAGAATGAACTTGATAGGGGGTTATAGAAATGTTGTACATAGGTTTTTCCCTTTTATCAAAAATACGAAAAAGGAAACCAGGAATAAGTGAAAAGGGTAAGCAGGATATTTATAGCGCTTCAAATAAACCGGTTTCGCATTCCTAAAATTCCCAGTAAGCCGCCGGTATGAACGCTTAAGACTTTATCACCCTTTTTAAAGTAATCATTTGCTGTTAGATCAAAAATCGCGTACATCATTTTTCCGGTATAAACAGGGTCTAGAAGAATACCGGTAGCAGATGAAAATTCTTTTATAAATGTTAGCAGTTCGGGCTGAGTCTTTGCATAACCGCCAAAGTGATAGGCGGTATGAAGTTGATAAGAGACTGTCTTATGAAGATACTTATTAATTTCTGCTCGCAAAAATTCTCCGCCTTTTAAAACCGGCACTCCATTAAATTTCGCATCCGATTGATTATTTTGAATTCCGTTTATAATTCCGGCAGCAGTTGTTCCGGTACCACAGGCACAAAAGACATGGTTGTACTCTTGATGGAGCTCAGTTATTATTTCTTCACACCCCTTGGCCGCTTCGGGCGATGCTCCGCCTTCGTCGATAAAAAAAGCTTCACTATCGCTCTTAAACTGTTGATCGAAAAGGGTTTGTTTATCACTATAGCGTTCTCTATTGACAAATTCTAAGGTCATACCGAAAGTACGGCACAGAAAGAGAATCTCGTTTTCAACCCGGTCGCCTCGAACAAATGCCGTAGTTCTAAATCCGAACTTTGCCCCGGCACACGCAGCAGCAAGCAAGTGATTGGAATATGCTCCACCAAAAGTAACGAGGTGTTTTTTGTTTTGCTGATCCGCTTCTTTAAGTAGGTATTTCAGCTTTCGCCACTTATTACCGGAAATAAAAGGATGAATGAGATCATCTCTTTTTATAAAAACTTCTACTCGTTTTTTTATAAATAGAGAATGATGAATTTGTTCTTCGGGGCTGTAAAACTTAAAATTCTGCATCAAAAAAAGCTCTTACAAAGGAGCTTTCAAAAGTACTTTAAGTTGTGCTTATTTTCCAATACCCAAGCCAATACCCGCGGTTAGGGCGTTGTAGTCAGCCATACTGTAAGCTGCAAAAAAGCGAAATGCGGCCAAATTTAATTGAAATCCTACATTACTTCTGAAACCGCTTAAATTGCTACGGTTTATCTTTACCGGATCCGAGAAAGTGGTGTAAGTTGGTGTGGCTAACAAAGTGGAACCTGTTACAATGGGATAATTACCCTTCAGCGTAATATTTGTTTTAGCACTGTTATATCCTACGCTTACAAAAGGCGTAAAGAACAATAGTTTTTTTGAAAGGATAAGCTCTGAATTAATGGCTGATATTTTTGCTTCAGCCCTTTGATCAGCAAAGTCAGTACTTTGATTATTATCCTTAGGGGCTGCGTTTGTTGAAGGTTTTACTTCTAATGGTAATTTATAATTAAGTTCGTTATATCCGACTGCCACGGCTAAATCAAAAGGCAGTATTTTGCTTACTGTTTTGCCGGTTATTAATCGCAAAACCTCAAGCTTAATTCCTCCGCCCATAGAATTAATAGAGCCGATATCGGACCCTAATTTAACTTGTGGTATTCCGCGAAGCGTAACATCAATTCCCCTCGGCAAGCCGACTGTAATCTGAAGAGTTCCGGTAGGAATTGCAGGCAATTTAGCTCCTTTCGGTAAACTGAAATTTTCTAATTTTTGTCCGTCATCGGCGAAGATTTCCATTCGAGGGCCGATCATGTTAGAACCCGCGACGGTAGGTGCTGCCGAATTTTCTCCTTGCGCTAAACGAATTGAGCTTGATAAGCCCAGTTTATTAACATCGAAAGTTTTGGCGCTCGGCGGAATTAAGGCTCCGCTTAAGCTTAAGCGGACATCAAATCTTCCGGCATTTTTTGCATTTGCCGTGTAGTTCCAACCGGAATTCAGCCCAATACCAAACCCTTTAAACAGAGGTGTTAAATATGCGTCAGCTAATTTTGTTGCATCTTCCGGTCCTGATTTTATCAATTCAGAAACATTGACTTGCGCAAAAGTCGGGGCACAAAAAAAGGTGCTAGTAAATAGCACCGACAAAGAAAGTAGTTGTTTTTTTCGCATCAATAAATCTATTATTAAACTAAGCTATTGCCTTTTAACGGCTTCGCTGCACGTAAGTTACAAGCGTACTCTTAGTGTTTAAAATAGATTTGTCTGATTAAAAACGGAAAAAAATTTAAGATAACGGATGCTTTGTTTAAAAAGTTTTTCATAGTACTTTGATTTAATAGACACTACAAAAATAACAATTTCATGGTGTGAATGTGTTAACATAAATTTTCACAGTTTTGTTTACCGTGATTTATAGATATTTGTTTCAAATATATGACTTCTGATTTAGGAATCCTCGAACAAGACGAGCAGGATTTATACGAACATTTCCGTATTACAGTAGATAAGGGCCAGAGTTTACTGCGAATTGATAAGTTTTTAATGCACAGAATTGAAAATGCATCTCGAAACAGAATTCAAAATGCGATTGAACAAGAAAATGTACTGGTTAACGAACAGCCGGTCAAATCGAGTTACAGAGTTAAACCCTTCGATGTTATTTCGGTTGTGCTTCCGCATCCTCCACGAGACACGGAAGTTTATCCTGAAAACCTTTCTCTTGATATTATTTACGAAGACGATGACTTGCTAATTATTAATAAGCCGGCCGGAATGGTAGTGCATCCCGGATATAACAATTACTCAGGAACTCTTGTTAACGGCTTATTTTATCATTTCAGCACCCTGCCTCAGCTTCCCGGAAATGAAGGAAGACCCGGGTTGGTACATCGTATAGATAAAGATACATCCGGCTTGCTGGTTATCAGTAGAAATGAGCGTTCAATGGCTGCACTAGCTAAACAATTCTTTGACCATTCAATCACTAGGAGATATATTGCACTAGTGTGGGGAGATGTATCCGAAGACAGCACTATTTCCGGTTATATAGGCAGAAGTTTAAGAGATCGAAAAGTTATGGATGTTTACGAAGATGAGACCAAGGGAAAATGGAGTGTAACACATTATAAAGTTGTTGAACGCTTTAATTATGTAACCCTTATAGAGTGCAGGTTGGAAACAGGTAGAACGCATCAAATCAGAGCGCATCTGCAGCACATCGGACATCCTTTATTTAACGATTCTACTTATGGCGGCGACAAAATTTTAAAAGGCACGATGTTCTCAAAATACAAACAATTTGTAGAAAACGCTTTCGATGTAATGCCGCGGCAAGCATTGCATGCAAAGTCATTAGGGTTTATTCATCCTTCAACAAAAAAATATTTGCATTTTGAAGTTCCTTTGCCACAAGACTTTACCGCAGTAATAGATAAATGGCGAAAATATACCGGCACAAACAACGAAGTTTAATCGTTAAGAAAAATCATGAGTGTTCAGCTAATAAATTATAACGGCGAAGTCTTTCCAATTGATCATCCTGTTTTAACAATTAATAATCGTGCTTTCAAATACGGAGACGGCATTTTTGAATCTATGCGAGTAGCTAAAGGCGAATTAAAGTTTGCCGATTTGCATGCCGCGAGATTGCAAGAAGGAATGAAGGCATTAAAAATCGACGGTGGGTCGCAATTTGATTCTTATTTTCTGAGAGAACAAGTTTCGATGTTATTACGACGAAATCAACAAGGCGCAAATGCCCGGGTTCGGATTACGGTTTTTCGTGCCGGAGAAGGGCTTTACACTCCTGAGTCAAACAAGCCCGGATTTGCAATAGAAGCAAGTAAACTCGAGGAGTCAAAATATATCCAAAATAAAAAAGGTTTGATTATGGATGTGTTTGATGAGGTAACCAAACCTGTAAACTACTTATCCAACCATAAAACCTGCAACTCTTTAGTTTATGTGTTGGCCGGCGTTTATAAAAATCAACATGCTTTAGACGAGGTGTTTATTCTAAATCAGAACGGATTTTTATGCGAAGCGATGAGTGCCAATGTATTTGTAGTTTATAATAACCTGCTTTATACACCGGCACTAAACGAAGGGTGTATAGCCGGGGTAATGCGATCTGTGGTGATGCAGGTTGCCAAGCAAAATCAAATTCCGGTAACCGAGGCGCAAATTAATCCTGAAGTTTTAAACGAGGCCGAAGAAGTTTTTTTAACTAATGCAAGTAGGGGCGTACAGTGGGTTATGGGTTATAATAAGAAGCGCTATTTCAACGAATTATCTCGTTTTATGGTTGAGCGACTCAACAAATTTTCAGAAACTGTTGTTTAGTTTGAAACTTGCACGTTCAAATGTTCAATCCTTTAATCCAAATTTTACCCCCCGATGGAGGGCTGATCTATACCGAAAGCAATTTCTCTAATTTCTTTCCTGAACCTTTAAACGCAATAACTTCTACTTTTTTTCTGTTTATTGCTCTTTATTGGTTGGTAAAAGTCAGAGGATTTTCTATCAAACATACCTTTTTGAGTGTTTGTTCTTGGATATTGTTAGTCGGCGGAGTCGGGGGGCTGCTATATCATGGGCTAAGGCGCTATAATATTTTTATCGCCTTGGATTGGGTGCCGATAGTTATTCTCTGTTTTTTTACAAGCGGTTGGTTTTGGCATAAAGTAGTGGGTGTTGCCACTTCTATTTTAATCGGAATATTGTTTTTTTGTATAGAGTGGATATTAAATTCTTGGTACGACCATGATAATTCCCACTTCGCGAACAATATAAATTATTCTTTAATGGGAATAATGATTTTAGTTCCGGTAGTAGTTTACTTGTACAAAACCAAGTTTAAAAACGGTAAACTAATTTTATTCGCACTGATTACTTTCTGCCTTGCGCTTGGTTTCAGAATTATCGACGATTGGAAAATTATACCGGTAGGTACTCATTTTCTGTGGCATGCTTTCAGTGCAATTACTACCATTTGTCTCTTTTCTTTTATTTATAAGCTAAGCCCTAATACTATCAAAGCCGCCGAACGATACTCACGCTTTAGATTTACGTTTCAGAAAGCACGACAGAAGGCGTTCTGAAATCCGTTTGTAATTCTATTTGCAGCGTGTGGCAAGAGTTGATCTACTATAACTATGCTGAAGTAATGATAAATACAACACTCTCGGTCCATAATGCTTCACCTTCATTACACAACTATTGTTTATATTCCGCCCACAGCGGTGGTATTTATATTCGTGACGAAAAAAAATTAAATGACATTTCTCTTGACTTAGTAGATTAAAAAAATGGAATACAGTTTTAAAATTATAGAACAGACACGCCACAACTTATTAAATATTTTAAACGGATTAAATATTGAAGAGGTAAACAAAGTTCCGGCAAATTTTAACAATAACCTAGTTTGGCATTTGGGCCACATCATTTCAAGCCATCAAGTTTTAACGTATAAAATGTCAGGTTTAGAACCTCGAGTTAATATGGACGTTTTTTCTAAATACGGTAAAGGAACCAAACCGGAAACTTTTTCGGGTGTAGAAGAATATACAGGATTTAAAGAAATTCTTGTTTCCTCTTTGGATAACTTGAAGGCCGACTATAGAGAAGGATTGTTTAAAACGTATAACGAGTACACCACCAGCTACGGAATAACGCTAAGCTCTATCGAAACGGCAATTCAATTTGTAGGAACTCACGAAGGCGTGCATTTAGGATACTGTATGGCCTTAAAAAGAGCATTACGATAATAGGAGGGTTAGAAAAATATTTGCGGCTTAAATGCAGCAGGAAAATGACCTAGGGCTAGATTCTTACTCCACGTAGAAACTCTTCAACCCCCATACGTTTTTTACCCTCCAACTGCACGTCGGTAGCGGAAATAAAGCCGTCGATACAGGCAAATTTTAGGTAGGATTTTCCGTCACTTAAAAAAGCTCCGGGAGAAATTCCGGGATCGGTAAATTCCGGCTTTGATTTAAAGATCTTTAAGGTTTTGTCCTGAAACCTACAAAAAGCTGTAGGGGAGGGGCTCAACCCGCGAATAAGATTAAAAACCTTATTTGTTGGCTCATTCCACCTAATGGCGCAATCTTCTTTAAAAATTTTAGGAGCATATTTTAATCCTAAAACATTTGATACTTCGCCTTGCGTTACTTCGCGGTAGGTTTCGTGTTCTATCGCTCTTACGGTTTTAACCAGCAATTCAGCTCCTGTATTCATTAGCTTATCGTGTATATCTCCCGCCGTTTCTTCATCTCCGATAGCGACTTTTTCTGAAGCAATTATATTACCCGTATCAATCTCTTGCTTTAAAAAAAAAGTAGTTACACCGGTTTGTTTTTCGCCGTTTATAACTGCCCAATTTATCGGGGCGGCTCCCCGGTATTGAGGCAGTAAGGATCCGTGAAGATTAATTGTGCCTTTTGCCGGCATGTTCCAAACCGCTTCCGGAAGCATTCTAAAGGCAACCACTACTTGCAAATCTGCATTATAATGTTTGAGTTCTTCAATAAATTCCGGTGATTTTAATCTTTCGGGCTGAAGAACAGGTATACCTAAAGAGAGTGCATGTTTTTTTACTTCGGATTCGTTTAATTTTCGGCCTCTGCCGGCAGGTTTGTCCGGCGAAGTAACAACGGCAACTACGTTGACACCGGCGGTAACTAAAGCATTTAGCGAGACAACGGCAAAACCGGGAGTTCCCATAAAAACAACACGCATCTTTCTTCTTTCTTTAAGGATACAACAAATATTTTTTTCTTTTTAATTTGAATTGAGAAAGGGCCGGTTCCCACGATAAGCGTATTTCATCTTCACCTTTACCTTCAATTATTTGTTGTTTAAGTAAAGCATTTCCCGCAAGCTTATCGAAATTGTTTATCTGTTTATTTTGGGTATAGTCGAAAAATTTTTCCTTTTCGGGATAAGCTTTATAAAGTTCGATCAGCCAATTAAGATTTATTTTCCCGGTTTTTTCAAAGGTCTTTGTATTGTATTTTCTTAAGTCTAATCCGTAGCAAGTTTGGTTTTGATACAGAGGAGTTTCGCTCATGCCCGGAATACTGACGGGAGTAAAACTGAATTTATATTTTCCGGCAAGAGAAGGGTTTCCCAAAACCTGAAACGGAAAATAAGTTCCCCTGCCTTGGCTGATTACTGTTCCTTCAAAAAGGCATAAAGAAGGATAAAGCGATATTGCCTCTGGGGTATTTAAATTGGGCGAAGGCTTTACAGGCAAAGTATAAGGCGTAGAATGAGTATAATTTGCAACTTTTATAATTTTCATTTTGCAAGTTTTCCTGTCTCCAAGCCAGCCTTCACCATTTATCATTTGTGCGTATTCACCGATAGTCATGCCGTGTACAATCGGAACCGGGTGCATACCGATGAAGGATTTGTATTTTTCTTCTAAAATAGGCCCGTCAACATAAAAACCATTTGGATTCGGGCGATCTAAAATAAGCAGTTCAATGTTATTTTCGGCGCAAGCCTCCATAACATAATGAAGCGTAGAAATGTAGGTGTAAAAACGAGCTCCTACGTCCTGAATATCAAAAATTAACAGGTTTATTCCTGTAAGATCTTCGAGCGTGGGCTTGTGATGTTTACCGTATAAGGAAATTATTTTTATACCGGTTTTTTCGTCGACGGCGTTATCAACTTTAGCGCCTGCACTTGCATTGCCCCTGAATCCATGCTCAGGTCCGAAAATTTTTAAAATGTTTATCTGTAAGGATAACAGACTGTCAACGCTCAGTTTATTTCCGATAACAGAAGTTTGATTTACTACCATCCCGATTTTTTTTCCCTTTAGATACGGCAGATATTCTTCGGTGCATTCGGCTCCGGGTTTTAGTTTTCCTTTCGGTTTTAGTTTCTTATTGATCGCATTAACATCAACTTTATAAGGGTTCGGAACGGGAGTTCCCAAACGAATTTGGGCGCAAGAGTTTAGACAAATACAACTCAATATCAGTGCCTGTAGAACTCGCCAAAATCTTTTCATAGGTACAGTTTATGTTGAATCTTAAAACCATTAAAACAAAAATGTTGCATCTTTGCTAAAGTACAAAAAAACCGCAAAAGCTTGAATCTATCCGCCTTTATTGCCAAACGAATAGCCTTTAAATCAGAACGAACCTTTTCTAAATTAAGTGTTCGCATTGCCATTTTAGGAATTATGCTGGGCCTGGCGGTAATGATTTTGACGATGGCAATTATTAGAGGGTTTAAAGCGGAGATAATAGAAAAAATCAGAGGTTTTTCCGGTGACATTATAGTGGTTAAATACGATTTAAACTATTCGTTCGAAAACTCGCCGTTTATAATCAGTGATAAAACCCTAAATCAATTTAAATCAAATCCGCAAATTGCTTTCTATCAGCCCTATGCATCTAAAGCCGGTATTATAAAAACAGCCAATGAGGTTGAAGGTGTTGTATTAAAAGGAATAGATAAAACCTACAGGTGGGATTTTTTTAAGAAGATACTAATTCAGGGCCGAGTACCGGATTTTAGCGACAGCAATAAAGTGCAACGCGAAATCCTGATTTCCAACCACACGGCAGATCGGTTAAGAAAGAAAGTGGGCGACGAGTTTCTGATGTATTTCGTGCAACAACCGTTGCGAAAGCGAAAATTCGAAATCGTCGGTATTTATAATCTTGGTGTTGAAGAGGTTGATAAAATGTATGTAATAGGCGATTTGAGGTTGGTAAGGAAACTTAATAATTGGAGTTCGGGCGAAGTGGGAGGATATGAAATAAGGTTGAAGAATTTTGAAAATTTAGATTCTACAGCAGAAAAGATATACAGCAACATTGATATGAATTTGAAGTCGTACTCAGTAAAAGAGTATTATCCGGCCATATTCCAGTGGCTTTCGTTGCTTGATGTTAATACCAGCGTAATTCTGATTTTGATGATTGCAGTCGCGGTAATTAATATGGTTTCTGCTTTACTGATTATTATTCTTGAGCGCACTAATATGATCGGCGTACTTAAAGCTCTCGGTAGTACTAATTGGGCAATTCAGAAGATATTTTTAAATAATGCCGCATACTTAATCGGGATTGGTTTGATTTTAGGAAATTTGCTTGGTTTAGGAGTTTGCCTTATTCAGCAACATACACATCTGCTAAAGTTAGACCAAGCTTCATATTATATGGATTATGTGCCGACAGAACTTCATTTGAGCGATGTTGTTTTACTTAACGTAGGAACGCTAATTATTTGCTTGCTGGTGCTGCTGATTCCCTCTTTCGTGGTAACAAAAATAGCTCCTGTTAAAGCAATTGCTTTTAAATAACAGAAGCTATTTTTTATTTGGTTGAAAGTTGAGTTTTAGATTTACACCGCCGGCACCAAAGCGCAAGTTCTCTTGTCCCATATCTTTAAGCGGATATCTTAAAAACGGTTCGATCACCAGACGGTTTTGTTTCCCAAGCGGGTATCCGACACCTACAGAAAAATTGAGCGTTCTGGCAAATTCAAAATTTCCGAAACCGTTTTGTTTTTTCTCATCGGTTTTCTGTTGCACGTCGGCCGATAAGGTAGCTAAAGGATTTACATTTTGATATTGATAATTGTACTTCTCGTTTAAAAATGCTCCGGAACTTACCCCCGCCGAAACAAACAGTTCATCCTTTCTTTTAGGGAGAACCAGTTTTAAATTTGTAGGAATATCTACTCCTAAAAGGCTTGCACTGTAAGCATTTAGATTATAGTAAGGCGTATCTTTCAACATTCCATGAGCAATTTCGCTGTTCTTGTCGAATGCATTGCTTGCTGAAAGAAAAGGCGTTTTAGGAAAATTTCCACTATCAAACGACAAGTCATTTTTACTTATTCCAACCCCGGTCGAGAGTTTTAAGTTTCTAGTTAAAGCAATGTCTGAAGAAAAACCGGCACCTAAATTAAGTTTATTATTACTCCCTTCTGCATAGTTTACAAAACTTCCGGCATATACCCCAAAGGTTACCTTTTGCTCGTTTCGGGCAATTACTTGGCTTGGTTTATCTTCTTCAATTTTTAAGAAAGAAGACTTTTCCGGCCCCGTGTCAGCACCGGCCAAAACCAAAGGCGATACACTTTTCGGAACCTGTTCTAATTTCGGACCTGCGTCTACCTTTGTTGTTGCCGATTCCGAAGCCGGGGTTTTAGCGGTAGCAGGAGCAGGTATTTCACCTTGCATTTCAGTTTCGGATATTACTGCAGCAGGTTTTTCTGTTTTTGCGATAACTGAAGAGGCAACAGGCCCTGTGTTGTTTGTTTTGGGGCTTGCTTCGGTATTCAAAGATTGGCTTCTTAACTCTGTACTTACAATTATAAAGTCAGTAGAAGATTTCTCGGTATGGTCATCCGAATTATTACTTTTTAACTTTTGACTCTGATCTTCTCCAATCGAAGCAATGATTGTTTTTTCCTTGCCGGTATTACCGTATTTGGCAGAAGCTCGAATAGTCTTTAATTTATTTTTTCCCGCTTTAGAAGTTTCCGGTAATGATTGGCCAGTTTCATCTTCCTCTGCAGGTTTAACTCTCGCCGCAAAGGTTTCAGCTTGAGCTGCCGGTTCAACTTTTCGGGATGCAGCAACAGTCGTTTCTCCGGGTGCCGGAATCTTTTTTTGCTTTTCAGTCTGATTTAATTTGGCAATATTTTCATTTCCCTGCTCGTTTCCGGAAGGGAGGAGTACCCAAACGCCCAATGCAAGCACAATAGCTGCCGCCGCAGAACTTATCCAATATATAAAGGGTGAACGTTCTGTTTTAGCGGGATACTTCTTTCTTAATTCTTTCCAACCATCTTCGGCAAGGTTGTCATCATAGTTGTCGAAGACATCCCGTATCTTGTCGGACAGTCTTTCGTCAAACTGATTGTTCATAACCTATCTCCTGTTGTTTGTTCCACAATTTTCTCAATTTCTCTTTTGCTCTACTCAAATAAACCCGTGAAGAGCTTTCCGGAATACCGATCATCGAACCTATTTCCTCGTGACTGTAGCCGTCTATTTCATACATATTAAATACAGCGCGGTGCATTTCGGGCAGTGTATCCAGCATTCGGCGTATATCTTCAACTCCTAAATCGTCCACCACCTGAGCTTTCATCCCAACCGAATATGCTTCTTCAATATCTACGTTATCCAGATACTTTAAATTCTTACGCCGACAATCGATAGCTGTATTAACAACTATACGCCGCAACCAAGGTTTAAAAACATTTTCGGAATTGAAAGTTTCTATCGACGCAAAAACTTTTATAAAAGCATCATTTACAACCTCAAGTGCATCGTCTCTGTCAGCCAAGTATCTCAAACTTACTCCCATCGCATATCCGTAAAAATGCTTATAAAGCTTTTCAAAATACTTAAGGTCGCCTTTTTTACATTTCTGAATCAGCTCTTCTTCAGAAATACCAAGAATTTTAGGCATTAGTTAACTCGTTTCAATCTGTATTGGTAAAGGTTCGTAGTTGAAGAACCTTTGGTTAATATTAAACTGTCTCCTTTTCTGTCATATCTATACTCGCCGTTAAGCACGAGTTCCCAATCAAAATTTGTTGTTCTCCAAATCTTTTGGTCTTCGAACTTGATTTTTTGTCCGTCTAAAACTGCAAATACTCCCGTTCCGCCTGCCGGGAAGTAGTTAATACCGGACGAACTTTCATACGCATTTTGCGTGAAGTTGACAGCAACAGGGGCATTTTTAACAGCTTTAGAATCCTCACTATGAAAATAACTAAATGTGCCGGAATAACTGCCTTTGAGCTTGGCAAAGTCTAATTTTCCGGAACAACCCGTCAACAGAAACACGACAGATAATAGCAAAACAGCTGACTTGTTAACCATACAGTAGATTCCGCTTTTTAATCCAGTACGTTCTTGTTTTAGAATACGCTACGTTAAACAAGAAAAAAATCAAATTCTTTTTGCTTCGTTCCAATAAACATCCATTTCGGCCAAGGTCATATCTTTCAAATTCTTATTGTTATCCTTTGCCTTCTGTTCGAGATATTGAAAGCGTTTAATAAACTTCTTGTTAGTCTTTTCAAGGGCATCTTCGGGGTTTATTTCGATAAAACGAGCGTAGTTAATTAGCGAAAACAGCAAGTCGCCGAATTCGCCCTCAGCTTTTTCTTTATGCATGCCCAAGATACCGGCTGCGTCGAACTCGGCTTTAAACTCTTGCATTTCTTCTTCAACTTTCTCCCACACTTGGCCGGCTTCTTCCCAATCAAAACCCACTCCGCGAGCTTTTTCTTGAATCCTCGATGCTTTAACCAATGCCGGAAGCGATGTCGGGACACCGGACAAAACCGATTTATTTCCTTCCTTAAGTTTTAGCTGTTCCCAATTTCGTTTAACGTCATGCTCGTTTGCAACCTCGGTGTCGGAGTAAATATGAGGATGTCTTGATACAAGTTTTTCGCAAATCCCATTTAAAACTTCGGTAATGGTAAAGGCATTCTTTTCGGTGGCAATACGAGCGTAAAACACCAAATGAAGCATAATATCGCCTATTTCTTTTTTTATTTCTTCGAGGTCTCCTTCTAATATAGCATCGGATAATTCATACGTTTCTTCTATAGTTAAATGTCTTAGAGTTTCCATAGTTTGCTTCATATCCCACGGGCATTGCTCACGAAGCGTATCCATAATTTTAAGTAAACGTTCAAAGGCAGATGATGGAGACTTTCCCTCTTCGGGGATTGAGTTTTTGGGCATAAAGTTTGTTTTATTAAGAGTACAAAATTAAAACTTTAAAAATTGCAGAAAGACTTAGTGAAGACGTAATTAAAGTTTCTGCCGCATACACCTAACAGCTAAAAATTTAGACTATGAAAAACTTTCAAGCCCAAGAATCGTTGATGAAAATTTCACCTCTATCTGATGTTTATCACGCTCCCAAACAAACTTATACTAACAAAGGCGGTTGGTTTGGTTTATGTGAAGAACCTATTGACGGCGGAAAGACCCAAAAAACCTCAAGAAAAGCTTCAAGAAAAGGTTAATCTTTAAGGATCGAAAGTATCAGCACGGGCCATGGCAACTCCGATTGGAGCCAAGGTGTGCAAAATACCAGTTGTTCCTTCATGATACTTTAGAACTTCGTGCAGCTTTTTTATTACATTCCGGTGCTTCATCCGGTCCGGCTCGGCGAAGTTCTGTTCCTTTTAGTTTCGCGTCCTGCTTGCATTATTCGTCGGGTTAACTATGCTCGTTATTGCAAACGAATTAACTTTTGGAGAAAAGTCATCTATTGATGACCGCGGATTTTCATGTTTGCCCTGATTTCCCGTTAAAACCTTTTTAGCCCCAAGCTGATTTATATTATGAAAAGGTTTGCTGTAGATTCAAGCGCTTTATCTTGTGTTGGTTATAATGAAAAAGAGAAAGTTTTGGAAGTTGAATTCCGGGAAAACGATGCAGTGTGGCAATATTTGAAGGTGGGTAAAAGGCAGTACAAGGAGTTTATGAATTCTGATTCTTTGGGAAATTATTTTTCAACGAAGATAAAGGGAAAACATCCGGAACGCCGAGTAAAATAGAAGCTACCGCAATTTAACGTGTCTCTTTCCCATTGCTCTAACTACCGCATCCTCACCAAACTTATTTCTAATAGTATCTAAAGCTTGATAGAGCTTGATATTTTCTTCAGTTTCAGAAAAAAGATTTATTTGATGTTGCCCCGAAACAAGGTCGGTTAAACGAAGCCCAATAAGCCGTAAGGGCCTTCTAGCGTTGTAAAATTCCGCAAAAAGTTGGTTTGCAATTTTCAAAATAGCTTTATCGGAAGCCGTATAAGGAATAGAAGCTTGTCTGGTAAAGGTGGTGAAATCGCCGTAGCGAAATTTAATAGCCACGCATCCGCATACTTTCTTTTGCCGGCGCAACTGAAAAGCTATTTTTTCCGTTAAACGTACCAGCTCGCTTTTTAAGAAAGTTGAATCTGCGGTATCGGTAAAAAAAGTTTCTTCCGATCCAATGCTTTTTTGCTCGTGGAAAGGTACAACAGGGGAGTTATCTATGCCGTTTGCTTTCCTCCATAGTTCACGGCCCCATTTTCCGAACTTGCTTTCTAACTGTTCTAGTGGAATTTCGCTTAACATTTTAATCGTGAAAATTCCAATCGACAAAAGTTGTTTTGCAGTTTTATCTCCAATGCCGGGCATCCTCTCGATTTTTAAAGGAGCGAGGTATTGTTTCTCGGTTCCGGCAGGCACTTCGATTTGCCCGTCGGGTTTTACTTCGTTAGTAGCGATTTTAGAAATTAGTTTGTTGGACGCGAGAGCGTACGAAACAGGCAGTCCAGTTTCTTTTAAAATCTTGGTTTTTAAATCCTTAACAATCTTGGTGCAGTTGAAAAATTTGTCCATACCGGTAAGGTCGATGTAAAATTCGTCAATACTGGCTTTTTCAAGCACCGGCACTTCTTGTCGAATAATCTCTGTAACCAACCTTGAGTAGTAACTATAGCTGTCGTAACTTCCTTTTACAACTATGGCTTCCGGACAGAGCTTAATTGCTCGAGCCATCGGCATAGCACTTTGCACACCAAAAACACGAGTCTCATAGCTGCACGAAGATACAACCCCTCGGCCGCTTGTGCCACCTACTATTACCGGTTTACCGATTAGTGTGGAGTTTTTTAATCGCTCAACACTAATAAAAAAGCTGTCGAGATCATAATGGGCAATACATCGAGTATCGGACTTATTATTCATGATAGAACAACCATTCTCGAAGGTACTAAATTTTTTAGTCTTGGTATTGGGACCAAGGGAAAACGTTCAATTACCCTGTTAGTGAAGTTGTAGAAAACTTATGGCTAACTTGGGTGTTGTAAAAATCGGGAATGCAAAAGAAGATGTTTAATACAAGGTTCTCGGGAATAAATTATATTTCTAACCCTTAACCATTTGAACAGTACATTAATCGGTAAAGATGAAAACGCGTGAGGTAATTGAAACATTAAAAATTCTTCCGCATGACCAATCGTTTAAAGAATTTTATATATCAAGAGCTGCAGTTAAGGAAATAGAACTGTTTAGGTTCTTAGAAAAAAACGGGTTAATAACTATAGAACCTCAACCTAACGAAATTTTTATAAATATTGCCCTTACTGATTTAGGCTGCGAGGGGATTAAAAAAGATCAGGGAAAATCATTGAGTTCTTATTTTGAGAGATTAATAGATTAACTAAACGCGACTTATTAAAAAAAATCCCGCTACTTCTAACGGGATTCACCTCTACCTAAATGAACACTTAACAAGTCAAGCATCTATTGGAGTTGATTGCCTTGACCCGGAATTATTTACGAAGATTTTAGATAAGCGGATTTATTTAAAAAGAAATTTTCCTCATTGGGTATGGCCGCTTCCGGTCACCGAATAAGTATTCGCCAAGGCATTTCAAAACGGCTATACTTCATAAAGAGGATATTTTCTAAATCGATAGGTTCTTTTTCAAGATACCCTCCGTAAGTCGAAGCCCTGTTATTTGCTTGGCGGGGATCAAGATAACTTTTGCACAAAATTTTGACCGTGATTGCGTTAATTTCAGAATGCCGGGCAAGCGAATATTCGGTTGATACAAATTAGTCTTGGGTTACGCAAGCAGCAAAGAGAAGATGAGGAATCAGATAGCTCTTTGATGATTCAAGATTATTTTCCGGAACGATCTCATCAACAAAGTTGCCAATCCATTCTTACTTTTAAAAATAAGCTGTAACAAATTGCTTTATTTTGTTTCCGAAAGGCGTAATAACACGTCAATGTTTATATGGAGTATTTTAAGAAGTTCCTTTTAGTGTGTATGTTGCTTTTCTCTTTCAATAAATACGGGCAGGCGCAAAATAATTTCACCGTAACAGGGGTATTAAAGGATGCCGAATCGGGCGAAACTTTAATTGGTGCCACCGTTAAGTTTACCGGTAAAACTGAACATGTAACCACTACAAACGCTTATGGATATTATTCGCTCAACCTTCCCGGGGGTGCATACCGGCTTACCGCAACGTATGTAGGCTATCAAACAATAATCGATACAGTTGAACTGAGCAAGAATGTTCGTAGGGATATCTCGCTGACCGGCCAAAACTTATTGCAAGAAGTAGTAGTGTCGTCGGCAAAAAGCAATGTCAACGTAGTAAGCGCCCAAATGGGAGTAACCAAGGTGAATATTAACGAAGTTAGGAATGTGCCTGTTCTTTTCGGTGAGCGGGATATTATCAAAACTTTACAACTGCTTCCGGGAATTAAATCTGCCGGAGAAGGTAACAGTGGCTTTTACGTGCGAGGCGGAGCAATAGATCATAACCTTATTTTATTAGATGAAGCTCCGGTTTATAATGCCTCGCATTTATTGGGCTTCTTTTCTACTTTTAACTCTGACGCGATAAAGGATGTTGCTGTTTTTAAGGGCGGGATGCCGGCTCAATACGGCGGAAGGCTTGCTTCGGTGTTAGACATACGGATGAACGACGGAAATAAAAAGGAGTTCGGTGCTGAGGGCGGTATAGGTTTAATCTCGTCACGATTAAAATTGGAAGGTCCGCTTGTTAAAGATAAAAGCTCGTTTATCATCGCCGGCAGAAGAACCTATGCCGACGCGTTCTTGAAACTTTCTAAAGATACTGCCATAAATAAAAATGTGCTATATTTTTACGATCTTAATGCTAAAGTCAATTATCGGTTCAACGATAATAACACGCTATATCTGTCGGGATATTTCGGTAGAGACGAACTTGGGCTAAATAAGACTTTTGGTTTTGATTGGGGGAACGCAACTGCAACCTTGCGCTGGAACCATTTGTTCAGCAATCGCTTATTTTCAAATACTTCGCTGATTTACAGCAATTACGATTATGTAATTCAAAGCTTTGAAGAGCAGAACGACTTTCAAGTAAAGTCAATTATTCGCGATTTGGATTTAAAGCAGGACTTTCAATATTCGTTAAATAACCATAACCTGCGTTTCGGGGCAGATATCATTCATCATACCATTGAACCCGGCAGGATTACGGCTAGTGAAGAGTCTGCGGTTAACGATGATAAGGTTGAGAATCGCAACGGGCTGGAGCTGTCTGTGTATTTTGCGGACGAGTGGAAAGTAACCGAACGGTTGAATATTAATTACGGTTTGCGAGCAAACTCCTACTCCGCGTTCGGCCCCGGTGAGTTTAGGAGTTACGATACTGAGGGAAACATAGTGAGAACCGAAACTTACAATAGGGGAGAGATTGTGAAAACCTACATTAACCCCGAGCCGCGTTTTTCGGCAAGCTATCAACTTACCGGCGCAAGTTCCGTTAAGGCTTCTTATACGCGTAACATTCAAAACTTGCATTTAATGTCAAACTCTACAGCAACTTCTCCAACCGATATTTACATTATGAACAGTAATAATGTGCAGCCGGAAAAGGCAGACCAAGTATCCATAGGCTATTTTAAAAATTTTAAAGACAATCAGTTCGAATTTTCCGCCGAACTGTACTATAAATCAATGCTGAACCAAATAGAATACCGTAGCGGGACTGATTTGCGAGGAAATAAAAATGTAGAAGCAGATTTAATTTACGGCGACGGCAGAGCTTACGGTTTGGAACTTTTCTTTAAAAAGCGTTTCGGCAACTTCAATGGCTGGGTAGGCTATACCCTGTCTCGAACAGAGCGTCAATTTAATAATATCAACATGGGAAGCCGATTTCCCTCGAAACAAGATCGCCTTCATGATATTTCTGTTGTCGGGATTTATAAGGCGGGTAGGAGGTGGACCTTATCGTCAACATTTGTTTACAATACAGGCAACGCGATAACCTTCCCTAACGGAAAATACAGAATGAACGGAAAAACTGTTTTCTACTATTCAGAAAGAAATGCAGATCGTTTACCGGATTACCATCGCCTCGATCTTTCGGCTACTCTTGAGGCGAAACCGGGGAAAAAGCTCCAATCAAGTTGGTCTTTCGGTGTGTACAATGTGTACAACAGGCAGAATACATTTTCTATGGATTTCCGGGATAATCCGGATGATCCTACCAAAACACAAGCGGTAAGAACTACCTTGTTCGGTATTATTCCGTCAGTAACGTGGAACTTTAAATTTTAAATTTATCAGAACTAATTATGAAACTCCTTATAATAAAGCTTTTTCCGGAATTTATTTTAGGTTTAGTTTTACTGTCAAGCTGCGAAAAAGTTGTCGACGTAAAGCTAAAAAATGCCGAGCCTAGAATAGTTATAGAAGGCCTGCTTAGCGATCAAGATACGAATCAAACTGTTAGAATATCTAAAACAATCTCCTTTACCGAGCCGGACAGGTTTGAAGGGGTAGAGTCAGCTTCGGTAGTGCTCACAAATGAAATCGGACAAACCATCAATTTTAACCCGGTAGCTGCAGGAGTGTACAAAAGTTCAAAATTTGCGGGAGTTCCGGGTGAGAAATATGTGTTGAAGGTAACGGTAGAAGGACAAGTATATACTGCAACTTCTTCGATGCCTGAAGCTGTTAAACTTGATTCGATCTCATTTAAAAAAATATCCTTTTTCGGCAACGACAATATTTTTCCGGTGGCTTACTATAACGATCCGGAGGCTGTAAGTAATCAATATCTTTTTTTGGTTAGATTTAAAGAGTTTGAGCCGCACTTATTAAGCGAAGATCGCTTTAACAACGGCAATAACGTGATTGAAACTTTATTTTTTGATTCCAATGATTTAGCGATAGGCGATACAGCACGGATTGAAATGCGTGGTATAGACCGTAATGTATACCGATATTTCTTTTCGATTGCTCAAATAACAGGCGAAGGGGGGCCGCCGGTATCTCCCGCAAACCCTCCTTCAAACTTCAGTAATGGGGCCTTGGGCGTGTTCAGTGCTTATACCAGTTCTACCATTATAGCGGTCGTGGGGAATAGGTAATAATAGCTGTATTAGAGAAGATGCGAGCAATTCAGGTGACGAATTGCACTGATACTTTTATGATCTGCGCCAAGGAATAAATTTTTTAAATGCTTGTTTGCTTAGTTATACAACCGACATTCGACTTCTGACTTTCCTTTTCTTTGCAAACCTGCTTACAATTCCGGCAATAATTGGAGGCAGTGTGGTAAATGCAGAGATTATTCCGACCGTAAACGCGAAGTTTTCTTTAACTATTGCAGTATTGCCGAATAAAAATCCTAGGGCAAGAAAGCCGCCAATCCAAAGGAATGCTCCTGTCAGATTATATATAGTAAACAAGCGCTGATTCATTTTTCCTACACCTGCAACAAACGGTACAAAAGTTCTTACCACAGGAAAAAAACGACTGAATATTACTGCTTTTCCACCATGTTTTCTAAAGAAAAGGACTGTTTTGGCATAGTAAGAAGGCTTTAAAATCTTATTGCCGGTTTTAAATACATGTGAACCTGTATATCCGCCGATGTAATAGTTTACCTGATTACCTAAAATAGCCGCTGCAAGTAAAACTAAACACAAAATATAAATATCAATTCCGGTCTGCCCTGAGGCTACTACGGCTCCGGCCGCGAATAAAAGTGGGTCGCCCGGTAAAAAAGGAAACACTACTAAACCTGTTTCGGCGAAAATTATAAGAAAAAGAATAAGGTATGTCCAAACTTGGTAGGTCTTACTTATGTCCGCGATGTGCGTATCGATGTGAAGGAGAAAATCTAAAACTTGGCTAATGAATTCCATAAAGTTCTTTAAAATCCAACGATAACGTACAGGTACTTTTTCGATTGGACCGTGAATTCTTTAACGCGGATTTTATTCGGATGTTGCAATTTTTCCAACTTTACTTCATTTTGGTAATAGCGCAAAGCTGATAAGTAAATTGACTCGTTGCCCTGCTTAATTCGGATTCTTCGGACCGGTAACTAAGGCTTATAGTATGACATTTAAATCCTGATTCTAATGCGTATTTTGCACCAATTCAATTTGCGCTGTTGTGTGGTCAGAAAAATTAAAGCTTAATAAATCATTAGTTCGTTCAATAACTGATGCAGGATATATTACTCCAAAAGAAATTCAAGCAAAAACGTTAACACGTATCGCCGGCGGGCAGGATATAGTCGGGATAGGGCCCGAAGGTTGCGGTAAAACGAGTGCCTATATTTTAGGTGTTGTAAATAGGCTGAAACAAGGTTTTGAAGATGCACCGCGGGCATTGATTCTCGTTGCGGGAAAAGAAAAAGTACTTGAAGTTATAGACCGCTTTAACTCGCTCAACAAAAACAATTCTATTCGTATCGTAGGCTTATATTCCGGTTCCGGTATGGAGAGTCAATTCAATGAATTGGCTGAGGGCTGCGATATTGTTGTTGCTACCCCCGACAGGGCGAGAGCTGTTTATCTTAAACTCGCTTTAAATCTTAATAAAATAATATTATTTGTAGTTGATGATGCAGAATTGGTTGTGAAACAGGGATTGGCCTTACCGGTTGCCGAACTTGCAAACAGCATCCAAAAATGTCAACACCTGATATTTGCCGAAGTAATGCACGAACGGATTGAAAAAATGATAAGCCCTTTTATGCGAGAAGCGGCGGTTGTAGAAATTGAAGAATTAGAAGAATCGGGTATAAATACACACTACCAACTTTTGTACCACGTACCAAACTTTCGTACAAAATTAAATCTGTTGACTTTACTTCTCGAAGATCGTGAAGCATTTAAAAAAGGGATTGTTTTTGTAAATACACGGCTTACTGCCGAAAAGGTTTACAATCATTTAAAGTTGCTGTTAAAGGATGCTGTGGCAATTCTTAATCCGGTATTTTTCGAGTCGGCAGGGGTGGAGAGTATGAACGAATTTTACAATCGGCAAGCGATTCGGATACTGCTTGTTGCCACTGAATTAGAGGGTAGTATTGATTTAAGTTCAGTTTCATTTATCATTCAGGCCGAACTTCCCGAAGAAAATGGGACTTTTATCAGCCGTATACTTCGCCAAACTTCTCACCAAGAAGGTGAGGTACTTGCAATAACAATTGCGACTGATTTGGAACTGCCGGCAGTTCGGAAAATTGAACAGGCAATCGGCCGGAGACTTTCGGCGGAAAAACTGCCTGAGAATTTGTTGATTTTTACGGAGCCTAAGGAACAGATAAAAAAGATTCAAACTCATAAAGGTTCAAAAGATGAGGAGCGGGGCGCTGCTTTTCACGAAAAAAAAGCAAGCAACGCAAAAAATTATAATTACAGTTCCGGGCAGAAGGCAAAAATGAATAAGAAAAAGAAGCACGGTTAAGGCTAAACACCCTCGAGATTCTGCTTAAGCTTTTTTTATATCCCTATCGGCCTTTATCAGGAAAATTTTTATCATTTATTATCTCTTGAATTTGTTCAATATGCCGTTTAGTATGACCCGCTATAGCGAGAACGGTTTGCAAAGCATCAACTTTTGCAAAAGGAAAATCTAGTGGCGGTTCAGTAAATCGTCAGAAGTAGTGTTTCTTTTATTTTTTAATTCATCCGATGCGGCTTCACAGGTGCCGAATTTCCCGGTAGCAGGCTCTAACCCACCTTTCTCCTCTTATAGTTTATTATCTTTCAACCAATCAGCCATTCGTTGAGGCCATGTTTTTACGGCTTCCAGGTTAGATCGATTTCCCATATTAAAACCGTGTCCGCCGGCAGAGAGAATATGTGCTTCAACCGGCAGTTTTGCATCCCGATATCTTTGAAGGATTTTTACGGTTGAACCGGAACAACACTCATCGTCATTTGCAGCAATAAGAAAAGCCGGTGGAGAGTTGGCAGGAACCGTTTCCGGAATTCCGAGAGGACCGGGATAAACTTGCATCTGGAAGTTTGGTTTGCCGTTAAACTTTTCTATTATATCTTTTGATTTCGGATTCCCCGGTGCCGGATTGTAGGCCACCATTGAAACTACTTCTCCGCCGGCCGAAAACCCTAATATTCCCACTTTATTAGTATCAATATTCCATTCTTTAGCTCTGCTTCTAACCATACGCATTGCTCGGTGAGCATCCTCAACGGGATGTTTTTCTAAGTTATAAGGTGAATTTTCTTCTCGCCCTAAACGATACTTCAAAACAAAAGCGGCTATGCCTAAGCTGTTTAGATATTTTGCAGGCTCAACACCTTCGGCACCGAAAACCAGCAACCGATGGCCTCCGCCCGGACAGATAATTACCGCCGTTCCGGTTGCTTTTTCTTTTGGAGGAAGATAAACTGTAATAGAAGGATTATGAATATTAGCAATCCAATAATCTTTTGCCGTTTGGTTTTCGTCTTTTAGATTCTCAAATCCCGGAGCTCCGTTTTTCCATAAAGGAATTTCAAGTCCTTGAACTTGCGAGAATAACATTCCCGGTAGGAATAGTAAAAAAGCAAATGCCGAAAATGGTTTCATAATGATAGTTTTTGAATATAAATATTAAAAGCAAAGCCAAATTAAGGTTCACTTGTTAAACGTGCATGGTTTATAAAATCAAAGTAACAAAAAATCTCCCGGAGGAAAGGTTGCGGTTTACGCTTGAAGAAAAAATAGGTGAAGTTTTAAAAGAGAACCCTAACTTTTCTTTCGTGGGCTCATCTGTAGTAAAAGAAGGAGAAGATGAATTAACAGGAGTAGAAACTTTATTGGTTATGTTCGAAGATCCGGACTAATATTAAATCCGGCTTTTGGTTCCGGTTGGACCATTTCTTTTTTATATTCACACCTTCTAACCAAACTACAATGAATAAATTCAAGCTTTTTTTGGCAGCACTGTATTGCCCGCATCCCTATTCGCTCAAACCGGTAAGGTAATCGATAATGTTATTTTGCAGAGCAAGATTTTAAAGATGGAACGGAAGTTTTCGGTTTATCTTCCGCCTGATTATGAGACCTCTAACCGTAGTTACCCGATCTTATATTTGCTGCACGGGTCCGGTGATGATAATACCGGTTGGGTGCAGTTTGGCGAGGTTTTGAATATCGCCGATAAGGAGATAAATGCCGGAAATGCAACTCCTATGATTATTGTTATGCCTGACGGTAATACCGGACAGCGAGGTTATTTTAATAATGCAAAAGGCGATTGGCGCTATGAAGACTTTTTCTTTCAAGAATTACTGCCTTTTGTGGAGAAGAAATACCGGGCAAAAGGAGAGAAGCGCTTCCGTGCTATTTCAGGTTTATCTATGGGTGGCGGCGGTACTTTTATGTATGCCCTTCATCATCCGGAAATGTTTTCTTCGGCTTGTCCGCTTAGCGCTTACGTGGGTCCCTTAACTTTGGATGAGGCCAAAAACAATATTAAAAAGGAAAATCCGACAATTGCTGACTCTGCCATCGAAAATTATTATAACAGGCACAGCGCCCTTGCCTTAATAAAAAACGTAGCTGACGATCAAAAGAAAGCCGTGCGTTGGTATATTGATTGCGGCGATGACGATTTTCTATACGAAGGGAATGCTTTAGCTCATATTGCTTTAAAGAAAAAGGATATTCCGCATGAATACCGAGTGAGAGACGGAGGTCACACTTGGACGTATTGGAGAGCATCTTTGCCGACTGTGCTTGAGTTTGTATCGCAAGCTTTTCATCAGTACTGATGGCCTAAATCTGCATTTTAGATTGCTTCGTCGTGCCTTCTCGCAAAGACGTTTCATACAATCGTCATTGCGAGGCACGAAGCAATCTTAATATTTAATCTCTAATCGTTATAGAATGTTCTATTCCTATCAAGCACTATTATGCAATCCTGTGCATGTTTACGATCTTCTTTTCGCCTGTACTCTTTAAAAAATTCCCGATTTCCTTTGTCAGGGTGGCGGTTTCAATCAGAAAACCGTCGTGGCCGTAGAAGGAATTAATTTCAACATATTCTGCGTCAGGAATATTTTTAGCCAAGCACTTTTGCTCCTCAGGGGGGAAAAGAATATCAGAAGAAATAGCCATAACCAAAGTCTTGGCCTTTATTTGCTCTAATGCATCTTCAACTGAATGCCTGTCTCTGCCTACATTGTGGCTGTCCATTGCCTTTGTCAAATACCAGTAACTGTAAGCATTGAATCGGTTTACCAATTTTTCTCCTTGATAGTTTTGGTATGAGGAAGCTTTAAACGAATCAGTTTTATCGGTTGCTACTTCTTGTTGGGTTATGCTGTAGGTTTCGTATCCCCGGTAGGATAGTAGGGCAATGCTTCTTGCAGCCTTTAAGCCTTTTTTTCCGCCGTCTTTGGTTTCGGCATAGAAAGTTCTGTCGGCAGTTATTGCTAATCGCTGACTTTCGTTAAAAGCTATTCCCCAAGGAGAATGCTGAGCATTAGTAGCCATTAGAATGAGCTTCTTGATACGGTCGGGTTCAATAATCGCCCACTCGGCGCATTGCTGTCCGCCAAGTGAGCCGCCCATCAAAACTTGTATTTTGTCTATGCCTAAACGATTCGCCAATAAAACTTGAGCATTTACCATATCACGAACGGTACACAGCGGGAATGATAGGAAGTACGGATTTCCGGTTGCGGGATTGGTGCTCAAAGGATTTGTAGTGCCGTAATGCGAACCCAAAATATTGGCACAAACAATAAAATGATCCTCCGGGTTAAAGAGGTCTCCATCGCCGAATAATCCCCTCCACCAATCAAAAACATCGGAATTTGCAGTTAAGGCATGGCAAACCCAAACAACATTATCCTTCTTTTCGTTAAGCTTTCCGTAAGTATGGTAAGCGATTTCCAAGTTTTTCAACTTCTTGCCGCTTTCTAATTGGAACTGCTTGTTGTACTTAAAAATTTGTAAACTCATCTGTTCGGTAATTCGTTTGTCACTCTGAGCGAAGTCGAAGAGTCTCTAATCCTATGACTCCGCTCCCGAAGACCCTCATCTATCTAATCGCTTCAAATGCTTGCTCCAAATCAGCTTTTATATCATCTACATGTTCAATTCCTGCCGAGATGCGTAGTTGTGCAGGTTGTACTCCTGCTGCCAATTGCTCTGCGTCGCTAAGCTGTTGGTGGGTTGTAGCCGAAGGCTGAATAATGAGGGTTTTCGCGTCGCCCACGTTAGCTAAGTGGCTTATTAATTTCAGGCTGTCAACAAATTTCGAAGCTTTTTCCTTTCCGCCTTTTAATTCAAAAGATAAAACACCACCAAAACCATTTTTTAAATATTTTTTAGCGAGTTGATGGTAAGTGTTGTCTTCTAACCCGGGGTAACTTACTCTTTCTACCTGTGGATGGCTTTTCAACCATTTTGCAATTTCTAATGCGTTATCTACATGGCGTTGCACTCTTAGCGATAATGTTTCCAATCCTTGAAGCAGAAGAAACGAGTTAAAAGGCGAAATAGCAGGACCTAGATCACGTAAACCTTCTACTCTTGCTCTTATTATGAATTGGATATTCCCGAACGGGCCGTCAATCCCGAAAACATCATTAAATACTAGTCCGTGGTAACCTTCGGAAGGTTCTGTAAATTGTTTGAACTTGCCGTTGCCCCAATTGTAGTTTCCGCCGTCAACAATTACTCCCCCGATACTGGTTCCGTGACCGCCGATCCATTTAGTTGCAGATTCTACAACCACGTTTGCTCCATGTTCTAAAGGCCTGAACAGGTAGCCGGCAGCACCGAAAGTATTGTCAACTATTAAAGGTAAATCATGTTTTCGGGCTAAAGCGGCAAGTTTTTCAAAGTCGGGAATGTTGTATCCCGGGTTGCCTATAGTTTCTACGTAGAGAGCTTTTGTTTTATCGTCGATCTTGCTTTCGAAAGAGCTGATATCATCTACGTTTGCAAAGCGGGCTTCAATTCCCAAACGCTTAAATGTTACTTTAAATTGATTATAAGTTCCGCCGTAGAGCGAACTACTGGTTACAAAATTATCACCGACTTCTAAAATGTTGTGAAGTGCAAGTAGTTGAGCAGCTTGACCGGAACCAACCGCTAACGCCGCAACGCCGCCTTCTAACGCCGCAATACGTTTTTCGAAAACGTCGGTAGTCGGGTTCATAATTCGGGTATAGATGTTGCCGAATTCTTTTAAAGCAAAAAGATTGGCCCCATGCTCGGCACTTTTAAAAACGTATGAAGTTGTTTGATAAATAGGAACAGCTCTTGAACCTGTAGTAGGGTCTGCTTCCTGGCCTGCATGTATTTGCAGTGTTTCAAATTTTAAATTTTGTGTTGACATAATTCTAGGGTTATGTGATTAGGTGTAATGAATCGTAAGAATTCTTAAATGAGCGAAATTTAGCCTGTAATACAGACAGCGAAACGAATGTTACTTTTTTCATGATTTTACTTAATTTATATGTTCCGCTTTGTTTGCGGACAGGAATTGGCACCTTCCGTTTCGCCGGGGTTGCCAGTGGGTCATAAAGCCTGTTCTCTCGCCACTTCTTTATAAATCAAATTCCCGGAAGGGTTATTTGACGGTTCAGCATCGCTGCTTAAACTGTGTCAAATATAAAAGGATTTTGCAAAAAGTGAAAATAATTTTAAAGTTGCGCCAAAGCTTGGTCAAGGTCATCAGTTAAATCTTCAATATTTTCTAGTCCTACAGAAATTCGAAGCAAGTTAGGCGGTGTTTTAGTCAGCGGACCTTCCACGGAAGCGCGGTGCTCAATCAGGCTTTCTACTCCTCCCAAACTCGTTGCTTGCGTAAAAATCCGCATGGAGTTTGCAACTTTTCTTGCTTCCTCAGCCCCGCCTTTTACCAAAAATGAAAGCATTCCGCCAAAGCTTTTCATTTGTCTTACAGCCACATCATGGAGGGGATGCGAAGTGATTCCGGGAAAATAGACAGCTTCAACTTTAGGATGACAGCCTAAAAATAGAGCAAGTTTTTCTGCATTCTCTGCGTGACCTCGCATCCGATACGGTAAGGTTTTTATTCCGCGAACGGTTAGGTAGCAATCGAACGGAGATGGAACCGCACCGGACAACTCTTGGTTTCTTCTGATCTTTTGCCAAAGTTCGTTTTTCTTTCTCGCAATCAAAGCTCCCCCTAATACATCACTATGTCCCCCTAAATATTTCGTGGACGAATGCATTACCAGATCTGCGCCTAGATTTAAAGGACGTTGAAAAATCGGCGTTGCGAAGGTGTTATCGCAACAAACAAGGATATTATTTTCTTTCGCCAAAGCAACAATTGCTTCTATATCAGTAATTTTTAATAAGGGATTTGACGGAGTTTCTATCCAAATTAGTTTGGTATTATGCTTTATCGCTTGTTTTACTTTTTCTAAGTCGGATAAATCCACTAAATCAACTTCAAAGATACCGGCATAAACCTTTAACAGAGCATTACGCAAGCCGTGATACATATCGTCGGGAGCAATAAAATGACTTCCGGATTCTAAAGCTTGAAACAGCGCCGAGCCGGCCGCATTCCCCGAAGAAAAAGCGCAAGCATCTTCACCTCCTTCCAGTTGTGCAAGTACATTTTCTAATGAAGCTCTGTTTGGGTTGCTTGCCCTGGTGTACACGAAGCCCCCCGGATAACTTCCGTCTTCGCCCCGCTCAAAAGTGGTAGAAAGTGTGATGGGTTGAATTGCTGCTCGAGTTGCTTCGTCTTTTTTATTTCCGGCATGTATGGCGATAGTTTCGAGTTTCATATAGTAAACTTAGGATTTTGACAACATCTTAACTATATCATTCTCATTATAGTTTGAACATTCCTATTTTTGTATCTTCAATGGCCGGCGAAAACAGTCTTAGTATTCTTCTTGAAAATCTCCGTTTAACTCCCGATTTAAAATCGATAGCAGAAAAAGTTAAAGCAGGCGAGCGCATCAGTTTTGACGAAGGAGTTTTACTTTACGAAAAAGGTGAGCTTGCTTTTGTAGGAACTTTGGCAAATTACATCCGCGAAAAGCGACACGGAGATAAAACCTTTTTCAACCGTAATTTTCATATCGAGCCTACCAATCTTTGTGTTTACGACTGTAAGTTTTGTTCGTATTCGCGTTTGATTAAGCAACGATCCGAAGGCTGGGAATACACCATGGATGAGATGTTGGATATTGTTAAAAAATACGATGGTCAACCGGTAACCGAAGTTCATATTGTAGGTGGCGTTCTTCCGCAATACGATTTAGCCTTTTATTCGGAGCTTTTCCGGAAAATTCATGAACACCGGCCCGAATTGCATGTTAAAGCTTTAACTCCTGTCGAATACCATTACATCTTTAAGAAAGCCAAACTAGATTATCCTACCGGGATGAAGTTGATGAAAAATGCCGGACTGCAATCCATTCCGGGCGGAGGTGCAGAGATTTTTCATCCCGAAATAAGAGAAAAAATAGCTGCCGATAAGTGCAACGCCGAACAGTGGCTCCAAATTCATGAAGAGTGGCACAAGCTTGGAATGAAATCGAACGCAACTATGCTTTACGGGCATATTGAGAAGTTTTGGCATCGGGTTGATCACATGGAAAGGCTGCGTGAATTGCAAGATAAAACCGGCGGTTTTCAAACTTTTATTCCCTTGAAATTTCGTAATCAAGATAGCCAGATGTCGCACATTCCGGAAGTTTCTGTTATTGAGGATCTTCGCAACTACGCAATATCACGTATTTATCTCGATAATTTCGAGCATATAAAAGCTTATTGGGCAATGATCAGCCGAAGCACTGCTCAACTTTCTTTAAACTTCGGTGTAGACGATATTGACGGCACGTTGGACGATACGACAAAAATTTATTCAATGGCCGGAGCTGAGGAACAACATCCGGCAATGAGCACTAAAGAACTCGTAGAATTAATCAAACACGTTGGCCGGCACCCGATAGAGCGAGATACTTTGTATAATGTAATTACGGATTACAAAGATTTTAAGTTTGAGGAAGAGGAGAAACCAAGATTTTATAAGTTGCCGGTAATCAATTAAGGGAGTTAAAAATATTCATGAAGAAAACACTATATATTGTCCGGCACGGTGAAACTGATTTAAATAAAAGAGGAGTTGTACAGGGAAGAGGGGTTGACACCGACTTAAACAATACCGGCCGAGCACAATCCGAAGCATTTTACCAAACATACAAAGACGTTCCTTTCGATAAAATTTATACTTCGACTCTAAAACGTACGCATCAAACAATAATGCGATTTATAGATGCCGGGATTCCTTGGGTGCAGTATGCCGGTTTAGATGAGATGGCTTGGGGTGTTTTCGAGGGTCAAGAGAGTACAGAAGACGTGCGAGTAGCATATCAAACAATGATGGACAGCTGGACGAAGGGAGACTTGCATCTAAAGTTTGATGATGGCGAAAGTCCTCTTGAAGTGCACGAACGACAACTTGAAGTTTTAGAAAAACTCATAGAAAGCGACGACGATAAAACCATTCTGATTTGCATGCACGGACGTGCAATGCGGCTTTTCTTTTGTTTACTGATCGATATCCCTCTTTACGAAATGGAGAAGTTTCCGCATACAAATACAACTTTATATAAGGTTGAGTACGACGGCGAAAAGTTCCGGATAGTTGAAGAAAATAACACCGACCATTTAAAATTGCTCAGCGACACTCTTAGTGACTAAATATAAAATATCTGCCGTTTCTTATACTAATACACTGCCTTTTATTTACGGCTTAAAAAAATCGGAAATTATTAATTCTATTGATTTAAGTCTTGATATTCCCTCAGATTGTGCCGATAAACTTATTTCCGGCCAAGTTGATATCGGACTTGTTCCCGTTGCCGTTTTGCCGGAGGTACAGAATTATAATATCATCTCAGATTATTGTATAGGTGCTACAGGAGCGGTTAATTCTGTTTTTATTTTTAGTGATAAACCTATCGAAGAAATAAAAACGCTTCGGCTCGACTCTCAATCGAGGACATCGAATTTACTCGCAAAAATTCTTTTAGAGAATTATTGGAAGGTTCTTCCTGAGATTGTGGAAGGTAATCAGGATGCTTTTGTTGAAATAGGAGACCGCACTTTCGGGAAAAAAGAAAAGTATCGGTTTGCTTATGATTTGGCTGAGGTTTGGAAGTCGTTTACCGGATTACCTTTTGTATTTGCTGTTTGGGCCGCCAACAAACCTATCAACTCGAAATTTATTTCAGATTTTAATTCTGCTTTAAGGCTGGGTTTAGATTCGAGAGATGAGGTATTAAAAACTTTGCCGGAGAAAGCAGGCTTTGACTTGGAAGATTACCTGCTCCGGCGAGTAGATTATATTTTCAACGAGACTAAAAAAGAGGCATTAGAGTTGTTTTTAAGGTTGGCGAAAGGGTTAGAATAGTATTGTTAAAAATACCGAAACTTTTAAAAACTACACAGGAAAAAAGTGACAGCCTCCTCTCCCCTCGGGCGGAGAGGGTTACAGCGCATAGCCTCACTATAAGATGTAAATTGTGAGGAGTTTGCTTTTCAAGAGTTTAGAACCCTAGTTCGATGCCGTTTTATTAACGATTGAGTTGCCGGCAACAAATTTTATAATCGGGTTTTTTACCGGTTTCACCGACCTTAAATAGGTATAGACTGCTTCTAAATCAGTTTTTTCCATCTTTCCGTACATCAACCATGGCATAACGGTTTGGAAGTCTTTCGAACCGACAGTTGCAGGTTTATAAGAACTGTCTGCGAACGCTTTAAACTTAGCTACAAATTGCTCTTTTGTCCATTTTCCGATACCGGTTTCAAGGTCCGGAGTAATATTAGCGGAGGATAAAGTGCCCATCGGTAAATTAAAAACCTCGCCTCCGGCAAATTCCATTCCTTCTATAGGATCGCCTTTTTCGGTTTTTGTATGGCAGTTGCTGCAAGCTGCAGAACGTACTAAATAGGCTCCGTAAGCTAATTGATCCGTTTTAGCGGGAATAGGTTTTAGCTCTGCCTTCTTAGGTATTGTATTAACAATCAGACTTAAAGGAAAATTTAGTTTCCGTTCCGGATAATTACTTTCTCTGGCAGGAAGCGTACGAATATATGCGATGATAGAATAAACGTCTTCTTTATCCATTTTGCCGTAAGCTTGATAAGGCATTATCGGGAATATTGCAGAACCGTTTTTGCGAACACCGGTTGTAATAGCTCTAAAAATTTCACCGTCAGTCCAACTCTTTAAGTTAAAAGGAGTAATGTTAGGAACGTGAACCTCTCCCGGAAAACCGATTCTGCTGTCGAAAACCTCGCCGCCGGCACCCATACTTTCGATATTGTAGGGGCCGGCAAATTTGTTCCATTCGCGTTTAGAATGGCAATCGATACAAACGGTAACATGATTCGCCAAATACTTTCCGCGTTCTATTCGTTGAGAAGTAAGTTCAACTTTTAAATCAGGTGCAGAACCTACATTGGGTAAAGCAAATTTGACGTAGCTTACAGCTGCGCCTGCTAAGATAAAGACTCCGATAAAAATATAGATTAAAACTTTTCCGGCTTTTTTCATTGTGTGATGGGTAAGGGTTATGTTATGAAAATTAAATTTTTAAGTATTGATGTAATTAAGACTGCGGGAGCTTTAATAAAGTTACGCGAAAGAAGGATTAACCGTAACAGTTGTAGAAAATAATTTTTGATAGGTGAAAGAAAGTTGCAATACCTGCTACCCGGCTTTTTAGTTTTGATTATTTAAAAGTACCGTGAGTTTATCTGGTCCCACAACAATTTCTTCCGCGAGTTCTCCGGATATTACCGGAGCTGCAATTCCTTCTGTCCAATATTGCGGTGCGGTAAAAATTCTTGCTTCATCCCATAAACCTGCTTTTATAAATAAATCCAGAGTTTTTGCTCCGCCCTCTATAATCAAAGATTGTATGTCCATCAGATAAAGTTGGTAGCAAATTAATTGGGGCAAGTAACGATCGAAGTCTTCCGTTTGAATGTATTTTACTCTGCCGGCTACTTCTGTTTTTATGGAATTGAAAACTATTGTTTCGATGCTCTGATCGAAGAGATTGAGATTTAGAGGCAGGCTCAAATTTCTGTCAATAACAATGCGTAAGGGATTTTTCCCTTCAGTTTCGCGTACGTTTAGCTGCGGGTTATCTATCCGGGCAGTGTTTTTTCCGACCAAAACAGCATCTTCTTCCGATCTCCACCTATGCACCAAAAGTTTAGAAAGAGGAGAAGTAATCCACTTTTGAGTATTATCCGCTGAAGAAAAAAATCCGTTTGCGGTTTGCGCCCATTTTAAAACAATATAAGGCCGTTGTTTTTGAACTCGCGTAAAAAAACGGCGGTTCAAGTATCGGCATTCTTGCTCCAAAACTCCTTCTATAACCTCAATTCCGGCGTCTTTGAGTTTTTCGATTCCGTTCCCGTTAACCGAGTCAAAGGGGTCGCGGCAGCCGATAACTACTTTAGGAATTTGATAGCGGATAATTAAATCTGCACAAGGCGGAGTTTTGCCGAAGTGGGTGCAAGGTTCTAAACTCACGTAGATTGTCGACTTCTTCAGCAGCTCTTCCGCGTCAGGGAAGGTTCCTAGTACTTGCTTTATGGCGTTTACTTCGGCATGAGCTTCTCCAAATCTTTCATGAGACCCTTCTCCTGCGATTTTGTCGTCGAAAACTACAACTGCTCCTACCATAGGGTTAGGGCTCACATTTCCGGCAGCTAATACTGCAAGCTCCAGGCAACGTCGCATGTATTTTTGGAGTTGAGGCATCAACAAAAGTAGCTTTTTACTTACTTTGTCTGCAATGACAATTTTGGAGGCAGAAGAATTATTTCGTGATGAGCTATATCAGATATACGATGAAGCAGAAGCTCGAAGTCTTAGTTATTATGTAACAGAATATGTATCGGGTTTTAGTCGAGCGATCCTGTCAGCAAATAAATCAAAAGTACTTTCCGAAACGGAAGAAGCTTCAGTCCTATTGATTTTAAATGAGCTGAAAACAGGTAACCCGGTTCAATATGTTTTAGGGGAGACAGAGTTTTACGGCTTGAGATTTAAAGTAAATCCGTCAGTTTTAATCCCGCGACCCGAGACGGAGGAGTTGGTAGATTGGGTATTAAGGGAGGTTAAAGGCAAAAGGATAAAGGTTGAAAGTGTGAGGTCCGGGGTAAGCAGAGTGAAACCGGAATTGGGTGCGGAACCTTACGAGGAGAGCAGAGAAGCTTTTCGCATTTTAGATATAGGTACCGGAAGCGGTTGTATTCCGATCGCTTTAAAGAAGCATTTGCCGCAAGGGGAAGTTTTTGGATTAGATATTTCAGAGGAAGCCTTAGAAACAGCAATGGGAAACGCGGTTTTAAACAGGGTAGAAGTGAAGTTTGTGCAAGGAGATATTTTCGAAGATGTGAGCTATGAGCTGTCAGCTATCAGCTCTTCGCCTTTCAACCTCATAATAAGCAATCCCCCCTACATTACACAAAAAGAAAAGGTGCAAATGCACCAAAATGTGTTGGCTTACGAACCGGATATTGCGTTATTTGTTCCTGATGAAGACCCTCTTGTCTTTTATAAAGCAATTGCAGATTTTGCAATTAAACATCTACTGACTACAGGAGCGTTATTCTTTGAAATTAACGAAGCTTACGGAGATGAAATTACCACAATGTTAACAGGAAAAGGATTTGCTGTAGTTGAGTTGAGGAAAGATATGCAGGGTAAAAATAGAATGGTGAAGGCAATTAGTAGAAGTTGATTTTTAGGCAATAGATTTGGGAATCTAAAACTTATAAAGTTCAAGTTCTTCTTTTTCGTGATTCCTACTCACGAAAATTCCTCCCATGAAAAATATTCAAAATTATTTAGTTCTATTTTCAATTTTACTTGGGATGACCGGCATGTAATTCTAATAGATCTATAGGTAATAACACCGGTGATTCCGGCTATTCTAGTTCTACGGGCGCAGGAACCCACACTACCGGAACTATGGTAGATACCGGTTCAACCGTAGACGAGACACTTCGGCGGAAAAATATTAGGGTATTCTAGCTTCTCGGATGATATTGAGTAATAACATCCCTTAAATAGTCGCGGTCTAAATGCGTATAAATTTCTGTTGTAGTAATACTTTCGTGCCCCAACATTTCCTGCACGGCCCGTAAATCTGCACCGCCTTCAATCAAGTGCGTAGCAAAAGAATGCCGGAAGGTATGCGGACTTATACTTTTTTTAATTCCGGCTTTTAAGGCCAAGTCTTTAATAATCATAAAAACCATCACACGTGAAAGTGAACTACCGCGGCGATTTAGGAACACAAAATCTTCGTTTCCTTTTTTTATCGAAATATGAACACGAAGTTCGCGTAAATAGATATCAAGATATTTTATGGCCGACGATCCTATCGGAACAAGTCTTTCTTTGTCGCCTTTTCCTGTAACTTTTATGAATTCAATCGGCAATTGAAGATTAGAAATCTTAAGATTTACCAACTCCGAAACGCGAAGACCGCAACTATAAAGAACCTCAAGCATTGCTTTATTTCGCATTCCGTCGGGCTTTGATAGATCGATTGCTTCAATAAGTGAATTAATTTCATAAATGTTTAAAGTGTCGGGAAGTTTACGACTCTGTTTCGGACTTTCGAGCAGCGCAGAAGGATCATCAGTGATGATATTTTCAATTATAAGATATTTAAAAAATGATTTAACGCCTGATAAAACCCTCGCTTGAGTGGGCGCAAGCATACCAAGTTTGTTTATCCAAACGATAAAGGTTTTTAAATCTACAGTGGTTAGCACGTCCGGAGATTTTCCTCCTATTGTTTCGGCAAATTCTTGCAGTCGCTTAACATCGCGTACATAGGCTTCTACCGTATTCCCGGAGAGCGAACATTCTAATTTTAGATATGATTTAAACCGTCTGATTCCGGCCTGCCAGTCCATATATGCTTTTAAGTGTCTGCTTTGAGTCTCCGGCTTTGAGCTTTATGCTCTTCAACACTTTGCGCTCTGCCTTTTACTTTTTACTTTTAACCTTTTACTTTCAACTTTAACGAATGAAAATCCAAATAATCAACGGTCCTAATTTAAACTTATTGGGGGTTCGCGAGAAATCAATTTACGGGGAGGGCGGGTTCGAACCTTTTTTAGAAGTGCTTCGTCAAAAATACAGCATTATTGAAATAGAGTATTTTCAAAGTAATAAGGAGGGTGAGTTGATTGATAAATTGCACCAAATAGGTTTTTCATTCGACGGAATTATTCTCAACGCCGGCGCCTATACGCACACCAGTATTGCTATTGCCGACGCCATAGCAGCCATTAAAACACCTGTAGTAGAAGTTCATATCTCAAACGTTTACGCAAGAGAAGAATTCAGGCATAAGTCTATGATGGCAAAAAATTGTAAGGGAGTTATTACCGGCTTTGGCTTAGCAAGTTATAAACTTGCTTTAGAAAGTTTTTTGTAAAATAGAACTGTTTTTGTAGCGTTACATTTTTTTACACGTATTAACTTAACAAATATGAAACCTGTATTGATGTTATTATTGGCTGTTGTGGTAGGATTTGCAATGCCGACATGCAAGAAGGATGAAGACAAACTTTCGTTTTCAGGTGATACTTTTACTCTAACGATAAAAAAAAATGAGTCTAAAAAGCTCGGTTTGGGTCAATTCTACGCCAATGACAAAGTTGAGATAAGCAAGCAGGCTGCTCATGCAACACAAAGTTCGCTTTATTATGATAGAGGCCAAACTTATTATCACTATACTCCACTGCCTGATTTTACAGGTTCTGACGAAGCACAGATAAAAATTTCTAGCCGCGGAGAAGTAACTTTTTTTAACATAAAAATTATTATTAAATAGGGTTTAAAGTAAAGCGAAGTCAAAAGATCATCTCCTCGACTTCGCTTTACTTAAAATGAATTTTTGGTTAAACCGCAAATCTCAAAAAAGCGGCAATAGGCCCGTCTGCCGGCATTTTTTCTTTATCCAAAAGATGCACCTCACCGCCGTTCATCAGCGTTTTAATGATTGTATTGTTAATCAGACAATCGTCATTCGGTTGTTTTTCTATATTAATTGCGAGCTTATTATCTTGCTCGTTAAAGCTTCCCCAAATGTGTGTGTTTCTTTCAACAAATAAATCAGAAACTTGAGCATAGTAAGCTGCCGGAATTACTTTAGTGGGATACGCTAAAGCAAGATTAGTAGCAGAACTGTCGTAATAGTTCTTTAAAGCCTTGTTTGCATATTCTTTAAAGTAGGGCGCCAATTTCTCCTTGGCTTTTAAGTACAAACTTTGCCGGTCCTCGTGCTCATAATTGCCGGTAAGGTTTTCATCTGAAATAAATTTGTAGTTAGCTACTTGCTTGTAAAGTGCTATTTCAAACTCCACGGCCGCGATAATAAGCGGAACGTGTTGATTGTGCAACACTTCTTTCCAAAGCGTTTGATCCACTTCTTTAAAGTATTGCTGCATGTACTCGTCTTCATCGGCAAGCCCGGAACCATGCCCGTGAAAACTTGCTCCAACCGTTGCTCCTTTACCTGCCGCAGCTCCGGCTCTTCTGTGAGTTTGCTCTGGATCTTTCCGTTCGAAAGGAACTACATCCGCCATATTATAGGGCAAGCCTTCTACTTCCAGCTTTTGCATTCCGAACTGATCGCCTTCGTAAAATTTACAATCGTTCTTGCTGATGACCAGCATATAAAAGTGCTGTCTTTTTGCAACAACCGGTAATAACGGTGCAATTAAAAACGAATGGTTCAGTAAAAACTCTTCTTTAACGGAATACGGAACTCTTATAAAATTGAAGAAGCCTTGCGAAATAAAAATAGCCAGACCTTCCCGTTGATTGTGCCAGAAATCATCGTCTTTTAACAATTCAAACCCGGGTTTCAAAATTTTGTCAATTAATACAGGGTCTAGTCCTTTATTCGACAACTCTGTTTTTGCCCGTTGTAATTTGTTTTTAAAAACTATTTGATCGTATCGTTCATTAACTTCGTTTCCGGATTTATGCGTGGGCACATAGATACTGATACAGTGTTCACTTCTATAATTTCCAAGTTCTATCAGTTCTTCTTTTGATAATAGCTCCATAGTTTGTGTTGTTCTAAAGTTGACGGTTAGCATCTAAATCATTCTTTTCTTCGCCTTTGTTTACATTTCGGTTTTTATGCCGCATATGCACGTTGGCCGAGGGCTCATCCGGCGCATCTAAATATTTATCCGCTAACTCCTTATCTGTTTCCAAATCATTTACTGCAAATGCATCTCGCAATCCTGCTGTGTCTTTTTCCGAACCCAAAGGTCGTCCCTTCGGCGGCAAAAAGCTCCCGTTTTTGTCTTTTGGCATAGCTGTTCTTTTTTAAGGGCAATAATTAAATCTCATCTAAATTACCGGAGAACCGATGACTATCGGTAGAATTCCGTCAAATAGTATGTTGTTAATACTAACTAAACCGGAAAGAAAGGGTTTTCATAAAGTTGAGATATAAGGCCTAAACCAAGTTTGGCGAGTTAGTTTCTATGGCTCGGCCTAAAGCTTGCAAATCCTCATGAGTAAGGTTAAAACTTCCTTCATCCAAGATCATCCAACTTCCGTTTTTGGTATGTTGAACTATTAAATCGGGAGCTTTTTTCGATGCGAAAGTTTCTTTAGTGGGGTCGGTATCTTCTTCCATACCGGTGCTTTCGAGTTCAATCGCAAAGCTTCCGTCATCGAGTTGAGTAACTTGAATAAACGTAGGAACGACTTTTATCGGGAAGTTAGTTTTAAATGCTCTCATAGATTTATCTTGTGAGATATAAGACAAATCACCCGTATTTAAGTTTTACAACGTTGAGCGGGTTTTGATATGATTCATAATCTTTCCGGCATGTACTCGCGAGTTTTCGATAAACCAAACGTGTGTATCCATTCCCCCGCAAACTACACCGGCAAGGTAAATTCCCGGCAGGTTTGTTTCCATAGTTTCGGGATTATAGGTCGGAAAAAACTTTCCGTCCGGGGAAAGCTCAATACCGATACTTTTTAAAAATTTGAAATTCGGTTGATATCCGGTCATTGCCAAAACAAAATCGTTTTTTACAGTTACTTTTCCGTCCGGCGTTTCAATATCAACTTCGGTTTGGCGTATTTCTGTTAAATGCGAATTAAAATAGGCTTTTATGCTTCCTTCTTCAACCCGATTTACAATATCAGGCCTCACCCAATACTTTACGCGTTTGCCTATTTCGCTGTCGCGGATAATCATGGTTACTTCTGCGCCTTTCCTGTATGTTTCTAATGCGGCATCAACTCCGGAATTGTTGGCTCCGACGATAATTACTTTCTGCATCGAGTAGAAATGCGGATCGCGATAGTAATGCCGTACTTTTTCAAGTTCTTCTCCGGGAATATTTAATTTGTTGGGGATGTCGTAAAACCCGGCAGCTATAATTACATTCTTTGCATAGTAGAATCCCTTTGAAGTTTTAATTTGATATTTTCCGTTTTCCGGGAGAACCGATTTAACCTCCTCAAAAAGATTGATTTTCAAATTTTTTGAAGTTGCAACACGCCGATAGTATTCAAGCGCTTCCGGTCGAGTGGGCTTTATATTATTCGATACAAACGGAACTCCGCCGATTTCGAGTTTCTCGGATGTAGAAAAAAAAGTCATGTTCAACGGATAGTTATAAAGCGAGTTCACTAAACAACCTTTCTCTATTATTAAATAGTCTAAATTTTCGCGTTGGGCTTCAAGTGCACAGGCTAAACCTATCGGTCCGCCGCCAATAATGATAATGTCGTATTCCGGTTGCATTTGTATTGCCAAAATTAGTAAAGTATAAAGCTTTCGGTTTGTTTCGGCCCGGTTATTTCTTGATTACTTTTCTAAATATAAAATTGATTAATAATATCGCAAGTTTCGGGTGGCGGAGCAGGGCCGAGTTATTTACATTTGAACCGACAATGACGAGATGACCGGGCAAAACCAAATTGATTATCACAGAATCGTGAAAGCGATCATCTACATCCGAGAAAATTTTAAAAATCAACCGGATTTAGACGAGGTTGCGTCCGCTGTAAATCTTAGTCCGTTTCACTTTCAAAAATTATTTACCGAGTGGGCGGGAGTAAGCCCCAAGAAATTTCTGCAATACCTAACCGTGGAATATGCCAAGAGCTTGCTGCAGCAAAAGCAAGCAAATTTATTCGATACCGCTTTAGAATCAGGACTTTCCGGTCCCTCGCGCTTGCACGATCTGTTTGTGAAGATTGAGGCAATGACGCCGGGTGAGTACAAAAATCTGGCGCAAGCCCTTTCTATTAATTACAGTTTTTCCTCCGGTATATTCGGCGATATTTTAATTGCATCTACAAAAAAGGGAATTTGTTTTATCGCTTTCGCGGATGATCAGCAAGAAGCTTTAAACGATCTGAATTCACGATTTGCCGGTGCTGAATTGGTAAACAGATCCGATGAATTTCATTCCGGCGTCGTCGGAATTTTCGCCGGTAATCCGGCAAGCATACCGGCGATAAAATTGCATTTACGAGGTTCAGAGTTTCAGTTAAAAGTTTGGGAAGCACTTCTTAAAATCCCGGAAGGAAACTTAAAAACTTATGGAAACATTGCCCAAGAAATCAATTTTCCGGCAGCCTCACGAGCGGTAGGAACAGCCATTGGCGCTAATCCGATTGCATTTCTCATTCCTTGCCACCGCGTAATAAACTCAACCGGTATTATCGGCAATTACCGTTGGGGAAGTGTGAGGAAAAGTGCTTTGATTGGTTGGGAAGCGGCTAGGTTGAACCTAAACGCTGAGCCGATATAACGCTGACAGGGTTCCGAACCCTGTCAGCGTTGAATACTCCCTATCTTCCCGGTATAAACCTACACCTATGTATTTTACGATTCAACGCCGGATTCTTCTTGTAGTTGTTTTTTTAACCGCTGAGCTGTTATAACGCTGACAGGGTTCTAAACCCTGTCAGCGTTGAATAGTAGTATAATTTTTCATTATCTTCCCGGTATAAACCTAATCCTATGTATTTTACGCTTCAACGCATCATTTTTCTTGTAGCATTGTTTTCTTTTTCCTGTCTGTTTGTAAACGCTCAAACTAATTCATATCAAAAAATTACAGCAAAAATTGATTCTCTTGCAGATGCCGGATTGCCTCAGTCAGCTCTAAAAGAAGTTGAAAATTTAGATAAAGAAGCCCGCCGAAATAACAATCCGGCACAACAAATCCGAGCAGCAATTTACCGGATTACATTTATCAGCTATTTAAAGGAAGATGCGCTGGAATCCGTTATTGAACGACTGAAACAGGATATCGCTCGAGCAGAATTTCCGGCAAAGCCCGTTTTTCAATCAGTTTTAGCCGAAACGTATTGGAAATATTATCAGCAAAACCGTTGGAACTTTAATCATCGAAGCACGATCGAGAAAAGGGATACGAGTTTCAGGAATTGGGATTTGCGGACTCTTGCCCGAGAAGCTACTGCGTTATACAAACGATCGCTGGAAAACGAGTCCCGGCTACGGGAAACTAGAGTTGATGTTTTAGAAGGAATATTAGTCGGCGATTCTACTTCACGTTATTTGCGGCCTACTCTTTTTGATTTGTTGGCTCATCGCAGCCTAGAGTTTTTTTTAACGGAAGACTGGAGACTTCCCAAACCCGTGCCCACTTTTTCGTTTAACGACCCCGGTTTTTTTGCCGATAGCCGGACCTTTCCCAATTTGAAATTTCCGGGGTTAGATACCAACTCTGTTGTTTTCAACGCTGTAGAAGTTTTGCAGCGAATCACTCGTTTTCATTATGACAAAAACAATGTTGAAGCTTTAATTGATATAACTTTACAGCGACTGCAGTTTTTTCATAAACTATCCGACCGGCCCGACCGTGATACGCTTTATCTCAAAGCATTAACGAAGCTTGCCGGCGATACTAAAGAATATCCGATTCAATCTGAAGTGTATGTTAATATCGGACGTTTCTTTTGGGAAAGGCAGAGCCTAACTGAAGCTCACAAATATTTTCAAATCGCAAAACAAAAATATCCGGCAAGTTTTGGTGCTAAAAATGGAGAACAGGCAATTAAATCAATCACAAAAAAAGAGCTGGAGGTTGAATGCGAAACTCAGGTAGCTCCCGGAAAGGCTATTCTTACTTCCGTTAAATACCGCAACATAAAAGGCATTTCGTGTACGGTTTATAAACTTTCCGCCGGCGAGGTCGACAAATTTTCGCAAATGCAAGAAGGTACATCAGACTATACCCGGGAAGCACGGAAAAAAGCTCGAGAAGCACTTTCATATCTGGAAAGTTTTTTGTTTACCTATCGTGATAAAATCCCGCTTCCCGTAGCAACGGATTATAAAGCACATCGGGTAGAAAACTTTATTGATACACTTCAGGCGGGATATTACGTTGCAGTTTATAAGGATTTAGAATTAACCGACAGTTCTTGCATTAAGTTTACTCGCTTTCAGGTTACAAATCTTTCGGCTCTTTCGCGTTGGAGAGACGGAAAACTGGAAGTCGCGGCTTTAAACCGCGAAACCGGCGAACCAATAAGCGGGGCAGAGGCTGAGATTTGGGAACAAAAGCCCTACACAACCTTTTGGTCGCCGAAAACTAAAGTAGCGGCAAGTAGAACCGACGGTGCCGGAAGAGCTCGATTTGAACTTCGAAAAAACATAAACCCGATTGTTGTGACAAGGTATAAAGGTGACGCTTACGAAAATCGGTTTTACGCGAACTTTGACAATAATGAGCCGGCAACCGAAGAACGAACAGTTTTATTTACCGACCGAAACATCTATCGCCCCGGCCAAACCATCTACTTTAAAGGAATCGAAGTTTTAGTTGCAAAAAATAACAGCTCAATTATTGCCCGAAAGGATGTAGCAGTAGAATTAAAAGACGGGAACGACAAAACGCTGCGTAAAGAAACATTAAAAACAAACGATTTCGGAAGTTTTAACGGAGCCTTCACTATTCCTCAGAATATCTTAAACGGTTCTATCTCGATAAAAACCGCTTTCGGTTCAGTCTCCCTTCGCGTAGAAGAATATAAAAAGCCGACTTACGAAATCGTTTTCCTGCCGATTAAAGAATTGTACCGTTTGGGAGATTCCTTAAAAGTTGCAGGCGTAGTAAAAACCTTTGCGGGCTACGGTATCAGTAATGCGAGAGTGGCAGTTTGGGTTAATCGCAGTGTATCTTCATTTAAGCAATCGGACGACAACAGCCGATTTACTGCTTATCGAAATGAAGTTTTTCGCGATACAATAAAAACCGGTTCTAAAGGAGAGTTTAGTGTTGTGTTTAAGGCAACAGATACACATCCGGACGAGAAAGAGCTTTTTCATAACTATCGAATATCCGCCTCAGCTACCGAACCTTCCGGGGAAACTCGATCCGGTGCCACAGGCCTTTCTGTTGCCCGTTCGCGTATCAGATTAATTATTGATTTGCCGGAAACGCATATTTATACCGATTCATCTCAGCTGAATATACGGGTTGCCAATCATGCTTTAGTCAATCAAAAGGCTAAAATTAATATTCAAATTTTTTCTCTCGATAACGGAGGAAAAGTTTACAAAAGCCGTTTATGGGAAAAGCCTGATAAATTCTTAATGGGCAAAAAGGAGTTCGAAAGCTATTTTAATTCCTATACCTATAAAGATGAAGACGATTTTAAAACTTGGAAGGCCGAAAAGATTTCGGAGTTTGAGATTAATCAACAGAGCGAAGAACCGAAAACGAAGGACTTTAATTTCTTAGACAGCTTGCCTTCCGGTGTTTATAAACTTGCTTTTTTTGCTCATGGCGAGCAGGGCGACACCGTTTCTCAAGTTCGCTATGTTACGCAGATTTCCTCAAAAATAACAGGTTCACCTACTATCGCAAATCTGATAATTCCGATAAAAATTGCCGGAAAAGAATCCGAATCAGCTGAATTTCTCCTGGGAACAGGAGGAGAATGTTTTGCCTTGATGGAAATCTATTCCGGCAAAGAACTACGGTCTTCCGAAAGAATAAAAATACGGGAAGGCATGGAGCGGCGAAAGGTTTCTATATCTCTCGGCGATAATCTCACAGTGAAATTCTTGTTGGTTTACGATAATCGGGTCTATCAAAACTCGTTTCCCATTACTCGCATATCCGAAAAATATCCGCTTAACGTAAAGCTCGTTACTTTTCGAGATAAGCTTCAGCCCGGGGATAAGGAACAGTGGAAATTGCAAATAAAGGGCGAAGCCGGTGAAAAGAAAGTAGCGGAAGTGCTTGCCGGAATGTATGATGCGTCTTTAGATGTTTTTTCCGGAGATCATATTTGGAATACTATTCCTGCTTCGAATTTTGTTGCCGCACCCTACTATTGGTCCGACGGTGGATTTGGAAATAGCGTTTGGGCTTTAACGTTCTTCGATAAGTCCGGTTACTTTCCGCTTCTTGAAAGAAACTACGAAAAGCTGAATTTATTCGGGTAGAATTACTACGGCGGGTTCAACGAAAAATACTCGGAAATTCAAGAAAAAATTAAGGAAATAAGAGTCAAAGAAGAGAAAAGGAGAATCAATGAGGGGATTAGAAAATACAAAGCCGGTATTGCCCAACGAAAGAATATAATTCAAGTTAAGGGTAAAATTATTGATAAATTAACTAAGGAAAGTATCCCGGGAGTTTCAATTGTAATTGGAGATGTTCCTGTTGGACTCTCAGACAAAACGGGCTCGTTCCAGCTTCTTGTTCCAACTAAGAGCTTGCTTGAGTTTAGAACCGTAGGTTATGGATTTCAAAAACTCTTTGTAAGCGGAAGCGCGGGCAATATCATCATTCGTCTAAAAGCCGAAACTAATACAATGTCAGAAGTGGAGGTCGGACGCAGGAAGACTCGAAAAGTAGGCAAAGGGTCAACGTTTATAGTAAGCGGAGATGCATCAGCGGAGATTAGAATAGACGAGCCGGTAGGCGCAGCACCGCCTGTTATTGAAGATTTGCGTGAGGCTGATTTCAACGTTGATAAAAGTGCGCCGGGATATAGAGGATTGACCCAAATTCATAGTCTAAGCGAGCCGGAAACCGGCAAACACGAAGAAGGTAATAGCTTGACGGGTCTACCTGTAAGAATCAGAAAAAACTTCAGCGAAACAGCGTTCTTTTTTCCTCAACTGCAGACAAACGAATTCGGAGATGTACTTATTAATTTTACTTCTCCGGAGTCACTTACTAAATGGAGATTTCAGGCATTCGCACATACAACAAATTTGGAATCGGGAAATTTCTTTACTGATGTTCTCACTCAGAAGCTCCTCATGGTTTCCGCTAACATGCCGCGTTTCTTCCGCGAAGGCGATACGATAGCTGTTTCTGCAAGATTGGCGAACCTGACCGATAAACCTTTAAAAGCTAAAGTAAATTTCAACTTGTTTGATGCTTTAACCATGCAGCCGGTTAGTCTTCTTGCAGATGCAAAACAGGCTCAACAAACGGTAGAGTTGAAAGCGAGCTCCACTAATTCAGTTTCGTTTAAATTGATTATTCCGCAAGGTTTAGATGCAATTACGTATCGTATAACCGCCGAGTCCGGCAAGTTCAGCGACGGCGAAGAAAACACCGTTCCGGTATTGCCGAATGCCATGTTAGTAACCGAATCAATGCCGATGATGGTACGAGCCGGACAAACCAAATCGTTTACGTTAGAGAAATTTCGCGATACGAAAAGTACAACGCTTAAATCTAAAAATCTTACCCTGGAGTATACCGAAAATCCGGTTTGGTATGCAGTGCAGGCTTTGCCCTATCTGATGGAGTTTCCGTACGAGTGCTCCGAGCAAACTTTCAGCCGCTATTTTGCCAACGCGACAGCCGCCGGCATTGTGAGTCGTTTTCCGGTGATCAAGCGCGTATTCGAAAGATGGAAGGCTTCGGACAGCAAGGAACTGCTTTCGAATCTTGAAACTAATCCGGAACTGAAATCAATCCTGATAGAAGAAACTCCATGGCTTCGCGATGCACAAAACGAAACCGAGCAAAAGAAACGGATTGCCTTGTTATTCGACCTAAACAAAATGAACAACGAGCTTAAAACGAACATCGAAAAGCTTGAAAAAATGCAGTTGCCGGATGGTAGTTTTCCTTGGTTTTCGGGCCTGCATTCTAACCCATATATCACGCGGCATATTCTCGCCGGAATCGGGCAACTTCAACAACTAAAACTTAGCGGCAGCGAAGACAAAACATTGAATAAAATAGCGGAAAAAGCACTTAATTGGTTAGACGGTGAAATTGTGACCGATTATCAAAAAAGCAAAAAGCAAGCAAAAGGTAAACTCGCCTTTGGCTCCGGCGACGACCATACTTGGTTTACTCGCAGTTATTTTAATAAGCCGATAACCGGAACTTTGAAAGCAGCTCGGGAACACTATTTAAAAACTGCTTCCACGGAGTGGAAATATAAAAATATATACGAACAGGGAATGACGGCGCTTACGCTTCTCCGCTATGGCCGAGTCGAAACGGCAAAACAAATTGTACGTTCGTTAAAAGAGCGAGCCCTGCAATCGGAAGAATTGGGAATGTATTGGCCCACAAATAAATCCGGTTACTATTGGTACCAAGCTCCGGTTGAGACTCATGCTTTGTTGATTGAGCTGTTTACGCTTGCCGGCAATACAAAAGATGTTGAAGAAATGAAAATTTGGCTGTTGCGAAACAAACAAACTAACAACTGGCGAACCACAAAAGCTACAGCAGCAGCCTGTTATGCGATTTTGCTGCGTGGCGATACTACACAACTGAACAATTTAACGCCAAAGGCGGTCATCTCCCTCGGTGGAGAAGCTTTAGCTTCATTAAAGCCGGACTTAAAACAGGAAGCCGGAACCGGTTATTTTAAAACCGCTTGGAAAGAAGAACAAATTAAACCGGAATTGGCGAAAGTGGAAGTGAAAAACTCAAATTCCACAATTTCTTGGGGTGCACTAACTTGGCAGTATCTCGAGAAACTAGATAAGATTACATCGGCCGAAACGAATATCAAGCTTTCGCGGAAATACTTTATTAAAAAGCAAAAAGATGTCGGACAGGTACTAACTGAGCTTTCCTCAACTAATCTCCCCAAACCGGGAGACGTTTTGAAAGTAGTGGTAAACCTGAAAGCCGACCGCGACTTTGAGTATGTGCATTTAAAAGACATGCGCCCTTCCGGAACCGAGCCGGTGGATGTATTGTCCGGTTATAGATACCAAGACGGTTTATACTACTATCAAGTTACCAAAGATGTAGCAACAAACTTCTTCATCGACCGACTGAATAAGGGAAATTATGTTTTTGAATATGAACTTCGCGTTACCCAACCGGGAGATTTTTCAACCGGGATAACAAGTGTTCAAAGTATGTATGCGCCGGAGTTTAATTCGCATTCGGAAGGAACGATGATGCGAATAGGAGAGTAGCATAGCATCCAAACGTTAGAAACATTTACATTTAATACGATCATTCTCATATTTTTTGCGATGAAATACTTACTTCTAATCCTTTTTTTGCCGTTAACAAAATCTTCATTTTCTCAGGCATTGCTGAGAAAAAAGATTGAAGATTATAAACACAAGATGGAATTCACAGTTTTGAAGGATAGTCAGCAGGCTAAGCACGGGTATTATAAGATGTATGATCTTTTTAGTTTAACAACCACCGAAGGATTCTATAAACACGGTTTGAAAGACAGTTTGTGGCATATTACCCGAAATAAAATTCTTACTTCGACCGGCAGTTATAAAAATGATGTCGCCACGGGTGTATGGAAGAATTATAGGATAAATAAGAAAAGCGGCTGTTTGATTGATAGCGGTGAATACAGCAACGGGAAAAAGATTAACGAGTGGGCATACTTCGATCAATGTTCTCCGGAACTTAAATACAATTATTCGTTAAAGAAACTCATATACCACCTGCCGGACAGTACTTTCTATTCTATAATTTCAGGCTCGGATACTTTGCTTGTTGTTCCGGAAAACCCTCCTTTGCATCCGGAAGGAAAAGCTAATTTCAGAAAAAAGATAGAAATGAACTTGCGTTTCCCGAGGGAGTTTATGACCAGCAAAAATTTTACTAGAAAGGTGACACTTTCTTTTTGGATTACAGAAAGCGGCGCAGTGGAAGAATTGACAATTATCAAAAAAAGCGAGGAGCCGTTTGATAGGGAAGCCCTTCGGGTGTTTCAACAGTTTGAAAAGGATTCTTGGATTCCGGCAGTATATAATGGAAAGCCTGTTAAATCAAGAATCATATTGCCTATTACCTTTTCTTATGAGGGAATTATTAATATGAATGACTAGCTAAAAAGGCTGAATCTCTAAAAGGATTTCATTTAGAAGTACGATTTCTGTATTTTTTATAAAGAGGGCGATGCCTTGAAAACTCTTCCAAAAGATAACGTAAATCAATTGCCGCAGAGTATTCGGCGAGAAAAAAATAAAAATTTGATAAAGGCTGAAATGCTATAACTCTACCTGTTTCTCCACCAAATACTTCCAATATCGTTTGGGCACGTGCCGTAAGTGGAGTTTTGTATTCTTTCGAGATTCGATATTGGTACTCTTAAAATAGACTTGCCACAGCTTTTGAAACTCTTTTTCAGTTTGGCTGAGAGCTTGGTTTTCTTTCTTCAACTTATGTTTCAATTCGTCGGCATCGATTGTAACAGTAGTTACAGAAAACAGGTCGTAAAAGATACCGTAGTTTCTCTTCATATCATAAATAACCCACTTTTGGTCTGCATAACGTTTTTGAAAATGGTTAATAAGCAAGGGAAGAATATTAAAATCCGGCTCCCCGGTTGCAAAGTAAATATCATCCGAAGTTGATTTAAAGCGCACAAAAGCTTCAAATCGGTGTTTCTCTCGATATACTTGCTTGCTTACTTGACTTACTTTTAAAACATTCTTATCGCCGAAATTTTGTTCTATATCCTTTCCGGGATTATTAAATACGTAGCAGGCAAAATCTAAAAGAACTTGAGAAATTCCTTCTTGTTCAGAAAGAAAGCATTGGTAAAAATCTCGCAAAGCAGATGTCGAAATGTTTTTTTGCAAGCCTTTCCAAACTCGATTTGCCTTTTCGGAATTTGAAGAAATAACAATATTTCGGTCAAAGGCGGAAGGTCGATAGCGATACTCTTCTACCAGGTTTACATCCTTTGTTTTACGTTCAAAAACTTCAAAAATTGACGTAAGCAGCCCTTCTAAAGAACCGTCGAACATTAAAGTAATCACTAAAAAAGGCTGAATTGAGAAGATGCTGTTTTTAAATATTTACTTTGACTTTCGTTAAGAACAAGTTGCTTTATCTGCGAAGGCAAAAAATCTTTTAAAATATAGTCGTTTTTGCATATTATAAAATACCTCGCCCTGTTAAAGGCTACTCCCAGTTTCTTTAATTGTTCCGCAGCTAAAGCTCCAAATTTTCTTGCGCTGATAATTTTTTTAGCAGAAGCCACGCCGATTCCGGGAATCCGTAATATCATTTCATACTCCGCCGTATTAATGTTCACCGGAAACACGTGAGTGTTGCGCAGAGCCCAGCTGAATTTGGGATCAATATCTAGGTCCAATCGGGGATTTCGATCGTTTAGAATTTCTTTTACATCAAATTTATAAAAGCGCATTAGCCAATCGGTTTGATATAACCTATTTTCGCGGGCCATCGGCGGAACGGTGCCGAGAGCGGGCAAACGTGCATCAGAGCTTACGGGAACGTATCCGGAATAATAAACCCGCTTCAAATTGAAAGTTTTATAATAATTGTCGGCGGTGTACATTATTTCTTTATCTGATTCCGGCGTTGCCCCGATAACCATTTGGGTACTCTGCCCGGCAGGGGCGAAATAAGAGTTGTATTTCACTAAACTCTTATCAGACTTATACTCCTTAATCTTATTGCTGAGATACGTCATCGGTTTAATTACGTCCCTATGCGATTTATCGGGAGCCAACAATTTCAATCCTGCCTCAGTAGGCAATTCCAAATTCACACTTAAACGATCTGCATATAATCCGGCGTCGTGCATCAATTCATCACTTGCACCCGGAATGGCTTTTAGATGGATATAGCCGTTAAAACGCTCTTCCGTACGAAGTTTTTTTGCTATTCGTACTAAACGTTCCATCGTATAATCAGCGTCTTTAAAAATACCGGAGCTTAAAAACAAACCTTCGATATAATTTCTGCGGTAAAAATTTATGGTAAGGTCAACCACCTCCTGAACGGTAAATGCTGCTCGTTTTATATCATTGCTTTTGCGGGATACGCAATATGCACAATCGAAAATACAATGATTAGTAAGTAAAATTTTGAGGAGGGATACGCAGCGTCCGTCTTCGGTATAACTGTGGCAAATTCCGTTCGAAGCATTTCCTAAACCGCCGTTGATATTTTTTCTGTTGCTACCGCTTGACGCACAGGAAACATCATATTTTGCGGCCTGGGCCAGTATTTGCAACTTCTCGACAACTTTCTCATTCATCGTCCTAACTTACTAATTTTTTTAGTAAGTTAGTAAGGGGAGTTAAGTTTATTATATTATTTCTTCGATGCCTTCTTCTAACTCGTCGCCTGAATTCGCAATTTGAACAGAAAGAACATAACACATATAGGTAAATATCGGAGCGAACATTACATCTACAGTAAAGTGTACATGCTGGATCAAAACAAAAATTCCCATTAAAATGGCAGAAGCTAAAGCAAGTGTTTTCTCTGCCGGTTTTTTTAAACACAGATAGATAAGAAACATAGTAGAGGTATGCCCCGAAAAAAATAAATCTTTCGTTATAAAATGCTTGCCGTAAAAAAGATTACTGATGGGATCACTGATAGCAATAAGATTAGCGGGCGGATTAAACGGAACAAGCGTAATAGATACAAAACGAGCAATATTTAAAATAATAAAGCCGTACATAAAGGTTATGAAGATACCGGGGTTTTGGACCGCTCGTGTAATACCCAGTATCGCTATGAACCAGGTGACGATAAAAATTGCTATCGAAACATCGTAAGCCGGGAGGGTTTCAAGGACCACATCGTGTAAAGCGAAGCCGTTTCTTTGCTGAATGTATTGATAAAAAATGGGATAAATGGGCATTAAGGAGATAAAAATGCTCATTCCGATTAAGAACTTTTTTCTGAACGAGGGCTCATTCCAAGCAACCGCCCAGCGATTTATAACAGTAAGACTTTGGGTTTTGTATTTTTCAGACTGCATATTGCGTAAATCGGTGTTTTTGAGTGCGAAGGTAGAAAATAACCGGTATTTTTTATCCCAACATTAACAAAAAATTAAGTTAAAGTTATTTTAAATTCAGGAGAGGATAGAAAAAAGTTAGCATAAAAACGGCGGAAGGGTTATTTTCGTTTGGTATTAATTTCGGCAATGCCCACCAGCTCCTCCCAACGGGCGCCGGGATTTTTATAATAAACGAAAACTTGATAGGTATTACCTGATTCGAAATGAGAGCCGTTAAAAGCGGTAAAATCAGGAATTTTATTCTTTTCTACCCACACATAATTATAGTCGTAAAGACCTTGCTTTAAAAACAATGATCCGTAAAATTGTCTCCGGCTTTCATCATAATCGAGCTTATTTTCATCGGTTAATCGATAATTATTAAACCGACCGACGATATACGCATTACCCGAAGAATTAGGCGGGGAAGAATTTAATGTAAAAAACACGTTAGCATAATCAGCTTCTGTGCGACTGTCGCGTCCGTCTTGATTTCTAATAAAAAACGACCCGTCTTCATCGTAAGTAAATGAGTAGGCATTGCGACTTAAGTCCGGGTCAGCTATAAGATACACTTTATTTGAAGATTCCTTATCGATACGAGATACTTTCTCAGACTGAAGTCTTAAGCTTCGCAGATCAACTTTCCTAAACTCGTTTCCCCCGGCAAAATTTAGAATTTTAAAATCATTATAAATCAATCCGTTTTGGCGCACAAAAGTAGGTCGAGATAAAATTTGTTCGGTAGAAGAACAAGTGTTTTGCATAACAACAGTCCTGATATCAAGAAAAGGATTTTGTATGCGGAGCTGCGCCGGATTAATTACTATGTTCAACTTTTGCTGCTTGTCTCGTCGCGACACGTCAGAACCTACGGTTAATTCGACTCCTATCGTTGCTGCTTGCGTTAAAACGTAAAGTTTTCTACTTAAAACCGGCTTGGACTGATCCCCGTCTTCGTAAACTTTTAAAAGGTAATTTCCCGATATTTTAGGTTTAATGCTGAGGTTAGGAAAATGAAGTTCGTAATGTGTGTATTTCTGAAACGTGTTAAATGAATATCGATAATCAGTTATTCGATCTTCGGTGAACCCGTCTAAATATTCGATGGGCGAGAGGCGACTGCTATTCCATTCTGCATCGCAATGCTCCAACGTATAGGAAAAATACTTGCTGCCTGCACGAAGATCATCAAATTCTAAAATTACTTCATCGTTAGTTCCCATAGTAATTACGGGGAGCGATTGTTCTTTTACTTGATTATAAAATTGTACGGTTTTAATTTCAGGGATATACGTTCGATCTTCGTAAACGAAATTTTTTTCCTGAGCGAGTAGTATCAAGGGAGATCCTATCAGGAAAAGAAAAAGCATTTTAAGTAAAGCGTTCACTATCAAGCCTCAAGCTCTAAAATTTTCCCGGCGAGGTTTTCCCATTCTGTTTGAACTTTTTCGAGTGCTGTTGTTGCTTTGTTATACCGAGTATTTGCAACTTCAACCTTAATTTTGTCATTGTAAATAGTTTCGTCGGCAAGTTCGGCTTCAGCAGTTTTTACTTCTTTTTCAAGTAAAGTAATTTTTTCCTCCATTTGTTCAAGATCAGCATTCAATTTTTTTAACTGCTTATTTCTGTCATCAGCAACAACTTTCACTTCAACAACTTTTTCTTCTTTTTTAGGAACGGCTACAGAAATTCTTGGAGTATTAATTACGGGCCTTTTTGCTGACCAATCTTCGTATTCCGCATAGGTTCCGGGATATTCTTTTATCTTTTGATCTTCAATGAACCAAATTTTATTGGCAATGTTATCAAGCAAATATCTGTCGTGAGAAACGACGATAAAAGTGCCTTCAAATTGCTGTAAAGCCTGTATAAGGATATTGACTGATTGAATATCTAAATGGTTTGTAGGTTCATCTAATATCAAAAAGTTTGCATCTGCGGTAAGTGCCTTTGCCAAGGCAACCCTAGATTTTTCTCCTCCTGATAAAACCTTAATTTTCTTAAAAACATCATCGCCCGTAAAAAGAAAACATCCCAAGATAGATCGTAATTCTGTTTCGGTATGTTTAGGAGCAAAGGCTTGTAACTCGCGAATGATTTCACTTTCCAGATGCAAGGCTTCGAGCTGATGCTGAGCAAAAAAGGTTTGAGTAACGTTGTGACCCTTTTCGCATAGCCCGGTGTAATTTTTATCGGCGCCTGCAATAATTCTAAGTAAAGTAGATTTACCCCTTCCGTTAGCGCCGATTAATGCAATCTTGTCGCCCTTTTCGATCGTCCCCACCGCCTGATCAAGAATAGGGACCCCGGGATAAGACTTATGCAGGTGTTCTAACCTTACCACATGTCTGCCGGATTGTTTGCTGAATTTGAAACTGAAATTTACGGTTGGATTTTCATCATCCACATCGTCTACTCGTTCCATGCGCTCAAGTGCCTTAATCCGCGATTGAGCCATCTTTGCTTTACTCGCTTTTGCTCTGAAGCGTTCAATTAAACGTTCTTCTTGCCGTATTTTTGCTTGTTGGTTTTTAAATTGATTGCCTTGAATCTCTTCTCTTAGAGATTTCTCTTCCAAATAAAAGCTGTAATTTCCGGCATAAACCGTCAACTTCCCCTTGCGGCACTCGACGATCCTGTTTACAACCCTGTCTAGGAAATAACGGTCGTGCGAAACAATAACTATCGCGCCTTCAAAAGCTTGTAAATAAGTTTCGAGCCATTTAATTGAAGGAAGATCCAGGTGGTTTGTAGGTTCATCAAGAAGTAGAATATCCGGGGCTTGAAGTAAAATTTTAGCAAGCATTACTCTCATTCGCCACCCCCCGGAGAATTCACCTAAAGAGCGCTGTTGATCGTCGTCGCTAAAACCCAACCCTGCTAAAATTTCATGAGCTCTATATTCTATGCTGTATCCGTCTAATGCTTCGAACTCATGCTGTTTATCGCTTAGTTTATGTAATACATCCTCCGAATGATCTGTTTCGAGCTTCTTAAGCAAAATCTCTATTTCTGTATGCAATTGATTTTGCCTTTCAAAGGCCTCCATCGCCACATGCAAAATACTTTTATCTGACTGATAAGAAAGTAAATCTTGGTTTAAATAGCCGATCTTTAATTCTTTTGCTTTCGATATTGATCCTGATGTTGGAGTATATTGTCCTACAATAAGTTTCAGAAGAGTAGTTTTCCCGGTGCCGTTTGCACCTATAAGTCCTGTTTTTTCTCCAGGTTTAATGTGCCAGTTGGCTTCGTCGTACAGTGCTCTTGCACCTATCTCAAAGGTTAAGTCGTTAATCGCGATCACGCCGCAAAGCTACGAAACTCCGGTTAATTAGAGCAGAAGTTCAGGACAGGGTTTCTATCGCGTTTTTCAAGTCGGTTAGGTAAGGAGTGAGTTGGTCGGCAATGTGAAATTCGCCTAAAAAATATATGGCAACAAAGTTTAATCCCGGCGAATAGTAAAAACGTCCGTTTCCATTGATAGTTAAATTGTATACAAGTGGCTGTACAGAGCTAAGCTTTTCATTAAATGTATTGATAAATTTACTTGGTATATTATTATTTCGGGGTTCGGTTTTTCCGGCTTTTATAGTAAAAGGGCCTATCTTGAATTGTAACTCCTCCATGTTTTCATAAAGTTCAGTCGTTAAATATATACGTTTTTTTGACCGGTTAATTGTATTATAACCATAAATGAACTTGAAATGTTGAATTAGGCTTCAATTTTCGCCTAGGTCAGACGATAGAATTTAGTGTATCCAAATAATCTTTCAGGGTCTTTTCGTTCGGCTGCGAAATTTAGTTTAAACTTAACCGGGCCATATAGATGACTCATTGGTGCCTAAGAGAGGTAGTGATTTAAGTACTACAATTAATTTTATTTTAGTAAGTAATCAATTTAAAGAGGTGTTAAATAAATTATAACATTGTCGTTACAAATTTTCTTAAGTAATAAATGTAGAAAATAGTAATTACTTTTGAAATGCGGAATTTGTTTTAATCAAAGCAAAGCCCCTCATCGAAAGGTGAGGGGCTTTGCTTATATATCGAGAAGTTTAATAAATTATTTTCCACATAGCAGGAATGGCAACTCCGGAGCTTGTGTTCCAGTTTCCCCCGGTAATTATAGTGTAGGATTTTCCGGCTTCAAACGTTCCCATAGTTTGATCAAGTTTTATCTGAGTAGTGTCTGTGGAATTCTTGATTTGAAAATTTAGATTGTTTGGAGTAAGTTCTATAAAAGAAGTAACCTCTTTAAACTCCACATCCTGAAAAGCGTTTCCCACATTTTTTATATGAAGGTTGAGGTTAGGTGAACCGTATAAAAAATTCGCAAACCTAATCTTCATTCTTCCTGCGCTCGGTACTGAGGTAAATTCTTCTCTTTGAATGAATTCGACTGACGTTTCTGTGGGAACAACAAAAATTGTGTAAAATTTATCCCTCAAAAAAGAAAAAGATTTTCTTATATATTTAGTAGTATCATTATACTTACTCAGCGAGAGTTCGTGACTCCCTTCAGTCAAACCGAAATTTTGAGTTTTACTTGTGTACCTTAATATCTTTATACGTTTGAGCTCATCAACATCGTTAGCAATTTTATTGTTGACGTAATATTTTACTGAGTCACTTTTTGGAGCCGCATTTATTAAATAAGCAACAGCGATCGGCGTAGGTTCTATATTATCTTGCTTTTTTAAGCATCCGGAAATCGTCGCGACTGAAGTAAGTAAGGTAATGCCGGTTAATATCAGTTTTATTCTGTTATTGAAATAATTCATAAATTACATGTTTAGTCTTTAGTTAAAATAAAATGCGGTAATTAGGTTATTACGGAAGTTCTGAGAGAAACGCTACAGCGTCTTACTTATTATAGCAATTATACATGCACCTTGTTTTAATTTTTTTAAAATTAGCTCCCTAAATTATTTATATGTTTTTTATTCTCTCGAAAATACTTCAATATATATTGATGCCGTATCTATGGATATTTATTATGTTTTTCGGTGCCCTCTTCTTAAAAAAGGGAAAACATCAAAAAAAACTTTTAAGTGTGGGAATCATCTTGCTTTTCTTTTTTGGAAATGAATTTATTGCAAGAGAAGCAATGGCACTATGGGAAAAGGAACCTGTTAATATTTCGGCGCTTTCCGACTATGAAACCGGAATTGTATTAACAGGTGTTACTAAACAAAAAAGTGCCTATCAAGACAGAACTTTCTTCGACAAAGGAGCAGACCGTTTACTGCATGCCGTTCAGCTATATAAAGCAGGGAAAATTAGTAAAATATTGGTAACCGGAGGTTCGGGATCAATAACAAAAAGAGTAGCTACAGAAGCGGCCGATCTTAAGAGGGCATTTTTGTATTGCGGAGTGAATGCAAGTGATCTGATTATAGAAGACAAATCTCGCAATACAAGAGAAAACGCTTTTTTCACTAAAGTAACCATTCAAAAGAATCGGTTAAGCGGAAAATTTTTATTGATAACTTCTGCCTTTCATATGCGAAGAGCAAAAGGCTGTTTTGATAAAGCAGGGGTTAAAACTGACATTTTTCCTGTAGATTATTACACGGGAGACAGGAAATTTACGCCGGATACACTTATCATTCCTTCGGCAGATGGGTTGTCGTTATGGACTCGGCTAATTCATGAAGTGTTTGGATATATCGTATATAAACTAATTAGCTATTGCTAAAGCTTTTGCACTTATGATGAATACATTTAGTATCAATGTAATGCTATTTCTTTTAACTGGATCTTTATCAGAATGTTATGCTCAGAGTTCCGGTATTGTTTCGCAAAAGGACACTATAGAATTAGCCGACCCGACCATATTCTACGATAAAGGGGAGTACTATTTATACGGAACCGGGTCAGCTTCAGGATTTCCGGTTTATACTTCAAAAAACCTTACAGACTGGAAAATACCCGGAAAGACTAAAGATGGTTTGGCATTAACAAAAGGCAACTCTTACGGCACAGGAGGTTTTTGGGCGCCTCAGATTTTTAAATACAAGAAAATGTATTACATGGCTTATACGGCCGATGAAAATATCGCGATAGCAAAAAGTAAAAGTCCCTTAGGCCCGTTTAAGCAAACTGTTATTACTAAAGTCTCCGGAAAACACAAGCAAATTGATCCTTATGTTTTTATAGATGATGACGGCAGCAAATATTTATATCATGTAGAGTTAAATAATGGCAACCGAATTTATGTTTCTAAATTAAAAGACGATTTATCGGATGTAATCCCGGGCACGGAAATAGAATGTATCTCGGGTGAGTTAGGGTGGGAAAATACGGCAAATCAGAGTGGCCGGTAACGGAAGGCCCCACTGTTTTAAAGTACAAAAAGCTTTACTACCTTTTTTATTCAGCCAACGATTTCAGAAATATAGATTATGCGGTAGGTTATGCAGTTTCAGATAATCCTTTAGGCCCATGGAAAAAGTTTTCGGGAAACCCGATTTTAAATCGAAAAAACGTCAACATAAACGGACCGGGACACGGCGATTTCACTAAGAACATAAAGGGAGACCTATATTACGTTTTTCATACTCACTCTTCGGGAGGAAAAGTGACTCCGCGAAAAACGGCAATTGTTAAGGCAGCCTTTAGAGATAGTGGGTCGGAAAGTCAGGTTATGACTATTGATTCTGCCTCTTTCCGATATTTATATATAAAAGAAAAATAGTCCCTTAAGTATTTTACCTGAGAGAAATAAACACGGGTTTAACATCATTCCAAAAAGCGTCTACTGCGATAATCCGCGGTTTAAGAAAGGAGATTATAGAAGGCCAACCGGTCCTGTTGTAATCACTCACTTCAAAAATTTCAGTATAGATCCTGCTTATAGTTGTGCCGCTTTCATTGATATACTCCGCCTGCCAAAGCCAATATTCACCGACAGCACTGATTAGCAAGTTTTTTAATTCGAGGAACTGCTCAAGGTAGGGCGGTAAGCTGCCGGACTGACGATGGGTATTATAAAGCTAAAGATAAAATCGGGTAAGAATTTCATTTCGGTTACAACTCTTATTGATTTGACAGTGAGAAGCTCGACTTTAAAAGTGTAATTTTATTTACCGGGTTTTAAAATCATTTAATAAATTCACAGCCATAAACCAAGTCTTTTTTTAATCTAAGTGTTAACCGGATAAGTATTTATCAAAGTCTGCAAACGTTTTCAGAAGAATTAAAATGATGCTATTACAAAGTTGGCGATGGTACGGACCCACGGATCCGGTTTCTTTGCAAGACGTTAAACAAGCCGGGGCAAGCGGTATTGTTACAGCACTTCATCATATTCCTCACGGGGAAGTTTGGCCCGTAGAAGAAATTGAAAAAAGAAAAGGCATCATAGAAAGCGAAGGATTGAACTGGGTTGTAGTGGAAAGTGTTCCGGTGCACGAAGCAATTAAAACAGGAACGGCTGATGCACACAAATACTTGTCTAATTATAAAACTACCCTAAAGAACCTTGCAGCTTGCGGTATAAAAATAATCTGTTATAATTTTATGCCGGTACTTGATTGGACCCGTACAAAGCTGGATTATATCGTTGCCGACGGATCTAAAGCTTTGATGTTTGATTGGATAGATCTTGCTGTTTTCGATGTAAATATTCTAAAACGCGAAGGTGCTGCGAAAGATTATTCCGAAGATATTATAGCACTTGCCGAAAATCGATTTGCGACGTATTCCGCCCGGGAGTTGGAGGATCTCAGTAAAAATATTTTGATGGGAATACCGCAAGAGGGAAACATAACTGTTGAACAACTTCTGCAAAGTATCCAACATTACAAACAAATCGGGGAAGAAGGCTTGCGTAAAAATCTGGTTCGTTTTTTAGAAGAAATTACTCCGATTTGCGAAGAGGAAGGAATTAAACTTACCATTCATCCGGACGATCCGCCTTATCCGATTTTAGGTTTACCCAGAGTGGTAAGTACGAGGGCAGATTTGGAGTATTTAGCACAGGCAGTTCCGGCAAAATCAAACGGTATTTGCTTTTGTACCGGATCTTTGGGCGCAGGAAAATTTAATAACTCTGTTGAAATTATAAAAGCGATAGGAGACCGGATATATTTCGCCCACTTGCGGAATGTGAAAAAAGATGAACGAGGAAGCTTTTACGAGACTGATCATTTAGACGGCGATGTTGATATGTATGGCGTAATGAAAGAATTAGTGACAATAAACCGCGAAAGGGAAGAACCGATTCCTTTTCGACCTGACCACGGGCATCAAATGCTTGATGATTTAAATAAGGTGACCAATCCCGGTTACTCGGCAATCGGTCGCCTGCGTGGTTTGGCAGAATTAAGAGGGTTGGAATTGGGAATACACAGATCCTTATTTCATGACTAATTTTCTAACAGAAGATTTCCTGCTACAATCCGGGACTGCAAAACGACTTTATCACGATTTTGCAAAAGACCTTCCGATAATTGACTACCATAATCATTTACCTCCCGCAGCTATTGCTCAAAACAAGAATTTTAAAAATATAACAGACTTATGGCTCGGTGGCGATCACTATAAATGGAGAGCGTTAAGAACATTAGGAGTAGAAGAAAAATACATTACCGGCAATGCTTCCGACGAGGAGAAGTTTTTGAAATGGGCCGAGGCTGTGCCGTACACCATTCGTAATCCTTTGTATCACTGGACCCATATGGAACTTAAAGATCCGTTTGGAATTAGGGAGTTACTGTCGGAAAAAACCGGAAAGAATATTTATGACAGCTGCAATGAGTTACTGAAGGAGCCGGGTTTTACTCCTCAAGCTTTGCTTACTCACTTTAAGGTAGAAATGGTGGGTACTACGGACGATCCCGCCGATACTCTCGTACATCACAAACAAATCGCCACATCGCGATTTGAAGTAAAAGTATGGCCTTCATTTCGTCCCGATAGGGTTTTAAATATTTCGGGAGGGGACCAATATAGACGGTACGTGCAGTCGCTGGCTGAAGTTGCTAAAATTGAAATCACAGATTTAAGTTCCCTTTTAGACGCTCTAAAAAACAGGGTAGAGTATTTTAATGAAGCCGGTTGTCGCATTTCTGATCATGGGCTGAGTTCTATTCCTTATCCTAGCTTCAATTATTCGCAAATAGAAGCGGGATTCAAAAAAGTTCTTGCCGGCGGTGATGCCGGAGCTGCCGGAATAAAAGAAAGCTTTAGCGCCTTTGTGTTGCTTGAGTTATGTAAAATGTACCGGCAAAAGGGTTGGGTACAGCAATTCCACTTAGGTGCACAAAGAAGTAACAACTCCCGAATGCAGAATTTGATTGGCGCCGATACCGGATTCGATTCCATAAGCGACGAGGTTCAAGCAGCATCCATGGCAGCGTTCTTTAATCATCTTGATAAAGAAGACACACTTCCTAAAACAATAATTTACAACCTTAACCCGGCATACAATGCAGTTTTTGCCTCTATGACCGGCAATTTTCAAGGAGAAGGTATAAAAGGAAAAATTCAATTCGGCTCGGCTTGGTGGTTCTTGGATCAGCTCGACGGAATGAAAGAACAAATAAATACACTTTCTAATTTGGGTCTCATAAGTTGCTTTATCGGCATGCTTACCGATTCCAGAAGCTTTTTATCCTATTCGAGGCATGAGTACTTCAGGCGTTTGCTTTGTAATATTTTTGCTGAAGACATCGAAAAAGGATTAATACCGGCAGATATAGATTGGATAGGGAAAATGATTCAAGACATTTGTTATTATAATGCCAAAACCTACTTTAATATAACCCGATTAACATGAATAAACCTAAAGCCGGTAATTATCGCTGGATTGTTTGTGTGCTGTTATTTGCCGCTACTACCATTAATTATCTCGATCGCCAAATTCTTGGTTTATTAAAGCCGATATTAGAAAAAGACTTTAGTTGGACGGAGAGCGACTATGCGCACATTGTGATGGCCTTTAATTTATCATACGCTGTCGGCTTACTTCTTTTCGGGAAAATTATTGATAGGATAGGAACAAAGGTAGGGTATTCGATCTCCGTTATTTTATGGAGTTTCGCTGCAATGATACACGCTTTCGCTAAAGGAACCTTGGGATTTGCAGGAGCCAGAGGCTTGTTGGGTATAAGTGAAGCCGGCAACTTTCCGGCAGCAATTAAGGCGGTGGCCGAATGGTTCCCTAAAAAAGAACGTGCTTTTGCAACCGGGCTTTTTAATTCGGGGGCTAACGTAGGGCCCGTTGTTGCCCCGATTATTGTTCCCCTGATTCTTGCTGCCTTCGGTTGGCAAGCCTCCTTTATTATTACCGGTGCGATTGGTTTTTTTTGGTTAATTTTTTGGTGGATATATTACGAGGTTCCCTCGAGGCAGAAGAGGTTGTCTGAAGAAGAGTATAACTATATCCACAGCGACGGAGATAAAGTTGAGATTGTTAATGCACCGGTCTCTTGGGGAGTCTTACTTAAACTCAAACAAACATGGGCGTTTATTTTAGGTAAGTTTCTCTCAGATCCTATCTGGTATTTCTTTTTATTTTGGTTGCCTTCGTATTTTAGTACAACATTCAATATAGATTTAAAGAAACCTAGTATTCCGTTAATTATTGTTTATACCGCAACAACTGTTGGAAGTATCGGCGGAGGTTATCTTTCGTCTTATTTTATTAAAAAAGGATGGCCTGTTTTTAAAGCCCGCAAAACAGCGATGTTGATAATCGCTTTATGTGTTACGCCTATAATGCTGGCAAGATATGCTGAAAACATTTGGGTTGCCGTAGGGCTGATCAGCCTTGCCGCGGGAGCGCACCAAGCTTGGAGCGCCAATATTTTTACTACTGTAAGTGATATGTTTCCAAAGAAAGCTGTAAGTTCGGTAGTAGGGCTTGGGGGGATGGCAGGCTCGTTTGGAGCAACACTTTTTCCTTTGTTTATCGGCTGGTTACTGGATCATTACAAAGCATTGGGAAACATGACTCCCGGTTATAATATTCTCTTTACTATTTCAGGATGTGCGTATTTGCTGGCTTGGTTCATTATGCACCTTCTTACTCCTAAAATGAAACAAGTTGAAATCTAAAATAATGAATATGAAGAACATAAATATGAGTTTGATCGCTGCCGGAATTTTGGCTGCTTCAGCAGGGTCTTTTTCTGCAGTCGCACAAACTAAACCCTCGGGTTCCGGTAAATTGTTTGACGGGAAAACCTTAACCGGTTGGAAAAAACTTGCCGGAAAAGCCGATTACAAAGTAGAAAACGGTGCAATAGTAGGTACAACGGTATTGAATTCCGGCAATACGTTTTTGGTTACCGAAAAAGAATATGGCGATTTTGTTCTTGAATTAGACGTTAAAATAGAAAGTTCGGTAAGTAATTCAGGGATTCAAACCAGAAGCCACTTTGATCCGAAAGGACACAACGGAAACGGAAAAGTTTATGGCAGGCAGCTAGAAATTGATCCTTCAGAAAGAAAATGGGCCGGAGGTATTTATGACGAAGGAAGAAGAGACTGGCTCTATCCGCTTTCGCTAAATGCCAAGGCTCAGGATGCATTTAAGGTTGGCAAATACAATCATATAAAAATCGAATGTATAGGCAACGAAATGAAGACTTGGATAAACAATATTCCGGCTGCTTATGTAGTGGATACCATTGATCAAAAAGGATTTATCGGCCTGCAGGTTCACGGTATCGACAAGCAAGAGCAGGCGAATAAGCACGTATATTTTAAAAATATCATAATAAAAACAACTGGTTTAAAACCTGAATCTTTTCCTTCGGATGTTTACGTGGTAAATACTGATCCGAATACATTATCAGACTATGAAAAGAAAAGCGGCTGGCAACTGTTGTTCGACGGCAAAAGCTCGAAAGGGTGGCTAGGCGCTTACAAAAAAAGCTTCCCGACAGGCGGATGGGAAATTAAAGACGGAACCTTATCTGTAATTGCATCAGAAGGAAAAGAATCCGCAAATGGCGGGGACATCGTCAGCGAGAAAAAATACACTGCTTTTGATTTGTCCTTTCAGTTTAGACTTACTCCCGGTGCTAATAGCGGAGTAAAATATTTTGTAACGCTGAGCGAGAACAATCAAGGATCGGCAATCGGGCTTGAATACCAGGTTTTAGATGATAAGCTGCATCCGGATGCAAAAATGGGAAGAGACGGCAATCGTACCTTATCATCTTTATACGATCTGATTACTGCAAAAAGGCAGGATCGTTTTGTGCGCCCGCTCGGTGAATGGAATACAGGTAGAGTTGTTGTTTATCCCGATAATCGCGTGGAGCATTACCTTAACGGGATTAAGGTAGTTGAGTATGTACGAGGTTCTAAAGAGTTTCGCGATCTAGTTGCAATCAGTAAGTATAAGGATTGGAAGAACTTCGGAGAAGCGCCCGAGGGGTATATTTTGCTGCAAGACCACGGGAACGCAGTTAGTTATAGAAGTATAAAAATTAAAGAACTGAAATAAGTTATCGGGAAAAGTGCGGGAGATAATTTTTATAATTTCGATTTTATTCTTTTTTCAAACACGCAATTTCTCGGTCGCCGGCTTCTCCCATAGGGAAAATTCGGAGTCCAAGGATACAATTTCTTTAGACTCATCACCGGTTTTAACACCTTTAGAGTCTATAAAAAAGATGGAGGTGGAAAAAGGGTTCGAAGTTAAACTTGTTGCTGCCGAACCCTTGGTTAACACACCCGTCTTTATGGATTTTGACAACAAGGGAAGAATGTGGGTGGTAGAAATGCCCGGCTATATGCCGGATAGTTTGGGAACAGGCGAAGATATACCTAACGGAAAAATAGTTATTCTTGAAGATAAAAACCGGGATGGGACAGCTGATACTCGGAAGGTCTTTCTCGATTCTTTGCATTTACCTCGATCAATCCGGTTATTAGAAAACGGAATTTTAGTAGCAGAAACGCCAAACCTTTGGTTTTACGAAATCAAGAACGATAAGCCCGGAAGAAGAACTTTGGTTGATGATAAATATACTGTTGAAGGAAATGTAGAACATAACCCCAATGGGCTTTTAAAAGCTTTAGATAATTGGATCTACAGTGCTAAATTCGACAAGCGCTATCGCAAAAAAGGTGATAAATGGATAAAGGAACAAACTCATTTTCGCGGGCAATGGGGAATTACTCAAGATGATTACGGACGGTTGTATTACAATCATAACTCGGCTAATGTAATCGGTGATTATTTCAGTCCCGGTTTTGGCGCTTGGAATTCGAATCAAAAAAATGTTTCCGGTTTTAACGAAGCTGTTGTTCCCGATAATCGGGTTTATCCTATCCGCCCTACTCCCGGCATTAACCGCGGTTATGTAGAAGGGATGCTGGATAAAAACAAAAAGCTAGTAAACTTTACGGCAGCCGGCTCGCCTCTAATTTACCGGGGAGATTTATTCGGCCCTAAGTTTAAAATGAACGCATTTGTTCCGGAGCCTTCGGCTAACTTAATAAAGAGAGATGTTTTAGAAGATAAAGTTACTTCCGTAACGGGCAGGCAAGCCTATGAAGGAAAGGAATTTATCGCAAGTACAGATGAACGTTTCCGGCCGGTAAGTTTATATAACGGACCCGACGGTGCTTTGTACGTTGTAGATATGTACCGCGGAATAATTCAGCATAAAACTTATCTCACCGGTTATCTTAAAAATGAAATAAAGAAAAGAGATCTTACCCAACCGCTTAACTACGGGCGCATTTATAAGGCAGTCCCGATAGGGAAAAAACCGGTTATAACCGTTATTCCCGAAAATCCGGCAAAACTTGTTAAGCTTCTTAAACATCCTAACGGTTATATTCGTGATAAGGCGCAACAGGAGTTAATTGCCGGAAAGCGGTTTGAGGCAGTACCGGCATTACGGCGATACCTTAAGGCCTCAAAGAATCCGGTAACTGTTAGTCATGCCTTATGGACGTTGGAAGGATTGGGCGTATTAAATTTGAACGACGTTCTATCTCTGTTAAATACAAATGAAGCGCATATTCGAGTTCAGGCTTTGAGTGTAATTCCTTCTGTAGTAACCTGCAAAAATTCTCCCCGGGTAATTTCGATGCTGAAACGAGAATTGCAGCTCAAGGATCCTGCGACATTACCTTACATAGGCTTTTTAGGCCATACTTTAGAAAAGTTTGATAAAAAAGTGTCCGTTGACCTGTTGCTCGCTTTAGCTGAAGAAACCGGAAATAATCGCTTTGTTGCCGATGCTGTAATCGCTAATTTGAAGGGTAAAGAGCGGCAATTTAAAAAGGAATTTGTTTCGATCAATTCTGATACTGCCTATGTTTTCAATAGAAATTTAGCAGGAGTAATTGCCGATATAAATAATGCAGCAAATAATTCTAAGGCCGCTGAAAAGAATTTCCCGAAAGGAGCTGCTATTTTTAAATCGACCTGTCAAACCTGTCACGGGGCCGACGGCAACGGGATTAAATCTCTTGCACCGCCTTTAAATCAGTCGGAATGGGTAAAAGATGATAAAAATCGGTTAATCCCAATTGTTTTGTTCGGGTTAACCGGTCCGATAAAAGTTGCCGGAAAAGTTTATAAAGCGCCGGAGATTACCGGCGATATGCCGGGAATTGGCGGAAGCGATGAATTTTCTGATGAGGCCATTGCTCAATTGCTAAACTTCATCGGAAATTCTTGGAATAACCAAGCAGAGAAAATTATTAAAGAAGATGTAACGGCAGTTCGGAAAAAGTATAAAGGTAGAGAAAAGCCTTTCACTATGCCGGAGTTGGAGAGAATTCAATAGGCGACGAAAAAAAAGGTTAAAGCTTTATTGAGCGGCTAATTTTATTTATATCGTTGCATGTTTGCAATACGAAATCGAGTTCCTCGCTAATAAATTTTGCGTCCCGGTTCTCCTTAATAAATTCGACTTCCGCCGCCTGTAAATTGATTTCTTTAAGTGCAAGTTGTTTTTCTCCCGTTAATTTTTGGGCAGCTTCCGCTAATTGAAAAAGAGCTTTTTTTGCGATTTTTACTAAGTCGGTACTTTGTGTTTGAATTTCTTTGTGTCCCAAGTTTGCAAGCAAAGTGGCGGTATAGGAAGAAAGCATGTGATTAAGCACCACAAATTTATGGATGTCTTTAACCTCTTTCTGCTTGCTTTTAGGCTCAGAAAGCATTCTTTGAAAAGCAGAGGCCAAGTTCGCCGAGCTTATGTAAACTTCTTTTCTTGCTAATTTATATTCCGTAATGTTTGGAGGTTTACCGCTTAATTTATAGGCTGCCTGCAACAGGTAGTCGTAGTTGGCTACGAGAGTACTTTGCATAAATCCCTTGATGTGCTTATACTCCCAAGCCGGAAAAACATAGTAGCTCGCCGTAAAAGCAATTACCGATCCCACCATCGTATCAAAAATTCGTTCTTCTGCAATGCCTATTCCGCCTAAACCCAAAAAGCTGAAAAGGATGATAATGTAAGGAGTCATAAACAACACACCCACGATGTAGTTCTGGCGCAAAAAGCTATAAGTTCCGATCATGAAAAACAAAAGGAAAGAAAATCTGCCTATTTCATCTTTTATATAAAATACAATCAGGGCCCCGATAATTCCACCGGCAAATGTTCCGACAATGCGCTGAATGTTTCGCTGCTTTGTCAAACTAAATCCCGGCTTCAGGATCACTAAAATTGTTAATAGAATCCAATAACTGTGGTGGCCGAAAGGCAAAAAAATCGAGATAAGGTACCCGATGAGGCACACAACAGTGACTCTGGCGGAATGCCGGAAGATGGCCGAGCTGTACGAAAGGTTTTCTTTAAAAACCTTAATCTCATAATCTTGGTGCGATACAAATTGATCGACATCAATATTCTTAAGTTGTTGGGGCTCGATTGAATCTTTTTCGAAATAATTGTAAACTTTTTGAATCCTGTTAACGATGTTTCGAATATTGACAAGTATTTTTTTAAGAACTAAGTTGTTGACTCTATATCCCATCTCAACTTTATCAACGGCATATTTTAACTGCTCCAAGTCTGCACTGAAATTGTGAAGCTGTCTCGGATTTTCATTTCCTGTTATGTAGTAACTCATATTTTCGAGTTCCTCGGCTATTTTTACAAGTGTGGTTTTAAAAGAATATAGGGAGTTTCCGGTTTTGAACGATTCACGAATCTTTTGATAATCGTAATGAGTAGCCATGGTTTGCTCGTACAAGTCAACTACGTCAATAAAAATTAATACCAAGCGCCGTCCTGTAGGAGTTGATTCTTTAACAATTTGTTGTGTTTTAAAAAGAATCTCTCTAACCGAGTCGAGATTTTGGTTTACTGTTATCTGTTGGTTTAACAGCTTTTTGTAAGTAGAATCGTAATCCTCATTCAGATCGTAAAAATCACTCTTGATTTTCAAAAAGGCAGCTACGTCATTTATACAATTTCCGAGTACTTGCTGCGCCATTCGATACGGCCTGATTTTGAGAACACCGGTGCTTAATAAAAAATACCAAAGGCCGCCCGAAACCAAACTTGCCGCGTAAACCAAATTTTCGTTTACATCCAATTTTTTATCGATACTTAGAACCATCACAAGAAGGCAGGCAGTACCGATATTGGAAGCCCGTTCACCATACACCGTGAGCATCGAAAAAAAGAAGCAAAAGCCGGCAATGCCAATCATCATAAAAAAATATTGGGTATTAATAAAGCCGGTAATAAGTGCCGTAAAGGCAATTAGAAGCATGCTGATAAGCATTGCGTTTCGTTTATGCAGGGGCGGGCCCGGGGTGTCGGCAATACTTACGGCAAATGCCCCGAGAGAAACGGTAATCCCCTCCATAAGTAAACCGAATTGAGCAAGAACAAGCGAAGGGAGAAGAACTCCAAGGGTAATGCGCAGGCCGTCAGAAAAATACACACCGAATAGAAAGCGCTTTATTTCTCTTGCTTCATTCATACATCGCGAAAATACGTATCGGGCTGCAATAGTTTTTAAGAACGGAATAAAAAAGACCCAACCGGGCGGAAAGGTTTCGAATTGTTGCTTGGTTAGTATTAGTTTAAATTTTAGATACCCAAAAAATCTAATTCTCTTAATAAATCACATTTATAATTTCAGGTGTGACTTTTCTTATCGCTGAGCTTGTTATTGAAGTGCTTTGGTAATAGGAAATTTAAAAGTCAAATGAACCCAAATACAACACATATTTACTTAATCGCTGTTATAATTAAAAACATACTTCTATGAAATTTAATGAAGAAGAAGAGTTAGGAGAATTAGATAGTCCTTCCTTGACAGGGCCTAATGAACTTAATGAAGAAGATTTAGGTTATGATGATGATGACAATTCAGAAGGATTATCCGACGGCGAGGAAGATATCCTTGATGATGAAAGCAACATAATGGAAGATCCGGATAGTGATTTAGACGAAGACGAAGTGGATAGATTATTCGCCGCAGATGAAGACCCCAACAAAGGGTCTGATTTAGATGAATTGAACGAGTCAGCTTAGTTTTTTAAGCCGTTTCTTACACCAAACACCTCTTAAATTTTTTAAGAGGTGTTTTTTTGTTTCGGGACCTTGGTAAAAATCTATGCACTCTTTAGAGAATTTCATTTCACGGTGCGAATGTTAACGCGATTGATTTCGCTCTTTATGAGGTTAGTAACGCCATCTATGCAGGTTATTTTTGTATTGCTTCTTTTCGTTTTCCCAATTCGAAAAAGGTATCAATCTATCTGCTATGAAAAGAATTCTATGTTTGGCGTTTTTTATTCCTTTGTTTTCGTTTGCCCAAAAGATGCAAGTAGAATCTTTTTTGGGAATAAAATTCGGTGTGTGTAAAGAAGAGGCTCTAACGGTTGCAACACTTTTCGGAGCTCATTCTTCCGCATTTTATCCGGAGCGTGAAGAAATAGAGTTAAAGAACTTCAAGCTGGATCAAATATCAAGTGAACGGGCTTCTTTTTGCTTTATTAACGACCGGTTATACAAAGGTGTTATTGAGTTTGCGATTAACGATACCAATTTTATCAAAACCTTTAATGCCTTGAAATACAGCCTAAGCGAGCAGTATGGTTACGGGAAGGATTTCTCCTGGTTTGACGCGCCTTATTATCCGGGTGCCGGAAACGAACTCGCCGGAATTATCAGGCGTAAAGCGAAGATTTGCCACGCTTGGGGAAATTCGGGTGATATAACTTCGGGCAATTTTGTTTCGATAGAGGTGTGTAGTGATAAAGTGCTAAGAATATTTTTTCAGAATCGCGTTTTCAGTGATATTGCAACTGCTCAAATTAGCCGGCTCAGTTCCAATCAACATCCCTAATCCGCTTAAACTTTTTAATTCCTACTTTAGCTCCTTCGCAATCAGCCCCCAAATTGCCGTTTTTGCCCTTCTTTTGAATCACTTACTAATCCTAACTTTAGAGTATAAAATCCAAAGTTATGCCTGTAAAACAAAGAATTAATAACTGTTTTTGGTTCGATAATCAAGCAGAAGAAGCTGCAACTTTTTATACCTCCGTTTTCTCGAATTCAAAAATTGAATCTGTTCTTATTATACCGAAGAAGGGTATGAGCATCACCGTCAAAGAGCCGGAACGGTAATGGTCGTGGTTTTCGGTTTAGAGGGACAACGATTTATGGCTGAACGGCGGTCCGGTATTTAAATTTAATGAATCAATCTCTTTATTCGTAAACTGCGAAACGCAAGAAGAAATAGATCATTATTGGGACAAGTTAACGGAACGCGGCGAGGAGTCTTATTGCGGTTGGCTAAAAGATAAATACGGTGTTTCTTGGCAAGTAACACCGGCAAAACTGGGCGAGATGATGACCCATCCTGATAAAGAAAAAGTAAGACGGGTTTCTGCTGCTTTTATGCAGATGAGAAAATTTGATATAAAGATACTCGAAGAAGAATTTGCGAAGTAGGTATAACAATGTCAGTTAAAAACTTAAGAACTTGCGAAAAAGAGCATAAGTACTACAAAGGTAACGAATGCCTCACGTGTCCCGCCTGCGAACTTGAAAGAAAGCCGACTCAAGGCTTTCTTTCGTTACTTTCGGCACCGGCAAGACGGGCTATAAAAAACAAAGGAATTAAATCTGCTGAAGAACTCGCCGGGTTCACAGAAAAGGAAATCCTCAGCCTCCACGGTATGGGGAAGAGCTCTTTACCTCAGCTTCACAGAACGTTGCAAGAAAAGGAATTAAAGTTTAAAAAGTAAAAAAAGGCTTATTAATTAGAATCTTTGGGCAAAATTCCGATTTAACAAATTTTAACAACCCACAGCCAAAACTTTTTTCGTAATACACCTCCGTGTTTATAAGTTTGCAGCTGCAATCAAACCAGCATGGACGAAACTAACAATATAATTGAAACCGGTTCTTCGGCTTCGGCAAACACCGGAACTCATTCTGCCGACATAAGAGCACTTAACGAAATGATAGAGCGCGAAAGCGCGTTTATCGATCTGCTAAAGATGGAAATGGATAAGGTAATCGTCGGCCAAAAGTATATGGTAGAACGATTGCTGATAGGCTTGCTTGCAAACGGACATATATTGTTGGAAGGCGTGCCCGGATTGGCAAAAACGCTTGCAATAAATACTCTGGCTAAAACTATCCAAGCCGATTTCAGCCGCATCCAGTTTACTCCCGATTTGCTTCCTGCCGATTTAATCGGCACTATGATCTACAATCAAAAGAAAGAGGAGTTTATAGTTAGAAAAGGACCTATTTTCTCGAACTTTATTTTAGCCGATGAAATTAACCGTGCACCTGCAAAGGTTCAAAGTGCTTTACTGGAGGCGATGCAGGAGCGCCAAGTAACCATCGGCGACAGTACATTTCCGCTCCCTTCTCCGTTTCTTGTTTTGGCAACACAAAACCCGGTTGAGCAAGAAGGTACTTATCCTTTACCGGAGGCTCAGGTTGATCGATTCATGCTCAAGGTGGTGATCAGCTATCCCGATAAGGAGGATGAAAAAAGAATTATTAGAGCTAACCTGGCTCCGCAAGGAATGCTGAAACCAAACGCAATTATCCGTACGGAAGAGATAATTCGGGCTCGAGATGTAGTTCGCCAAGTTTACATGGACGAGAAAATTGAGCAATATATCATTGATATAGTTTTCGCTACTCGTTTTCCTGAGCAATACAAATTGTCGGATTATAAAAATCTGATAGCTTTCGGAGCTTCGCCGCGGGCAAGCATAAGTTTAGCTTTGGCTGCCAAGGCATACGCATTTATTAAACGCAGAGGTTATGTTATACCGGAAGACGTTAGGGCAATTTGCCATGATGTGCTTCGCCATCGTATCGGTTTAAGTTACGAAGCCGAAGCGGAAAATATAACCTCCGAAAATATAATTACAGGAATTTTGAATGTAGTAGAAGTACCTTAAAAGCTATGAGCTATCAGCTATGAGCTATAGGTTTTAGTTGGGTTTTTAACTTTTTACTTTAAACTTTTAACTTCTGACGCTACGTCAATGGCAAGGGATACAAAAGAACTCTTAAAGAAAGTTCGTAAAATCGAAATAAAGACACGTGGGATGAGTAATCATTTATTCTCCGGCGAGTATCATTCTGCCTTTAAAGGCCGAGGAATGGCATTTAGTGAAGTTAGGGAATATCAAGTCGGAGACGAAATCCGCACCATCGACTGGAATGTTACAGCTCGCTTTAACCATCCTTACGTCAAAGTTTTCGACGAAGAACGAGAGCTTACGGTTATGTTGTTGATGGATGTAAGCGGATCAAAACTTTTCGGCACTCAAAAGCAGTTGAAGCAAGATTTGGCAACTGAGATTTGTGCAGTGCTCGCCTTTTCGGCAATTCAAAATAACGATAAAGTTGGGGTTATTTTCTTTAGCGATAAGATCGAAAAGTTTATCCCACCGAAGAAAGGAAGAAGTCACATTTTAATGATTATCAGAGAATTGATTGATTTCCAACCGGAGAATAAGGGAACAGATTTGGCTCAAGCATTGAAGTATTTTACAAGCGTGATTAAAAAACGCTGCACTGCTTTTGTTATCTCAGATTTTATCAGCCCCAAATTTGAAGACGAACTAAAAATTGCCAACAAAAAGCATGATATAATTAGTGTTCGACTTTATGATAAGCACGAGGAAGAATTCCCGAACCTCGGATTAATTCCGGTTAAAGACGAGGAAACAGGTGAGATATCGTGGGTGAACACTGCTGATACGGAGGTGCGAAAAGCATTTAAAGTAGAAGCCCTGAAGCGAAACGGAATGTTGAAAGAAACCTTTAAACGTGCAGGAGTTGATGCAGCCGAAATTGGTACACACGAATCCTACGTTAAACCTTTGATGACCTTATTTAAAAAGCGAGAGAGTAAAAGATAGCATGAAGCGAAAACCCGGGGTACTTATTCTTGTCGTTTTTTTGGTATTGTTTAAGGGAGTGTCGGGACAGGATATTCGAGTGGGGGCAAAGCCGGATCTTCCCACTATAAAACTTGGAGCACAAACCAAGCTTCGTTTAATGCTTCATTATCCGGTTAACCAAAAAGCTGTTTTTCCCACTTTGACGGATTCTATCGGAAAGATTGAAATTATTGGAACCGGTGAAACAGACACCATTTTCGATAAAGAAGATGTAAGTAATGCTACAATTGTAAAAAGCTATACTATTACATCTTTTGAGCCGGGTTCTCACTCAATTCCCGAATATGAATTCAAAGTAGGGGGTGCCGGCTATAAAACACAAGCACAACAACTTATGGTCGAATCGGTGGCGGTAGATACTACTAAAGGCGTTTACGATATAAAACAGCCTATCAAAGTAAGTTATACTTTTTTCGATTGGCTTCGCGACAATTGGCTTTTAATTATACTTGCCCTGCTTGGCTTAGGCCTGATTGCTGCTCTTATTTACTACTTCCGTAAGAAGCCCCAAACTGCTCCGGAGATAAAAGAAGAGATGGTAGTTATTCCGGCACATACAATTGCCTTAGAGAAGCTTCGGGATTTACGGGAGAAGAACCTGTGGCAAAAGCCCGATTCGATTAAACAACATCACAGCGAACTCAGCGAAATTATTCGCGAATATTTGGAAAAGAGATTTTCAATCAATGCTTTAGAACAAACTACCGACGAAATTTTTGCAGGTTTAAAGCGATCAAGCATATCGAAAGAAAATAGAGAAACGTTAAAAAACATACTCGTTTTAGCTGACTTGGTAAAGTTTGCCAAAGAAAAACCGATTGCATTTGAAAGTGAACAAAACCTGCAAAATGCTATTCGGTTTGTAGAAGAAACCAAATCCGAAGTTCAACGGGTTGAAAACAAAGGGGCGCGATGAGTTGGTTTACCGGAATAGAGTTTGCACATCCTTCTTTTTTTTGGTTATTGCTTATCCTTCCCGCAATGATTGTTTGGTATGTTTCGAAACAAAACAGCCTGTACGGACACCTCGCGGTCTCTGCGTCAAAAAGTTTCCGGCTTCCCAAAAAAAGTATCATTCCTAAATTAAGACATTCAGGAATTGCACTGAGAATTTTAGCCATTACAACTTTAATTTTTGCTTTGGCCCGTCCTCAATCGTCTTTAAGTTGGAGAAATACGACAACAGAAGGTATAGATATTGTAATTGCCTCCGACATTTCGGGGAGTATGCTTGCTGCCGATTTTCAGCCGAATCGATTAGAAGCAGGGAAGGAAATTGCGATTGACTTTATAAAAAATCGCCCCGACGATCGTATTGCCTTAGTCGTTTTTAGTGGCGAGAGCTTTACTCAATGTCCCCTAACCATTGATCATGATGTATTAGTTAATCTTTTTCAAGATGTTAAAAACGGTATGATTGAAGACGGAACGGCCATTGGGATGGGTTTGGCAACGGCCGTAAATCGCTTGAAAGACAGCGAAGCTACGAGTAAGGTCATTATCTTGTTGACAGATGGTTCTAATAATGCCGGTTCAATTCCTCCACTTACGGCCGCCGAGATTGCTAAACACTTTAATATCAGGGTTTATACTGTAGGGGTCGGAACCAAGGGTTATGCTCCCTATCCCGTTCGAACGCCGTTTGGAGACATTCAATACCAACGAACCAAAGTGAATATCGACGAAAATACGCTGACTCAAATTGCCGGTGCTACAGGTGGTAGGTACTTTAGAGCAACCGATAATGAAACGCTTAAAAACATTTACGAACAAATAGACAGATTAGAAAAAGCTAAAATTGATGTTACCCGATACCGCAAAAAAACCGAGATGTTTTTGCCTTTTGCCTTTCTTGCCTTAGTTTTTTTACTGATTGAGTTTGTGTTGAAGAATACGTTATTGAAAGGAGCACTAACCTGATGCTGCGTTTTGCAAATATTGAGTTGCTGTGGGGATTAGCTTTAATTCCGTTTCTTATTCTCTTGTTTTTATATGTAAATAAATGGAAGAAAAAGGCATTAACTTCATTAGGCGACAGGAGCATCGTTCAACAAATTATGCCGGATGTTTCGCTTCAAAGCCCTTGGATAAAATTTATTCTTTTCTTGTTAGCTTATACGTTTTTGATTATCGGCTTAGCAGATCCGCAAATAGGTTCAAAAACGGAAGAAGTAAAGCGCACAGGCTCTGATATCATTGTTTTGCTCGACGTGTCGAACAGTATGCTTGCGCAGGATTTATCTCCTGACCGGCTCGAGAATGCTAAACGTTCCATTGCTCAGCTTATTGATAACCTGCACAATGATCGTATAGGAATAATTGTTTTTGCCGGACAAGCTTATGTGCAACTGCCGGTTACTACCGATTATGCTGCCGCAAAGCTTTTTCTGAATACAATAAATACAAATATGGTTCCTACCCAGGGTACTGCAATAGGAGCTGCAATAGATATGGGAATGCGGTCGTTTGATTTTAAAAACGGAATGAGTAAAGCAATGGTGGTAATAACTGACGGAGAAAATCATGAAGATGATGCAGTTTCGTCGGCGAAAGGTGCTAAAGATAAAGACGTCGTAGTACATGTGATCGGAGTGGGATCTGAACAGGGAGCGCCTATTCCCATTATCAATAACGGAAAAGAAGCCGGATTTAGAACTGACAGTACCGGCCAAACCATAGTGACCAAACTTAACGAAGAGATGTGTAAGGAAATTGCCGAAGCAGGCGGTGGCGCATATGTTAGAGCAAGCAATGCAAACGGCGGTTTAGGAGTTATTAAGGGAGAGATTGACCGTATGCAAAAGAAAGCTTATGGCAGTAAAATGTTTAAAGATTTTGAGGATCGTTTTCAGGTTTTCCTTGCAATTGCATTTTTATTGCTTGCAGCCGAGTTTTTTATCTCCAACCGGAAAAGCGTAAGATTAAGTAAGTTGAAGTTGTTTGAGGTGAAGAAAATATGAAGCAGATTATCTTGATTTTAGTTGCGTTGCTGCAAGCATCTTTACTTTTTGCCCAAAAAGAAAAAAGGTATATCCATAAAGGGAACCAATTATATGAGAAGGGGAAGTTTAAAGAGGCGGAAGATATTTACAAAAAATCTGTCGCTAAAAAGAACGAGTTAATCGAAGGAAACTTCAATTTGGGCGACGCACTTTATAAACAGAAGAAATTTACGGAGGCAGCAGAGAAGTTTAATCAACTTGCCGGATCGGTAAAAAATAGGCAGGTTGTAGCTGACGCGTATCACAACTTAGGTAATTCGCTGATGCAGCAGAAAAAGTTAGAGGAAAGCATTGAAGCGTACAAAAAATCTCTTATTAGTAATCCTAATGACGATCAAACGCGCTACAACTTGGCATATGCTCAACAAATGTTGAAAAAGCAGCAGCAAAAGAAGAACGATAAGGATAACAAAGACAATAAAAACGACAAGAACAAGGATAACAAGGACAAAGGCGATAAGAATAAGGACGGCAAGGATAAAGAGAAAAAGGAAGATAAGGATAAAGACGACAAAACTAAGGACAAGAAAGACGAAAAAAACAACGAACAGCAACCTCAACCTAACCAAGTTTCAAAAGAGGATGCAGAAAGAATGTTAGAGGCGTTGAACAATCAAGAACAAGCCACGCAGGAGAAATTAAAAAATCAAAAGCTGAAGGGAGCTAAGGTTAAAATTTCAAAAGACTGGTAAAATTTTGAGAAGGCAATGCAGATAAGGTATCTTATAATTTCGTTTTTAATCTTAGTCTTTACCGGGGTTCATGCTCAAGGTTTAAAGCTTACCGCTACCGCGAGTTCTTCGCAAGTGCCCACCGGCGAGCAATTTGAAGTCGCGTTCTCGATTAACGGAGAAGGAGATCGGTTTATGCCTCCTTCATTTTCGGCTTTCCAAGTTCTTTCCGGTCCGAATGTTTCTTCAAGCACTACAATTATAAACGGTGATTTTTCCGCAAGCAATTCTTACAGCTATATTTTAATGCCTGTAAAAGAGGGCAATTATACTATTAAATCGGCGAGTATCGTGTCAGGGGGTAAGCTGCTGAAAAGTAATACACTTAAAATAACAGTGGTCAAGGGAAAGCCGGCTCCGCGGGCAGGTGCTTCGGATAATCAGGGCGATAACCAACTTCCTTCTCAACAAAAACTTCCAAAAAATACAGAGCTTTTGTTTTTAAAGGCCCGAGTGGATAAAACAAATGTATATGCAGGCGAACAAATATCGCTTGACTATAAGCTTTACACCCTAGTGAGTTTAGTAGGAAACGAGCTTGACAAGTTGCCGGAACTAAACGGCTTTTGGAGCCAGGATATTAACAAAAACAGGCAGAGTACAGATTGGAAGACAGAAGTATACAATGGACACCAATACAATTCGGCTGCTATCAAAGAAACAATTCTGTTTCCGCAGCGATCCGGGAAACTAATCATTGACCCGCTTGCAATGACTTTTGTTGCTCGTCAGCCGGTAGCATCTAATGATATTTTTGATCAATATTTCGGTTCTTTCGAAGAAGTAAAACACCGGCTCAAAAGTAAACCGATAACGATTAACGTTAAGCCTTTACCTTCTGCAGGAAAGCCCCGGAATTTTTCGGGAGCAGTAGGAAAGTTTTCTATAGCGGGTTATATCGATAAAGGAGAAATAAAAGCTAACGAAGCTATAAATTATACCTTTAAAGTAAGCGGGGACGGAAATATCAATTTATTGGGAAAGCTTGATCTTAATTTCCCGAAAGATTTCGATAAATACGATCCCAAGATTACCGACAGCCTTACCGAAACCGTTAACGGAATATCCGGGACCAGAACGTATACCTATTTGCTTATTCCCCGGCACGAAGGCAATTATACCCTTGATCCTGTAAGTTTTACTTACTTCAACCCCTCAGCGGGAAAGTACGTAGGACTAAAAACGAAAGCATTTTCACTAAAAGTGAATAAAGGCGAAGTCGGCGCCAATGCAACAGTATTACCCGGCGAACAGGAAGATGTCGAGTTGTTAAGTAAAGACATCAGCTACATAAAAACAAGGGACTTAACTGTATATAAGAAAGGCGAGGGATTTTATAATTCCGTGTGGTTTTATTTGTTGCTGTGTGCAGGTCCGCTTGCCGCAGCAGGTGCATTTTCGTATAAAAACCGTGCGGAAACATTCAACAGCGATCCCGTTAAAGTTAAAAGCAGGAGAGCAGTAAAAATTGCTTCAAAACACATGGCTGCTGCACAAAAGCAATTGGGAGCAAATAATACGAAAGCTTTTTACGACGAAGTGTTTAAGGGCCTTTACACGTATTTAAGCGATAAACTTAATTTACCGTACTCGCAACTTGATAAAGATATTATTGCCGGAAAGCTGCGTTCAAAAGCTATTGACGAACCGCTCGTAGTTCAGCTTCTCGAAACTTTAAATCAATGTGAGATGGCCAGATTTGCACCTGTATCGTCCCGGTTGGAAACTCAAGTTCTCAATCAATCTAAAAGCATTATAACCGGCATTGAACAAAAGCTTTAGTATGTTAAAACGTTTCGCATTTACTTTATTGAGCTTAATTATTCTCCCGCTTTTAAGTAGAGCAAACAATAATATTCAGGCGCTTTTTGAGCAAGGGAACCGACTTTATTCGAGTTCGAAATACAAAGAAGCTGCTGCTGCTTACCGGCAAATTTTAGAGCAAGAATTTCAATCTCCCGAGGTATATTTCAATTTAGGGAATGCTTATTACAAAGCCGGGGAAATTCCTTACGCCATACTTTATTACGAGAAAGCCCGTAAGCTTGCTCCGGCAGATGAAGATATAAACCTTAACCTTCGCATCGCAAACCTAAAAACTGCCGATAAGATTGAGCCGGTGCCGGAATTCTTTCTGGGTCGGTGGTGGCAAAATATCTTTACGTCTTTGTCTGTAAATACTTGGGCGGCCTTGGGGGTGTTGTTCGTTTTACTTGCTTCGGGTTTGCTCATACTTTATAGATTTTCGCTGAAAGTAGGAGTAAAAAAAGCCTCTTTTTTTTCTTCGATTGTGTTTTTTGTTGCAGGCTCAATTGCGGTTTCTTTTGCTGCAGTGCAATTAAACTATTTCAACAAACATCAGCAGGCCATTGTCTTTTCCGGGGCCGTATCCGGTAAAAGCGAGCCTCAACTTTCTTCAAAAACTCTTTTCGTTATTCACTCCGGCACTAAAGTGCAATTGCTTGAAAAAGAAAGTAATTGGCTTAAGATCAGGTTGGCCAATGGAAACGAAGGCTGGATCAATTTGGCAGACGTTAAGGAAATTTAGATTTGTTGCTTATGCATCTTTCCTTAATTATAATTTGATATTTTTTATAACAATTCCCGGCTTTGGTTGTAATGTTGTAAAACCTTTATAAGATCCTATGAAACAAGCTGCTATCAAGGCTACGGTGAAATATACCTACGACGAGTTTATAGAACTTGCCATCTATGCCGATTTAACATCTTCATTAAAGCCCGGAAATAAAATTACCGCAACCCGCGATTCAGAATACGAAGACATTACAGATCGTTTGAAAGAAAACAATATTTCGTTCGAAATTAAAACAAAACGAGAAGTAGTAATAGTTTAAACCCGCTTTTTTTAAAGCTCTTCTTTTATGAATAAGAAAGAAAAGACTATTCTTTTTTCTTCAGTAATTGTTACTGCTGTTGCCGGTTTTTTTCATTATACTCACTCCAATCAGGTAGCAGCCTTTGTAATTACCGCATTGCTTTGGCTCTTTTAGCCGTTATGGTAGGTGATGCAACCAAACAACTCGGGGGTAGAATGGGCGGGGGTATCACCGGAATATTACAATCGGCGTTAGAAAATTTACCGGAGTTATTTGTTTGTATTTTTTTGCATTGAAAGCAGGCTTGGCTAGTGTAGTTCAAGCAGCTCTTATCGGTTCAATTTTAGGAAACTCGCTTTTGGTATTCGGCTTTGCTCTATTTTTTGGAGGGCTAAAAAACGGCACTCATACCTTTCGTTCCGGACCGCCGAAAATGATTGCCACTTTGATGATTCTTGCGTTTGTAGCTTTAGCAATTCCAAGCTTAAACACATTATATGCATACTTCTGCCGAAGCTCATATTAATAGTTTGGATGTTTTTGCGGCGGTTATTCTGATGTTACTATTTGTGGCAAGCTCATTCTTTTCCCTCAAAGGCGATAAAACCGTTGTTCCTTCCCAACCCGGCGACCATAAACATAAAGCGTGGCCTTTAACATTAATAATTTAAATTCTTGCACTGGCCGGCCTCAGCACCGCCTTTGTTTCCGATTGGTTTGTTGAAGCGCTTAAACCTGCAATGGCTTCATTGGGTATTAACGATACTTTTGCAGGACTTGTTATTGTTGCTCTTGCAGGCAATGCTATCGAAAATATCGTCGGCATCCGGCTTGCCTACGCCAATAAAGCTGATTATGCTGTAAGTGTCATTTTAAATAGTTCGCTCCAAATTGCAGGTGTTGCGATACTTTCTTTTGTACTCTCGCCCTTGCTTCTTGTGGCTTTAGCTTTGGCTGTAATTGTTAACGCCTTTATCGTTTTCGACGGTGAATCAATTTGGCTCGAAGGCCTGGCGCTTATCGGGCTTTATTGTTTAATTGCTGCAGCTTTTTAGTGGGGTTAATCTAGCTGTAAGAAAACCTGCGCAAACAGTCTTTTCGTGCCTTCAGTCCCGCCCTTACTCATACTGCTCGGGCCTTAGCCGCGAGGCCGGTATCCGTAGCGGTCGGGTTTATTAACTAAAGCTTTTGCCTCTTTACCGTCTCCTTCAAGGTTTATAAAACTATGTTCTTACAGCCTTGTTATCTAAAAGTCTGACTATTAAAAACAGAAAACTTATGTTCGATCAATTGTTAAATATCGTTAAAGATCAATTTCAAAACAACCCGCAAGTTTCAACCGAAATACCGGAACAACAACATGAAGGTGTACAGCAAGAAGTTACACATAGTATTATCGACGGGTTGAAGAGTCGTTTAACAGGTGGTGGAATAGGAGATTTGGCAGCTATGTTTGGAGGAAACGCCTCAGGAGCTTCTCAAGAAATTTCTTCCTCTATCTCCGGCGGCTTATTAAACAATTTGGCAAACAAATTTGGCTTACCGCAGGGAGCAATAAGTGCAATTGCCGGGTCAGTTTTGCCCGGAATTTTGCAAAAGTTTATTACAAAAACGAACGACCCTGATGATCTGAGCATTACTCCTGAAAGTGTTCTTAATCAATTAAGCGACGGAAAAACAAAAGGAATGGACATTAACGGAGCTTTAAATGCAATAAAGGAAGGAAATCCTTCAACTCCCCAAGCCGGAGAGCTTTTAAGTAAATTGGGGTTTTAGTATTTAAGACATTTGCATCTTTAGGTAGATGGAGAATAAAAGCAGGCGAGGTTTCATCAGCCTGCTTTTTTTGCAGAAAATGGGCCACAGAAGTTTGAGTTCCTTTGCTGATAATAAATGATCTGTCCCTCAAACTCATACCGGCATCGCAAATCAAACCTCTTTTCTTTTAATTATTTTTGGAATTACGATATAATCGTAAATTGTCGGGTTAGCCGGTTTTAATAGCTTTAAAGGCTGCCCTAAATTTCCTAGACATGAAAATAATTCTGACGTTTATAGTAGCAAGTTTGCTGAGTTTTTCCGGCATAGTTTCTTCTCAAACTCATCAAAAAAAGATGTACGGGGAAGAACATCGCCCTCAGTTTCATTTTTCACCACCTCAAAAATGGATGAACGACCCAAACGGAATGGTTTACTTAAACGGAGTATATCATTTATTCTATCAGCACTATCCGGATAGTACTGTTTGGGGTCCTATGCATTGGGCCCATGCTACAAGTGTTGATTTAATACATTGGAAAAACGAACCTGTTGCGTTATATCCCGACAGTTTAGGCTATATTTTTTCGGGCAGTGCGGTAGTGGATAAAAAGAATACTACGGGTTTCGGTAAAGACGGGAAGATTCCTCTTGTTGCTGTTTTTACCCATCACGATCCTAAAGATCAATCAGAAAAAAGAGAAAACCAGAGTATTGCTTACAGTTTAAACGAAGGTAAAACCTGGACCAAATATGCCGGAAATCCGGTTTTAAAAAATCCCGGAATAATAGATTTTCGTGACCCTAAAGTTATGTGGTACGAAAAGGAACAAAAGTGGGTAATGACCTTAGCCACCAAAGATCGTGTTACTTTTTATTCTTCGCCCAACCTTAAAGAATGGAAAAAAGAGAGCGAATTCGGTGAGAACGTAGGAGCCCATGGCGGTGTTTGGGAATGCCCTGATCTTTTTCCTTTAACTCTTAACGGCAATCCGTACTGGGTACTGGTTGTCAGTATTAACCCGGGCGGACCGAATAAAGGGTCTGCTACTCAGTATTTCGTCGGTGACTTCAACGGCTCCAAATTTACCCCCGTTAATACCAAAACTAAATGGGTTGATTGGGGTGCCGATAATTACGCCGGAGTTACTTGGAGTAATACCGGTAACAGAAAGATTTTTTTAGGATGGATGAGCAATTGGCTATATGCAAATGTAGTGCCTACAAAAGTGTGGAGAAGTGCAATGACCATTCCACGCCGGTTGGCTTTGAAAGCTGTAGGCAATGAACTGTTTTTAACATCAAAACCTGTTAAAGAACTGGATAAAATTACATTTCCTATTACTGAATTGCGGCGGTTAAAGTCTACAGAGAGACTTGACTTGTCCGGTAAAATAAAAAATACAGGAAGCAAGTTCAAGCTTCTATTAGAAGCCAAAGAACTTGCTGATTACTCTATTATATTATCAAACAGTTTAGGAGAAGAGCTGACGATCGGATTTGATAAAAAAAGTAATAATTATTTTATTGATAGGAGTAAAGCAGGTAAAACAAGCTTCGAAAGCAATTTCGTTACAAAGCATACGGCTCCTCGAGTTTCTACACAACGAAGTACAAATCTTACCTTATTGGTTGATGTTGCCTCAGTAGAGGTGTTTGCAGATGACGGATTAAGTGTGATGACTGATATATGCTTCCCGAATAAGCCTTGGGAAAGCCTTTCTATTGTTTCAAGTGCCGGTTGGATTATAGATCGGGTTAAGGTTGCCGGCTTCAAAAGTATTTGGCACTAGCAAACTATCTATCATATAATAGATATATCTAAATTATCTATCATATACTTGATAAATGGCAATTATCAATATATTTATAGATAATTGAAAAAAGCATCTATGAATAAAGGAATAGTTGTAACAGGAGATATTTCGGGTTTCACCAAAATAAGCGCTAAAGAACGTGAAGTAATAATATCATCACTGAAAGACTGGGCAATTACATGGTCCGAACCGGGACACTTCGAATTTTTTAGAGGAGACAGCTTTCAATTTCTGTCTTTAAAAGCAGACGAAGCTTTAACCCGCAGCTTGCAATTACGGTGCAGGCTTAAGAATTTCTTAAGTAAAAAGCAAAAGCCGGTATTAGATGCCAAACTGTCAATAGGAACAGGTGAAATTTCATACTTCGGTAAAAGTGTGCTCGATGCCGATGGCCAAGCCTTTCACTTGTCAGGAAGAAGCTTCGAGAAGATTGCCGAAACCCGTTTCCGCATTGTAACTGATAACGACAAATTAAATAAGCAATTGGAGATAATTGCCGATTTATTAAACATCATAATTACTGATTGGACAGGCCCTCAGGCCGAAGTCGTGTTTTTGTTATTGGAAGATAAAACACAACAGCAAATGGCCGATGAGTTACAAATTGTACAATCTGCCGTTAATAATAGAATTAAGCTGGCTCGATGGCGTGAAACTGAAAGAACCTTGAACTACATTATATCGTTGCTCAATGAATTACTCTGAAGAACTCCCGGTTTTGATACGTTTAATAATAGCTCACCTGTTAACAGACTTTGTTTTACAGCCAGGTTCTTGGGTAGCAGAAAGAAAGGGGAAAAAGTTTAGGTCGCCTAAGTTGTATTTACATGCGTTAGTAACAGGAGTTACGGCTTATCTGTTTTCGGGCAAATGGGAGGTGTTTTCGCTTCCGCTCTTAATTATTATTACCCATGCAATTATCGACGGATGGAAATCATATCAAAAAAGTAATACAATCTACTTCTTGATTGATCAGCTTTTGCATTTACTTGTAATTGTTTTTGCGTGGATAACTATAATAGGAGCATGGGACGAAACTTGGCTAGGCCTTGTTACTTTGATAAATAATCCCAAATTTCTGATAATACTTTCAGGCTATATATTAATTGCACGTCCGCTTGGAATATTGATCGGAACAGCAACTGAAAAGTGGCGGCTTGACGCAGATATTAATAAAGAAGGGTTGGCAAAAGCCGGATTATGGATCGGCCTGCTTGAGCGTTTCCTGATTCTTACGTTTATATTAATTGATCAATACACAGCAGTTGGGTTACTGATCGCCGCAAAGTCTATTTTAAGATTCAGCGATAAAGAAAATACACAAAAGAAAACCGAGTACGTTTTAATCGGAACCCTGATGAGTTTTTCGGTAACATTTGTAATCGGCTTGTTTATCAGGCATCTTATTTAATGTATACTGTTTTAATATTTACAAATTCTCTTATTCCGAATATTCCCAGTTCTCTTCCGTAACCGCTTTGGTTTATTCCGCCGAAAGGCAAACGCGGATCTGATTTTACATACGCATTCACAAAGCACGAACCGGCATTAAGTTGCCGGGTAGCTATCGCTTCACCTTTTGATAGATCTGCGGTAAATATCGCAGCTCCTAATCCAAAAGAAGTATCATTAGCCAGTTCTACTGCATGCTCTTCGTTCTCAGCCCTTATTACTGCTGCAACCGGGCCGAAAATCTCTTCATCAAAAGCCGACATTCCTTTTTTTACATTTGTGAGAATAGTTGCCGGATAAAATGCTCCTTCTCCTTTCGGAATCTCCCCTCCTAATATACATACGGCTCCGGCTTCAATACTTCTCAGAACCTGACTGTGAACTTCAGCTCTTAAATCTTTTCTCGCTAAAGGTCCCATTTGTGTATCCCGGTTCAAAGGGTTTCCCGAAGTCTTCGCCGCCATTTTAATTTTAAATAACTCAATAAACTTTTCTTCTATTTCTTTTTCAACGATAAAACGTTTTGCCGCAATACAGCTTTGGCCCGAGTTAATTAAACGGCTTTCTGCACATGTTTGTGCTGCTAAACCTAAATCTGCATCTTTTAAAATTATATACGGGTCGCTTCCGCCTAGTTCCAGTACACATTTTTTTAAGAGTGAAGCTGCTTTTTGTGCAACCTTAATTCCCGCATCGGTACTTCCTGTAAGCGATACCGCTTTTACTGCCGGATGTTCAATGGCTTGCTCAACCTGTTCTCCTTTTATCAGCAGGGTTTGAAAAACAAATTCCGGTAAACCGGCTTCCTTTAGGACATCTTCAATTGCCAACGCACAACCGGGAACGTTTGACGCGTGTTTCAATAATGCGCAGTTCCCTGCCAGAAGAGTGGGGGCGAGAAATCGAAAGACTTGCCAATACGGAAAATTCCAAGGCATAACAGCTAAAACTACTCCCAGCGGTTGGTAGCTTATAAAGCTTTTAGTTGCTTCGGTAGCTATAATTTCGTCCTGTAGAAATTTTTGGCCGTTCTCGGCATAATACTTGCACACCGCCGCACATTTTTCTACCTCTGCAATTCCGGCTTTAACCGGTTTTCCCATTTCGCGTGCTGCTAAAATCGCAAGTTCCTGTTTTCGAGAGATTAAAACGTCGCCAATAGCGGTTAGGTATTCTGATCTCCGGCTCGCGGCGAAAGTCTTCCACTGCTTAAAAGCTGCCCCTGTTTGCTCTATTTTGATATTTATAGCCTCTTTGTCGAGCTCAATATAACTTTGAATAAATGTACTGTCGGAAGGATTGATAGATTGTATCATACAACAAATAAACCCCTTCCGAACATAAATGTTGAGGAAACTTTTGTTTTATCGGGTGGGGAATATAATTGCGAACCGGTAATTAATTGCACACTTTATGAAATTATTTCTACAATTGTTGTGAAAGTGTGAAACAAATGTTTTACCTTTATCGTACCAATTAAAAAATAACAGTCATGAAAAGTTATATAGCAAACACAAAAAGCAGTTTCCAATACTTTTCTTCTACCGTATGTTTATTTTTTTTATCGTTCACCGCAGCTTCAACTCAAGGTCAATTTGTAAATGCCCCGTTTAAAACTGCACTTTCAAGCTTCAACGAAAATACCGGTCAGGTTAGAGGAATTTCAGATAGTAAATCTGTTGTTTTTGATTTAAAAAGCAGTTCATCGATACAAGAAGCATCGGTAATTTTTGATAAAAACAGCAGCGAAAAAGTCGGTTTTGAGGACCAAACTTTTTTTAAAGAAAGCGATCTTTCTTTAAGCACTATGTCCGCAGATAATGTGGCTTTAGCTGTTAACTCATTACCGCCGGCAGAAAAGATTGCCGAAATAGATTTAAGTGTAAATGCAGAGAAGTCTCAAAAATTGAGCTTATCAGTAAAAGAGTTAGCCGGCGTGGAAGATTGGGGGATTATTCTAACCGATACGTATTTGAATAAGGAAGTTGACTTAAAAGTTGATAAAGACTACACTTTTGATATCAATAAGGAAATTGAGGCTACATTTGGTTCTTCACGGTTTAAATTAACATTTATTCCTCCTGCTTCAAGCCCTATCTATGCAGCCACAAGCTTTTCACCGAAGAAAAGTGCTGCTGATAAATTTCTTTCCGAAAGCCTAAAAAATGAAGCTGAATTTAAACGCGAAAAGGCAATAGCATTAACTAAATAGAATAAGATAATCGGCAAGAATTGCCGATTTCACGGAAACGTGTTTTCACCCGAAAGAAGTCTAATTTAAGCTTCTTAGAATCGAGTGAAAACACGTTTTTCGTATTTTATAATACTTTGTTAATCAATAGTTTATGTAAAAAATAACTCCCTGCGATCGCAACCTTAAATTTTCCGGAACGTATAAAAATACTATTCGGAAATGCCTGATATGAAAAAAATGAACGCAGGGTTGAAAGGTTTTATTTGTATTTTCCTTCTTTTGATTCTAAAAGAAGGATACAGTCAAAACGTAGGAATAAATTCTTCAGGCACAGCTCCCGATGCGAGTGCGGGATTGGATGTAAGCTTCACTAATAAGGGATTGTTAATACCTCGGGTTGCTTTAACCGGAACAGCAGATGCAACAACAATATCGTCGGCTACAACTTCGCTGATGGTATACAACTCTGCTACGGCAGGGTCCGGTGCTACAAGTGTTACTCCGGGATATTATTACTGGACGGGTACAGCGTGGCTAAGATTAAATACCGGCACAAGTGCAGGGGCATCTTGGGGAACGTTAGGAAATACGGGCACCGCCGCCGCAAGCAATTTTTTAGGAACAACCGACGCTCAGTCTTTGGTTTTAAAAACAACCAACACCACGAGAATGACAATAAATGCTACGGGAAGTGTGGGCATTGGGAGTACTGACTTTGATACTGATTACCCTGAGAAGTTGTTAGTAGATGGTGGAAACTCAGGCAATAATCCTATGAATTTATTTACAGCTACCGGTGTTGCTAATAATTATATCCAAAGTGGAGTAAGAAATTACAGTCACGGAGCTAATGCAAGTTCTGATTTTGTTGTAACAGCAGACGGCAGTAGAAACGGGGCTGTATTGGAGGGAACCGATAATTATTATTTGGATTTCGGGATAAATAGTTCCGGCTATTCCACTAACAATTCAAATATTCTCAATCAAGCTAACACACCTTATTTATATTCATCCAGTCCTCAGCATTTTTATATTGGCAACGGATACCCGGCTAAAGACATAATTTTTTTTACAAACAGCACTAATAGTGCAAACGGTAGTAACTCGGCGAACGGGAGCGAGGTTATGCGCATTAGAGGCGGAACAAACGCTGCGACACAGCAAGTTACTATAGGAGCTATCTCAGCAAACGGAACAAATAAGCTTAGTGTTGACGGAAGTATTTCTGCTACTGCTTATAACACTTCTTCTGACCGAAGATTAAAAACCAATATAAAGTCACTGAATTATGGTTTAAAAAATTTAATGGCATTAAACCCGGTTACTTACAACTGGAAAGACAAAGAAAAATCTCAACAAAAGCAAATCGGTTTAATAGCGCAAGAAGCCGGAAAAGTGATACCGGAAATTGTAACCGGCGACGAAAGCAAAGAGAAGCTGGCTATTAACTATACCGAGCTTATCCCCGTACTGATAAACGCCATAAAAGAGCAGCAACAACAAATAGAAGAGTTAAAAAGTAAGGTTCAACGCCTCGAGAAGAAATAACGCCTCTTCTCAACTCAATTAAAACAACAAGGAAAGATGAGTATTTCGAAAAGTTTCAACATCTTCATGACCTTGGATAAACATTCAATAGAAAGCTATTTTAATCAAAATGACCCGGCTCCAATTTACAAACGTCAGTTAAGCCATCACTTTGAGCAATATATTGCCGAATCTGTGCGGCAGGCAAAGCGCTATGATGTAGTTTTCTACAAGTTCAAATTCCGGAGCGACGACGATAAGCAGTACGCAGAGCCTCTTATGTATTCAGTAAGAAGACACTTTACCGAGAAGAAAGACGCTCATATTAAGCAATTCGATCGGTTTAAAAAGCGCAACTGGGCAGTGCTGGCCGTGAGCCTTTTAATAGTAATTGTCTTTCAGTGTTTATTGCCTTTAGTAATTAACGAAGAAAGTAGAATACAATCCGGCCTGTCCCACTTAATAGATGTTTTTGCCTGGGTTATTCTATGGCATCCTATTGATGAACTGATCTTTAACTGGAACCCTCACCTAAAAGAAATTTGCCTGTTAAATAAACTAGCCACAGCAGAATATATGATTATTGAAAATGAAAAGAAGGCTGAAAAGAGATCTGTTGTTAATGATTCTCTTCGGGTTGTCGCTTAATTTAAAAGCGCAGGAGGGAAGTTTTGAGCAATATTATTATATGGGCCCGAATACTACTTTTAACATGATACCTGTTTTTACCCAACAGCTTTCCGGTAAACGTTTTGTGGAGTTTAGATATAATTATGAAGACCTTAAAACGGCATCGGTTTTTGTGGGACAAACTTTTGACGGCGAGGCAAACTTAAGCTATTCTTTAAGTCCGAAGGCAGGTTTTATGGTGGGAGGTATGAACGGGGGAGTAGTTGGTTTAGATGTTGAATTAAGTTACAAAAAATTTTCACTGTCGTCGCAGCCTCAATACGCCTTCTCTTTAAAAAATACGCGAAGTAATTTTATTTACAGTTGGACAGATATAATTTGCGGAATTAATGGACAATTGAACGCCGGAATCTCTCTACAGTCCACCAAGCTTTATAACAGTCCGCTAACTCTTGAAAGAGGGCTAATGATCGAGCCTTCTTTTAAAAAATGGAGTTTCCCGATTTACGTTTTCAATCCTGAAACAGGCGAACGATATTTTGTGATAGGAATAAATTTTGAATGGTAAATCAATATCTCATTGCAGAAATAAATTAAAAATATGTGTGCTTCATTGCTTTTTTTGCCTTTTGCGGCTGTTAGTACAACCGCTTTTTGGCTTACCTGGTGGTTTAACGGTTTAGTTTACGCAGTGGTGCTTGGCGGCGGAGTCATTTTTCATCGAAGGAAGATGAACGTGATTAAGCACGAAAACGCTGATTTGGAGCGAAAGCTTTTAGAACGAACAGAATTGCTTGAATACAGTAGAAACAAAGAGCAAAAAGTAAAAGAAGACACAGAAAGGGTAACTAAACACAAAAATCAACTCTTGTCTAAAATCAGCCACAATATTCGCACACCAATGAACACCCTCATGGGAATGGCTTCTCTGCTAAACGACACAGATCTTAATGTGGAACAGCAAGAATATGCCCATACGATATTGCACTCCGGCGAAAGCCTCCTCACCATCATTAATGACATTTTGTTAAAGGAAGTCTTGGAATACTCAAAAGTTGACGCGAATAAAGAACTTGAGCATAAAGACTTCGATCTTGCCAATACATTAGAAGAAGTTTTGGAACTGTTCGCGGGAAATGTGGCCGCCAACGGTGTTGACCTTGTTTATGCTTTGGCAAAAGATGTACCGGCACAAGTAGTCGGCGACGCTATGAAACTGAAGCAAGTGTTGATGAATTTAGTTGAAAATGCCGTTCGATTTACTGCGAAAGGAGAAGTTTTTATCGGAGTAAGCGGTATCGAGAACAGCGATAATAACAGTATCACCTTGCAATTTGATGTAAAGGATACCGGAAAAGGCTTGGACGAATTCAGAGCCGAACTGCTAAACAAAGATTTACAGGATATAAATGCGTCTTTAAATACAAACGGTGCTTCAGGAGTCGGTTTAATCATGTGTAAGAAGCTGGTTAATTTGATGGGTGGTAAAATTTTTATGGATAGCACAGAAGGCGAAGAAACAGTTTTCAGTTTTTCAATTGTTGTTAATAAAAGCCTTCAATCCGTGCGAACTTCAACTGAAGCAAAGATGGTTGGTTTTGAAGGAAAGCGGGTGTTGGTAATTGACGACAACCGCACGGTGCTAAAAGTATTGGCAAGCAAACTTAAGTCCTGGAACTTAGTACCTGAAACTGTTGATAACGAAAAAGCAGCTTTAGAAACATTAGGCCTGGATCGGTCTTTCGACCTGGTACTTCTTGATTACAGGCTCGGTGATAAGAATTGTGTTGAACTTGCAGAGGCAGTAAAAGAATTAAATAACGAAGTACCCATATTGCTTCTCAATAATCCTATCGTTGAAGAGTATAAGAAAAATCCGGAACTGTTTTTCTCGGTTATTGATAAGCCGATTAAGGACCATGTGTTAAGCGAACAGATACTTGCAATTTTAAGGCAGAAAAATAAAGGTACCGGTATAGATCAGTCGAAAAAGCTTTCTGCAGAATTCGCTCAATTATTTCCTTTAAGCATTTTAGTGGCCGAGGATAACGCCATGAATCAAAAGCTCGTAATTAAGGTGTTAAACAAGTTAGGCTACGAACCGTACATCACCGGCAACGGGAAAGAGGTGCTGGAAGAAGTTAGTCAGAAATATTACGATTTGATTCTAATGGATGTAGAAATGCCGGAAATGGACGGCCTGGAAGCTACTCGAATGATTCGGTTGTGCCTAAATGAGCAGCCGCTGATAATTGCCATGACGGCTAATACGCTGCAAGGCGATCGAGAAGCTTGTCTACGTGCCGGAATGGACGACTATTTGGCTAAACCTGTACGTTTAGAACAACTGGTAAACATTTTAGAGAAGTGGGCAACTAACACGGTGGTCTGATAAAATGATGTAGGTAATATGAGAGCGTTTTTAATTGTTTTAATGTCTTTTTCCCCTATGGGAACCTTTGCCCAAGGGCTGATAAACAATGGCGCTCGTATTGTTCTCACAAGCAGTTCAAACATTTATATAAACGGTACAACCGGGCACTATACAAGTCAATCAAGCGGACTCATAAACAACAATACCACCGGAGGAACGATAACCGTGATGGGGAATTGGGTCAACAATTCTTCAAATACAGGTTTTGGAGAAGAGGGGGCAACAGTTTCTTTTGCAAGTTCTTCGGCTCAAACGCTTGGAGGTACAAATGCTTCATCCTTTTATAAACTAAACTGCTCGGGTGGCGGCACCAAAACGGTGAATACGGGAACTTCGGTTACTAATTTACTAAGTGTCGGGAGCAGTACAACTCTTGCGTCAGGCGGAAATATCACACTTAAAAGTACTGCTTCGAGCTTTGCCGGCGTGGGGCCTTTACTAAGCGGCGCCGTTATAAGCGGCAACGTTAATGTGGAATCTTATTTCACCGGCGGAACATCGACATCTCGAAGCACACGTGCTGTTTCGAGCCCGATAAATGATGCGTCTTTAACAAACAAAACTTATAAACAGCTTCAATCCTATATGCTTATTACCGGACCCGGCGGCACAACAAACGGTTTTGATGCCGGTGGGACGGCTTCCCCGAATGCTGTAACGCTAACTAAGTACAACGAGTCGGCCACCTTGAGTCAATCTCAATATACACCTGTTTCCGGTATAACACAGTCTTCAACTCCCGGATCCGGTTTCTTTTTATTTTATCGCGGAAACAGAACAAGTTCTTCAACCAAGCTGAATTCACCGTATGCTACTCCGGAGAGCACAACAGCTGTTTATGCCGGTCCTATAAACCAAGGAACCATTGCCGTTAGTTTAACTTATACTAACAACTCAGGCGAGTCCTCTTATAACGGTTATAACCTTGTCGGTAATCCATATCCGGCAACTATTGATTGGTCCTTAGTAACCAAATCGAACATGATGGACTACATTTCGATAGTAAAACCGGGAGGCGGGTTTGCGGGAGTTTCGGGGGGAATAGCATTTAACGGCGGAGTAAAGTACATTCAGCCGGGTCAAGGGTTCTATGTTCGATCCAATGGAACAAGCCCTTCAATAACCTTCACCGAATCCTGTAAGTCAGTAACATCAACTCCTTTGAGGTTGTTAAGCGTACCTAATGAACGTACAGGCCGGGCGGCTCACATTGCTTCTGCTCCTCAATCTAAATACAATTTAATCCGACTTGAATTAGCAGATTCTCTCAATCGCGACGAAACGATTATTGTATTTGATAAAGATTCAAAACCTGAATCCGAAGAAAAAGATGTTATTTATCTAGGAGGAAGTACAGTCTCTTTAAGCAGTCTTGCTGCGGATAATCGAGCCATGACGATAAACTATGTTCCCGATGCGGATCAAATTAAAGAGGTTAAATTAAGTATAAATGCAGTGGCGACAAAAAGCGTAAAGCTGCATTTGACCGACTTTTCAGGCGCTCCGTTTTCAGATATACTATTAAGAGACTCTTTGTTAAATCAAGAAGTTAATTTAAAAGAAGCGGGTACTTATGAGTTTAGCGTAGACAAGGCAGACCCCGCAAGTTTCGGACCTAGCCGTTTAAAATTAGTATTTGTACCTAAGCTTACTATCTCATTTTTTACAGCAAGATTTCATGAAACTGTCTCTAAGCTTGAATGGTCAGTAGCGAATCCCGGTAATTCCAAAATTGAAGTAGAACGATCTTCAGACAGTAAAACGTTTAACTTATTAGCAGTACTTGTTCCTAATTCAACAGCTAGTTATACTTATTCAGATAAAAACCCGCCAAACGGAACTAACTACTATCGCTTGAAAACCTACGATCACTCCGGAAAGGCGGTGTACTCAGAAGTAGTGAAAATAGAAATTCCGATGCCGGACAAGACTGTTGCACTTGCTATAGATGTTTATCCTAATCCGGCGCCAAGCGACCTTAATATTAAACTCAATCGGCCGGATATAAAAAATATATCGATCACAATCTATGACATGTTGGGACGAAAAGTTAAAACGGCTAAAATGCCTGCAACCCGAGAAATAAAAATCGACGTCAGCGGCTTGGCTGCCAACATGCATCTTCTCAATATCCTAAATGCCGACACGGGCGAACTTATTGGACAGGCCAAGTTCATAAAGGAATAGCATTTCATATCTCGCTATAAAAGCGGATATTGTATAGCGCTTGTATTTTTATAATTACAAGTGTTAAACAGTAATGAATACACTTTTATTCGGCTTTTTATTAGCGTATTTTCTAGCCTGTTCTTTATCGATAACAGCTCAACAAGTGTGTGCCGGAAGTTTGGGAGAGCCGGTAGTGAATATAAATTTTGATGATGGCATGGCATTGCCTTTCACCGAAACTACGTACAGGCGAAAAGATATAACAGGACCTAATCAAAGCCCTATTGACGGAGAGTACTCGATTGTTAATACAACTCGAAACACCCCTCGTAATTGGGGTTGGCTCAATTTTGACGGAGATCGATTAGGCGACGGATATTTCATGCTTGTTAATGCCGATTATCCACCCGGAATATTTTATACTAAAAGAGTTACCAATTTATGTCCTAATACCTCGTACACTTTTTTTGCTTGGGTTTTAAATGTTTTTGGGAGCGGACCTTTCGGAATAGACCCCAAAATAACTTTCATTATTCAAACTCCCGAGGGAGAGGTATTGGACAGTGCAAGCACACCCTCAATTCCCGAGGGAGGTGTTAAAGACTGGAAGCCTTATTCAATTTTTTTCAGGACCAGGCCGAATGTGTCTGACGTTGTTCTTGTTATGAAGAACAATGCAGGCGGGGGAATAGGCAATGATTTTGCACTTGACGATATTACTTTCCAACCATGTGGGCCCATAATCGAATCGGGTATTACTGCTATAGGGACAACAGAAGCAACTATGTGTGCAGGCGAGACTCAGCGCTTTTTACTAAAAGCAAACATAAGCGGGTATGATTCGCCCAAATATCAATGGCAGGTGAACAAAAATAATTCAGAATGGAAGCCTATTACGGAGGCAGTTACATCGGAATTTCTATATTCAATAGCAAATGCCGGCGCCGGCGACAAGTTTCAATTTCGGATTCAAGTTGCGTCATCCGGTAATTTTGATAATGAGCTTTGTCGTATTTCTTCTGATCCGGTACAAGTAAAAGTTTTAGGTATACTTCCCCGGTTAGATGTGCCGCTTAAAATTTGCGGAGGAGAAAGTTTCACGCTGTCGGCATCTGCCGGCGGGAAGATCTATCATTGGAGGGGAGGCGGTGTAGACACAATAACAGGAGCATCTAACAGTTTATTGGTTTCTAATCCCGCAACCGGAGATTATCGATTTGATCTTGAGATTTTATCTGAGGAAGGATGTTTAACTAAAGATTCAACATTTGTTTCTGTGCTTGAAAATACCTTAGCCGCGGCAGGAGAAGACGTAACAATATGCGAAGGCGACAGCGTAATACTGAGCGGCTCCGGCGGAACAGAAGTTAAGTGGACACCCGCGATAGGTTTATCCGATCCCAATGTATCAAATCCTTTAGCTAAACCTTTAGTTACTACTACATATACTTTAGAAGCCGGCAATAATGGTGCATGTACTTCTACAGATCAAATAACCGTAAAAGTGATTAACAAGCCGGTGGTTGATGCCGGACCTGATCGTGTAATGGTTATTGGGAACCCAATTCAACTAAACGCTAAAATAGAAGGATTTAATTATGATTTTTTCTGGGGACCGGAAGAAGGATTAGATGACACAAAAACTTTGCATCCGATTATTAGTGCCGAACGCGATATTACCCTTTTTTTAAAAGCAAAGCCGAAAGAAAGTGATTGCCCACAAGTTGTAGACTCTGTACATGTTCGTGTTCTTCCCGCTTTAATTATCCCCAATGCTTTTACTCCTAACGGCGACGGTATTAATGATAATTGGCACATTATCCCTTTAGATACCTACCCTGAAGCAATTATAACGGTGTACAACCGCAACGGAAGAATAGTGTTTAGAAGCGTGGGGTATACAACCTCTTGGAACGCTCGCGTTGATAACCAAGACTTGCCCATGGGCACTTATTACTATACTATCTACTTAAAGAAAAATACAAAGCCGTTGTCCGGAAATGTGTTAATTGCAAGATGATATAGAGTTGTGTCGGAAACCTATTTTAACAAGCTGATTAGAGTAGCACTTTACTCAATAAGGGCGGGAGCCCGAAAAGGATGGGTATTGCTTACAGTTCTGTTATCAACTTTTCTGTATTCTAAAGCACAGGACTGCGATGGAACATTGGGGTCTCCGGCTGTAAATATAACTTTCGGAGCAGGAGAGCCTCAATTTGGAAAGTTGCCTGACGGTGTCACTACTACGTTACAAAATCAACTTGAGGGCGACGGTATTTATGCTGTCATCAATCGTACAGGTTCGACTCTGTTTAACGAGTGGCATTATGTTGCTCAAGATCATACTCCGGGTGAAGAAAACGGTTACATGATGCTGGTCGCCCCCCTAAAGGCGGGGGATCTTTTTTACCGGCAACAAATTACCGGCCTTTGTCCCGACACTTATTACGAATTTGCTGCTTGGATATTAAATGTTTATAATACCGGCAATGGGATTGATCCTGACATTACGTTCAGAATCGAAACTCCGGAAGGCGTTTTGCTGCGAGAAGGTGAGACAGGTGCAGTATCTGAAGGAAAAGCAGCCGATTGGAAGCAATTTAATTTTCCATTTAAAACAGGGGCGGACACAGGAGATATTGTGTTAATTATGCGAAATAATGTTGATGGAGGATCGGGAAATGATTTTTTGCTTGATGATATTACTTTTCAGCCCTGCGGGCCGGCCATTTCTTTAGCGATAGGTGACAAGAACGAGACCAATTTGACTATTTGTCCGCGTATCGGTAAAGCTCTCCAACTAAAAGCTTCTGTTTCTTCCGGAAGCCCGCGTTACCAATGGGAGATTAGAAAAAATGAAGGCGATTGGGATTCTATTCCGAATTCAAATTCTTCAACGTATAATTATTTTATTGATCACCCGATCGAGAACGACACCTACGATTTTCGAGTAAAAGTATCAGTGCAAAATTTTAGTACAAACAAGTGTAGTTATGTAATAGATTTTGTATCAGATTTCGTCTCGGTGCATGTAAATGACATCGTTCCGAATTTGCAAGCGCCTTCAGAAATTTGCCCAGGCGAGACTCTTAATTTGTCTGCTGCACCGGGAGGCGAACGATATCGTTGGACAGGCCCGAGTCTGGATTCAATCACCTTTGATAGCCCGCATCTTTCAATTCCGGAATTTGATTTTTCGCAAGCCGGAAAATACTTTGTAGAACTTACAAGCCCCGATCAATGTTCGATCCGAGACAGCGTTACCGTAAGCGTTATACCGAGGCCGGAAGTTATTCTCGAACGTATAGCAGAACAAGTATGTGAAGGAGGTTCGGTAAAGCTGAATGCCTCGGGTGGATTAGGGGTATCTTATCATTGGTCTCCGGCTGTCGGGTTATCCGATGCAGGAATTTCGAATCCCCTTGCAAACCCGATTACCACCACCCGTTATATGGTAGTAGCAACCAACGCCGCGGGTTGCACCGATTCCGGAAGTGTAACGGTTAAGGTTATAAATAAGCTTGTTCCGAATGCAGGCCCCGATAAAACGATGGTATCGGGTAATCCAATAAAATTATATGCATCGGTTAAGGGCGAAAATTATACGGTAAAATGGCTGCCTGAAATCGGTTTAAGCGACCCCACAAGTTTGGAACCTGTGGTAAACGCAATCGAAAATACAACTTACACGTTAACGGTTAGATCAAAAGAGGGGGATTGCGAAGAATTTTCTGATACCGTTAACTTTCGCGTTTTACCTGCACTGATTATTCCGAACGCTTTTACTCCTAACGGCGACGGTATTAACGATAATTGGCACATTATCCCTTTAGATACCTACCCTGAAGCAATTATAACGGTGTACAACCGCAACGGAAGAATAGTGTTTAGAAGCGTGGGTTATACAACAACTTGGAACGCTCGCGTTGATAACCAAGACCTGCCTACGGGCACTTATTACTATACTATCTACTTAAAGAAAAATACAAAGCCGTTGTCCGGAAATGTGTTAATTGCAAGATAGAACAGGAACTTTAAGCCTTAACTCTCGTGTCTTTTTTAATATTGAACCAATTAACTGTCAAGGCAATAAGCAAAAGCACAAGTCCCCCGAATTCCCGAGTTTCTTCAATCCAAGGTTTTTCGGCTTTCATAGTTTGTACAATGTTTTCCGCGTTGTGTTCGGTTGCCCAATCTATTACCCCGGTTTTATCAAACAACAAATAAAGAGCATAAATTCCGTAAACAACAAAACCTAAAAGATAAAGCGGCTTTGGAAACTTATGTTGGATTGCAGCATAGCAAATATAAGCCCCCAAAAGATATAAAGGAATCCAGATGTAAGGATCGGGATCGTTGTACTGGAGTCCGGCAAAAATGATAAACAGAACTAAAAAAGTAATATTAAAGGCTTTCATGTGGTTATAATTTAAGTCTAAATTAACATAAAACCGGAAGCCGCCAAAGTCATCACGATGATAAACCAACGATAAACTTTATCGGATAGTTTTTTCACAATAAATATTCCTAAAAAGGCTCCGGCCAAGATTGCCGGAATGGTAGTAAGATTAAACAAAAAGGTATTCGTGTTTATTGTATGCCAAAAGAAAATATGAAACGGAACTTTAGCTAAGTTAATAATTAAAAAAAACCATGCTGTAGTGCCTATAAAAGGGTTTTTCGGAAGTTTAACCGAGAGAAAATAAACAGCCATTACCGTTCCGGCCAGGTTACCGATCATGGAAGTAAAACCGCCGGCTAAGCCCATGAAGCCGGTAAAAAGCGGACTCGGGTCAACTTTCTTTTTGTTGGCTTTCTCCTGCCAAATCATAATAGCAATGCTGATTAAAATAACACCTGCCATTATGCTTTTAAAAAGGCCGTCGTCGATGTAGTTTCCTACTATTGTTCCGGCAATAATTCCCAAAGCCGCCCAAGGAAAAAGGTGCTTCAGAAATTTCCATTCGGCATGTTTGTGGTAATACCAAACTCCGAAAATATCCGCGAAAACCAACATCGGTAAAATAACTCCGCTGGAAAGCTTGCCGCCGTAAACAATAGCCATAAGCGGAGCAGTAAGCATTCCGGCACCTTGTAAGCCGGTTTTCGACATCCCGACAAGGAAAGCAACCAGTAAAACAATCAAAAACTGCGAGTATTCAAGATGTTGAGAAAACAAGTGAACCAAAGGAAATGTGATTTAGTGCAAAAAAAGAAAGAAAAAGCGAGATTATGAATTAATCGTTTTACAAATCAAGCTTCCGCTAAGCTTTTAAATTCATTGTTGTTATGCACATTAGCCGTTTTTTCAACACACCGATTTTCCACTTCGCTAAAGGTTAACTTTACAGGTTCAGGAGGAGATCAGTTTGGCAAATACCGCTACCAAGGAAACACCTTTAATGCAGCAATACAATACGATAAAGGCCAAATACCCGGGCGCTTTATTGCTGTTTAGAGTGGGAGATTTTTACGAAACCTTTGGTGAAGACGCGGTTAAAGCATCCGGCATACTGGGCATTACGCTAACGAAAAGAGCAAACGGATCTGCTTCGCACATTGAACTTGCCGGATTTCCTCACCATTCTATCGAAACTTACTTGCCCAAGCTGGTAAGAGCAGGGCAGAGGGTAGCCATTTGCGATCAGTTGGAAGATCCGAAAACCGTTAAAACTATCGTAAAAAGAGGTGTTACTGAACTCGTTACTCCCGGTGTTGCCCTTAGTGATAATATTCTTAATCAAAAGTCTAATAACTATTTAGCTTCTCTTTGCTTTGACAAAAATACGCTCGGAGTCGCATTTATCGACATATCAACCGGCGAATTTTTAGTTGCACAAGGCAACAGCGACTATATCGACAAGTTGCTTCAAAGTTTTAACCCAAGCGAAGTTATTTTTCAAAAAAGCAGGCATAAGGAGTTTATAGAAACTTTTGGAGATCGATTTTATACGTATTGTTTAGATGAATGGGCTTATAGCGGCGATTATGCTAACGAAGCACTTCTAAAACATTTCGAAGTTACTTCGCTCAAAGGATTCGGCATTGAAAAGCTAACGGTAGCCGCTACTGCTGCAGGTGTGGCTTTGCACTACCTAAATGAAACCGAACATCGTAAACTTTCTCATATTTCAGGTATTTCTCGAATCGAGGAAGACCGATATATGTGGTTAGACAGGTTTACCATTCGTAACCTTGAGCTTATCAGTTCTGCCAACGAAAATGCTACTACTTTGGTCGATGTTTTAGATCATACCTGTTCGCCGATGGGAGCACGAATGTTGAGGCGTTGGATCGTGATGCCGCTGAAAGATAAAAAGCCCATTCAATCGCGGTTAGATGTAGTGGAGTTTTTGATTAAAGAGAGTGATTTACGCGACAGCTTATTACATGAGATAAAGCAGATCGGCGATTTAGAACGTTTGATTTCTAAGGTCGGATTGCAAAAGGCTAACCCACGGGAAATTTGTCAGTTAAAACGAGCCTTAATTGCCATAGAAGGTATAAAATCGGTTTGTCAAAAAACCGACAGCGAAGCTCTTAAACAAATAGCAGAGCAACTTAATCCCTGTTGCCTTATCAAAGAAAAAATTGAAAACGAACTGCATAGCGAGCCACCCGTTATGTTGTCGAAGGGAGGAGTTATTGCGTCGGGCATCAGTGAAGAGTTAGATCGATTGCGGAAAATCGCATTCGGCGGAAAGGACTATTTAGTTGAAATACAAAAACGTGAGGCGGAATCTACAGGAATTCCCTCACTTAAAGTTGCTTTTAATAATGTTTTCGGATATTACCTTGAAGTAACGAATACGCATAAAGATAAAGTTCCGGGGGATTGGATTCGAAAACAGACACTTGTTAATGCCGAGCGTTATATTACTCCGGAGCTTAAAGAATATGAAGAGCAGATTTTAGGTGCCGAAGAAAAAATCCTTGCTCTTGAAACCAAACTATACAGCGATATTCTTTTCGCTTTGGCGGAATACATAAAACCCGTTCAACTAAACTCTCAACTTATTGCCCGGCTTGACGTATTGCTGTGCTTTGCGGCAATAGCTATAAAAAGTCGCTACGTAAAACCGGAGATCAACGAGGGAAACATTATCGATATTAAAGGAGGCAGACATCCGGTAATCGAGAAAAAACTGCCGGTAGGAGAGGAGTATATTACCAATGATGTTTTTTTAGACAGTGAAACACAGCAAATAATTATCATCACCGGGCCGAACATGGCCGGTAAATCTGCCTTGCTCCGACAAACCGGTTTAATAGTTTTAATGGCTCAAGCAGGCTGTTTTGTTCCGGCAAAAGAAGCTAGAATCGGGTTGGTAGATAAAATATTTACACGGGTAGGTGCTTCCGATAACCTTTCTTCAGGCGAATCGACTTTTATGGTTGAGATGAATGAAACGGCTAGTATTTTAAATAATCTTTCAAGTAAGAGTTTAATTCTTTTAGATGAAATCGGAAGAGGTACGAGTACTTACGACGGAATTTCAATTGCTTGGGCCATTGCCGAATTTCTGCATAGTCATCCTTTCGCGAAAGCAAAAACTTTATTTGCTACACATTACCATGAATTGAATGAGCTTTCGAACAGCTTTAATCGAATAAAAAATTATAATGTTTCGGTAAAAGAAGTAGGTAATAAAGTTATTTTCTTGCGTAAGCTAATTCCGGGAGGGAGCGAACACAGCTTCGGTATTCATGTAGCTAAAATGGCCGGAATGCCGCCTAAGTTGATTCAACGAGCAAATGAAATTTTAAAACGTTTAGAGCAAGAACGTACCGGAGGCGAGCATATTAAAGACAGTATTAAGAAAGTCCAACAGCAAGCTTATCAACTTCAAATGTTTTCTATTGATGATCCGGTGTTAGTTAAAGTTCGCGATCTGCTGAATAATTTAGATGTAAACACACTTACACCAATTGAAGCTTTGATGAAGTTGGATGATATTCAGAGGTTGCTGAAGGCGTAGTTTCTCCGTTTGCAAATAATAAATCTTCTTCTACCTTTGCCATCGCTTTTGGTTTCGCCTCACGGCGAATTAAAAGGGAAACAGGTGCGAATCCTGTACAGTCCCGCTGCTGTATTCTCTAAACGGTTACTTATCTAAAGCCACTGTCCGCCGTCGGATGGGAAGGCAAGTAAAACCGGGAGTAAGTCAGAAGACCTGCCTAAGCATTAAATTAATTCATGGCTTTCGGGGATTGAAGCTTGAATGATAATACTTCCTGTATTCTCATTTTTATTATTTCTCCGCAACCTTAAACAATTTTTATGAAAAAAAATTACGTTAAAGTTTTAGGAGGATTAGCGATTATTCTCTCAAATTTTCATGCTTTGGCGCAAGAACAGGCCGAACGAACACTCAACGAAGTAGTAGTAACCGCGTCTCGCTCGCCACGAAAACAATCAGAAATCGGGCGTGTGATTCGAGTTATCGGAGCTAAACAGTTAGCTCAAAGTCAAGGCAGAACTTTACCGGAAGTATTAAACAATGTTGCCGGACTCCAGCTTTCCGGTGCGGGAAATGCTTTCGGTTCTAATATTAGCGTTTTTACCCGCGGTGCATCTGCCGGAAATACACTTATTTTAATTGACGGAGTCCCGGTAAATAACGCTTCCGGCATCAGCGGCGAATATGATATCAGCGCTTTCGCGATCGATCAAATTGAACGAGTTGAAATTTTGCGAGGAGTTAATTCCACCCTCTACGGATCAGACGCTGTTGCCGGCGTTATCAATATTATTACCAAACATCCCAAAGAAAATAAATTAGAAGCTGATGTGTTGGGAACTGCAGGAAATTATAATTCGCACAAAGAAGCAATCGGCTTAAACGGGAACATAAACAAAACAGGGATAGCCTTAAACTTTGCAAATACATCAACAAAAGGTTTCTCGGTATCAAACGATAAAGCCGGAACAGCGGGTTTCGACAGAGACGGGTTCAAACAACTAAGTTTTAACACCCGTTTAAATCAACAATTTACAAACAGATTCAGCGCAAGCGCAAACTTACAACTCACTCAAAACCGGTTTGATTTAGACGGCGGAGCTTTCGATGATGACATGAATTACACCGGAAAAAATTCATTTTTGTTTGGCGGAGTTAACTTCAAATATCGCACGGGCAATTCCGGGGAGTTGAGCCTCAACGTTAACCAAAACAACGTTAACAATACTTATAACAACCTTCTCGACGGAAAAAGCAGCAGTAGAGTTGATAACAAGGGAAAGATTACTTACTCAGAATTGATCTGGACAAGTCCGCTTGTGAAGGGTCTGGATATTACTTCCGGATTAAACTATCGCACTCAAAAATCCGATCAATTGTTTGAATCCACGAGCGATTTCGGACCTTACAACTCTTATATTTCTTCGGATACTGCTCACAACAATATATTCAGCGGTTTTACAAATTTGTTTTTAAAAACTGATGCAGGTTTTAATTTCGAACTGGGAGGCCGGTATAATCATCATTCCGTTTACGGAAATAACTATACCTACACCGTAAATCCTTCGTTTGTAATAGCAGAGCGTTATAAAATTTTTGCAAGTGTGGCTTCTGCTTATAAGGTTCCGAGTATTTATCAACTTTACTCGCAATACGGGACTTTAAAACTGAAACCTGAAAAATCTACGTCTTATGAAGGAGGTGTTGATTTAGAGTTTGTTCCATCGAAAGTAACTTTTACTGCTACCGGTTTTGTTAGGGATATTAATGACCTTATTTACTTCTATACCGATCCAAAAACCTTTGTAAGCGTTTATCGAAATGGAAACAAACAGAACGACAGGGGTTTTGAATTTGAGTTAAATACGAAACCATTAAATAAACTGGGCTTCAATGCTTGGTATGCTTTTGTTAAAGGCGAAGGGAAACAATTTGACGGAACAAAACTTGTAAAAACTGAATTTCTACATCGTCGTCCTAAAACTTCTTTCGGCGCTAATACAAATATCAACTTAACGAAAGCCTTGTCTTGGAGTATAATTTATAAATACACCGGCAAGCGAACTGATCCGGTTTTTAATACTACAACTTTTAAAACTGATATTCTAACGCATGCTTCTTATCATATCTTCGACACTTATCTTCAACTAAATGCAACAGATAAATTAACCCTGTTTGCCGATTTGAAGAATTTGTTTAACACAGAGTTTGTTGAGTGGGAGGGCTACAATGTGAAAGGGTTTAACTTTAACGCCGGCTTAAAATATCAAATTAAATAGGGCCGAAAACACTTGATCTCTCTGCCCGTTATACTGTATTAAACTCAATGAGCAGAGAGATTATTTTAGTTACCGGTGCATGCGGACAAATCGGAACAGCTTTAATTCCTTTGCTTCGCGAACTATACGGCCGGGATTACGTTATCGCTTCCGATTTAAAAGCTTCCGGTGAAGTCGGCAAATTGTTTGAAAACCTTGATGCTACCGACGGTGCTGCGCTCTCTGCAATTATTTCCAAGTATGGTGTAACTCAGATTTACCACCTCGCTGCGGTTTTATCCGCGAAAGCGGAAGCCGACCCGGTTTGGGCATGGAATTTAAACATGACTTCGCTGCTTAATATTTTAGAAGCCGGACGAATTCATAATCTTGATAAAGTTTTCATTCCGAGTTCTATAGCAGTTTTCGGTGAGACGGCTCCCGATTTTAATACACCTCAAAAAACTTTTCTCGACCCTGCAACTATCTACGGTGTAAGCAAAGTTGCCGGAGAAAAATTGAGCTATTATTATCACAGGAAATACAATCTGGACGTCCGCTCATTGCGCTATCCGGGTATTGTCAGCTATCAATCTCTTCCCGGAGGCGGAACGACTGATTTTGCTGTTGATATGTATCTTAAAGCCGTTTCTCAGCAGAATTATATATGCTATTTAAAGGAAGATACGCGGTTGCCGATGATGTATATTAAGGATGCTTTACGGGCTTCGTTAGAGTTAATGGAAGCATCGGAAGAAAAAATTAAAATTCGTTCCTCTTATAATTTAGCCGGTTTTAGTCTTACTCCGAAAGAATTATGCGATTCTATAAACTTATATTTCCCGGAGTTTTCTTGTGATTTCCAACCCGATTTTCGACAAGTGATTGCGGAGTCGTGGCCCAAATCAATAGATGATGCTCAGGCACGAGCGGACTGGAATTGGAAGCCTGAATTTGATTTACATAGCATGACAGAGGATATGGTTAAATACTTATCTTAAATACAACCAAACATGTACGAAACTTTACAACCCGAACTCGAAAGCAAATTAGCCGAAATAAAAGAAGCCGGACTATTTAAAACCGAACGAGTTATCACAACCCCTCAAGGTGTTGAAATCAAGACTACCGAAGGGAAGGAAGTGCTGAATTTTTGCGCCAACAATTATTTGGGCTTATCGTCGCACCCGAAGGTTATAGAAGCGGCAAAGCTGGCTCTTGATACACACGGTTTCGGATTGTCTTCCGTTCGGTTTATTTGTGGAACTCAGGATATTCATAAAGAATTGGAGGCTAAGCTTGCGACGTTTTTAGGAACGGAAGACACAATACTTTATGCCGCGGCCTTTGATGCTAACGGCGGTGTTTTTGAGCCTCTCCTTGGCGAAGATTCTGCAATTATTTCGGATAGTTTGAACCATGCTTCCATTATCGACGGAGTGCGACTTTGCAAGGCTCAACGTCTTCGGTATAATCATAACGATCCGGAGGATCTGGAAGTAAAACTTCAAGAATCAACTCACTTAAAACATCGAATTATTGTTACCGACGGCGCCTTTTCTATGGACGGAACCATAGCAAGACTGGATAAAATTTGCGATTTGGCTGACCGGTATAAAGCGCTCGTGATGGTTGACGACAGCCATGCTACCGGCTTTCTCGGAAAAACCGGACGCGGCACACACCAGCTGCAAGATGTACCGGGCCGAGTTGATATCATTACCGGAACATTCGGAAAAGCTCTTGGCGGAGCGATGGGAGGGTTTACTTCCGGCAGGAAGGAAATAATTGAATTGTTGCGTCAACGATCACGACCCTATTTGTTTTCAAATTCTCTCGCTCCGGCAATTGTAGGAGCAACGATTGCGGTTTTAGACATGCTTTCAGGAACTACAGAACTTCGGGACAAGCTCGAGGAAAACACCGCTTATTTTCGGAAAAAAATGACTGACGCCGGTTTTGACATTAAGCCCGGCACTCATCCCATAGTTCCGGTTATGCTTTACGACGCTAAGCTCGCTCAAGACTTTGCCTCGAAACTTCTTGAAAGAGGAATTTATGTGATCGGCTTTTATTTTCCGGTTGTGCCTAAAGGACAAGCGAGAATTCGCGTTCAGCTTTCCGCAGCGCATTCGACAGCACATTTGGATAAAGCTATCGCTGCTTTTACTGAGGTAGGAATGGAGTTGGGGGTTTTGAAGTGAGCGAAAACACCGGCAGGTTCTAAACCATGCCGGCGTTCTAAATCCTTAACGCTGAAAGGGTTCGAAACCATGCCCGTGTTCTAAATCCTTAACGCTGACAGGGTTCGAAACCCTGTCAGCGTTGCTAACCGAAAATACGAGTGATTTACTTCATCACGTATCCCGCGGGGAAAGTCATTTCTACCTTGTTTTTCAACATGTAGGTGTAGTGATCTTTAGCATTCATCGGGATTTGGCACACTAAAGGTTTTAGCTGGAAAGGAGCGGGATTATTATCCGGATAAGGTTCAATGCTAATAACGGCTGTCTTACCGGAAAGGTTGGTCGGGAAAGTTAAGCCCGAAGGTGCCATCTTAATAAAATCTTCGCCGGGAAACGGAGGTCCTTGCATCGGTCCGCTGAAGGTTGCCATATCGTCGGCGCCCTCTGCTTTCATAAAGCGGCCGGTAGAAACAGGTTTTCCGTCTATTACTGCCCAGCCTTCGTAAATCCAGCCTTCCGGTAACATCGGCAAGTCTAATCCTTTCATCGGCGAGCCGGACATCAAGTCTAAAAACCATATTCCGCTTAACTCATCCTCCATAGAAGCGGTAGTAGGTGTTGCCAAAACATATTTACCGGTTGAGTTTTTAAAATTATGGTTTAGCGCCATTTTGTGGCCTACGTTTACCATTGCTTTGTCTTTCGAGAAATCGCCTGCAAGCAGTTTAATCATGCTTGGTTTGGGATCACTGTCCGGCATCGGCTCAACAGTAAGTACAAAAGAGGCAGCATCCTTTATGATTTTCTCATCAAGCTCCGCGTATTTCATCGACATTTTTCCTTTATCATCAACCGTAAAAGTGCCGGCGCTTACGGGGGCACCGTTAACAATCAGCCAACCTTCGTACTGTTCGTTCGGACCGAGGTTAGCCAGATTATCAAATTTAAACTTCAATTTGTGTTTCATTCCGGTTTCTTTTGCGGAAGCGAGTTTTTCGGTTGTGATAGATTCCTTTTCGCATGCTGCGAAAAGAAATGAACCTGCCAGTAGGAGGGAAGTAATCTTTTTCATATTATTTAAGTTTTAATTAATACTGCTAAGATGCCGGCATTGTATCACGAAATGTTCACGAAGGGTTAAAGGATTTATAACTTTTAACTTCAGAAGCTAATGCTTGGGTATGCCGAATTGACCTGATGAGGGTAAACGAGATTCCGGTAAGAATTTGTTTGAGCAGCAGTAGTTTCCGGCAGTTTAAAAATGCCGGAAACAGGCATATCTGAAACCGGCAGAAGGGTTTTAGATATTCGTAACCGCTACCCTTGGTTCAGCTAATTTGATGATTGGAGCGAGAAATAAAAAGTGGTTTGTTCCTGAGGTTTACTCTCTACGGCAATTTGAGAATCATGTATCTCAAGAATATTTTTTACTATCGCAAGCCCGAGCCCTGTTCCTGCACCTTTGCCTTTTTCGGGAGTTTTGTAATAGCGATCGAAAACCAAGGGAATTTCTTTTTCAGATATTCCATCTCCCGTGTTGGATACTTTAACTTGAATTTTATTGCCGACAGCGGCTGCCTCTAACGTTACTTCGCCGGATTTGGGGGTAAATTTCAATGCGTTATCTATCAGGTTTTGCATCACTCTATCCATCATGGCCAAATCGGCAAAAGCCATCAGGGTTTGTTCCACATTTTTTATCCTCAACGATATTTGCTTTTCCTTTGCCAAGAGTTGATACTTGAGTACGCTGTCTTGCAAAAGGTCAGCAATGGGGAATACTTCTTTATGAGGAGTTATCTGTCTTGCTTCAAGTTTTGTAAGCTCAAAGAGATCAGACACTAAGCGATTAAGTCGGTTGGTTCCGCTCATAATGCTATCCAAGTATTTGTTCCTGTCTTCCGCATTTAGTTCATCCTTTTTCATGATCAACGTTTCGGCATATCCTTGAATTATCGAAAGCGGCGTTCGTAAATCATGAGACACGTTTGCAATAAGTTCTTTTCGGAGCGAATCAATCTGTTTTAAGTCTTCCAACTGCCTTACAATAGTATCTGCCATGTGATTAATGGACAGCGAAAGTTCGGCTAATTCGTCGTTTGTAGTTACGCTTATCCTGGCTTGCATATCTCCGTTGTCGAAAGAATTTACCATGCCGATAATTCTTCGAAGATTTTTTGTGAGAAACCATAGAGCGAGTAAGGCCACGGCGAAAGCCGCAAAAAGGCTTAGCGAAAAACTCCACGTACCGATTTTGAAAATGTAGCTGTCCCACAGCGCCGCCGAAAGTTTTTCGTATTCTTCGCTTGCCAAAACAATGTATACATATCCGGCAAGCTTCTTATCCACAATAACATCCGTTGCCGAAAAAATTGTTTTGGATGCCGGATTTCGCGGGTCCTCTCCTAAAATATAGTTGTTTCCTTTGGCGTTTATAAATTCTTTTACCGGCGCCAGGTCGATTCTCTTTAACTTAACTTTTTTATCAAGCACAACGAATGAAAGTATCTCGCCCGAAGTACTAACTAAATAGACTTCGATGCCAGGATTAACAGCCATCATGGAGTGCATAATCTTACCTACGGCTTCTTCATTTACCTTTCCGTTAGCAAAAGGCTGGACTTCCAGCAGCATGTGTGCCGCAATATGCGAGTTTAATTTTTGAGTAACTTCCTCGTAATACTTTCGCGAAAGTTGAGCGGTAATAAATATATAGGCTACTCCTAAAACTACCAAAAGGAGAAGAACCGTTAATGAAATTCTCCAGTACAGCGTTTGCCCTAAACTTCTTTTTTTCAAAATCTTATTTGTTTAAATAGTAAAATCGTCGTTAAAGCGATATCCCATGCCCCAAGTGGTTAAGATAAATTCCGGATTAGCTATATCGGCTTCTATTTTGCTTCGTAGGCGGTTTATGTGCGAGTTTACTGTATGTTCGTAGCCGGAAAACTCATAGCCCCAAACCAAATTTAAAAGCTCTTCTCTGCTGTAGCTCCTGCCGGGATTAGAAGCCAATTTGTACAGCAAGTCATATTCTTTAGGTGTTAGAGCCAGGCGGTCTCCGTTAAGGGTAACCTTTCTTTTGCCGGGATCGATAATCAAATCTTTAAATTCAAGAACAGCGGCAGTTTCTGTCACTTCTTCAGTTTTTTTACCTGCTTCTACTCTCCGAAATATTGCTTTAACTCGCGAAATGAACTCTCGAACACTGAAAGGCTTAGTGAGATAATCGTCTGCACCGGTTTCCAATCCTAAAACTTTATCTATTTCTTCAGATTTCGCCGTAAGCATTAAAATAGGGACGTACTCGTTTTTCATTCTCACGCGCCTGCACACTTCCATGCCGTCTATACCGGGAAGCATCAGATCAAGAATAATTAAATCGAAAGTTGCAGATAGAGCTTTCTGCAAACCCATGGTTCCGTCAAAGGCTTTTTCAATGCTGCATCCCAAGTCTTTTAAATGAATAGTCAGTAAATCAACTATATCTTCATCATCTTCGATAATGAGAATCTTTTTACTTTCCGGCATAGGCAGCTAAACTAAACGAAAAGTATCACAAAAATATCACGGAGGTATAAAGTAATTAAGGAGGGAGGATGCGTTAACAAGCTCGACTTAAGGTGTTTTTTACCGTCTCACGGTTTTGTCTTGAGATGGAATTTTAGTTTGATCTTTCATCAGAAGAACGCCGCAGTTCATTACAGGCTTGAATTTCTGCAGGAAGGGTTTAAAATTCGGCAGGAATTAAAGAAATCGCGTTGGATAAAAAAACCCGAAAGGTTCTAACAAAAACGCTGACAGGGTTTTAAACCCAGTCAGCGTTACGATACCGGCAGAACGTCCGAGCCTTCTATTTCACTCTGTTAAACACAAACAAATCTTTAAAACTCCACTTACCGTTTTCTTGCGAACCGCGTGCAATAACAAACTGCTTGCGAGAACGCTTCTCGTAGAGGATTCGCATTCCGTCACTTTCCTTTTGAAAAATGGCTCGGTCTTTACTCGCTTCAACAAAAACGTAGCGGTCTTGCTTGTCTTTTTCTTCCTGACCGATTAGTCCGGGTTGGAAATGCTTTACTGAGGACACGAAACCTTTCTCTTGCTGCTCATAAGCTAAAATTTCGTACATAGTGGCTTTGCCTTCTTTCATCCAACGCATAAAACCTAACATGTTGTTCTCTTTCGGCGCAAGCCAAACGCCTTCAATCTCAATTCCTTCAAAATCGGCCTTCCAACTTCCCCGGATGAAACTTAAATCGCTTGCCGAGCCTTTAGACTGTGCCTTAACATCCCCGCCAAAGGAGATACAAATCAGCGTAATTAAACCTAAAAAAACCTTCTTCATAATTTTGCTACTGTTTATATCAATTTTACTTGTTTTCCGGTTCCGGCAGATTTATATATTGCTTCTACAATTCGAATGTCTCGTAAACCTTCCTCGCCCGGAACTAACATCGGTTTTCCTTGCATAATCGAAAGGGCATCGTCATCCATCTGTTTTGCCTGTTGCCAAGGCACATCGTAAGGATGATAAATTTTACCGGCCGACGTAAGCGCTTGCACCCCATTATAACCGGAGTAAGGCTCAACCTTAATCTCACCTCTTTCGCAATTAACATTTAAAAAGTTTATGTTCTCGCCAAAGCTGGTTTTAATGTCTGCTACCACGCCTCCGGGGAATTCAAGTGTTGCAACTACCGTTTCATCTAATCCGTTTTTGTAAACCTCGGGGCGGGTAGTTGAAGTTTTAGCTTTAACAATCGAAACAGGCTCCATTCCGGTGCCCAGTCGAGCTCCCTGTATAGCGTAAACTCCCATATCATACAACACACCTCCGCCCATTTCTTTTTTTTGTTTCCAATGATCTGTCCTCCCGTCAAAATATCCTGCTGCGCAATTAACACTTTTCACAGGTCCGAATTGCTTCTTCTTGATCATCGCCCGGTACTCTTGGGTATTCGGTTCATGGTGTAAACGGTAACCGATAGCCAGACTGCGTTTGTTTTTGCGGCAAGCATCCATCATTGCTTTACACTCTTCAACTGTCATTGCCATCGGTTTTTCACACCAAACGTGCTTTCCGGCATTGGCAGCTCGTACTACATACTCTTTATGCATAGAAGGCGGTAACACAACATATACTACGTCGATATCCGGATTATCGGCTATCTTATCGAAGTTGGTATAATCGTAAATATTTTTATCGGGAATGTTGTATTTAGCTTTCCATGCTTCTGCTTTTGAGGGAGTTCCGGTAACGATTCCGGCAAGGAAGCAGTTCTTGGTTTGCCGGAGAGCAGGGGCCAAAAGATCGGTGCTGTAATACCCAAGACCAACCAGCGCCACGCCCAATCGCTCTTTCTTAGGTCGGGTTGCAGCAAGTAATGAGTTTGGTGAAAACATTATAGTTGTGCTCGCGAGAGCAAGGCCTTTTAAAACATTTCTTCGTGAGGTGTTTTCCATGGTTCAGGTTTAAAAAGTGTTAAGCTAAATTAAACATTGTATTCGGTTTTAGCCAAACCGGCAGTAAATAAAAAACCGACAAAATACCGCCATATTATGTTGAGAATTGAGTTTCATCACCATTGATCGTCGGCACTCGGGCCGTAAGTTCACTGAATCGGAATGTTGTTTCTATTCTTTTAAAAGAAGTTCGATGATATTCAAAGCTTAAAATTTTTATGTTATGAATCAAAGAAATAGGTACGACTGACAACCCTATATCAATGACGAAATACCGTTAAAATTCAGGATTTAATTTTTACCGCAAAAAGCACGCAGCATCCAAGTGTTTTTTTCTTTGAACTGCATAAATTTGTTAATCATATCATTGGTGCCGTCGTCGCTACTCTGCGAAGTGGATTCCATAATTTCCCGCTCAATTTCTATGAGAGTTGAAAAGTCGTCAAGGATTGCAGAAACCATCGCAATATCCTCCATTCCGGCAGTCTCAACTTCTTTAATTTGCGAAGTTTGGATATATTCCCGATAAGTACTTAAAGGAGACTTTCCTAAAGTAAGAATTCGCTCTGCAAGCTCATCAATACTTAAAACAGCATTATCATACAATTCTTCAAATTTAACATGAAGTGTAAAAAAGCTTTTGCCCTTTACGTTCCAATGACAGCCGCGTAACTTTTGGTAATGAATGTGATAGTTGGCCAACAGTTCGTTTAATTGGTCAACAATGGGTTTTACTTTGGTTTCTTCTAAACCTATTTCTTCAGCTTTCATATAAAAATTCTTTACTCCATAAACCCTTGTTCAAACACATTGTTTTAGCCGGAAATACTCTCAAAAGTATAGTCAGAAAGAGTTAACAAATACCAAAGGCTTTTTTCATAAATACCCTACTTTTGCCGGATGAACGTCCGGAAAGAAGTTAAGACTACTCTTGATGAAGAATTTCAATCCGTAATTTGGAAAATAGAAATTGATTCTGCGAACAACCTGATCGCTGTTGAAACCCGCAGTGCCGAAAGTCACACTGCGACTTTATCAGCCTATAATTATTTAACTGGTGTATGCTATTTTAAAGAATTAAGTATCGAGGCCGGTTGGCATTGGCACTTGGACCGGGTTTATAGTGAATTTGTGCTACTTTACGGCTATACTGCACCGTCTTCGCCCGAACATAAAGGTATTATCGCTATAGATATTAATTCAGGAAAGGTGTGCTGGCAGATCTTTCATCTAACCTTAACAGAAGTAAGCAATAAAGGCATAATAGCATATAATCCTCTCTTGCAAAGTAAAAAGCCTATTTTACTCGATATAAAAAACGGGAATCAGATCACTGATTTTAATGGAGAGTTTACCCCTGTCGTTAGAGATGTCTCTTTCCCCGAAATGATGACCACATCAATGGAAAAGGCTGCTTTTCTTCCGGCAAATATCGCCGGAATTGTCGCGTATGCTAAAGTCAATTCTAAAGAGTGTTATTCCTTTCATATATTGGAAAACGGATCTTACATCCAATATTTAATCATCACGGGTAACGGAGAGGTACTAAAAAAAGAAATTTTAGCATCCGGGATACAAAAACTTAATCCCGAAGCGTTCTTTACATCAGGGCACGCCGTTTTTGCCGTTAAGGGCAATAATCGAAGAGTGCTGGCATGCTTATTATAATTACTTACAAAACCTAATGCATAAACGTACTATAACTATTATTTGCTTGTTGTTTTCGGCTTCGACTTTTGCAGCAGGCATTGATTCAATTGGCATAGAAAACAGCAATGGCAAGAAAATTATCCTTCATAAAATAGAAGCTAAAGAAACGTACTACTCGTTAGGCAGAAAGTACAGTGTGCTTCCAAAAGAAATTATAAAGTTTAATAACAATATCTCTTTGCAGATTGGCACCTTGGTAAAAGTTCCTACCGAACGCCTTTTTGAAGAAATTGCGCCGGCGCCTTCCGCTGCCGGAAGTACCACTTATAATCCGGAAGAAACGGTAATAGAGTATAAAGTCGGCTCCAAAGAAACGCTTTATGCAGTTGCTAAAAGATTCAATATGAGTGTTGATGATCTAAAGCTGTTAAACAATCTACAGGGCAGTTCTTTAAGTATAGGCCAAATTTTGAAAGTAAAAACAAGCAATACAAGTTCTGCCAAAGCTACTAACTCTGTTGAATCTCGCAGGGTTCAAATCCCGGCTGTACCGGCAAGCACAACTCCAAACGGCAGTAAAACGACTACACAAAACACCCCCTCTTCTGCTACCATTAATACCGGCCGCACCGGCACTAAAACTGCTCCCGAATCTTCGGTATCAAAGCCTGAAACCACCGTAGTTGATGTTCAGGTAGCTGCAACGCGTGATTCTACTGTTCCGGACACGACTTCTCTCCCTCACGACAGAAAACTACATGCAAATAAATTCGGGTTGCGAGAAGTGAATGAAAAAGGCGTTGCGGTTTGGATAGAAGATGAAAATGTGGATACTTCAAAAATGCTTGTCCTCCATAAAACTGCTCCTGTCGGTACCGTTATTAAAATAACGAACCCGATGACCGAGCGAAGTACTTTTGCAAAGGTTGTAGGAAAATTTACCGAAAACGAAAGTAATAGGGACGCTATAATTGTGGTAACTAAAGCTGCTGCGAGTTTATTGGGAGCTTTGGACAAACGTTTTCAGGTAAACTTAATTTACGGCGTTCCGAATACCGGGAATGAGTAAACCCTTTATCGTAGGCATAACCGGTTGCAGCGGCTCCGGCAAAACGTTTTTTCTAAAAAGCTTTCTCAATTACTTTACAGAACCGGAAGTTACTCTGATTTCTCAGGATGATTATTACGTCCCCTTAGGAGAAATGACGGCTGAAGAAAATCGATTGTATAACTTCGATTTGCCTTCCGCAATAAACGAAGAACTATTTCTGGCTGACATACAGAGTTTGCTAACAGGCAAATCTGTATTCAAGGAGGAATATACCTTTCATAACAAAAATATTAAACCGCGTATTCTTGAACTAAAGCCGGCGCCGGTTTTAATTATTGAAGGGCTTTTTATTCTTCACTATCCGGAGATTGCCAAACTTCCGGACATGAAGATTTTTATTGATACCAACGACAGCATTGCCTTTGGACGTCGTTTAAAACGAGATCTTGCTGAAAGAGCTTACTCACGAGAAGATATAAGTTACAAATGGCATAATCACGTATTGCCTTCTTACCGCGAGTATTTGTTGCCCTATAAATCCCATTGCCACAAGATCATTGACAACAACAGTGAGACAGCCGAAAGCATGCTAAAAATTGCGGAAGAAATATCAATAGAATTGCGAAAAGAAATTCTTAGCAAAAGAACTTAACTTCATTAAAGTGCGTAACCTAATTGCTTGTTTTTATGCTCTCTAAAACCAAATCCTAAAACCCGTTCGCTTATGTTGTGCTTGCGGCCTCGCTTGCACTCTGCCTTTTGTTTTTTACGAGAGTTGCTCTACTCGTAAAATTTGCCAACAAATACCTAACTAAATTATTCTATAATTCTGTTTACAATGGCATAACGAATAAGTGCAGCAGTATTTCGTGCTCCGGTTTTATCGATTAAATTTTGCCGGTGCCCTTCTACTGTTCTGCGACTCGTGAAAAGCTTGTCCGCAATTTCACTGTTGGTATATCCTTCGGCAATTAGGGCCAATACTTCCATCTCTCTTTTCGAGGGCCCTGTGGATCCATTGCGAGCTTTAACGAAAGTTTGGGGAGCAATAAAACTCTTTTTTATCATATTGATTGAAAGCTCTGAGCATACATACATATTGCCTGCGGCAATGTGCCGAATAGCGAAGAACATTTCGCTTTCGCTCACATTTTTTAGAATATAGCCGCAAGCGCCGCCTTTAATTGCTTCAACAACATAATTGTTATCATCAATCATCGAGAGAAAAAGAACTTTAGGAGGTTTGGGGAGTAACTGTAACTTTGTCAGCAATTCAAGTCCTCCGATTTCAGGCATGTTTAAGTCCGTTAAAATAATATCCGGTTGTAACCCTTCTTCCATTTTTTGGATAACTTGTTTCCCGTTAACGGCTTCGCCTATAACGCATATATCCGATTCTTTTTGTAATAAGGATACTAAACCGTTACGTACAATATGATGATCTTCTGCTACTAATACTTTTATCAAAATTTTTAATTTACAGTGAATTTACGGGTATAATTTATTCGAAATATTGTAAGTAATGCCAAATATCTGACTTCAGAAATACCCGATTAATCGTATAACTACTTGTTTTTAATGTAAGAACTACTTATTTTTAATTATATAAGCAGATATTCCGAAGGAGAAAAAGGGATAGGGTTTTAATAAATATACAACTATTTTAATAGGAAACACGGGAAATCTACTTTATTTCCCTTTTAAATTACGGGGCTATTTTACCTCAAATTAAACTTTTTGCATATTCAATCCTTTATAAGAATATGAAACTACTATCAGCTTTAGGAGGAGGATTTGCAGGTGCGGTTGCTCTTACGTTAGTACACGAAATAGGAAGACGGATTGATAAAAAAGCCCCCCGAATGGATTTATTAGGAACGCAAGCTTTAGGAAAAGTCTTGAAAAAAAGTCATACTCCCGTTCCTAAAAAAAAGAATTTGTTTATGCTCACACTGGCAGGCGAAATTATTAGCAATACGCTTTACTATAGCTTGGCGGCACCTCGTAATAAAAAACAGGTTATTACAAAAGGAGCAGTTTTAGGATTAGTTGCCGGGATAGGAGCACTGGCCCTGCCGGAACCGTTGGGATTAAAAAAAAATTACATCAATAGAAGTTTACAGACACAATTAATGACTACAGGCTTATATTTATTCGGGGGTTTGGTATCTTCTGCAGCAACTCGTTTTTTAGAGCCCGGAATTAAAAAGAAAAAGGGGTTCACACCGTCCCGTATAAAAATAGGCGCTTATTAATTCAAAATTATGGGATTGAGAAAACTTCCGGTAATAATTGCAATAGAGTTAATTTGGGGAATTCTTGCTATCATGCTTTAATTCGAAGCCGGTTTCCTTTTGAAGTTCAGTACTTATTCCATTTTTGACTATACAGGTTTATAGTTTTAGCCGATATTTAGAACAATTAAAACTTAGCCTTTTAAAAAATCTGCATACCACCTGCCCGAGTTTTTTATTAATCGTTCCTGTGTTTCGAAATCAACGTAAATTAACCCAAAGCGAGGCCGGTAGCCTTCGGCCCATTCAAAATTATCGGTTAAAGTCCAAACGAAATATCCTTCAACCGGGCAACCTTCTTGTTTCGCTCTTAAAACCTGAGCAACGTGGCTTTGCAGGTAATCTTTACGCCTTTCGTCATTAATTTCATTGTTGATTACTACATCCGGAAAGGCGGCTCCGTTTTCGGTAATCAAGATTTTTTTTATGCCGGCATACTTTTCGTATTTTTTCAGGATATAATAAATAGCGGGAGGATAAATCTCCCAACCCATAGTTGTTATCGGCACTTTTCGCTTGCCTGCATTTATCAGTTTTGCTTTCAAATAAGGTGTGAACCAAGAGTGCGCAACTATTTCGCGAGTATAATTTTGCAGACCTATAAAATCAAAATCGAAGGCAAGTTTTTCTTCATCACCGGGATAATAGTACTTATCTATTTTTTTTAATACCGGTAGGTCTTCTTTCGGATAGCCCAAACCCAATATAGGTTCAATAAACAGCCGATTTAAAAGAGCATCAACGCGTTTTGCTGCATTTACATTTCGGGGAGAAGAGGAACGCGGCTCAATATGAGAACATGAAAATGTGGTTCCTATCTTAGATCCAACCGGTGTATTTTCTCTTAACCTTCTTGCTCCTTCGGCCATACATAAAGTAACATGATGAATGGCCGGGAGAAAGTTTTTCATTCCGGTTTTCCCCGGTGCATGCAGTCCTAAAAAGTAGCCTGCCCCTGTAAAAACCATCGGTTCGTTCAATATCATCCAATTCTTAACCCGGTCGCCGAAATTTTTGGCACATACTTCCACATAATCGCAAAACCAATTAATTACTTCACGATTTGTCCAGCCTCCTTTCAACTCAAGAGCATGAGGCAGATCCCAATGATATAAGGTGAGCCAGGGCTCAATGCCCGATTCTAAACAATGATCGATTACTTTGTTGTAAAAATCAATTCCGGCTTGATTTATTGTTTTTTCTCCGGTCGGCATAATTCTCGACCACGAAACAGAAAACCTGAAGTTGGGGATATTAAGCTTTTTTATCAGTGCGATATCCTCACGGTAGCGATTATAAAAATCGCAGGCTACGCCGCCGTGTTGACCTTTTAAAATTTTCTCTGTAGTAGCCGTAAATACATCCCAAATGGATTTTCCCTTCCCTTCTGCATCATGAGCGCCTTCTATTTGGTAGGCTGCCACCGAAACTCCCCATTGAAAGGTATCTCCGAAATCTGCTCTTGTCGCCTCGTTTTTATTATCCATTAATTTGTTTGGGTGCACTGCAAAAATATATTATTATGCCGGGAATCTTTGGGAGCCTATGCAATTAACAAAAGGAAACAACCTAAGATGCGTTCGAAGAGCTACTTAATAATGCAATCTTCTAATAGTGGCCGTATTTGAACGGAGAGAAGAAGGATTTCATTCTTTTAAGAAAGAACCACTTGCTGATTCGGTAAAAGGAGCTTAATACTGTGGCGGATAAATTCATAAAACTTATTTCGGTTACTCTAATTTAAGGGTTACGCGTTAAGTGCCTATTGTTCTTTTGTTATTTTATTGTTAGCCGGAACAACTGTTTCCTCCGGTATTCAATCTGCCTACTCTATGCTACACCTCCCAAAGCAAAGAACTTCTCAAATTGATAGAAACAAGGGTTTCTGACATTGGCATTACTTTTTGCAATACATAAACGGCAAGACGTATAACAACTATGAAGGCAAACAGTAAAATATATGTATTATCAATTGCTTTTGATAAAGAATTGAGAGCATGGTTAAGCTTTGATTTGAAAAACTTTAAAACCGGGAAAGGCCGTTTCCTTATTAACAATATAAATTCGCGGCATAATAAAAATGGCGGATTTCAAATTGCATAATTAAGGAAACTTTTTAAGGACTTATCCTGTATAAAAGATTTAGAAATTTAACAGAAACTTAATTCATTTGAATTTCATTTTTTCGATATAATGTTATATATTAGGAATACAATTTAAACGAGTTATTCGTAATAAAAACAACCAATTAAACGTCCCGAAAGAAGTACACAAAATGCGTTTGTTAACCGGATCCAAGAGTTTTTGCGTAGCGATGCTGATTATTCAGATAGGTTCGGCGGGTTGCTCATCCGTAAATAGAACACAGAGAAGCACGGCTTTGGGTTCAGCTGCGGGAAGTTCTATTGGCGCTTTATTAGGTAAAAGGGCAGGAAATTGTGTTATCGGCGCAACAATCGGAGCAATATTAGGCGGTTCTACAGGTGCCTTTATCGGCAAAGGTTTAGACGGGATATCAAGTACTCAGAAAAGTAATGCTTTGTATGTAATCAACGGCCTTCAATATAATGGCAAAGAGGCACAGGATCAGCTTACTAAAATATCTCCGGACAGGGTTCAAAAAATTAGGGTTCTAAAGAATAAAGAAGCAGTTGCTCGCTTTGGCGAAAGAGGCGAAAATGGGGCGATATTAATTGACCTAATAAAGATTTAATCTTCAAACATCTAGACGCCTCATAATTTTCCGGTAGTTTTCATTGTAAGTCATCATTTGAAAACTGTCTATTAAATCCTCTAATTGTCTTACAGAACTTTCTTAATCAATACATTTAGCCTTCCTGCAGTTACTATTAGGTAAAGCGTAGCAGTACTGATGCAACCTATAAACTTGGGCCTTGCATGATTTTTGAGGCTTTTATAAAAGCCGGTATCCTCGATGACAAGCATGCAAGTCTTATAATTATTTCAGGCAGTAATAGGTTTGAAAAAAGCCGGGTAAGCATCGGCACGAGAATAAAAATGCTAAAGGAAAAGTAGAAGCTTTAAATGTAAAAACGAATGCAACTACCGAAATATCAAGAAACAATAATTCGCTTAATATTAGGTTAAAACCCTTTCATAACTTACTTGTCAGGGTGTATTAGTTATTAGCAAGGGCCGTAATATAAGCGATCTTATTCCCCTTATTTTTTGTGGTGTTTAAAATATCTACAGCTATTTTATTATTACTTGTTTTCGACTTATTGATTACTTGTTTAAGCTCAATAATTTTTCGATTGAAAGTGTCCGCTTCGGTTTTATTTCCTTTTTTTAAATAATAAAACTTATAAGCCTCTCTAAGAACCAATCTTGCGCTTATATTGTCTCCGTCTAAATTGTTGAGCCGATGCTGAGCTTCTTCTAAATCTCCTAAAGCTATTGTAAAGTCATTAACTGCGAACTTTGCACGAGCTAAGCCCACTACCGAATTAAAAATTTCTCGCTTATTGCCTAGAATCTTAGCTAAAATATTGTGCTGTATATAAAACCACTTAGCTTCAGAAAAACGGCTTTGCTCTAAACAAATCTTCCCCAACTCTTTAAAGCATTCCATTCTTCCTACTCGATTTTCTACGCGGGTAAATAGAGGAAGAGCCTTTTTTACGAGAATGTATTCTGATTCTCCCTTGTCGCCGGAGAGATAGTCAATTTTAGAGAGTTGAAAATAGCAGGAAGCCAAACTGTCGATATTTAAAGCTTTTGCGTATTCATTTAAAGCTACTGTATTATATTTAAGGGCTTCTGCGAAGTCGCTTTTTCGCAGATTTACATCGGCTAGTTGTTGTGCAATAAATCCGTAGCCGATAAAATCGGGAGCTGTAATTCTGTGAAAAAGGGCTATTTTTAAATACTGCTCTGCTTCCTTATAAATCTCGAATCGTAGACAGAATTCGCCCAATAATCGGTATAGTTCTGCCTTTGTTTCTAGGTCTGCTTCGCTCAAAGGACTTTTAGTTACTTTCACAATACGCTTTATCGCTTCTTTGTTTTTTGATTGGGCGAGCAGTGCTTTTACAGATTTTAGTTCCGCTTTTATTGCCAATTTTTTCTTTAGTGCAACAGATTTTGTGTAGTAAGCAAGTTGCCAAGGATGTTCTTGAATAGCAAAAGGCTTAATATCTTTTGTAATAAAGTTAGGTTTGGGGATTGTTATTGTGTCCTTGTCTTGAGCATTTGCAACAGCGCAAAATAACATCAATGTCGGGAAAAGTTTCAGAAAATGATTCATTAAAATACGTTGTAGACTAACAACTGCTTAATTACAAGTATGTTTTGTAGCGCCTTCAATTCTAAAAATAAGAATAAAATTTGATTATGATAAATATCTTTCCCTCAGGAGTCTAAGCATGTGCACGTTTATTTCCCATTGGTTTGCTAAAGGTTGATGTGTATAAGGAACGGTAGGCATATAATCTGCAGGACCGAACTCCGTAAGCATAGTTAGTCTTCCGCCGGTTTTGCGTTTACGTTCTACAACTTTATCCCACCAACTTAAATGTGCTTTTACGGCTTCAGCCCACTCCGGAGCTCGAGGATCGTTAACCTGAGGTCCTTGAGGGTGGCCTATTCTTGCATGAATGTGCTCTGTTCGCTCTAAAGCCAAGTTTACCGTTTCCGCCTGATCTTGAAGGTACGATTCGCTGACGTTACACCAATGAGATATATCTAAAGTGATTTTTAAATCAGGTATTTTTTGAAGATATTGTTTAGCTACCGGAGCTGCGAAAAGTATTCGAGAACGGTGCGTTTCGTGACAGATCAAAACGCCTGTTTTCTCATTTAACTGTGTTGTAAAATCGATAAAGGCTTTATTCTCGTCATAGGAGAAAAAATCGCGGCCCGAATGGCAATTTATATAAAGGGGCCTTTGAATAGTATTGGTTGCAGCAGCAATGACAGTTTTTTTGAAATGATCTAAATGTTCTTGCCAATTGCTCTGATAGCAACCGCAGAGGAACCCTACTTGAAGATTGTTCTTTTTTAATGCCTCGAAAAGATCGCTTCGTTCTTTGGGCTCAAGGGGCCACCACATTTCAATACCGTCGTAACCTTCTTTTTTAACCTTTTCGCAGAACTCGAACACGGTTCCGGGAAATCCCCAGCCTGTTGCAAGGATTTTTAGGTCAAGACTCCCTGCAGTCTGAATATTAGCGGGGTTAGCCTTAGCAATGGCGTAAATCGAGGATATTAAGTAAGTTGTGGTAGCCATAGACGCTGCTTTAATGAAATTCCTCCTGTTAACGGCCATACCGGTTTATAAGTCCGAAATATAGAAATTTTTGCCGGTTTACTCGCTTGCGAAAGTCGGATTTGAAAAAACGAATTCTATGGCATCTCCCACTTCATGTCCGGCATTTGATTTAAAATCTAACCCTAAAAATTTTGCCATAGTTTGTGCGAGTTGCTTTTGGTAAACAGTTTGATTTTGACCGATTTCTCCTGAAGGAAGAGTATCCGGACCGATAACGGCAAACCATGTCTCCTTGGAACTGCGAATCGGGAAGCCGTGATTTTTCCAACTTCCCAAAACATTGTCTCCGCGACCATGGTCGCTTGTAATGATCAACGTAGTTTTATTTTTATAGAAATCATCTGATTGGATGAAGGCCCATAAATCGTCCAACATTCCGTCCTGCTTGTTTGCTTGTTCAAGATACAGTTTATAGTTTCCTGCATGAGCCAAATCATCTGTTTCGTCGAAAGCCAAATACACCACCCGCGGTTGATAATCTTTCATGTATTGCTTGCCGAACTGATAAGTTAAGGCATCTAAGCGAACACTGTCGCCGGCTATGTTGTGCGAGCGATGCTGTAAATCGTTCAATAAACCAAATTCCTTATTATCGCTTATTTCAAGATTTTCTAAACCCGAATTTATTAATAATCCTGATCGTTTCTCGTTTAAAATCCAGGGAAAAACATCCCATGAAGTAAACACAGCTACTTTATTTTTAAAATCGGCTTGACTGTTAATAAACTCGAGTACATTGGTGTTATTGTTAAGGATTTTATCGTTCGAATTCACCCCGGCATCCGGGAAGCCCGTGAAAATTTCGTTGTATCCCGGATAGGAAAAGTAATGTGGATTTGCTACTTCACTTTTACTGCCGTTATCCCGATTGCCATAAATCTGTCCTTCGTTTGCCAGCGTAGACCAAAAAAAAGGAAGCAAAAGCTTCCTGCGTTCTTGTGCTGTTGTACTCCAGAACTTCCTCTTTAAGCCTTTTCTGTCCGAATTAAACCTTTTCGCGTTGATGAGTTTCCGGTCGGCGCCTCTAAATACCTCTTGCCAGCGAAAACCGTCTAGAGTAACAATTACAAGATTTTGAGTTTTACCGGAATTTTGGGCCAAAGAGATGTAAGAGAGGCTCAAAAGGAAAACTAACACAAGCGATGCTTTCATAAAAAAGTTGTTGAGTTTTCTTTTTAAAGTTGCAAAGCCTATGTTGGTTGAGTTTTAAGAAGAGGTTAAGCTTTTGGGGAGAAACATTTAAAAAAAGCCTTCATTACAACTTCAAATACTCGCTGTAAACTTCCTGCATCAAGGCTTTGCCGGATTTAATATTTGCTTGAGCAGCGCCCTGCTTTTTTTCTTTGTTGTAGGTTGTGTTTTTTCCAATATTATCAAAAGAAACTGTAGCTTCAGGAGTGGCGAAACCAAAGCCGTTATCCCAATTATAAAAAGCGAATGCCTTGGCCTGCGGATTTAATAAGTCTCTGCTGAATTTAAATTCTCCGTAATTAATATTAAGTTGAGCTAATAACGTTGCAGGGATATCCGTCTGGCTTCCCGTGGTTTCTATCTTTTTGCCCTTGTACTCCAATTTGATTGCATCCCCAAAAAATAAAAGGGGAATTTTAAAGCGACGAGGGTGATATATTTCATATTTGTTTGCCGGCAAGCGATGGCCGTGGTCGGCTACCAAAACAAAAAGCGTATTTTTATACCAAGGTTCTTTTTTTGCAAAATTAAGGTAAGAATTAAGGCATGAATCTACATAGTAGGCAGTACTTTTAAATTTGTCGCTGTCTGTTCGATTGCCGAATCGAGGTTTTGCCGGAAGCTCAAACGGCTCATGGTTAGTAAGCGTAAGAACAGTACTGAAAAAGGGCTCCGAGAAAGATTTTAAATCTTGTAAATGTTTTTGAAACAACACCCCGTCATGCGCTCCCCATTTAGAGTTCATGTCTTCTTTCCTAAAGAAATTTTTGTCCAGTAAATGGTCGTAACCGTGCGACATGATGTAAGACTTCATGTTAAAAAACTCGCTCTCGCCGCCATAATAGAAGGAAGTGTTATATCCTGCCAACTTCAAGACCCCGGCCAATGCCCGGAGTTTTTCTTGTTTTCCGTTGTCTTTTATAACAGAGCGAATGGCCTGAGAAGGAAAAGCACTTAAAATTGCAACGAGGCCCTTATCTGTTCTATCCCCGGAAGCATATAAATTCGAGAACAGAACACCTTCTTTTATCAGGTTCTCAAAATGTGGTGCAACGCCTTTTTCTCCCTCTAAGCTTTGGATAACGTTTGCCGTGTAACTTTCTACGATTATAAGGACGATGTTAGGGCGCTTTGTAATAAGTATTTGCCGGGTTTTTCCGGCAGGTTGTCGATACAATTCTTCAACTATTTTTTCCGCTTTTGTGGGAGAAAAATATCGGTAAGGATTTTTATTCGACCTATTGCTTATAATATTATGAACCAAACTCCATTGCGTATTGATCGCCGCATGGTTCAAAATAGGGTTATCCGAAAAGTAGGACATACTCTCGTTTATCGGCGAAAGCTGCCAACCTCCGCGAATTATCAGGAAAGCAATTGTTATTGATACAACAGAAAAGCTTATTTTTTTCGAAATGGACTTCTCCCGGGCTATCTTATAAACTATAATTTTCTTTTCCAGAAAGAAGCCGGAAGCAATTAATCCGGCAAGAACAATAAGCGATAAAAAAATAGGAGAGGAGGCGGATGAAGCAAGAGCCTCGTTAGGCGCATGAAACGCAAAATCCAGTGCTCTATAATTAATTTTAGTCCCCCATTCACGATAGATATTAAAGTTTACAACCGTGATAATTGAAAAAAGAACAATTAGAATTCTTGTATAAGTCTTGGGAATTTTTTTGGAGAGTTTAGCTTTTGGAATAAACCACAAGATAAGGTAGCCTAATAGAGGAACAACCGACGCATAGGTTGCCATAGAGGCGTCTAACCTTAATCCACGTACGAAGGTTTGAAGTGTTTCTGTTAAAGGAATTTCGGCAAGTTTTTTTGAAAAGTACAGCAGAAAAATTAATCTGTCCAGATAGAAGAATATCAGCCAAAATCCTAAGAAACGTAAAAAAGTAATGAGGCTTTTCAACATCAGCGCAAAAGTGCGGAAGGTTTTTTAATTCTGCGCTTTCAACTCTTCAATTTCCATAAAAGCGTAACAAACAATGTGGCAGATATTCATGTGCGCATCTTCAACACGGCCGTAGTGTTCAGAGTCAATAATTACACTTAAGTCTGCTGTTTCTGCTAATCTACCTCGTTTTGCCCCTACTAAGGCTATAGTATAAACACCTTTGCTTTTTGCCCAATTCACTGCTTTTACCAAGTTTGGTGAATTGCCGCTTACGCTCATTACAAACACGATATCGCCTTCTCTAGCATAATTCTCAAGTTGGCGGACAAAGATATCCTCGTACGCGTAGTCGTTGCCGAGAGCTGTGAGCCAGCTTACATTGTCGTTAATAGATAGGCAGCGAAAGCGTCTATAAGTTTTGTCGGAAGAACCTTTACCTAAATCAGTAATAAAATGCGAAGCATTTGCAGCACTTCCTCCGTTGCCGAATACAAAGATTTGACGGTCTTCTTTTAAAGCTTGCTTAAATCGTTCGATAATTTGCTCTACCTCTTTTGCAGGAATTGAGTCGGTTGTTTTCTTTTGTTCGCTGATATATTGGAGAATGTAGTTTTCCATAGTGGTTTGGGGTTATAGGATTATTGGTTTAGCTTTTATTAGGTTAAGGTTAAGTTTTGCTAAGGCTAAAGCACCGATAGGAACTACATCTTCGCCTAGGTTAGCTAATGTGATTTCAGGAGCGGGTAAAAATGCTTTCATCATGTATTTCGAAATATTTTCTTCAATCGCTTTTATCAGACTTTCGCCGATTAAGGATAATCCGCCGCCGATAATAAGGATTTCCGGGTGGAAAAGATGTATAACATGTGATAATCCGAAGGCTAGATTGTCGGAAAAATCGTTTAGTATTTCTTCAGCTAACGCATCTTTACTTTCAAGAGCTTCTTTCAAAAACTTGGCTTCCCCTGAAGTTTGATTTCCGGCACTTTCAGTTAATGAGCTTTCGGGATGTTGAGAAATCAGACTTCTAATTGTTTTATCGACAGCCCAACCCGAGCATCTCGATTCAACCGTTGTTCCGGCCTTATCCAACCTTACATGCCCGATTTCTACTTCTCCGCCGGCAGCTCCGTGGTAAATTTGTTTATTAATTACCATTCCTCCGCCCACGCCGCTTCCCAAGGTGATGTAAAATACTTTATTCAAGGTTTTTCCCGCTCCTTTAACCGCTTCTCCAAGGCAGGCAACGTTTGCGTCATTATCTGCAAAAACAGGAGTACCGGTTATGCCGGAAACAAAAGTAATTAAGTTAAAATCGTTCCAACCGCTAATTTGATGGCTGGTAAGAATTCTGCCGGTTTTGAAGTTAATCGGACCGCCGAAGCCGATGCCTGCAGCTTTTATGTCAAAATCCTGCAAAAGCTTTTCGATTCCTTCTTTCAGTTGAGCTTGAATTCCGGGTGAACCTTTTTCCTTATCAATATTATAACGGAGTTTTTCGATAATGTTTAATTCTCCATCACCTGTAACCAGTTGAAGTTTCGTTCCTCCGATTTCGACTCCTAAAAAATGCTTTTTCACCTTGTTAATTCAATGCAAAAAATAATCGCCGTATTCTGTAAAAGTAAAAAGGCTTTTGAAATTCTCAAAAGCCTTTTTGGTGATGTTATTTGGGTCCGCCCATCATTCCTTTCAGTTCGGTGAAAGTGATTTCTTCGTAGTCTTTTGGTACGCCGAAAATCCCTGCCGGAACGGTTTCTTTTTTTACTTCTTTAACTTTCGCTTTAAAGGTCATCCCGTTTTGTACGCTCTGAAACTCTAAGGGGACTCCCGCAGCAGCATCGAAATAGTAGGACAAAGAGTTAGGAATTATGCTGATATCCTTGGTAAACCAGCCCTCGGAAGCTGCTCCGGTTGTTTTGTCTTTGATATTATATTTCTCCGCCTTATAGTTTAAAATTGTTTTATTGTCGACTGTTAAAGTTAATGTTACGTCCGGCAGCTTATCTTTCATATCTTCTTTATCGGCGGGCGTTATCGGTACACAGAACTTTTTATTAGCCATCGGGATATCAAGCAAAATGCGAAAATATTCCGTGTTATAATTCATAATATTCGTACTCGAAAACCCTCCTTTAGAAACAGTTGAGGAAGAATCTCCCTTAAAATACACTTTCATTTCTTTCGGCAACATCGCCGCCATTTGCGGTGGAGCAGAAGGAGGGAGTGTCCATTCAACGATGTAAGTGATAGAGCCTTCTTCTATTTTCTCTTGTGCCGATGCTGTAAAGGCTGAAATTGCTATTGCGGCACTAAAAACCAATCCTTTCATAGTTGTTAAATTATTCATTTAAGATAGTAAGGTATAGTATTTGTTACAATTGCAATCAATTAATACGCAGTTTTTTTAAGTGAAGTATCTCAATTACTTAATCTTATTGCTTTACTCTTTTCTTGCCAATGCTCAAACTAATTCAAGTCCTCGTTTTACGGCTTTGGGTTCTACAGGTGTTGCTTTGCAAGATGTATGGAGTATGCAATATAATCAAGCCGGTATTGCCGGCTTAACAAAGTCGGTTGCCTCGGCTTCTTTCGAAAGAGTTTTTGCCGGCGTCGAACTTTCCAATCAGAGTGCTGTTGCCGTTATTCCGTTTAAGCAAAATGTTTTTGGCGTAAGCTTCTATAATTACGGCTTTTCTGCCTATAACGAACAGAAGATAGGTTTAGCATATGCAAAAAAATTTGGAGACAAACTGTTTGCTGCCCTAAACTTCAATTTTCATCAACTTAAAATCTCGCAATACGGCATTGCTCAAACTTTCTCCGCCGAAGGCGGCATTCAATTTAAACCCGGTGAAAAGCTTTGCCTAGGTGCACATATAAGTAATCCTTCGCAAAGCGGATACAATAAAGAGGCCTCGGCTTCAATTCCTGTTAATATCGAGTTTGGTGCTTCTTTCATTCTCAGTTCCAAATTACTTTTGAACACCGGTTTTATTACCGTTTTAAACTCAGCTGCCGATGCTCGTGCCGGATTAGAATACGCTGTTTTAGATTGGTTTGCTTTACGCGGTGGACTTTCCGTAAACCCGGGCAAGCAATATTTGGGATTTGGCTTAAACTATCAAAAATTACACTTCGATTTTGCTGCTTCTTCTCATCAAAGTTTAGGCTATACTCCACAAGTTGCTTTGGCGTATGAGTTTTGAAAGGTGCCTTTCTTTTAAGTTGATTATAGCTTTTTGTTTTGCGGCAAGCGTTGCTTTTGCACAGCAAGAAGACCGTGAAGTAGAGAAATTGATAGAGCCGGTTATAGAAAATAATGCAGAGGACTTTGATTTTACTGAGCTTACCGAAAAGCTGAATTATTATAGAAAAAGACCTTTAAACTTGAATAAGGCTAACGTCGAACAGCTTCAAGAACTCACTTTCTTATCGCCTCTGCAAATATATGCCCTTCTGGAATATCGAAAGGAGAGTAGCATTTTCATGGATTTACTTGAGCTGCAAAGCATTGAGGGCTTCGACGAAAAGACCGTTCAAACATTGCTTCCTTTTGTTACCCTTGTTGATAATAATATCCTTAGCGGGATAAGCCTTACTAAGCTTTTCCGTGACGGCGACCATGATTTTTTATTACGTACCGGCCGTATTCTTGAAAACCCGAAAGGGTTCTCCGTTCCTGATTCTTCGCACAAATCTCGATATTCAGGTTCGCCTCAAAAACTTAATTTGCGCTATAAATACAGTTTCGATAATCGACTTTCGATAGGTTTAGTTGCGGAAAAAGATGCAGGAGAAAGCTTTCTTTCGGGACGACAAGCCTCAGGGTTTGATTTTAATTCAGGCTATATTTTTTTCAAGTCGGATAATAAGGTAAGAAAATTGGTGATCGGAGATTACGCTTTACAATTCGGGCAAGGATTAACGTTATGGTCAGGTTTAAGTTTCGGAAAAGGACCTTTTATAGCTGCAATAGCTCGGCAGGATGTAGGCATTAAGCCATATTCTTCAACTAATGAAGCTCTGTTTTTTCGGGGATCTGCAGCAACGCTAAGCTTCAATAAATTTAATTTTACTCCTTTTGTTTCATACAAAAGTTTAGACGGAAAATTAAACGATTCCGGCGACAGCATCAGCACCATAAATGAAAGCGGATTTCACCGTACGCCCACCGAAATCGAAGGCGAAAACAAGTTTACCCAAAGTGTTTTAGGAGGAGTGTTGCAATACCAAAAGCAGGGATTAAAACTCGGGGCAATAGCCTATCATAGCAGGTTCAATAAAGCGTTAGAAAAAAGCGATTCACAATACAACTTTTATGAATTAACAGCCTCCGGTTTAACCAATACCGGCTTGTACTATAATTACGCCTTTAAGAATTTTTACTTTTTCGGCGAAGCAGCGCACAGTTTAAAAAGCGGTTATGCCTATCAAGCAGGTGCTTTAATCAGTTTATCTTCTACAGTTTCGCTTGCTCTTTTGAAGCGAAATTATCAAAAAAATTACCGGTCGTATTTTACCGGAGCCTTAGGCGAATCCGGATCGGGAAATAACGAAAGAGGATTTTATTCAGGCATAACATTAAAACCTGTTCCAAAACTTGAAGTATCGGCTTATTCGGATTTCTTCTATTTTCCTTGGCTCAAATATCGGGTAGATGCGCCTTCAAAAGGTCGGGAGTATCTGGCGCAAGCAACCTATTCTTTTTCTAAAGCTTTGTCTCTGCTTTTGCGTGGTAAATACGAAACCAAAGAAGAAAACGATGGCGAAGAAAACACTGTCAACATTTTAGAAGAGGTAAAAAGGAAAAGCTGTCGAGCAGAGTTGAATTATGAGATAAACAAAAATCTGCGTTTCCGAAATCGAGTAGAATTTTCAGAATATACGAAAGGTGATTCCACTCCGGAACAGGGTTATGCCGCTTTTCAAGACGTTTCATTCAATCCCAAAAAGTCTAAATTTAGCTTCGAGGGCCGCTTCGCGATCTTTAATACCTCGGGCTTCAACTCTAGAATTTATGCTTACGAAAGCGATGTGTTGTACAGTTTTTCGTCACCTGCATTTCAGAATAAAGGGATAAGATTCTATTTAAACTGCCGATACAGAGTAAAACGAGGAATAGATTTTTGGCTGAGGTATTCAACGGTGAATTATCAAAACCAAGAAACCATAGGCTCAGGTTTAGATGAAATTGCCGGAAACAGAAAGTCTGAAATTAAGGCACAGGTAAGATTTCAATTTTAAATGGATCAAAAAATTTTAAAAGGCGAAATACCGTTTGTCAGTATTCTTCTTCCGCTTATTGCCGGAATTGCTTTTGCAATTTTGTTTCCGCCTCTCGCAAACATAAATAGCGCTGTTGTCAATATAGAAGTAGTCGTTCTTTTAATCTTTATTTTTTGTATCTTTTTTTATAAGCGGTTAAACCTATATAAACACAGGTGGCTAAGCGGTTTGTTATTTAATTGTTTAATTGCTTTAAGCGGGTTCTGTTTAACAGTAAACAAAAGCGATAAGTTGCATGAAAATCATTTCAGTAAGCAGCAGCACAAGTTTCTAGTTTGCGCCATAACTTCCGAGCCTCGTTTATCCGGAGATATTCTTCGTTTTGAAACCAAAGTAAGGCAGTCTTTAAACGAGGTAAAAACAATGCCTTCTACCGGTAATTTGTTGATTGCCCTTAAAATTGATTCGCTTAATGGCTTGCAGTTACGCTACGGCGACTTGATTCTTATTTCATCTCAAACTAAAGAAATTGATCCGCCGTTTAATCCCAACGAGTTTGATTTCAAAAGTTATTTAGCTTATCATTCCATCTATCGACAAACTTTTATAAATGCCGGACAAATAAAAGTTATTACTCGAAATCAGGGAAATACGCTTATTCAAAAATCTCTCGGAATAAGGCAAAAGCTTGTTGACCGGTTTAATCGGTTCATACCCGATAAAAACTCCTCGGCGGTTGCTTCTACGCTTATTTTAGGTTATAGGGCCGATTTAAGCAGCGAAATTCTTAGTGCTTATTCAAAAACCGGGACAATGCACGTGCTTTCGGTTTCGGGTATGCATGTCGGCATTGTTTTTTTGGTAGCCGCATTTTTACTGAAGTCCTTGGATCGGAATCGAAAGCTGAAATTCTTCAAAGTTTTAATCCTGCTATTGTTTGTTTGGGCTTATACAATGCTTACCGGTTTTTCTGCAGCTGCTTGTCGCGCAGCCGTGATGATAAGCTTTGTGATTATAGGTAAAGGCGCAAATAGAAACCTGAATACTTACAACCTGTTGGCAATATCGGCGGTTTTACTCCTAATCTATAATCCATTTTTTATTGTTGATGTCGGTTTTCAGTTGTCGTATTTAGCTGTTGCAGGATTAGTTTTTCTATATCCTAAAATTTACAACATTTTAAGTTTTAATAATTCTTTAGCCGATAAAATTTGGGCGGCCTCGTCCCTTTCTATGGCGGCCCAACTTGCTACTTCTCCCTTAAGCTTGTATTATTTTCATCAGTTTCCAATTTACTTCTTAGTCAGTAATTTGTTCATTGTGGTGCCTTCTACATTAATTATGTATGCAGGACTTGCTTTTATTGCTTTTCCCATTGATATCGTTTCCAAACCTCTCGGCATTTTTTTGGATGAAAGTATCCGGGTTACCAATTTAGTTTTGTCAAAAATTGAACATCTTCCTTTTGCTTCGCTTAGCGGAATTTGGATTAATACAAATCAATATTTGCTGCTGTATGTGCTGATTATCGTTGTGGTTTTTGCCTTTTCCTTTCGTGAGAAGCGTTTGGTATGGGCCACTGCTGTTGTGCTGTTTTTGCTTGCTTTACAAAATGCTTTTATTTCAATCCGACAGAAAGATAATTACGAGATAGTATTTTACAGTTTAAGGAAGAGTAATGCAATAGGATTTTTTGACGGCAAAAATGCTTCCCTCGTTACATCTCTAACTGCAGACGATAAAACCTATAAGTTCTCCATAAATCCAAGTATCGATTTTCGAGGAATCGAGAAATTTAATTTAATTTCCTCCGACTCGTCTATTACAGGCAATCACTTCGCTATAGCCAGCAATTTTATGCAATTCCGAAAGAAAAGAATTTTGATTTGGGATAGGAAATTCAATTATAAAACTTTCACTCATCCCCTCAATGTTAACGCAGTTGTAATTAGCGATAATCCCAATATTAAAGTTGCAGACATTATCGCATCAACTCATGCCGAAATACTGCTCGTTGACGCATCAAACAAAGATTACAACATCATAAGGTGGAAAAAAGAAGCGAATGAGTTGGGGTTAAAATGTTATGTGCTTAAAAGAAATCCCGCTTATATTATTAATCTATCCGGTTTAAAAAATTCAGACCGGGATAAACAAATCTTCTGATTTACTCTTTTAAGACTAGTTGCTTTTGAACAGTAGGTAATACTGATTGAAGTGCTTTGAAAGCTGACGCCTTAACTTTAAAAACACGCTTTATAGCAAATTTGCTTAAATTGCACTCATTAATGAAATCCCGAAAATAGATGAAAATAAATGTCAGTAAATTTTCCGAAACAGATATAATCTCTAAAGTTGCATTTATAAATGATAGAAGAATAAATTCAAATATTCATTTCAACCTTCCCGGAAGTGTTAGCGATACCTTGCGGTGGTATAACAACATTGGAACCTCAAAAGATAGAATTGATTTTGTTTTCAAGAATGACGAAGATGTCACGGTCGGAATGTGTGGTTTAATAAATATTGATTTACAACATTCAAGTACGGAGTTCTACATCTTAATTAATCCTGATCTACATGGGAGAGGATTGGGAAAACTTCTAACGGCATGGACCACCAATTATGCCTTTTTAACTTACAACTTAAATAAGATTTATCTCTATACAGATTCTGATAATGCTAAAGCACTTAATTTATATAAAAAGCTTGGCTTTGTACAAGAGGGTTGCCAGAGACAACATCGTTATAAAGATGGAGTATTCAAAGATAAAATAGCTTTCGGACTATTAAGGACGGAATGGCTTTTTGAAGACTGGCGTAAAAGCTTAATTGAGTTTTCTTTTGGTTTACCCGGAGATTTGATTGACGTTGAGATTTTCTCTCTCTTATCCTAGAATTATTGTTATTTTGTATTCGGTTTTCTCATTCGAGGCTTAAATTATAAGCACAATGTAACTTTTAGAAATTGCTGAACCGGGCTCCGGGAATCTTCGTAAGATATAATATGGAAGGCCGATTCTTTAATGATAAATACGAAGAGTTGCGATTCAGGCAGCATCTTATTAACCACAATTACGATAAGATTTTATTTCTGTGGGGCGAAGAGGCTTTGATACAGTTGCATAATTGGTACGATGCATGTAACTATGAAGAAGGAATTGCAGAAATTGAAGAGTGCTTGAATAAATACATATCTCAAGCAGAGCTGTAAAACAACATTAACTATTACGCAACAACGTGGCCTTGTTCGTGTTAAAGTACTATGCTTCTTAATCCTACTAAGCCTTTCGAACTTTTCCTTATAGGCGACACCGGCGATATTTCAATAGCAAAGCCCGACCCTGTTTTAGAAACTCTCAAAGCCCACTTCAGCGAAAGTTGCGACTCTGCCGTAATATTTCTCGGTGATAATATTTATCCACGCGGCATGCCTCCTGAAGGTAATATATTACGGAAAAACGCCGAGGCAACATTGAAGCAACATCATTCTGCTTTGAAAGATTATAAGGGAAAAGTCGTTTTCATTTCAGGTAATCACGATTGGAACAAAGGTCGCGAGAACGGCTACGAATACGTGTTGCGTCAAGAAAAATATATTCAAAAACTGTTTGGCGGAAAAAACGTCTTTTTACCTAGCAACGGGTGTCCCGGTCCCGTTGAGGTGAATATAAATCCCGGTGTTACTTTAATAGCAATAGACACACAATGGTGGATGCAAAAAGGCTTCCGACCTATTGGCAAAAGCTGCGGTTGCAGGGTAGAAAGCGAAGAGGAGTTTTTCAACGAATTAATAACTCTTCTTGAAACAAATAAGAACAATCGGTTGGTAGTATTAGGCCATCATCCGGTTTATAGTTACGCTATTCACGGCGGCAGATTTAAACTTAAACATCATATTTTCCCGTTAACCCTTTATGATGAAGATGCTTGGATTCCGCTTCCCGGAATCGGGTCATTAATTCCGCTCTATCGAAAGTTCTTAGGAGCCAGAGAAGATGTAGCGCATCCCCGATACCGACGTCTTCGGAATAAACTGAAAGAGATTTTATCCCAATATCCGGATCTGATCTATGCTGCCGGGCACGAACACAATTTGCAGTATATATGTAAAAACAAAAACCATTTTTTTGTAAGCGGCTCAGGTTCAAAAACAAAATATGTGGTGCAACAAGGAAAGCATTTGGTATTTGGCGAGAAGTGTAAAGGATTTTTTAAGCTACGATTCGATTCTGACGGCTCGGTCTACTCCTCGGCGTGGGCATTAGACACTACCAAAAAACAAGCAAAGGGTAGAGTTGTATTCGAGCAGCAAATAATTTAAGCAGGTAGGTTTTGAGGAACCAACACCTTTAGCGCACCGGGTAATATTTCAATTTTTATTTCTCTTATTTTTCCTATTATTTCGCCGTCAATATTTAGGGTAGTCTTTTTAGGCGACCATATTAAAGCTTCAGAACAGCTTATCACTTCTACAAATTCCGAAGTTTGCAAAGTTCCGGTAAATATCTTCCAACTGATCGAAAGCAAGTGAATTCGTGGGAAAGGTTTAATAATAACCAGCTCGAACTTTCCGTCGTTTATTTTCCCGGTAGGATTTATAACTGCACCCGTGCCGTATTTAGAAGCGTTTGCAAACGTTATAGAAACAGCTTTTTCTGAAATTTCTTTACCGTCGTAGCGGATATAGAATCGATATTTTTTTATAAGGAAGACTTCTCTGTAAAGATATTTGGCATAAGTCATCAGGCCTCTTTTCGGGTCCTCCTCAAAACGTTTTACTATTCTTGCATTTAAGCCAACATCAGCCAAATGAACACAGATATTGCCGTTTATTTTTAGAAGATCTATAGCTTTTTTTTCACCTCGCACAATTAAGTCAAGTGAAGCTTCCGGTTTAGCAGCCAAACCAAGCTCCTTTGCCATTCCGTTTGCCGATCCTAAGGGGATAATAAGCAGGGAAACAGCAGTGTTAACTAAAATTTTTGATAAAAGATTTACTGTCCCGTCTCCCCCCGCAGCAGCAACAATATCCGGCTTATAACTTTCAATTTCTTCTTTTATCAGTATTTCTTCGTTATCTTGTTCTATCGGATGAAACAAATACTCGTACTGATGTTGCTTGGCGTGTTCATCAATCAAGTTTAAAAAGTCCTTACCGTCTTTTTGTCCCGATTTTGGATTAACTGCAAAAAGTACTTTCATCGGGGGGTAAGTTTTGGGTTTAGAGTTGTTCTTTAACCTCGATTAAAAAGGTCTTTAATCGTTCCAACGAGTTAATGATCTTTTGGTTTTCTTTTACTTCGCCTTTGTTAGTTTTCAAATGTTCTTTAGCGCCTTGCAAGGTAAAGCCCTTTTCTTTAACCAGATAAAAAATAATTTTCAGATTTTCGACGTCTTCCGGCGTAAAAAGACGATTGCCTTTTTTATTTTTTTTTGGCTGAATAACGTCGAACTCTTTCTCGTAAAAACGAATTTGGGAGGCGTTAACCTCGAACATTTCTGTTACCTCGCCCATCGTGTAATAGAGCTTGTTGATATCGCGTTCTTTATAAGGCATAAGCAAAGATAATTCAGATTTATGATTTCAGGTTTACTGATTTACGATTTTGAAAACGAAAGTTAGGGAAGTCTGAAAGGTTTGTTTTAGCATCCAACTGTCCGAATTTCGACAGTCAGGTATCTCAAATCTTACATCTTCTATCTCAAATCCGACTTCTCCTGCTAACTTTGCGCAAATTTTTATTTTTCATGATGACGACGAAAGAGATCAGGCAGGCTTTTTTAGATTTTTTTGCAAGTAAAGGACATCAAGTTGTTCCTTCTGCACCTATTGTTGTTAAAAACGACCCCACCTTAATGTTTATTAATGCCGGAATGAACCCGTTTAAAGAACTATTTTTAGGCGAGGCGGCAATAAAATATTCTCGAATAGCCGACACTCAACGTTGTCTTCGTGTTTCGGGCAAGCACAACGATTTGGAGGAGGTTGGGATCGATACCTATCATCATACCATGTTCGAAATGCTCGGTAATTGGAGCTTCGGCGACTACTTTAAAGAAGAAGCCATTGCTTGGAGCTGGGAACTTTTAACCGAAGTTTACAAATTGCCGAAAGATCGTCTTTACGTTACAGTTTTTCAAGGCGATGAGAATGAAAACTTGCCTAAAGATCAAGAAGCATACGACTTCTGGAAGCAATATATAGCTGAGGACCGAATTCTTTTGGGAAATAAAAAAGATAATTTCTGGGAGATGGGCGATACCGGACCTTGCGGACCTTGCTCTGAAATACATGTGGATTGTAGAACTGACGAAGAACGATCAAAGGTAGACGGAGCAACGCTGGTTAATAACGACGATCCGCAAGTGATCGAAATTTGGAACAATGTGTTCATGCAGTTTAACCGGCTTAAAGACGGATCATTGCAACCCTTGCCGGCAAAACATGTGGATACCGGGATGGGTTTGGAGCGTTTGGTTCGGGTTATCCAACAGAAGTCTTCTAATTACGATACCGATGTTTTTACTCCGCTGATTAACTTTATTGCCAAGGCTTGCGGAATTAAATACGGGGCAAGTGAGGCAACCGATGTTGCGCTGCGTGTAATGGCCGACCATATTCGTGCTATTTCCTTTACTATTGCCGACGGGCAGTTACCATCAAACAATAAAGCAGGCTATGTAATTCGCCGGATTTTGCGTCGTGCTGTTCGATATGCTTATCAATATTTAGGATTTAAAGAACCTTTCTTGAATCAACTTATACCGGTTTTGGCTGAACAGTTCGACGACGTTTTTCCTGAATTGAAGCAGCAACAAGACTTTGTTCAAAAGGTTATTTTGGAAGAGGAGTTTTCGTTTTTGAGGACTTTAGAAACAGGAATTCAAAGGTTTGACAGGTATATGCCTAAAGCCGGAATAATAGAAGGAGAATTCGCTTTTGAGCTATACGATACCTTCGGTTTCCCGATAGACTTAACCGAATTGATGGCTCGAGAAAAAGGCTTTAATGTTGATATGGAAGGTTTCAACAAAGCTCTCGAGCATCAGAAAAATCGCTCCCGAGCAGCTACCGCCATTGATACAGGCGATTGGGTAATAGTTAGAAGCGGAGATGAAACAGAGTTTATCGGGTACGACCAATTAGAAACTGAAACACAAATTTTAAAATACCGGAAGGTAAACACTAAAGGAAAAGAACAATATCAAATCGTATTAGACAGAACGCCATTTTATGCAGAGAGCGGGGGACAAATCGGCGATACGGGAGAGTTGGTTGAAGCAGGGAGTCAGGCATCAGACCACCGGCATCAGACCTCAATAAAGATCACGGATACCAAAAAGGAAAATGCTCTTATTGTTCATTTTGCCGACGAACTTCCGGACGATCCTGCCGAAGCTCTTGTTGCGAAAGTAGATATGACGAAACGTTTAAGTATCGAAAGTCACCATTCGGCTACTCATTTGTTGCATTCCGCTTTGCGACAAATTTTAGGAAAACATGTGCAACAGAAAGGATCGTTAGTAAACGGCGACTACTTGCGTTTCGACTTTTCGCACTTCTCAAAAGTAACCGACGAGGAACTTTTTGAAATTGAAGCAATAGTCAACAAAAAGATTCGAGAAAATATTCCTTTAAAAGAGCAAAGAAATGTCCCGTATAAAGAAGCAGTAGAAAGTGGAGTTACTGCTCTGTTCGGCGAAAAGTACGGTGAATTTGTCCGGATGATTACGTTCGACGATAAGTTTTCAAAAGAGCTTTGCGGCGGAACTCATGTTAAAGCTACCGGACAAATCGGCCATTTTAAAATACTTTCAGAAAGTGCCGTAGCTGCCGGAGTACGCCGGATTGAAGCCATCGCCGCCGAAAAAGCTGAATTGTATTTTAACGAGCAAAGCAAAGTTGTGAGCGAGTTAAAAAACTTACTTAAAAGCCCGAAAGACATAGCGAAAGCTGTTGAGAATCTCCTTGAAGAAAATAACAAGCTGAAAAAAGAACTCGAGAAATCTGGTTTTGAAAAAGCTGCTTCATTAAAATATGAGCTTGCTCAAAGGGCGGAAAAAGTCGGCGTCATTAATTTTATCGCTCAAAAAGTAAGTCTTTCAAATGCTGAGGCTATAAAAACTTTAGCTTATTCTCTAAAAGATATTGTAGAAAATATGTTCTTGGTTTTGGGCGCTGAAATAGACGGAAAGCCGAATTTAACGGTAATGATTTCGGAGAATTTGGTTAAGGAAAAGGGATTAAATGCCGGAACAATAGTTAAAGAGTTGGCGAAAGAAATTCAAGGTGGAGGCGGAGGCCAGCCTTTTTATGCAACAGCAGGAGGGAAAGATGTTTCAGGACTGGAACGAGCACTTCAGTATGCAAAGAAGTTTTTGTAAACGCTGACAGGGTTTCAAACCATGTCAGCGTTAATTGTTTGGCTTCCAAAACCCTGTATGCGTTAAAATTTTGGCTTCGAAACCTTGTAAGCGTTAATTGTTTGGGTTCGAAACCCTGTCTACGTTTATTGTATTTCTACAAGCTATCCGGTTGATAGAAGCTAACTTGTCCGTCTCCTTCGCTCGACACAACCAGTAAACTTTTCCCGTTCGGACTGTCTTCGGGTTTGATATATAACAATCCTTCGGGAGCATCTCCTGTGGCAAATATTTGTAAGAATTGAGGATTGTTCGGATTAGTCACATTATAAACTGCAATCATATCCGCTCGTTCCATACCAATAAAGCAAATTTGTTTTCCGTTAATCTCAGCAACAGTAACTGCTTCAACTTCAACTCCTTTGTTGTCAGAACGGCCGTCGTCGTATTTTCCGGCAGCGATTACACGTTCTTCTAAGTCAACACCGATATCTGCAACTAATTTTCCGGTAGATGCATTTATAATGCTCACACTTCTTCCACCGGTAGAATACAACTCGTCAAAATCTCCGTCTTTATCAGTATCTCCGAAAAGATTGGTTACAGTCAAACGACCTAAGATTTCTTCTTTTTGCAGTTCAGACGCGTTCGGGAACCGGATAGGATCTAATATCAAATCTTTAACTCTGTCTTCTTCACCGAAGGTGTCATATTCACGAGTGTCGCCTTCGTTCGCCAATGCCAAATATCCTGTATTTTTAGAAGTGAAATATGAAATTGCATCCGGTAAATAATAGGCGAAAATCGGGTGATGGCCCAATTCAATTTTTTGGTCTTTATCACTCACGTCGAATTTATAATCGCCTTTGTTAATGTCTTTTACTCCGAGCGGAATAATTTTAGTGATAAGTCCGGCTTCCAGATTTATCTCGGCAACACCGTTATTTTCCTGTAAAGTAACCCAAGCTTTTTTCGAGTCTGAGCATACCGTAATATACTCGGGTTCAATATCTTGAGCAAAAGAAGCATTTAAGCCGAAAACACGAAAATGTTTTTTGGATAGAGCGTCTTTTTGGTTCTCAAACGAAGAAAAGTCTATCGTTTTTACAGATTTAGTTTTTACGTCGATGATTGAAATTGAACCTTTTGGGTCATTCGTATAGTCACCGCTCGGTTCGCCTTCATTGGCTGAAATGATAAATCGACCGTCGGGACTGAAAGTCACCATATCCGGCAATGCTCCGGCTTCAACTCTCGCAATTTCTGTTAAAGTAGCGGTATTCAAAATTGCAATGCTTCCGTTATCTTGCTTGTTAATGCCTTCTAACGCGACAGCTAGCAATCCGTTGTGTACTGCTACGCTATTTGCTCCGCCACTTACTGCTGCGAAATCGATAGACTGAAGTTTAGTGACTGTAGGGAAGTTACTAAGGTCTAATACCTCAACTTTTGAACCGGTTTCGTTGTTTACTACAAAGAGGCGTTTAGATGCAGAGTCGTAGGCTGAAATTTCGGAGGCAGCCGTTTCACCTATGTCAAAAAAAGCTTTCTGAGAAAATGAAGAAAGGTTTTCGGCAATTAAAACTTCCTTTTTTTGAGATGCTTTTTTCGGTGAGATTTCTTCAGGGTCGCAGCCCGACAAGATTATAGCGCCTATTGAAAGGCCGACTAAAAGTTTTTTTACTACCATAAGTTAAGGGGGTTTTGCTACAAAAATATAGAAGATAGAACCCTGAAACCGGGATTAAAGATTTCTTAATAAAAAAATAACATCTGCTTTATTTAGCCGCTGCATTCCGGTCTATCCTCCCGGATAATAGCGCTCGAAAAGGATAATATATTTAAAAAATTCTTGCTTTAAATCAATCATTTTTAAGCATCTTAAGCCTGTACTAATCTTAACCTGTTATGACCAAAATCAAAGTTACCATCCTCGGTGCAGGATTTATTTCTGATATTCATTTCGAAAGCTATCATCGTTTTGTTCCTGAAGCAGAGGTTGTTGCCGTTTATGCCCGCGATATTGAAAAGGCAAAGGCATTTGCTCAAAAGCACGGCATTCCGCAATGGTTTGATGATCAGGAAAAGGCAATAACCGAATCCGGTTGTGAGGTGGTGGATATTTGTCTTCCCAACTTTCTTCATGCTAGAGCTACGCTTCTTGCGGCAGCTGCAAAAAAACACATTATCATAGAAAAACCCTTGGCGGTAACGCTTGAAGAGGCCGACGAAATGATAGCTGCTTGCAAAGCAAATAACGTAAAGCTTATGTATGCCGAGGAACTTTGTTTTGCACCGAAATATGAACGAGCAAGGCATTTAGTTAAGGAAGGAGCGGTAGGAGATATTTACATGCTGAAGCAAAGCGAAAAGCATTCCGGGCCGCATACAAGTTGGTTCTATGACATCAATCTTGCCGGAGGGGGAGTTTTAATGGACATGGGTTGCCATGCTTTCGGTTGGTTTAGATGGATGTTGGGAAACGCGAAAGTTAGAAGTGTAATGAGTACAATGAACACTTTCTATCATAAAGAAATAACAAAAGGCGAGGATAATTCTGTTGTAATTGTAGAATTTGAAAACGGTGTTATAGGTGTAGCAGAGAACAGTTGGGCAAAGCACGGCGGCATGGACGATAAATGCGAAATTTACGGAACCGCAGGAGTTATTTATGCTGATTTATTTATGGGCAATGCAGCTATAACCTACAGCAAAAACGGCTATGGCTATGCAATGGAAAAAGCCGACACTACTCAAGGTTGGAGTTTCACGGTTTTTGAAGAAGTTTTTAATCAAGGCTATCCGCATGAATTGAAGCATTTTATTGAGTGTGTTCGAGAAGATAAGGAGCCTTTAGTTACAGGAGAAGACGGACGAGCAGTACTTGAAATTATTTATGCAGCTTATGCCTCGGCAGGGCAAGGAAAAAAAATTGAGCTTCCTTTTTCTCCCCGTGTTAAAAAGCCGATTGATTTATGGTTAGGAGTATAAAATGAAGAAGTCAAAATTTAAATAAATAGCGATGGAACACAGTGCTAAAAATGTAAACGTAAATTCCGGCGGAGTTGATAAAAACACATACGATGCAATTGTAATCGGTTCCGGCATAAGCGGGGGTTGGGCAGCTAAAGAATTATGTGAGCATGGGTTGAAAACCTTGGTTCTGGAGCGCGGCAGAAACGTGGAGCACAACGTAAACTATCCCACCGCAAACATGAAGCCCTGGGAGTTTAAGCACCGCTTCCGAATGACGAAGAAGCATATGGATGAAAATCCCCTCATCACTCGTGCTGCCGGCTATGCTGAAGATACTGCTCATTTTTTTGTTAAAGACGCTCATCATCCTTACGTTCAGGAAAAGCCCTTCGACTGGATCCGCGGATACCAAGTAGGCGGAAAATCTATTATTTGGGGTAGAGCTACTCAACGTTGGAGTAAATATGAGTTCACTGCTCCGGCTCGTTACGGCTACGGAATTGAATGGCCCATAGGCTACGATGAAATTGCACCTTGGTATTCTCACGTTGAAAAATTTATCGGAATCTGCGGAAATAAAGACGGAATAGAGGCAATGCCGGACGGAGAATTTCTACCGCCTTACGATTTTAATTGTGTAGAAAAGGATTTGTCGAGAAAAATACGCGGGCACTACGGAAACCGGTTCTTAGTTCAGGGACGCTGGGCGCATTTATCTGAGCCGAGGGAAATTCACTTACAGCAAGGAAGAGGCAAATGCCTGTCGCGAACGCTTTGTATGCGGGGCTGTCCTTACGGGGCATACTTCAGCTCGGTTTCTTCAACCTTACCTTGGGCAAATAAAACCGGAAATCTGACTATCAGACCTTTTTCTGTAGTTCATTCTATTATTTATGATGAGAAGAAAGGTAAAGCCTCCGGCGTAAGAATTATTGATACGAACACAAAAGAAGTAAAAGAATACTTTGCCAAGATTATTTTTGTTAACGCGTCTGCACTAAACAGTAATCTTGTTCTTTTAAATTCTAAGTCCAAGCGCTTTCCCAACGGCTTGGGAAATGATAGCGGGCTTCTCGGGAAGTACGTAATGTTTCACTTGTATCGAGCCGGGTTAAGTGCAAGAGTCGAAGGGTATGCTGATAAGTACTTTTACGGGCGCAATCCTACGGAGGGAATTCTGGCAAATTTCCGGAACCTAAAAAAACAGGACACTGATTTTGTTGGCGGATATACCACTTTTATGGGTGCTTATCGCAATCGCGGCGATGTGAGCGGTATTGAAACAGAAGTAGGAGGAGATTTTAAAGAAGCTTTAAGCGTTCCGGGAGAATGGGGAGTTTACATGTATATGCAAGGTGAAACTGTTCCAAAAGCAACTAATCACGTAAGGTTAAGTAAGGATCAAACTGATCAATGGGGAATTCCGCTATTAGTCACATCCGTAGGTTACGACAATAACGACGACAAATTGATAGACGACTTTATAACTCAAAGTGCAGAAATGTTAGAGGTTGCCGGATGCAAGGATATTAGTCACCATAAAAATAATCAGGCACCGGGTTTAGACATACACGAAATGGGTGGAGCGAGAATGGGTAAAGACCCTGAAACTTCTCTTTTGGATAAGTGGAACGCCATGCATCATTGTAAAAACGTTTTTGTTACTGACGGAGCTTGTATGACTAGTACCGGCAATCAAAGTCCGTCTATTTTGTATATGGCTCTAACTGCCCGGGCTGTAAATCATGCAGTAGAAGAACTTAAAAAAGGAAATTTATAATATCAACATCATGAAAAAATATAATTTTAGCAGCCGTAGATGTTTCATCGCTTATCGCAGTATCCGTTGTAATTAAATTTACTTTTTATTTGTATTAACAACTTAGAACACTACTTTTGAAGCCGTGAGCAACACTATTTATAATATCGCTATCGTCGCAGTCGCAGCAATGCAGATTGACGGGTAGTATATTATAAATAAAAATATACGGAAGCCCGTCCAATTTGGTCGGGCTTTTTTAGTTTAAGAAAAATGGTAAAACCGGTAAATATCAATCAAACAGCAGTCATTGTGGTGGCAGTCGCAGCGGTAATACGCTGGAGCGGGAAGGATTGATATTGCTTTAAAAACAGTGAATAGCATCAGGCCTCCCGCAAATCCGGGGGGCTTTTTTATTTAAACAAATTTTTAAATCATGAATACACAAACATCAACACATCTTTTTGCAAAGCGGGTAGAAAATGTACCGCAATCTTTTATCAGAGAAATTTTAAAAGTAGCGGGCCGTCCCGGAATTGTTTCTTTTGCCGGAGGTTTACCTAACCCCAAATTTTTCCCGGTAAAAGAGTTGGAAGAGTGTGCCGGAAAAGTCCTCAAAGAGCATGGTATGCAGGCTTTGCAATATGCATCAACAGAAGGATATTTTCCGCTTCGAGAATACCTCTGCAAAAGATATTATACACGATTCGGGTTGAACATTACACCGGAACAAATTTTAATAACTAACGGGTCGCAACAGGCTTTAGATTTAGTATCCAAGCTTTTTATTGAACCGGGAGATAAACTGGTATTGGAAAGGCCCTCATATTTGGGTGCTTTGCAATGCTTCTCGGTTTTCCAACCTAATTTTAAGGAAGTGGATTTAGAGGACGACGGGCCGAACATCGGGCAATTGGAGGCGGCCTTAAAAAAGTACGATGTTAAGCTTTTTTATTCAATTCCCAATTTTCAAAATCCTACCGGAATCAGCTATTCGAAAGAAAAACGCAGGCAACTTGCGCAAACAATGGGCAACTCCGACGCAATACTTATAGAAGATGATCCTTACGGAGAAATAAATTTCAGCGGCAAAAATTTACCTCCTGTCTATTCTTTTATACCGGAACAGACTATTCTTTTGGGCTCTTTTTCTAAAATTGTTGCTCCCGGTTTGCGATTAGGTTGGATGGTAGCAGAACCGGAAATTATCCGAAAGGCTACTGTTATGAAGCAAGCTTCAGACCTGCATTCTAATAACCTCACTCAATATATATTGCATGAATTTATATCGAAGTACAATTTGGACGAACATATAGCAAGGATTCGAAGTCAATACAAATTTCAAAGCGAAGTGATGGTCGATTGCTTAAAGACTTGTTTCTCACCCTCGGTTAAATTTACTTTGCCTCAAGGCGGAATGTTTACTTGGCTAACTCTACCCGCAGGTATTACTGCAAGGCAATTATTGCAGGAATCGTTAAAAGAGAATATTATTTTTGTTCCCGGCGATTGTTTTTATGCCTCGAATCCGAACACTCAAACATTGAGATTGAATTTTTCGAATGTGGAGGAAGGTGCGATGAGAAAAGCGATGAAAAAGTTGGGTGAAATACTTTCCGGCTTGGTTGATATGCGGTAAAGTAAACGGTGTATAAAGGCTGATACAAACGGCTCAGCCTTTATATATCCTAATTCTCCCTCACCAACAACATCTCGGCAAAGCCTCTCAGCATCTTTTTCTTTTCCTCTTCTGCCGGAATTTCTTCAAGGAGCTTTAATGCTCTTTCAGCATACCGATTCATTTCGGTTTCTGCGACTTGACGAACTCCCAAACGATTGTAAATATTGGTAACAGCTTCAACCTTTGTTTCCGGCACAAACTCATCCAGATTAAGCCAATGGTTTAATTCTTCTTGGTCAATTCCTTCAGCTAATTCGAGAGCCTTAATAACCAGGAATGTTTTTTTGTTCGAAATGATGTCGCCGCCTACTTGTTTGCCGAATTTTTCAGGATCGCCGTAAACGTCCAATATATCGTCTTGCAACTGAAAGGCTAAGCCGAGATTAATACCGAAATCGTAAAGTGTGTCGGCATGTTTAACGCCGGATCCGCCGATTACAGCGCCTATTTTTAAACTTCCACCAAGTAAAACTGCAGTTTTAAGCTCTATCATTGCCAGATACTCCGATACAGTTACTTCGTTCGATTGCTCGAAATTCATATCAATTTGCTGACCTTCGCAAACTCCGGTAGCTATTGCATTAAAGATGTCCAAAACTTGCCGAAGAATTGAATCATCAACTTGAGAAACGGCCTTATACGCTTCAACCAACATCACATCTCCCGATAGGATAGCAACAGGCTCGTTCCATTTAGCATGAACAGTAGCGCTTCCGCGACGAAGGGGCGCTTTGTCCATAATATCGTCATGCATTAACGTAAAATTATGGAAAGCCTCGATCCCAAGAGCCGGTTCTAACGCTTTAAGGATGCTTCCGTTAAAAAGATCGCAAGCAATAAGAGTTAAAATGGGCCTTAATCGCTTGCCTCCTAACGATAAGGTATATTTTATCGGCTCGTATAGTTCTGCAGGACGCTCCGGAAACTTTTTTTCTGCTATTGCCCGATTTATCAGGCTTTGCATCTCGCTTATAGAAATCATTAATTTTTATTGTTGAACTAAAGTGAAATCAATCTGCCGTTTAGAAAGGTCAACTTTCTTAACTTGAATTTTAACCCCGTCGCCTAATTGATATTTCTTCTTTTTCCTCTGCCCGATTATACAATAGTTTTTTTCGTCAAGCACGTAAAAGTCGTCGTTAATTTCGCGTAACCGAATCATTCCCTCGCATTTATTTTCGATAATTTCGACATACATACCCCATTCGGTAACGCCGCTGATTATACCTTCGTAAACTTTGCCCACGTTGCCTTCCAAATACTCAGCTTGTTTGTATTTTACCGAAGCACGTTCGGCATCTGCAGCTTTCTTCTCCATTTGGGAAGAATGAAGACACATTTTTTCGTACGCCTCTTCCTGCACGGAATTACCTCCGGCAAGATAATGTTCTAACAGTCTATGACTCAAAACATCCGGATAACGGCGGATAGGAGAAGTAAAGTGCGTGTAAAAATCAAATGCTAAACCGTAATGGCTTGATTTTTTGGTGGTATAAATTGCCTTCGCCATGGATCGGATGGCTAAGTGAGTCAGCACATTTTGTTCCTTTTTACCTTCAACATCTTCCATTAAATGATTTAGCGAACGAGCAATTTCTTTGTCTGATTTAGTGTTTATTTTATATCCGAATTTAGCGGCAAATTGCGCAAAAGCCATTAAAGTTTGCTCGTTGGGCGCATCATGGGCACGATAAACAAAAATTAACTTGCTTTTTCCTTTTCCCTTTTTAGCGATAAACTCTGCTACTTTTTTATTAGCAAGCAGCATAAAGTCTTCAATTAGCTTATGAGCATCTTTTCGCTCTTTTACATAAACTCCAACAGGTTTTCCTTGTTCGTCGAGCTTAAATTTAACTTCGGTAGTTTCGAAACTGATTGCACCGTGTTTAAATTTCTTGTCACGAAGCTTATAAGCCAACCCATTTAAAGTCAATATTTCTTTACTGTATTCGCCTTCTTTTTTCTCCAGCAACTCCTGAGCTTCCTCGTAAGAAAAACGTTTATTAGAATGGATAATAGTTTTTCCGAACCATTGATCGAGAATGTTTGCTTCTTTATCCAACTCAAAAACTGCGGCGAAACAAAGCTTATCCTCATTCGGCCGTAGTGAACAAACTCCGTTAGAAAGTCTTTCCGGCAACATGGGGATTACTCTGTCTACCAGATAAACCGAGGTTCCGCGTTCGAAAGCTTCGCGGTCCAAAGCTGTATCCGGTTTAACGTAGTGGGAAACATCTGCAATATGAACTCCGATTTCGAAGTTTCCGTTGTCGAGCTCACGAAAGGAAATGGCGTCGTCAAAATCTTTTGCATCTACCGGATCGATTGTAAAAGTGGTAAAGTTTCTAAAATCTCTTCGTTTGCTTATCTCTTGAGCGGTTATATCTTCAGAGATTTCGTTTGCTTCTTTCTCAATTTCGTGGGGAAAACTCAGCGGAAAACCGTACTCGGCAAGAATGGCGTTCATCTCGGTATTGTTTTCGCCTTGCTTACCCAGCACCGTCGTTATTTTTCCTACCGGATTTTTGGCCCCGGCAGGCCAATCAACAATTTTTGCAACCGCTTTTTCTCCGTTTTTTGCCCCGTTTAAATCCGTAATCGGAATAAAAATATCATGATGCATTTTTCGGTCATCCGGGATCAAAAAAGCATACCGATCAGACTCCTTCACTATACCTGAAAACTCCATTTTTGCCCGGGTTAGTATCTCAACAACTTCCCCTTCTTTTTTGCGTCCTTTACTCTTTGCAAATACGTAAGCCTTCACTGTATCGCCGTGCAGTGCATCGCGGAGTTTCCGAGGAGCGATGAAAATATCATCTTCGAATTCGTCTTCGGTCACTAAATATCCGGAACCATCGGTGGTCATATCCACTCTTCCGGTAACAATTGTTTTTAATTCTTTAAGCTGAAATTTTCCTTTTTCAACTTCTTGAAACAAGCCAAGGTTGCTTTCGTCTCTAAGAATTTCTGAAATTCCTTGCCGTGATTCTTGATCGGTAAGATTTAGTTTAGAAGCTATTTGTTTATAATTAAGCGGGTGGTTCCCTGATTTCTCAAAAACGTCGGTAACGAGTTGGGTTAATATATGAGCTAAGTGACTTGATTTTTTGCTTGTCATTTAAAAAGTGTTTTAGTAGTAAACCACAAGGGTTTGACGCAAGTTTGAAAATAAATTCAGGTTAAACAATTTTAATTTGTTCAGGATTGAGGATTGGGAGGGTTTTGAAACGCAAGAGCAATTGTCCTGTAGTTATAACGTCTTTTTGGCAATACGTTTTTATCCGCTCTAAATCGTTTTCCTGCCAGTACACTCGGTGTACGTCACTTCCGTCTATATCATCCTTAGGTGTAGGAATGTTAAATACCGCTGCAAGTAAATTAAGAGAAGTATAGTTTTTATAATCACCAAACTTCCACAGGTCCATTGTATCTAAATGTGCAACTTCCCAAGGTTTTTTCCCGCTGATGCGAAGCTGAGGTGGAATGCAAAGCTGATTAACCAGGGTTCTTCTGGAGAGATAGGGGAAATCGAATTCTTTGCCGTTGTGCGCACACAATATTAAATTGGCCGACTGTTTTTCTAAAAGAGTAGTGAATCCGGTAAGAATCTCGCATTCGTCATGTCCTACAAAAGATTTTACTCTAAAGTTTAATTCGCCGGTTTGCGAAGAAAACATTCCGACAGAAATACATATTATTTTACCGAACTCGGCCCAAATTCCGGCCCTCGAATAATACTCCTCAGGCGTTTCTCCGTTTTTACGTTGTTGCAGTGTTTTTTTATCCCACAGCTCTTTAAATATTTCCGGAACTTCTTCAAAGCTTCGATATTGAGGAACAGTTTCGATATCTAAAACGAGTATGTTGTGCAGGTCGAGAGTTTCGAGCATGGGAGTAAATATACTTTTTAATTTGTACTTGTTTTATGCCTGCCGGTTTCGGTAAAATACAAAATAATTAAACCGAGAATAAAAAAGCCGGTAAGAGAAATTGCGGAATTGCGAATGTTGGAGCGTTCTTCAATAAAGGCAAAAGTTGCTAAACCTATCACGATGGCTATCTTTTCGGTAACATCATAAAAGCTGAAAAAAGAAGCTGTATCGGGCGTATTTTCCGGTAAAAATTTTGAATACGTTGAGCGAGAGAGTGACTGTATTCCTCCCATAATTAATCCTACAAGGCCCGCTAAAGCAAAGAATTGATATTTCGTCTGAATGAAAAAGGCAACAATACAAACACCGATCCACATACCTACTACAAGCATTAAAACTTTTATGTTACCGATTTTTTTTGCTAAGGCCGACATGAGATTTGCTCCGGCAATTGCAACCAATTGAATTATTAAAATAGTGGAGATAAGCTCGCCGGTTTCCATTTTCAAAACTTTTGCCCCAAAAGCGGTGGCAACCAACATGATGGTTTGAACCCCGACAGAATAAAAGAAAAAAGCATATAAAAAGCGATTAAGTACTTTAATTTCCTTTACCTGTTTCCAAACTTTTGCAAGTTCTGCGTATCCGCTACCTCTTGTGCCCGGTTTGGATACCGGTTTTGCTTCCGGGAGTACTTTAAAAGGAATCTGCGCAAAGCCGATCCACCATAAGCCGACCATTAAAAAAGAAATCCGGGCGGGCAAAGATTTCTCGGATTCGGGTATTCCGAATAGATTAGGTTTTAGAACAATTACGAAACATATTAGTTGAAGAATAACACTGCCTACATAACCGTAAGAAAAACCTTGTGCACTTACTTTATCTTGATTACCCGGAGAGGCAATTACCGGCAAGTAAGAATTACTAAACATCACCCCGCCAATGTATCCCATAGCTGCTATTGCCGAGCAGATAACGCCGAGTTCAAGTCTATCAAGATTAAAGAAGAACAAACCCATACAGGCAAGAGCTCCTATCCAAGTAAACAATTGCATAAAAAACTTTTTGTTGCCCTTCGCATCGGCAACGCCTGAAAGAAAGGGTAGAAGTGCAGCCATAATTAAATAAGCGGTTGCCAATGAGTAATTGGCTAGGGCGGTATTCACAAATGTAAAGCCAAAGAATTTTACTTTATCGCCATGCTCTTGAGTAGTGGTAATTGCGGTATAATATGCCGGAAATATCGTTGAAGTGATTACAAGATTATATGCTGAATTTGCCCAATCGAACATGGCCCAGCTGCGTATAATTTTCTTATTGTCTTTTAATTCCATTTGCCTAAAAGTAAATAAAAGATGTTACAGAGATAAAAAATTGAAAATTACGGGCTTAGTATGGTGCTACTTCGGGCCATTTTTCTTTGTTCCATCTCAATTTTTCAATTCTCAATTTAGGTTTTCCTTTGTCTGATGCGTCATAGCCGTGAAAAATCAAATAATCGCTATTGCCTGAGTTATAAACAGCACAATGGCCCACACCGTACCACTTTTTGTCGCCTTCCAATAAAATACTTCCGCCGCCTGTAGCCAAGGTAGTACCTGTTTTATCCAAGTAAGGTCCTTCTATCTTTTTTGATCGTCCTACGATCATTTTATATGTGCTGCTCTCGCCTTTACAACAGTAATCAATCGAAGCGAACAAATAATAGAAGTTGTTTTTACGAAAGATGAAGGGCGCTTCAATGGCATTTGGTTCTGTCCCCCGACTTGCAAGGGTGGGCAGTTTTTCTAAGCCTTGGTTCACATGAGTTCCGTTCCGAGAAAGCTTTATAAGCTTTAGTCCTTCCCAAAAAGAACCAAAAACTAAAAAAAGACGTCCTCTTTTATCGGCTACTAAATTTGGATCTATAGCATTCCAGTTATTTATTCCGGGTAAGGATTGCATAATCATGCCTCTATCTTCCCACTTATAGTTTTTATTTGAAGGGTTCAAGGTTTTATTAGTTGCTAAGCCAATAGCGGAAGTGTTTTTTCCAAAAGTAGAAATAGAATAATAGAGGTAATATTTCCCCTTGAAAAATGATATATCCGGTGCCCAGAAATAATCTTTGAAACCGGACACCGCTTTTTGAGTCCATGGGGGAGGGGTATTGAAAATCTGCTGTTCTTTCTTCCAATATTTAAGATCTTGTGATGACCACAGTGCAATCCCGCGGCCGGTACCAAAAATATAAAAAGTGTTGTCCTGCTTAATTATTACGGGGTCGTGCACAGAAATATTAGTTTGCAATTCTTGAGCTCTCGTCAAAAAACCCCAAAAAGCGATTAGGAAAATCAATACCGGCTTTTTAAAATTTTCCATGTTTATAATCACCCGGCGGTAAAATAAAGCTATTATTTTAAAGCCGAGATTCAACCTTAATTTTATTTTGTTGATTGCACTTCACCTTATTTAAAACGGGCTTAAAAACTCACCGTAATCTAAAGCCGCCGGTAAGTAGAATCTTATGAAACTTCTTTTAGGTTTAGAGCAACACAATTTATTACTTTCGCAGATCAAAAAATAATTATGTCAGCTACAAAGATTACAGTAAATAATAACGGTTCACTTCGAGTAGAAGGTGATTTTGAGATTGTGGATAAGGATGGAAATAACTATGACCTTGCGGGAAGAGAGCTTGTGTCTATTTGTCGATGCGGCCTATCCAAGAATAAGCCTTTTTGCGACGGCTCTCACAAAGGTCACTTTGAGCATAATGCGGTTGCTTTCGCACTTCCGCCAAAAAAGGTATAAAAAAATTATTGGCAAAAATTGTACTTCCTGTAACCAAAACTCAATAAAATCGTAATTTCTGCTATATCGCTATTGCAGAAGAAAATGATTTTAGAAAGAACTTTCGAAAAACTACAAGCATCTACCTCTTTACTGGAAAAACAGCTTGAATTGAACATGGGAAAATATGCAGGCAAGCCTGAGGACTGGAAATCTTCTGCTTTAGGCTTAGCCTTAAAAGAAACAATCGTTAACGCCGGGCTTCTCCTAAACGAGATGAAGCAGTTAAAATCGTTAAGCGACTTCAAACCCGATCCTGAAAGTTTCTTCAAATACGAAGTTTTCGCAGATTCTATGATTCGTACTATCTCTACGCTAGCTTACATTCAAAAAGCTACCTAATAGTACCGGTAAAAAGTTTTTAAAAGGAAGTTCGCTAAGACGAAGCTTTAGCTTTAATTCGATCTACAATAATTGCTTTTATAATCTCGCAATCTTTAAACCGGTTGTGGTTCGCATGTTCCACTAATTGAGCTTCAAGCTCTATAAGATTGGAATCTGAATAATGCTTGTAGGTCTCGGACGAAAAATTTCCAAAACTTCTCAATTTGTTCTCCAGCAACGACAGCATTGCTAGTCTGAAATTTTGAATGTAGTCCTTCGACATGTCTTGATAGTATTACTACCGATCGACTAATTGGTTACAAGATTTTTTGAATTATTTTACCATATAAGGGGTTAATTAACAAGTTTACTTTTTAACACTAACGGAAATTTATAAGCAAATCGGTATAATAGCGGCGTCTTAAATTTATGTAAATGAACAATCCGATAATTACAGGTGTGCTTGCTTACGGCATGTCCGGAAAAGTATTTCATACCCCCTTTGTTGACACACATACGGGTTTTGATTTTTACGCGGTTACAGAACGAAATATGAAAACCGCACATGAGCGCTTTCCAAATATTAAAAGCTTTACGAGTGTAGATGAATTGATAAGCGACGAAAAGATTGAATTAGTGATTGTTAATACTCCGAATAATACACACTACGAATATGCTAAGAAAGCGCTTTTAGCCGGAAAGCATATTTTGGTAGAAAAACCCTTTGCTACAACCGTTAAAGAGGCTGAAGAACTTTTTGAAATTGCAGACAAAAATAATTTGAAAGTATTGTTCTACCATAACCGGCGTTGGGATAGCGACTATCTTTCTATTAAGCAAGTTTTAGAAAGCCGAAAGTTGGGGAAGCTGATCGAAGTACACCTACGGTTTGACCGATATAGAAGCGACATCGGTCCGAAAGTTTTCAAAGAAACGCCTATTGCCGGAAGCGGCGTATCTTACGATCTCGGTTCGCATCTGTTAGATCAAGCTATAAGCCTTTTCGGTGAACCTTTATGGTTCAGTAAAACATTAGGGTGTTATCGCGAAAAATCATTAGTAGACGACTATCTTTTTATACATTTAAAATTTCAGGAAAACTTGAATGTTTATTTAACAGCAAGCCTATTAGTAGCTCAACCTCTGCCGGCTTATGTTTTACATGGAACAAAAGGAACATATATGAAGGATCGAACGGATATTCAAGAAATGCAGCTTTTGCAAGAAGTATCTCCTTTAGATCCCGGTTATGGAATCGAAGAACAGGGCGCGGAGGGAACATTAACGGTGATGAAAAGCGACGCTGAGCGGGAGATTATTAGAATCCCAAATCAAAAATCGGATTACAGTAATCTTTTTACTGCGGTTTATAATTCTATCCGCTATCAGGCGACCTATCCTGTAAAACGAGAAGAAATACTTTGGCAATTAAAAATACTCCAAGAAGGAAAATAGTGATTTTAACATTGCAGGAGGTTTAAAAGCTGTGTTTGAAATAGTTAAACCGGCAGGTGTAAAAACTTCATAATTTAACTTGCGCTATATCTTATATAACTCTATATTTGCACCACTTTATCGGAAACGGTAAAGGGCACCGAAAGGTCGATTCCGTAGCTCAGCCGGTAGAGCATAACACTTTTAATGTTGGGGTCCTGGGTTCGAATCCCAGCGGGATCACGATTAAGTCCTTCAAAACTTGCAAAACTCCTCAAATGACATCATCTGAGGGGTTTTTTGTTTTTAGCCATATCCATTTTATACATCTAAAATCAAACCTCTGGTGTCTAAATCGGGGCGTGAACATCCCAAATTTCACTCCACCTTTTTAGCTCGTAAAAAACTGAATATCAGCTAGTTCAACCATTGAACATCTTGACTTAAGAACGCATTAAAAGTAATTTTATTTAATCTTTTTAATGTCTAAAATCATGAGAAACTCATTCAAAGTGCTTTTTTTTATCAGAAGCTACAAAACCCACACCAATGGCGAAGCCGCCATTTCCATCCGAGTAACTGTAAACAACCAGAGGGCCGAGTGGTCCACACAAAGAGAATGCGATGCGGCTTCTTGGAACGCGAAAGCCTGTCGTGTGAAAGGAAACACCAAAGAGGTGAAATCTATTAATGCCTGGCTAGAACAATTAAATGCAAGGGTTTATGAAGCGCAGAGAGAACTTTTTGCTGCAGGCAAAGAAATTACAGCCATAGCCATCAGAAATTTAGTGAAGGGAATCGTTGAAGAAGAAGAAGTTCATACCCTGGTGGAAGTTTTCGAATACCATAATAATCAGTTCAGAAGTCTGGTTGGGCAAGAGTATTCTTATGGAACCTATAAAAGATTTAAATCGGTGCTCAATTCTCTTAAAAGTTTCATCAAATGGAAATACAAGGTCGATGATTTGCCAATAGCGGATATCAATCATCAGTTTATCACAGAGTATGAGTTTTACCTGAAAACCTTTCAGGCTGTGCAACACAATACGGCCATGGCCAACATAAAAAAACTCAAGAAAATTGTACGGCTTTGTGTTGCCAACGACTGGCTTGTGAAAGATCCCTTTCGGTCTTTCAAAATAACGACGCGTGAAACTCACCGTGCTTACCTGTCTGAACATGAACTCGAACAACTCATCGAGAAACATTTTCCAGTAGAGCGGCTCGATTTAGTAAAAGATATGTTTCTCTTCAGTTGCTTTACAGGTCTGGCGTATTCTGATCTTGTGAAACTAACCAAGTCAGACCTTGCGATTGGAATTGACAGAGAAGTATGGATTCAAACTACCCGAACAAAGACTGATACTTCGTCTCGCATTCCTCTATTACCAACCGCGATTAAGATTTTAGAAAAGTACGAAGACCATCCCCAAGCTGTTTCAGAGGCGAAGCTTTTTCCATCAATAACAAATCAACGTATGAATTCTTATCTGAAAGAAATAGCAGACTGTCTGGGCATCCATAAAGAATTGACCTTCCACTGTGCCCGTCACACTTTTGCTACTACCGTCACACTTACCAATGGTGTTCCTATCGAAACGGTTAGTAAAATGCTAGGACACCGCAGCTTAAGAACCACCCAGCAATATGCGAAAGTATTGGATAACAAAGTGAGTAGTGATATGAAAGTACTGAAGGACATATACGCTTTGAAGGAGAATAAGAAAGTCTCCTGATTAAATCAGAGGATAACCGGTAAGATGGTTATCCTTTTTTATTTTACAGCATATGATGATCTGCTGCAGCAAAGTTAACCTGCGAAGAGAAAGCAGTAAACCGGCTTTCGGCGGCATAAATTCTCCTTCCTTTCGTCAGTCCGATTTATTCCACGACCAGTTGACAGCTTTATCTTCTTCAGTAAGGGGTGGCCTAACAGTTCATGAGCAGATACCGCATCCTTGATTTAGAGATGAATCATTGACAAGAAGTAGTCGGTATTTTGGCTGAATAACTAGATTTTTTTTATCGTCAGTTGTAAGGATAACGCAAGAAAAAAGGCTGTATTGCGCCTAAAAAAATATAGTTACAAAGCTTTAGTATAGTCCTTGATCCTACATATTTTGGCGCCATGGAAAGCCAAATTAACCTATCTGAGGGCTCTGAAATCTTAGACAAAGGCCCCTATTATCATGGCACCAAAGCAGATTTACGGGTTGGGGATTTACTTAAAGCGGGATTTAATTCGAATTACAAACCGGAAATAATAATGAATCATATTTACTTTACAGCGTTGGTTAATGGAGCGGGACTTGCCGCCGCCCTAACCAGAGGTGATGGACGCCAACGTGTCTATATTGTGGAGCCGACGGGGAGTTTTGAAAATGACCCGAACGTTACCGACAAAAAATTTCCTGGCAATCCAACTCGCTCCTATCGCAGCCGCGCACCATTAAAAGTCGTTGGTGAAATTACCGATTGGGTGCGACAAACACCTGAAGAGCTTGAAAAATGGCGTGAAAGGTTGGCGATTCTCGAAGCAAATCCTAGAACAGAGATTATCAATTAATTTCTGAAATGTATATATCTATCACTTTGGAAGCAACACGATCAGGACGGGCGAAAAGTCAGTGAATTGATTTGCAATACGCGAATCGCGAATTACCCATCCATCATAGTCAATCAGTCAGGCGTGAGCACTTAACCGATATCATGCGTATGTTGAACAATCCCATCCATTTCACCGCTTAGGCACCCAAGAGCGCATAGCCAGGCAATGGCTCAAGGCCGGGAAAGCCAATATGAAAACAAAAAACAGCTTCCCGCTTGTATAGCCTTGAACCATTGGCGGGCGTCGGTATCTTTGTCGTGGGTGGTGAAATTGAATTCCGTTTGTTTCGATACCGTACTAAACGCTCCTTTAAATTGTCGCTATCCACCTCTGGAACTGTTGTCTCTGACAGGTAAATTTGAATCGAAAATTTAATTTCGTATATGTATAAAATCAGTTAGCGGTATTGTAAACGACACACGATTTTGGATTGACATAAACTTAAGACTATGAGAAAAGTAATTGCAGCATTCAATATGACACTTGACGGGGTTTGCGACCATACAGCGGGTATCCCGGATGAAGAAATACATCAACATTATACCGAACTATTAAACGAGGGAGATACAATTCTATACGGTAGAATAACCTTTCAACTTATGGAATTCTGGCGAACTGTATTAGAGAATCCTTCAGATAAAAAATCAATGAATGACTTTGCTAAAGCGATAGACAAGATTCCGAAAATAGTTTTTTCTCATACATTGAAAAATTTAGAATGGGATAGTGCCACGTTAGCAAGCCGAGCCCTTGAAGAAGAAGTTTTAGAACTCAAGCAACAACCTGGCAGAGACATTTTAGTTGGCAGCCGGAGTTTAATTATACAGCTCATGAAACTTAATCTGATTGACGAATTCCAGCTTTGTGTTTATCCTGTTATTGCAGGTGGCGGTATGGCCTTGTTCGAAAATTTAAACGACAGGACTATTCTTAAACTCATAAAGACTAAGACCTTTAGTGGTGGTTCAGTAATGTTTTATTATGAACCGACAAACGAAAGGTAGTGAGGCACAAACGAAGACGCCTGGATAGAAATCATTAGATGAAGCCTAATAAAGAGAACTTATGACACAAAGGAAATTACCTCTAATGCACAATATGGGCATTGTTGTAGAATCCCTCGACAAGGCCATTTCTTTTTTCCAGGAAATAGGATTGAAACTTGAAGGACGAGCAATGGTGGAAGGTGAGTGGGCAGGTCGGGTAACAGGACTGGGAAATCAATCAGTAGAGATTGCAATGATGGTTACCCCCGATGGAAACAGCCGACTTGAACTTTCACAATTTCTTGCCCCAGCTACTATATCGGATCACAGGACCGCCCAGGTGAACTCACTCGGCTACCTACGCCTGATGTTCACGGTGGACAATATTGACGAATTAGTGTCCAGACTTACCAGGCACGGTGCCAAACTTGTTGGTGAAATAGTTCAGTACGAGGACATGTATCGGCTCTGCTATATTCGTGGGACGGAGGGACTTCTTATCGGATTGGCCGAACAACTCAGCAACAAAACCGCCACCGATATTTTGGAAAACTCTTGACCGGAATTTGGTTTAAAAAAACTGCTTGTTAATAAAATTGTGCATTTGATAAAGCAGATAGATGGTGCATCTAAAAAGGCAACTTAATAACCAACAATCGTTCTGAATGTCAGGTTTACACGATTTGTGATAATCGTTGTTGTCGGAGGTAAGCGATGCAACCAATGTGTTTGAGTGGAATCTTTCATTACTAAAAGGCTGCCATGTTCCAGTTTAAGACCAATAGTTTCTTTAGTTTGTTTATGCTTGAACATGAATTTACGCTCCGCCCCAAAACTCATAGAGCCAATAGCTCCGTTTTTCTTTAAATCCTTTTCTGCGTCGCTATGCCAGGCCATGCCTTCACTACCGTTATGATAAAGATTTAAAAGACAGGAATTAAATGTTTCTCCTGAAGTCTGTTCCGCAATGTTCTTGAGCTCTATCAGTTCCGGTGTCCATGGTAAGGCAAGCTTAGTGGTATTCGAGTACGTATATTCGAAGGGTTTCTCGCCGTACCAAGCTACTTTACGTTTAGTAATAATCCTTTTGCCAAAAATCAGAGCTTCGTCGTTTCGCCACGCAATAGTATTAAGCAGGCTTTCCAGATAATAATCAGCTTTTTGAGCTGTTAACAAGTTGCCATAATAATTTACTGCTCCGTCTTTTGGTAGCAAATTTCTCTTTCCATCTATCGTGTTATTAAACAGATCCATTCTTCCAGGTTTTGTATTTGTGAGGCATACAGTTTCCGCATGGGCGATAACCGTTCTGACTCGGTGAAAACCCAGTAAAATATGTTTGCTATTTTCGCTATTATTTATTTTGAAAAATTTATCATCCAGTTAATTCCGTATTTGTCGGAAAATTCTCCGAAGTATGCGCCGAAAAACATATCTGCCATGGGCATTGTCACATTTCCCCCCGCTGAGAGTTCGTTAAAGAGCCGGTCTGCTTCTTCTCTTGTTTCCGGTTCCATGCAGATGTGCATATTACTCCCCTTCGTTAGTGTAAATCCCATTTCTTTTGGTGCGTCTGTGCCCATTAAAATATGACCGCCTAGTATTGGCAGCTCAACATGCAACACCATTTTCTTGATTTCTTCAGCAATAGGAGGGTGTTCTGAACTTGCAGGAATATCGCTAAAACGTTGGATACCTTCACCAATAAATTCAGTTTTGAAAACTTCCCTATAAAACAAAAATGCATGTTCGGTTTTACCGTCGAAATTCAAATAGCTGGATACACGTGCTTTATTACTTGTTTTATTCTGTTTGCGAAGTTTGACTTTTGCTTCAATGTACTGTTCAAGATTTTGCATAGCCATTGTAAACCCTTCTTTAAATCCGACTTCAATTACTTTTTCTAGGGCTTCCAAACTTTCGTATTGAATAGTAATGTTTACCGTTGTTGTTTCCAGGTTTTCGCTAAAAACATTTGTCCAAAATGAATTAGGGAACTTTTCGGTTACATTCCCGTTTTCATCACAAAAATTATCAGTATAGGAATAGCTTTTTTGAAGTTCGATTTTTTCGTATTCAGCTTTGCACCAATGTGTTTCGTCTTTCGGACTAGTCATTGAATAAAGCCACATTCCGCCCTCACGAAAATCCATTGACTTAGTTTTGTTTTTATATGGCTTGGGAGCCCACCATTGGTCAAGAATTTCGGGATTTGTCCACGCTTCCCAAGCTAGTTCGAGGTCTGCATTAAATTCACGTTTTACGTTTACCGTGTTTTTCTCTTTGTTGACTGTGAAGTCAAAATCTAAAATGCTTTTCATTTTTTCTTGTTTTTAATAGTTGATAGTACTTCGTCAAGTTGATTGAATCGGGCCTCCCAAATCTTCCTGAATTGGTTCAGCCATTTGTCAATTTCTTTCATTTTGTTTACTTCAAGTTGATAGTAGATTTCTCGACCTTCTTGCTTTTGTGTGATCAATTCGCACTCTGTCAGAATCCGTAAGTGTTTTGATACGGCCTGGCGTGTTGTGTCAAAGTGTTCAGCGATTGCGTTTGGTGTCATTGCTTGAATAGCAATAAGCGTTATAATCGCCCGTCTGGTTGGGTCGGCTATTGCCTGAAAAATATCTCGCCTCGTGTTCATTGTGCAATTATTTGGTTGCAAATATATGCGCAACTATTTGGTTTCTCAAATTTTTCTTGATTTTTTCTTTAGAGGGTGATGCGTCCTATCTGTAAGGCTCTGAAATTGTAATCGACTCGGGCTATTCTGTGATAAGATAGCCAACAATCTAAAATCTGTTACAGATTTAAAAAGCTATAGCAGAACCTGCTTGTTATTGAGGGACTATATCAGTCCCTCATCAGCAAATGAGAAATATTCTTCTGCAGTAATTATTAGATGATCTAACACTGAGATATCTAATAACTTCCCTGCCTGAGTCAGTTTATTAGTTAACTGTCTGTCTGCTTCACTGGGTTTTAAATTTCCTGATGGATGGTTGTGAGCTAAGATGATTGAACTGGCATTTCCTTTCAATGCTGTAGCAAAAATCACTTTAGGATCAGCGACTGTTCCGGCTACACCTCCGGTAGAAACGGTGAAGATGCCTAGGATTTTATTTGCTCGATTTAGTAGCATGATCTTAAACTGTTCTATCATTTCAATGCGGGTATTGTCCCAGTTATGAAAGAAGAAATTGTAAACGTCTTTTGAACTTGATACAGTTGGTCTTTCTGATGCTTTGAACTTAGGCTGATAACTTACAGTGATTTCAGCAACTTGGAATAGTGCGATTTGACTTGATAGCTTTTCCATAATCTTAGATTTAAATTAATTATGGCGCTGTCAGCGGCTGTAAATCTGACAAAGGGCAAAGTGGAGATTAAAAAAATGCGGAGGCTCCGCCAAAGGTGGATACCCATTTTTTTAATACTAGTTTGGTGAAGCGAACCTGTGTCTGGTTTATGGCCGAACTTGGTGCAGATGATTAATAATATATAACATCGACTAAACAAATAGGAAATTTATGTGGCCTAGATTATTCCTTAATCATAGGGTTAATTACATCATTTCTATCGCAGTGCTAAGGATTCTAATACTTCCAAGAACTCCCTTTCATCAATAACCGGTATAAACTTTTGTTTATTCAACTCCTTGATCTTCTCCACCTTACTCGGCCCTGCATTCATTCCCAGGACCAATAGAGAAGTCTTTATGTTGATTGATGATCCTAGCTTTGCACCCATTCTTACGACATACACTTCGGCCTCAGCTCTTGAAATCTGACTAAAAACGCCAGTCACCACCACGTTCTTCCCGAAGAAAGTATTTGGCGTCACCTCCTCAGACAAATCACATATCTCTATGCCAGCAGATAAGTCGGCACGTTTAATTTTCGATGGCTCTATTAGATTTCGTTCGACCTCCATATCAATTGGAAAAGCTCGAAAATGACAAACGTCACTGAATTTCGCCGCAATTGATGCACATGCAATTGCATCATATCTGGCGTGATGGTGATTTGAAAATTCAATTTTCAAATGTTTACATACATTAGGAAGACTATATTTATCAAGCATCAGACGCTTTCTAGATTCCGAAAGAGTGCACCAAAAATTAAATGAGGGAAGTTCGATTTGGTAAAGGCGCAGCACAGCTCTCAGTGCATACATGTCAAACGATACGTTGTGTGCCACAACTACGTTGTTATGAATTAGTTGTTTTAACTCCTTCCAAACCTCCGGAAATTCAGCAGCATCCTTAACGTGATCTGCCGTAATTCCGTGCTTAAATATATTGAAAGGAGCAAAAATCATCTCCTTTGGCCGGACTAGCCATTCCCGGCTATCTATCACTTTTCCATTCTTTACAATTGCAATAGCCGCCTGGCAGATACTTGCCCTGCTCTCATTGGCTGTTTCAAAGTCAACAGCGACAAAAGTTGTTTCCATAAAATTGAAATTTAGTTTTCCCAACTTCCTTTTATACTACTTCCAGAAAAATGGTCATTAGTAACATTTAGAAACACATCGATTTCCTGCTGCAATTCATCTACATGCGATATGATTCCAACTATTCGATTTTCTTTACGTAAAGACTTAAGAGTTTCGAAGGCAACCTGCAAAGATTCCTTGTCCAATGATCCAAATCCTTCATCGAGAAAGAAGAAGTTTTGCTTGGACTTATTTTGCTGTTGTACGCTTTCTGCGAGAGCTAAGGCTAGCGACAAGGATGCCTGAAATGTTTGGCCACCGGAGAGAGTTTTTACGTTACGCACTTTTCCGTTGTTAAGAAAATCTCTTACCTGAAATTCATTACGGTCTGTAACTTCCAGACGTAATGATTGCCGCGTTAGCTTATAAAAACGTTCGTTTGCCGACTCACATAATTGGTGCAGGTATACTGAAGAAACATAGTTTACGAAACCGCTACCCTTAAATAGCTGCTTCATAGTAGCCAGATTCGCAGCCCGTTTTTGCAGTTTATCTAACTGGGCTTGTAAGTGATTCTTCTGTTCAAAATCCTTTTTTTGTCGATCAAAGGACGACTTCTCATTGACATATTCATCGTTTATTGCTTGCACGCCTAGCCTATGTTGTTCCAGCTTGGCAAGTGCCAGCTCAAAAGAATCGTCATTAAAAGACTTACCTGAAGCCTGATTTTCCAGTTGAGCAAGTATTTGTTTTACTACATATAGCTGCTGCTGGTAATTTGCGACATCTACTTTAAGTTTATCGATGTCCAGTTCCTCGTTTAAAATCTGCTCAACTTCCTCCCAGTTGCTGAACGCGGATTTTTCAAAGCATTCCTGAAGGGATGATTTGATCTCCCTGATTTGGGATTCGTCTTTTTCCAGTACTTCCTGATTCGTTTTGATACGTTCCAGGAGTGCAGTTCTGACATCTCGATTCGAATCCAATTGTTCTGTTAATTGTTCAAATTCAAGTTTGCTCGCTTCTATCAGTTGAACCAATACGTCAATTTTGGTCTGGAGTTCGCTTTCTGGGAGGACCTTATAATCACTTTCCTTTACCGATTTTAACTGCCTCGCCAATGTAGCCTCCTCCGATTCTTTCGAAATGATGGCTGATTGAATAACATCGATCGCTTTACGGTACTTCTCGTAAGCGGCAGAAGCATCCTGACAAGCCTTCTCAGCCTGATCCAAGTCATTTTCAAACTCTTTTAACTTTTGGGTCTCCAGATCAAACTTCAGAAATAATTCGTTTACCTGCCCTTCATTGACAGGATCAAATGCTTCCCACATAAATTTTCCGGTATGCTCTTTTAATCTCGTTTCCTCATCACCAATTCGCTTTTTAAGGCCCTCGCTTTGCTGATTTATACTTTTCTGAGTTTGCTGAAATCCATGCAATAGCTGCAATAATTGCCCGCAGGACTTCTCAGAATGGTTATGCTCCTGTGCTTGCAACTCGGCTTTCGACAGATGTTCATTTACATCATCCACTACCAATAGATTCGGGTGATGCTCTGAACCACACAAGAGACATGCACCGCCCTGGCTTAATTGCCCCGCAAACTCTCCCAAGCGGAGCTGCACCCGCAAGTGCTCAACATGTGCTGCAAGAGCCTTCTGACTCTGGCCATTTTCCTCCCTTAAGCGATCTATATGTTCTACATAATATTCGAATGGCTGGTTTATTTCTAAATGCTGAAAAGATGGATGAGTCAGATGAGGGGTTAATTGCGCAGGAAGATCTGACGATTGTTTTTCAATTTCAGTGAGTTCAGACCGCAAACCTTCATGATGGCGTTCGAGGCCTTTACGCTCTGTATGCCAGGCTTTTACCGCTGAAAGTATCGCCATATCTGGGACGATAGCCTTTTGCGCTCTGATCTTTTCTTTCAATTCGGCTATGCGTTGCTCTGACCCGGTTTTCTCCGAAAGAGCCTTATCTAAATGAGGCTTTCCGTCTGCAAGCCTTTGACGTTGTTTATGTATTTCTGATCTAATCGTTATCAGAGAAAGAATGTGCCTGTAATCTTCAACCAGCAGACGCCTTTCCTCCTGTTTTTGAAAATCGAGCTTTACCGCTTCATATCTCTTTTGGAGATGGTCAAATTGATCGGTGGAGTTTTTAAGAACGTCGGTACTTTCAGCAATCAGGGAGGTGCGTCTTTTTATACCTTCTTCTAATTCTTTTTTTCGCTTTAATCCTTCCTTGAAATTGCGGAGGCAGAATTCATAATCGGTTATCTTTCTTGAGTGCCTGGTGTAGAACTCCTGTTCAAGTAAGAGCTCGTCAAGCTTGTTTCGCTGAATGGCGAGATCGTTAAAAAGTTGCTTCAGGGCTTGCTGCTCTTTTACAAGTGCTTCTGCTTTTTGAAGTTTATCCCTTTCTTCTTTAAGTTTCTCATTTAATTGATTCACCGCTATTTCTTTCGCGGCAATGCCTTCAGCGTTAACTTCATGGTAATGAATCAGCTGACCATCCAAGAGCTGTATGGCTTCATTATTCTTTTTTTCCAAGGCTGCCGTTTGATAGAAAAACTCATACTTATCCAGCTGAAAAATTTCTTTCAACATATCGGTGCGGGCCTTATCACCAAGCTGAAGAAATTCCTGAAACTTTCCTTGTGGGATTATCACCGTGCGACGAAAGTTATCATAACTCAAACCCAGAATTTCATCCGCATTGCTGCTTTCCAAAGGCTGCCAGCCTGCACCTGATTTCTTGTAGGCTGCACGGTCGAAGGTATTTACCTTGGCGAAGTCCTTCCCGTTTCTTTTCCCGCGCACTGTGAACCTGTACTCTTGTTCGTCAAAACTCCTGAATATAAAATCAATCAGCAAATCATCCGACTTCAGGTTCATCATGTTATAATTCCTGTTATCGTTCCGGTCTAAACGCTCCGACTGCCCGTATAAGGCAAACGTCATTGCTTCGAGAATAGAAGACTTCCCCGAACCTACAGAACCGAATATTCCGAACAATTGTCCTTCAAGTAGGCGGTCGAACTCTATCTTTTGCTCGCTCTGATAAGAGTATAAGCCTTTAATTGTTAATGAAACTGGTATCATTCTTCAGTGTGCTCCGCTCGTATTTCTTTAAATAGTTCCAACAACTCATCATTAGGTGACTGCCCGTGTTTGTGCTGAAAGAACTGCATAAATAACTTTTCCATATCCTGGTTCAAATCAATGCTGGTATTAGCGGAGTAAAGAAGGTCAGGATTATTTACTTCGGGGATGATGGTGACGATTCCCTCATGCGACTGCATCAGCCTTTTGCGATCATCTGCTTTTAGGTAGCTGTCTGTTACCAGTGTGATTTCTATCAGGCAGTCTTGATTATCTTCCAGCCAGACAAGGGCTTCATCTACTCCGAAGAATCGCTTTCTATAAAGTGGCTTTCCTTTTGTGAGAGGCACGGGTGTATAACTCACTTTTTTTGCCGGTTCGGCATCAATAATGATAACGTGTTTTTCCTGCCCTGCTTCACCAAAGCTATAACTCAAGGGGCTGCTGCTGTAAACCACAGGACAAGGAACACTGTCGATTACACGAAAACGGTGGAGGTGCCCTAAAGCAGTATATTGAATGTGCGAAGGAATATTTTCCGAATAGATAGCCTGGGCTCCCCCGACGTGTAAGATTGGTTTTTCATCTTCCGGTTCTTCGGGCGGCTCCTCTCCTTTTTTCATCACAAAGAGATGGGCAACGAGCATATTTACTCCCTGACTGTCGCAATAAGTATCCGCTAATTCTGTCCAGCGCTTCTCCAGTACCTGTCTCAATTCCTCTTCTGAATTTTCAAGCCCGAGGAATGTTTTGAGCCGGTATTCATTAGCATAAGGAGTTAAAAGCAGACGAAGCGGATATTCATATTTCGGAAGTTTCAGTTCTATAAAGCCCGGCTCGGTACGCAACACGCAAACTCCCGATTCCAGTTCACACGCAGAAACTTCTGAATTGGGATAACCGACGAAAAAAATTCCACATTCCCGTGCTAGAGGATCTGGCGCTTCAATACGATCCGGGGAATCGTGATTCCCTGCAATGGCGACCACTGCCCGTTTTCCATTATTTGTTAAACGTTTTAACGTCTTGTATAAAAGTTCAACTGCCTCGGTGGAAGGGTTGAAATTATCAAAGAGATCACCGGCAACAAGAATGGCATCTACATCGTGTGAATCCGCGATTTCGACAATTTCAGCTAAAACCTGCTTTTGTTCATCCAAGCGGGAAAATTTTTCGAGACGTTTTCCGAGGTGCCAGTCAGCGGTGTGGAGGATTTTCATACAAAAGTCTATTTGGCTCCAATAGCTCTTTTAAGTGAAGCATAATGACTAGGATCCTTCTCTAAAAGACTTATTAGCTCCGTAGTCGCATCTGGCAGAATAGCAATCAGATCATCATACTTTAAAATTTTTTCAAACGAAGTAAAATGTGAAAAATGATGAAGAAACTTAATTTGCATTGCATCTCCAACTAGTTCATTAAGTCTATTATCTAATTCATCAGCTATATGTGGCAATTTCATTAGGGTATAGACCTCAAGAAAACGGCGAATGGCATTAGGCATCAGAATAAAATATTCATCATCCATACTACAACCTCTGAAGTAAAAGTCATAAATATGGCTAAATAATAAAATATATTCCGACTTATACTTTTTGAGAGCTTGAGGCAAAGGCGCAATTGTGGAAGTATTAACAGTAATTTTACGGATAAAAAAATACTCAACAGCCGGCACTTCTACCGACTTTCCATCTTGCATCACCTTCTTCTTCTTTTTTAGCCGATTCGAATCTTTCAAAAACGAGAAAAATTCAAAGTTATGGGTTGAAATAAATAGTTGCTTAAAGCAATTTATAACCTTGTTAGGTTCGCTTTGATCAAAGCCCTCTCGGAAGAAAAATGTATTTATGATAGAGTAAATTTTGGCTATATGATTGGTGTCCAAACTGGATATGGGATCATCTATAAAAATAATTTTATCGAGTAATTTCCCTGATTTGCAAAGGCTCTCTAGATATACCAAGAAATAAGAAAAAGCAATAGCCGACTTCTCTCCTTCACTCAGGTTTTTTGCTAAAATCTCGCCTCGTTTCAAATTGAAAGAGTTTGTCTCCTTGTTTACGACAATGGTAATATCTTCGCGGTTCAAAAAGCTCTTAATAAAGCTGTTCAGTTCTTCACAGCCTAAAGAGACCTTATTGATTTCAGCTTCGAGGCCCGTGATTTTTTTCATTGCGTCTGCGACCTCAGCTTCGAGGACCTTTATTGTAGCTTGCGCCTTTTCTGCTTTTGCGTTAACTGAAATAAAATCTTCTGTTTTTAAATACAATGACACTAAATGTTTCTTGTATTTTTCGCGATCATTTTCTAATTCTTCGTCGAAATTCAAAACAAATAAATTGTTAGCTTCAATTATCTCATTTACAGATTCAATAGCAGAGTAAAAGCTTTTAACAGCAGATATAGGCGCTTCGGATTCAATTGATTTAAATAAATATTTTTCTTGCTTAAGCAATAATTCTTTCTTAATATTAACTAAAGCTTCCAGGTAAGTACCTTTCTCCTTTTCCAAATGCACCTTTTGCTGCTCATAATTTTGTTTATATCCTTCATTGAAATCATTAACACTTAGCGGGGCATTTATATGGTTTACTGATTCCACTTCATCTTCAATCAATTTTAGAAGGTCTTGAATATTTTCTCTTAAAACTGCAACTTCATTTGAAAAATAGTTAACCAATGTTTCAATCCTCTTTGCATCTAATGTATTATCACAAAACTTGCACTTCCCTGCGTCTTTATGCAACTGAAGCCCTTTTTTAGCCCAATAAAAAGAATTTATATCTTCGAGTGACTCTATCAACTCTTCTTTTTTTGGTTCACGTTTTAAAAGGTCCTTAGCGGTATTTAAAATTTGCTCATACGACCCGTCGAAATTTATTATCGATATTTCATCGTTAGGCCTGTCCATCTTCACCGCTACCGCTAAACGTGCAAGTTCCGTTTCGTCAGTAATAATATATGAATTAATATCTCCAATGACTGCACTTAGCACCTTCTTCAAATGATCCTTTCTGAACTCAATCAAACTGGAGAATGCGTCATTCTTTATCCTTTTCGCTTCTTTACTAAACTTGTCTTCAAATGCATTTAATGCATTGATTAGTTCCCGATGAGGTGATTTTTCTCCTTTCAAGACCTCATCACCATTTATGGCGTTTATTCTATCATTGAGAAGGACTATTTGTTGTTTAACTTTTGCATTTTCGCCTACCTCGAAAGAAATCGCATTTATACTTTCATCATATTCCCATCGAAGATTCTCTCTTACATATTCAGCATTAAAGACCTCGACATCATAGGGAAATTCAATTAGCTTATCGCTCCCGATCTCACCTTTATCAGTTTTTATCTTGAAGGTAGCTTTATCAAAATCTTCATGCACTTTTCTGTCTTTTAAAGACTTAAAGATTCTAGACAAAGTGGTTTTACCCGAATAGTTCCAACCATATACTATATTTTTATCATTGAAATCGGGAAGACTCGCAACCTTATTCCAGTCAAAAGAATCAAAAACACCAAAGTTGTCGACTTTTAAAATTCGCTCTATCATCCTAGCTGATCTTAACAGAAAGTCCAGAATTAGGCCTCGGAAGTCCCAAAGTAGTCTCTATCCCTTTGCAATCTCTTAAATCTCTCAGTAGTATTTGTGGATCAAGAGTTTTGCCTATCAACGCTTCCGATTCTGGACTTGGGTTCTCGGAGTGTCGAGCCCTGTAGACTTCAATTGATAAATCTTCAGATATAGCTCTTAGTGACACAGCTCTCATATAAAAACGATTAAACTCGCCCTCTGCAAAGATTTGAGCAGCCGTCACTGGTACTTTTTTCTCTTTTCCGTTCTTATCAGTTTCATGGGTATTAAAACAGTCACTGTTTCGGAGGTCCTCTGCTAAAGAATTATCATCGCCTTCACTTAGATGTTTGGGCATAATTTTTAGATAACAATCTTTCCCAACTTCATGGAAACGTGTGCTAGTATAACAACTGTCAGAGTTAATGTCAGAGTTAAACTCATCGACCATAAATTCTCGTGTAGTCTGACTTAAGGATAAATAATTAAGTCCCATAGTGATAATGCTTAAGTTTATAGTAAATATATTTTTAAGAAACTTTCAATAACTCTCCATCCCTCACAACCATTCCCTTCTCCACACTCATCTCCACCGCCCTTAAAATCTCCTTTCTCATTTCCTCCGTAGATCTTGCGAAACCAAACATCTTGGCCACAAAAGGCACTACTGCCTCAGTTTGAATCGCTATAGAGCTTTCTACCACCTTCTTCACGGCAAGGCACATTTCCTCTGGAGAAATATACTGTAGCTTCTTAGAGGCTGATGACAGATTGCTTCTTTCGCGTACCACAGGAACCTCCATAGTATTATGCCACAAGAACTTTCCTTTTATTTTAATGCGTCCGCTCTGTTCCGCAAACCTGGAGGCCTGAGTTAAACTTTCCCTTATCCTTCCACCTAATTGAGCCAAACCTGCAGCTTTTAATATGCGGCGTGCTGCTTCTTCAAAATGGACAGGGCTTTCTACCCTTACAACATCTTCTATCCAGCCAGAAAGCTTGCCTATCGAGCGTAGGTGTAACTCCTGGTGCGAAACTTCAGAGGGGAGTTCCGCAAATTCGTATACCGGTAAAAGCACGCTTACTTCTTCAACCTGCTCACGTAATAAAGAAGTGATCTCTTTTCGCAATTCTTCCTCTTCAATGTCATCAATTGCAACTAGCTCTTTAGCTTTTTCAATAGTTTCAACTAAACGTTTCAACTCTCTTTCCGGGTTGCGGAACCAGTCGGCGCTCCAAGCCTGATACATTTTCCATCCCATTGCTTCGAGCACTTGCGTTCTTAGGCGGTCTCTGTCGCGTGCGGATTTCGCAGCGGCATAAGTATCTCCATCACAAGATACTCCTAATAAATATCTTCCGGGATGATCCGTGTCAATCACTGCTAAGTCGATATAAAAACCGGCAGAACCTACCTGCTTCCTTACAGTATATCCGAGCTTTTCCAGTTGATGGCTCACTACATCTTCGAAAGGCGTATTGAGGGGTACCTTAACCTCTTCCGAGACATCAAAATTTCCATGCTGCGCAAAGTAAAGGAAGCTTTTAAGTGCCCGGATGCCGAAGCGGTTGCTTTTACCGGTATCCATGTCCTGAGAGGTAATATTGGTGAACACTTCGCAACGATGCTTCGCCCTAGTGATTAATACATTCAACCTGCGCTCTCCACCTTCGTTGTTTAACGGGCCGAAGCTCATAGGGACCTTTCCATCTTCAATACGGCCGTAACCTATGCTGATAAATATAACATCGCGTTCATCGCCCTGAACGTTCTCCAGATTCTTCACGAAAAATGGCTCATGAGTGTGGCTCTTGAAGAAATTCTCTGTTTCAGGATGTTTCCTTCTTCTTACTTCTATTGCTAATTGGATAGCCTGCATTTGAGCAGTACTAAAAGCGACCACACCTAAGGTTTGCTTGGGATTCTTTACAGCATGTTCAATCACTGCATCTGCTACTGCCTCTGCTTCTTTAGGGTTGGTGCGGGTTTTTCCGCGGTCATATACAGCATCCGGTAAGTGATGAAAGGCCAGACCCATCCGGTGCTTTGAACCAGGGCTTGGAAAAATTACCAACTTGTTTTCATAGAACTCGTGATTTGACAGGCTTATCAAAGACTCGTGCCTGCTTCTATAATGCCAGCGCAACATTCTTTGTGGAGCACCTTGTCCATCACACATTCCTAAAATGCTTTGTACATCTGCAGTTATATTCTCTTCTTCATCAATGTCTTTATTCATCGTGTCAAAGAAACTGGTTGGAGGCAATTGTTTCGAATCGCCTACTACAACTAATTGTTTCGCCCGTAACACCGCTCCGAGGGCCTCAACTGGTCGTACCTGACTTGCTTCGTCAAATATTACAAGATCAAATTCTATATCTCCGGGCGGAAGAAAATTTGCGATTGATAAAGGGCTCATCATGAATACAGGTTTAATAGCCTGTAGCGCCATCCCCGCTTCCTGTATCAACTTACGAATAGGCATATGCCGTGCTTTCCTGTTAAACTCACTTTTCAGGATGTTGACTTGTCCTCCGGCTTCTTGTCTTGGTACTCCTTCCCAATGTTTTAAAGCTACCCGAGCTCGATTATAATCAAGATTCAATAGGTCCAACTTTTTAAACTTTGAAACAATTTCCTCATGACTTGCTCTTTCAAATTTCCGCAGAGGATTACTTGAGCTGACCGCATGTTCGATAAGGTATTCGTACCATGTTTTTTGGAGAGCCTTTTTCAGATAATCCTTAGCCTCGGCCCAATTGATAGAAGCTATTATAAGACAATCAAACCCTTCCTGACTAGCCGTTTCGGCTAAATGATTCCATCCAATTACCTGATGAATTTCAGGAAAGCTGGCGATCCATGAAGTCAATAATGTCAGCTGCTGATCAAAGGGGACTGTGGTAAACTTACAATCACCAAAGCTAACAGCCTCATTGAGCTTAATCTTCTCTGTTAGGGTTTTTATCGTGGATGCTTGTTTTTCGATGAGGTCTCTTAATATTCCGGCATTGTTAGCAGAAACTTGGGAACTTTCATTTAGGCCTAAATAATCAACTAATGCAGCTGGACATTTTCCATCTAATACACTTTGGTGTACCTTGGATAAATAGGACGTAGTTGATGATAAGGCTGGCCAGTCTGATTTTACCTTTTGCCATCTATTGCCAAAGAGTTCCTTAGCTAATGCTTCATGCTCCTTTAATGTGGACTCAAGCTGCCTAGCTTCCAGAATATCGTTAACATATTTAAGCTTGCCTTCTGGCTCTTTGGGCAGTTTGTACTTAGATACAGATGCTAATTTCTTAACACTCCTACTATAGTCGCCAATAATAAATTTATACCATTTATCTCCGTAGGCCAAAAGGTTCTGCCTGATTTCCGAAACATCCTGCTGCCATGCTTCCGCCAGCAGAATGTCTTTGTATTCGTGATAAATAGCTGAAAGCTTAGCTCCGGTTTCGAGCAATTCAGTTATATCTGCTTGTTTTAATATCCAGTTAGGAGTAGAAATATTTATCTCATGTAATCTAGGGCTCTTCGCCGCGAGATCAATAACTGTTAAAAGGGACATTAGTTGATCTATATTTGCAGGAGCAACTAAATGCATATGCTTTGCAATTTCTTCTGATTGGTTTTTAAGCACTTCAGTTGAAGACTTAGCAGCCCTAACAATATCTGTTAGTGATTCGTGCTCATGTGGAAGCAGCGCCGTTAATTCAGAACCCCAAAAAAGCAATTTGTATGGAACTCCGGTATCTTTTAGTTTGGCTTGAATTTTATCGGAAGTAGCCTCTGCACGATGCATTTTATCTGCATCCCAGTTTTCAATTCCTGCTATACTTATTTTAGAAAGCTTTAGCTGCCGGGTAAGTTCTGCTATTTGAAGTAAGTAGCCTGAAATTTTATTTGGAGAAAGTCCACTTTTTGCTATTGCCGTATTGGCTGCTTTACAATAATTGTTCAAGTCTACTTTGTACTCTGCCAGCAGCACAACTTCCTGCTGTAAATGAGCCAGTGCAGGCTTTCCGAGGTCCAATATTCTTTTAAGCTCATCATGCAACTCCCTTTTGTTTGCTTTATGACTATGCAATTCAAGGCAAGCTTCGCCTAAGTGAATTGAATCCAGCCTTCGCTTAACTACCTCGAGTGCGGCCATCTTTTCAGCAACAAAGAGTACTTTCTTTCCCTGGCCGATTGCATTTGCAATGATGTTGGTTATTGTTTGTGACTTTCCGGTTCCGGGAGGTCCTTGTATTACCATGTTACAACCTTCATGAACGGCTAACATTGCAAGCACCTGAGAACTGTCTGCATCGACTACGTGAAAAAGCTTATCGGCATCAGTGTCGTCGTCCAAATTATACTCCTCTGTAGCTGTAGGTTGTGCCTCTTTAAAGCCTCCGTAAAATAGAGATTGTAAAACCGGATGATCAAACGGCTTCTCGTCTTTTGGCCACTTCTCACTATCCAAATCGTGGTAGATCATAAACTTTCCAAACGAGAAAAAGCCCAGCTCAATGTTGTCCGCCTCAATATCCCAGCCCGCACGATGCTGCACCCTCTTCTTTATATCGCTAACATAATTGGTAAGATTAAAATCCTCTAACTCACCTAAGTCCGGGATAGTGATATTAAAATCGGCAAGCATCTTCGCCTGCAAAGAGAGATTCGCACCAATGTCACTTGAGGTATATTTCAGCCTAAATCGTTCTTGTGCACTAGATCGCTCAAGAGTTACCGGAATAAGAATAATAGGCGCATTTCTTACATCTTCGGTATTCCCTTCTTCATACCATTTAAGCATTCCAAGAGCGATGTATAAAATGTTTACCCCTTGCTCCTCAATGCTTGTTCGTGCGAAGTAGTAAGTATTTAAGATTTTAGTTTGAAGCTTGATCTCAAACTCATTTGTTTGAAGTTTGATGTCATTATGGGCCTGTTCTTGTTGGTCTTCCGTCAGTTGAGGTAATTCGAAAAGCTCTTCTGCTTCATCTTTGCCGGGCCGACCAAGAAAGGTCATCGCTTTTCCTTGCTTAACCAGTATTTCAAAAACCTGGGCAGATTTCTCTTGAACGATATGCAGCCCGCGGGCTTTCGAGATTTTGTAATTTAATAGTGGATTTCGCAATCCTAAATCCAATAATTCTTTACGCGACGATTCTAGGCGGCTTAAAATAATTTCCTGCATTACAGTAAATGTTAGTACAGTTTCAGGTTTACTAATAAAGCCCCTAAGAGAAAGGAGAAGATAGGTAAAATGAAATTGTAGATAAGGTATCCAAATCTACTCAGAAACTTCACATTTACAATAGGTTAAAACAGTTTACAAGAGAAGGAAAACTATACTAAAACCTGCGTGTCGATGTTGAACTTATTTTGCTTCAGTTTTTTTCCAAGCTTTTTCCATAGCCTTCTTTGTTTTCAGGCTACCATGATCATTTAAATAAATCCAAGCTCTCACGCATCGTTCAGCCCGTTCTTTATACTGGTATGCTTCCCAAGCCCGGATACTTTGCTGAGATAATGAAAAAAGAAACGCAATGGCTACAAAAACCATTCCCCATGGAATAAGTCTGCCGAACACAATCTTATAATAAGTGCCGGAATTGGTCTCAGGAAATAACAAGAACCGATAAGATTTAACAATAGGTTTCGGCTCTTTTTCTAGATGTGCCGTAATTTGGGCTAGCGCTTGTTTAACTTGAACCACGTTGTCTGTACTTGCACATTGCAACAAAGCGTGCTTAATCCACCTGAACTCTTGAGAATAATCCGGGAAATCGATTGCCGGATTATCTGGTTTGCTTTCCTCAAGTTCTTTAATTCGTTTCTCATGCAGTGACAATACAGCTTCAGTATCGCTCAGTCGTTCGTCTAATTCTTCCGGTTTCATAAGCTTAAGCCTTGATGTTTATGTTTTTTCTTTTTTTCTTCCTCCATTAACGGCGGGAGATCGTTGGTGGTAGTTGTCAAGAGACTTTCCAATAATGACTTGCCGTGATCCTTCAGCTTCAGGTAGTTGGTTGCAGGGGGTGGTTTAAGGTAGGTTCGCTTTACCGGCTCTTCTTTTAATGTCGTCAGGGTTCCTATATAAGAAGCTTGTTTTTGAGAATTGACAAGATTATTTGCCAGCAAGCAATTAAGCTTACCATAACTCAAACTCCGGTCGATCTCCGAACCTTTCAGTTTTACACCATTTTTGCAAAAAGAGATTCCTTGAACCTCAGTCGTTCCACCTTTATATTTATAGTGCAGTTCGATACCTTGTTGCTTTAACAGTGTTTTCAGTTCTTCCCAGGTCTTTGCCTGTACTGATATTTCCTTAATAGCATCGTAGATCTGATACTTAATTTTATCTGCTCCCGTAAGCCGAGCTCTATTAACTTGAGCCTTTCCCTGAGCCATGTGATAGCCATGCTTTAAAGTGAGCTGCTTACATACTTCCGCGTTCCGCTTTCGCTGGTATTGATCGGATATGGTTTTTGCTTCATTGTTTACCCTGTTATAAACGATATGAATATGCGGATGCTCCCTGTCGTGATGCTGAACGATCAGGAATTGGGTGTCGGCGATTTTCATTTTCTGGAGATATTCTTTTGCATGTAGTGCCAGCGCCTCGGGACTCAGCTTTTCTTTATCCTGAACGCTCCAGCTTAGAACGATATGCCCTACTGCTTGCCCAAGTTCCGGATTCATTTTCCGCTGCATATTGAAGTCGTTAATCATGTGTTGGATGCTGTCGGTTCTGATTCCTTCAGCATAAAGAATTGTTGCTTCCTCTCGTTCCAGATTATAGCGAACGCAACCTGCAAAGCTTTTCCCGGTTTTAACTTTCCCTATCATGAGTGTTTAGTTTTTTTAAGGTATCGTCAATCTCAAAAAGGATTTCACGGCAGCGTTTCCAAACAGACAGCAGTCCTTCCTTATGCGCCAAGTGTGTGATCTGGTTTAGGTTGTTAGCCATTCCGGTCAGCATCCGTAAATAGCGTAAGTGGTCGGGAGTTAAACGGGCAACTACTTTGGCTCGTTTGGCTGCTTGCCGGAACCATTCGCTTGCAAGCATGCCTGCTTCCTTCGCTTTATGTTCGATAAGGAATCGCTCCGTGTTGGTCAGCCTCACCCGAATTTGGTTACATCGTTTGATTCGTTTAACCGGTCTTCCGCCTTTATGCTTCTTTGGTTTTTCTAAGGTCTCTTCCATAATCTCTTTTCAAATTCTTAAATCCTTTTGCGACCGGCGGGAGAAAAGGGCAAGTTGGTTCCGGCCGGGGCCGGAAGAGTTTTTGTGGAACAAAAACACAAACTTGCTCCCTGCAAAACGCCAACAAAATAAGGCGCCTGTTTAGGTCAATATTAATGGCTCCTCCCATTTACTATTTACTATACATTCCAATAAATCAGGCTTCCAATCTTCGGGTGATACGATGGTTCGTACCTGATATAGCCCGACTTATGAAGCTCTTTGATGCACTTGTGATAGGTAGCGATTGAGGCAATTTTAGAGTAGATCATCAGCTCCTTTCGGGTTACCGAGAACGGACTTTTAAAGTTCTTCCGCTGCCAGCAAATAAAGAGTGCAGTAAACAGGCTGATGTGCGAAGTCAGTAATTTCGGGTCGCTTGCGATGCGTTTGAAAAGTATGTTAAAACGCTTTGCTTCCTGTACTATCATAAGCTCTTCATCAATCGTCCGGTGATGGAAATGCTTTTTTGCGGCGTACTGCTTCCGTTTTCAAGCAGGCTGTAAATGTCTTCCTGTTTGTAGTAGTAGATGGTGCCTACCTGGGTGAAATGAAGCGTGCCATTAATTCGCAGGTTTTGCAAAGTGCCTGGCGAGATGTTCAGGAGCTTGCGCACATCCTGACTTTTTAGCCATTGCTTACTCTGTGACTGATTAGGTTGAATTATCTTTAGTAGCTCTTCTAATAATTCTGACTTAAATTGCTGCAAGTCTTCTTTGGTGATGATTTCTACTGACATAATGTTTTTCATTAGGTTAACATTCATTTAATAGGTTCAAAATTCAGTATCTCTTAAATTTATTCTTAACACCTTGTTACGGAGGTGTTATATCTTTTTTGTTGTTGATGAGGTTGCATAGCAAAATTTCAAATCCTGAAAACTTAAACTTGGGTACTTTTCGGTACTACCGATGTTTTTTATGTAAAGGACGAGAGAGACCGAGAGACCTAGGGTACATTTTTAAAAATGTACCACTGAAATTTGGCCGTTTGGGAAACTTTGAGACAGGTTGGGATCGAAATTTATCCGAATAGAGCGGGTAATAAGAATTTATAGAGTTCATGTGCATCGAATTGATGCTCAAAGTTCAGGATAGGCAAAGTATTAAGTTCGCAAGGGGTTCGCAAGGTGCGAATGTTTTTTGCTGATGAAGAAAGAGGCGTTTAATCCAGTCTTTAAAAAACTTCACACCTTGTGCTTGAGGTGTGAAGTTTAGAGAAGAGAGATGATTTTTTTCTAGAAAAGCGTATAGCTTAATCCTGGTGTGGAATATTTTCTATTATAAACTATTATTTAAGGATAATTTTCTATTATGACAGACTAGTAGTGTCGAATAATAGGATCAAAGTACGCAAGTTTTCTTTGAATATACAGGAGTTACGCGATGTTCGTCTCATGCTTCCCTGCAATTTGCGATGAGCCGATTAAGTACGCTATTCGGCTTATTCAATCCTTATTCTAATAGTTTTCGTTTGACAGCATCTTTCATTATCTATTTCTTTAATAATTATCTACCATTTCATAATCCCAAATTAAAGTAAATATTAAGTTTAACATTTGAACGTGTGAACAATTAGCTTATAGAAGTAAGTTTTTTACCGTAACTAAATCGGCCAAAGTTTGAAACTTCGGTTTAATAAAAAATGGACACGAATAAAATAATATTTTATCGGGACAAACAATAAGAAATTTAAGAAAATATCTGTGGGGAATCGTTGATTCATCAAGTTTAACCCTGAAATCGAGATTATAAACCTGACCTTTTTTAAATGAATTAAGTTTTTGACAATTTGGGAAAGGTGCCAAATGTTCAGCCGATGAAATTTTAGGAACAAAAATAACTTCTTCTCTTATATTTTTGTTGGCAATAAAAGTTATTGAAAATCCCATTTCGGTATTAATAAAAACATCGTCATCCATGTTAACTTTTACACTAGAAAAGGAATTGTCCAATAGTACATCTTCGATGATACCACATCGCGGGCAAAAGCTGATTTTCCTAGTTTCATCAAAACTTATCGCAGAGCTCTTTTTAAGTATCACATTTCCTTTGCAATAAATACATTTCCCATATGTTATATTATTCAGTTTGAAATCCGCTGAATAAGTATTGTATAACCAAAAGGGACCTTTTAATTTTTCTGAGGCATGTTTAATGTAATGTTCAATTGATCCGACAATTAATTCGTTCGCTATTTCAAATAGATTTTTAAGTTCAACGCCGGAATAACACATATAATTCGAAAATTTATCAATGTTCAAACTAAACTCTTCTAAAATCTCTTTAACGTTTACTAATGCATTGGCTAAGTCATTGTCTGTTTCGGGTAATTTTATATAATCAAATTGTTTAGTCCAGAAAATAATTTTCATCAATAGTTTTTTCAATTGACGTTGTGTTTTCTCGTAACCGACAATTTCAAAAGCCAGGTTTTCAATTTCCATGGGGTACCTAAAAATATGAATCGTTACAATTGGGGCATAAATATCCAATGGTGATTTTTCTACATTGGCAAACCAAAACATATCTTCAGGAACAACATTAAAGACGAGGACAATTATTCTTGCCCGGCAAACCAATTTAATTGTTTCTCGGCTTATTAACTTACAATTATAAAAATAATCAGACGAGAAGTTCGCGTTTAGTACAGTCTGTTTTGACGATAACTTTGAACAACTTTTCTTCTTTTCAAATGGTACGACATAGTGTTCAGGATTACCGATCATGAGCATGGATGGATGATCTAAATTTGAACTTAGAAGAAATAAGTTAACCATTCTAAGTGCTTTTCCAACGCTATAACCCGAGAAAATTGCCGAGTGGAATAATTCTATTATAATTTTATTTGCCGTGCTGCTAAAGAGATTCGAAATATAGCAAATACCGTCACCTTCTAAAAAAGTTAATCCTAAATTAAAATTTTCATTTAAACAACTGTCAGCTAGTCGCAATCCATTACAAGAACCCAACATTAGGACTTTAGTTGGGAAAAATTTCAAAGGGAAAGGTTGGGGGCCTCTTGGGCACGGAAAATTGTAGCCGCAGCTTAGTTTATTCGATTCGGCATTTAATGAGTCAATTTTCACATTTTGACTTAAGCCACAAAGCACATTCCCATTTCCGCCATTTGCACACGCCTCAAAGCCATGAGTCGACGACGAAATTAAGTCAAATGAAGTTTGGTGTGCAAAAAAATCACTAAAATTATCTATCATTTTACTGTCAAAACGGCTAGTGGAATTTTCATAAGTGTGGTAAATTACCTCAGTAGAAGTATGATGGGGGACGAATTTGGCTAAGCTAATTTTATTCTCTGATTTGTTTTTTTGTTTATTCAATACAATTTTAGCTAATAAGAAGGTTAGTGTATCGAAATCCCTGTTCGTTAAAATCGAAAAAATGGGCGTTTTATAAAAAAACTCTTTGTTCAAAAAATTGTCACGCATATTTTTCAATAGACCCAGTAAAATATCGTCCTTTATTTTTGAAGATAACCCAACAAACCATATTACTTCCGCGTCTGCTATATCAGTCAATACAGTTTCTTTATTAAAAAGCAAAATTGTATAGCCGAATTCTCTTTTCATGAACTCTGCTATAAATAAAGTATCTTGAAATGTTAAAATTATTTTTCGGGATGATTTTTCAGAAGGGATATCTATTTCTCCTGCATTCGGCCCTAGTTTTTCATATTCCCCGAAATTTAAAATTTGAAAACAGGTGTTATTATATTTTATATAACTTTTATAATTTTCGTTCCTATCAACCACGTCAAAAGGCGTCTCGGTGTTTATTAAGAAAAAAGTTCATTTGAATTGTGATCTGGAAGCCTTTTAAAGGTCTACCCCATCGACTAAGCCAGCCTGCTTTCAGCTGATTCCCTCCGCAGAAGGCGTCTCGGTGTTTATTAAGAAAAAAGTTCATTTGAATTGTGATCTGTAAGCCTTTTAAAGGTCTACCCCATCGACTAAGCCAGCCTGCTTTCAGCTGATTCCCTCCGCAGAAGGCTCAATGGATTATTTCCTTCACTCACTCATCTTTAACTCTCCGACACACTTTGTCTACCCTATGCATAACCTTTGTAGAAATATCGTACAAGTATGAATTCAAAATCATCTCTATCGAATCGCTCGTCCACCACATCAAGGTTTGATCTCTCCCGCGTATTTAATGCGCGATATCAATCGGAGTTAAATGAAATGCACTTGTTCGTGGCACATTTCAACGCCATACCGAACACCATCAGCGAAAAAGGCATTGATTACCGCCGTGCGAACCAATGGTTTTACCAGAACTTCGCCGCCGAAGTGAAGGAGCATTATTTTACGAAACGTCAGTTGTCAAGAATAAAGCCGCGGAGTACGATGATCTTCTGTATTTTCTGCCGCCTACAATGGCTGCAGGTATTGCGGCCCCAAACCTTATTTCTGTGCTAATGGATAACCCAAACTCTATTTTCGTTATTGATGATGACGAAAATATTGTGATAAACCTGGAGCCTAACGGCAATTCACCTGTCTCGGCTTTGCTGAATATCTCTGACGGGTTGCTATCCGATTGCCTCAATATTCAGATTATCTGCTCCTTCAACACCGACCTGTCCAAGGGAGATACAGCATTACTTCGTAAAGGGAGACTTATCGCCCGCTATGAATTCAAGGAATTGGAAATCCACGTTTTCCTTGAATATACAGGAGTTACGCGATGTTCGTCTCATGCTTCCCTGCAATTTGCTATGAGCCGATTAAGTACGCTATTCGGCTCATTTTAATTGTTATGCGGTAAATATTACATTTAATCACCGCATATTTGCGGCAATAGTTGAATATGCGGCAAATAGTTACTATATTCACCGCACCAATTCGGCAATTATGTATATCCATGAACTGAATAACTGGCCATCATTCACCTGGAACTATCAAGAATTTGGTGCAAAACTTGGGGAAGTCAGGTACCGCCAAGGGAAGATACTTGGCCAAATGAATTCGATGGGCTTCAAACTTAAAGAAGAAGCTATCCTTCAGACCTTGACCTTAGATGTCGTTAAATCGAGCGAAATCGAGGGCGAGATACTCAACTCTGATCAAGTTAGATCGTCTATAGCTAAACGCCTTGGAATTGAAGTGGCAGGTGTTATCCCAACAGACAGACACGTTGAAGGTGTGGTTGAGATGATGCTGGATGCAACTCAAAAATACAATACTCCGCTAACAGAAGAACGCCTATTTAATTGGCATGGCTCATTATTCCCGACTGGGAGAAGCGGCCTTTCTAAAATAACGGTGGCTGAGTGGAGGAAAGATGAAAAAGGTCCGATGCAAGTAGTATCCGGTGCTTATGGCAGAGAGAAGGTACACTTCGAAGCTCCGACTGCTATGCTTGTTCAAAAACACATGTCGGAGTTTTTGACATGGTTCGAAGAAAAGCAAGATATTGACATGGTATTAAAAGCGGCGGTTGCCCATTTATGGTTTGTAACCATTCATCCTTTTGATGATGGAAACGGACGGATTACCAGGGCAATAACTGATATGCAACTGGCGCGTGCTGACCAAACCGAGCAACGCTTCTACAGTATGTCTGCGCAGATCCAGAAAGAAAGAAGCGCATATTATAACATCCTGGAAAGTACTCAGAAAGGAAAGCTGAATATCACAGAGTGGATTGTTTGGTTTCTGGATTGTCTTGACAGATCAATGGATGCTACCGATCAGGTACTAGAAAAGATAAGTATAAGAACTAACTTCTGGGAAGCTAACAAAAACGTATCATTGAACAGCAGACAACAAAAAATGGTTGATACAATGCTGGATGATTTTTATGGTAAATTGAACGTTTCAAAGTGGGCCAAAATGTGCAGCTGCTCTACAGATACTGCCCTGCGCGACATTCAGGATTTGCTTACGAAAGATATATTGACGAAAGATGAAGGCGGCGGTCGAAGTACCAGTTATAAGTTGAACTTAGAGCAGTAATTTCAATCTAAAAGGCGGAAAGGCTTCTAAGGCGTTTGGATCACACCACAATAATTATTTTAAAAAAGCACCTTCGATTATATATAAATGCTGATTTCTTTCAGTTATATTTGTATAAACGAGTGCCTCGATCGGGACTCGAACCTTGCGTTCTTTAATTCAAGATTTCTTCGGTGTCTAGTTCACGGGAGCAAGTCAAAATTGATTTAATAAATATCTGATTAACAGTACATTAAGATATAAAAAGCGATTCCAGCGGGATCACGATTAAGTCCTCCAAAACTTGCAAAACCCCTCAAATGACTTCATCTGGTGGGTTTTTTGTTTTTAGCCATAATTAATATATATATAGAATCAAACTTCCGGAGTCTAAATCCGGGCTAAAGCAGTTAAAAATCCGACGCCCGATTTAGCTCATATAATACTGATTATCAACTAGTTCAATCATTTCTTGAGAACGCATTAAAAGTAATTTTATTTAATTTTTAATGTCAAAATGAACAACTAAACGCCAAAGTTTACGAGCCCAGCGTGAGTTGTTTGCTCTAGGCAAAGAAGTAACGGCCATTGCTATCAGAAACTTAGTCAAGGGTGTCTACTTGAATTCGGTTTTGTTGAAGTGAAATAGTTTTTTGTATCGGCTTATAAAACTTTACTGCAACTATATAGTGGATCACCTTTTCTTCCATTATTTTAGGAATCTCATCTGAAAAAAACCACTATCCATACGAATCAGTCCAATGGTTTTTCCTTTTATTTTGACGATAGTGTCATCGAAAAAAGCTTTGAAATTATTTGATGAAGAGATGTCTCCGCTCCGCAACTAAAAATTGGCTATCAGATTTACGTCTGCCACAGAGGCCATTAAACGTCTACCTCCCGAAAATTGTTTCACCACAGGGTTCACTTTTGATATGTCGGGCGGAAGATCTACTTATTAAACTCTAAGTGCAATACTTTTAGCAATATTTTAAGCGATGGATTTAGAGTATGTCTCCAAAATGTTTATCTTAATCGCTCAAATCAGTTTATGTATCAGAATTCTTTTTTTAAAAGCTTCCCTTGCATTTTAGGTGCTTGTATCTTTTTTGCGGCGTGCGGTAATAAAGAGGAGCAGGTAAAGCTCGTAATTAAAACAATTAGCCCCGATCAAGCGGGAACCCAAGCAAAAGTTATCGAGTCATCGGTTTCCCCTCAACTTGCTGATGGGCTTACCTTGAAGATCTGGGCCACAGATTCATTGGTTGCTGACCCGGTGTCTGTTGATATGGATGATAAGGGCCGACTTTATTATACGAGGACAAACAGACAGAAAAATTCCGAATTTGATATTCGCGGGCACCAGGATTGGGAAATTGAATCAATCAGCTTAAAGACAATTGACGAAAAGAGAGCATTTCTGAAAAAGGTGTTATCAGCCGAAAAATCAAAAGATAATACGTGGCTACCTGATTTAAACAAAGACGGGTCGCATGACTGGCGTGACTTGACAGTTCAAAAAGAACAGGTTTATAGAGTAGAAGATGCTTCAGGCGATGGTATAGCTGATCGATCCCAATTGGTGGTTGAAGGTTTTAATACTGAAGTTACGGATGCTGCAGGCGCAATAATGGCTCAGGGAAATGATGTTTTCTTTGGGGTAGGGCCGGATATGTGGAGGTTAGCCGATAAAAACAACGACGGATATGCTGAGGAGAAAAAAGCTATTTCTTCCGGTTACGGAATTCACGTAGGTTATAGCGGTCACGGAATGTCGGGTCTCGAAATGGGTCCTGACGGGAAAGTATATTGGCAAATCGGTGACATCGGCTTTAACGGTAAAGGGCCTGACGGGAAGCGTTATGAATTTCCCAATAGCGGTGTGGTTGTAAGATCAAACCCGGACGGCAGTGATTTTGAAATTTTTGCTTATGGGAACAGGAATATTCACGAATTTGTATTTGACGATTACGGGAACTTGATCGGTGTTGATAATGACGGTGATCACCCCGGAGAAAACGAGCGTTTAGTTTACGTAGTGGATGGGGCCGATATCGGCTGGAGAACTAATTGGCAGTTCGGAAAATATCGCGATAAGGCAAATAATACCTATAAAGTTTGGATGGACGAGAAGATGTATAAACCGCGGTTTGAAGGTCAGGCTGCTTACTTTTTACCTACTTTCGCGAACTATATCGACGGTCCTACCGGGATGCTTTACAATCCGGGCACCGCACTTGGCCCAAAATGGAAAAATACTTTTTTCGCCGGGGAATTCGTGGGTAATCCCTCTCAGTCGGGAATTCATGCTTTTAAACTAAAATCAAAAGGAGCTTCTTTTGAATTAGCAGAGACAAAGAATTTTGTGAAAGGAATACTCGCTACCGGCATAGACTTCGGTCCCGATGGAGCGATGTATGTTGCAGACTGGATTGACGGGTGGAACACAAAGAATTACGGCAGAGTTTGGAAGATAGATGTAGCTGAGGGTCAAAATGAAATAAGGAAGCAAACACAAAAATTGTTAGCGGATGATTTCACTAAATATTCCGGGGCTTTGCTGAGTAAACTCTTACGCCATGAAGATAAACGGGTACGTCAGAAAAGTCAGTTTGAATTGGTTTCACGCGGCGACGAAGGATTAAAAATATTCAAATTAACTATTAAAGATAAAACGCATCAAATAGCACGAATACACGCCGTTTGGGGAATTACTCAACTGGCTCGAGCGGAAAAAAAGCACTTTGCCCTTTTGATGCCCCTGCTAAACGATTCAGATCCTGAAATATGCGCACAATCGGCAAGATGGATAGGAGATCTCAGAGTAAAAACCGCCGGCCCTCAATTACTTCCATTGCTTAAAAATACCAATGCCAGAGTACGTTTTTTTGCCGCCGAGGCATTAGGCCGAATTTCTTATGCACCCGCTGTAAACCCCCTGATCAACCTGCTTCGCGAGAATAACGACGAGGACGTATATATCAGGCATGCAGCAAGCCTTGCCCTTGCCAGAATCGGGAAAGCTGCGCCATTATTGTCTCTAGCAAAAGATCAATCAAAAGCCGTTCGAATGGCAGCAGTAGTTGCTTTAAGAAGAATGCTTAACCCCGGCATTGCAACCTTTCTTAATGATACAAACGAGTTTGTTGTAACAGAAGCTGCAAGAGCTATCAACGACGATTTAAATATAGGAAAGGCGCTTCCGGCGTTGGCAGAACTTTTAATAAGCACTTCGTTTACAAATGAACCGCTGATAAGGCGCTGCATTAATGCCAATTTGGAGGTAGGCACAGAAAAAGCAATGCAAAATTTGTTGAAATATGCCCAAAACGAAAAGGCTCCACCGGCAATGCGCACCGAGGCTCTTGATGCATTAAGTACTTGGTCGAGCCCATCCGTTTTAGACCGAGTAGACGGACGATACCGCGGTACTTTTAAACGAGATGCCGGTGCTGTAACCAAGATTGTCGGTACACCACTTATAAAGTTGACGTCTCATCCACGCGACGACATCAGATTGCATGCAATAAAAGCTATCAACTCACTTAAGATGTCTTCTGCCGGAATCGAGTTGTTTTCACGTATAAAAGTGGATAAAAATGCAAACGTTAGGGTAGAAGCCTTAAACGCGTTAGCTAACTTAAACCATAGAACCTTGAATGATGCAATTAAGCTTAGCCTATCCGATCATGATAAATCAGTTCGAATTATAGCACTTGATCTGCTTGCCAAATCCGACATGCCGAAGGCTGAAACGGCCGAGTTGCTTTCGAAGGTAATTGAAAAGCGAACACCCGAAGAAAAACAGGCAGCTCTTATAACCCTTTCTACTTTGCCGGTAAGCAACACACATGAAATATTTGAAAGCTTATTAATTCAAAAGAAAAAAGGAACTTTGGCACCCGAGGTTGATGTAGAGTTAGAGGAAGCCGTTATGAAGTTAGGTTCCGCCGGTCTTAAGCAAAAATATAAAGATGCCGTAAGCTCTACCGGCCCGGATTCGCTCTTTTTAAAATATCGAGGAACTTTATCCGGCGGAAATGCGGATAGGGGAAGAGAGATTTTCTTTAGTAATCAAACAGCGCAGTGCTTAAGATGTCATTCTTACGACGATTTGGGTGGTACCGCAGGGCCGCGATTAAATGGCGTAGCATCCCGCTTATCGCGAGAGCAAATTTTCGAAGCCTTAATTACGCCGAGTGCCCGTATTGCGCCGGGGTTTGGCAGTATAACTCTCGATCTTAAAGACGGACGAAAGTTGGTAGGAATACGCCAGAAAGAAACGAAGGAAGGAACGGTAATCAAAACAAGTAAAGGCAGGGATTCACTTGTGAAGAAAAACGATATAGCTAAAAGCACGCCGGCGGGATCGAGTATGCCACCAATGCATCTGCTTTTAAATAAGAAAGAGATTAGGGACTTGGTTAGCTTCTTGAGTACTCAGAAGGAATCAAAATAAAAAGATTTATCAAAACAGGAAAAATGATCGGCTTCAAAAAGTTTATCTGTCGGGAGGCCTTGGTACCCGGTTAAGAGGAACCCCAAGTATGCCTTTAGTTCTTGATTTGATGAGTAACTGCCTTAAGATGACAGGCTAACTTAGCCGATAGAGGCGCAAAAACTCTGTCCTAACTATTTAAAAAACCGGCCAATGGGCTTGGCCGGTTGTATTAAAAAAATAACGTTTCTTATCGATAGCCACCTATTTTGTTTGGCAACGGTTTCGATTCCGGCAGGAACTATTCAATACCATCAACCTCGTCGTTATCAAAAATATTTACCTTTACCCTAACTATGATAAACACTGTAATTTTTGATTTCGGAGGAGTGCTTATAGATTGGAATCCGAAATACCTCTACCGAAAAATTTTTGCCGGAGAAGAGGAAGTAGAACTATTCCTCCAAAATATATGTACTGCTGATTGGAATGAAGAACAGGACGGGGGGCGTACAATAAAAGAGGCAACAGAAACTCTTTCTGCGCTTTATCCCGAACATACACAAAATATAAAAGCCTATTACGATCGTTGGGAAGAAATGCTGGGAGGGGTTTTTGAAGGAACTATTGAAATTTTGAAGGAGTTAAAGGAAAGCAAAAAGTACAAATTATACGGCCTTACCAATTGGTCAGCAGAAACGTTTCCGATTGCTAGAAGACGTTACGAGTTTTTGAGCTTGTTCGACGGTATTTTAGTTTCCGGTGACGAGAAAAGCCGAAAACCTTTCCCTCAGTTTTACCGGCTCCTATTGTCGCGATATAATATACGTCCGGAGGAAGCAGTTTTTATAGACGATAACACACGAAATATTATTGCGGCAGAAAAAGAAGGAATACGATCTATTCATTTTACCGGTGCAGAGGAGCTTCGGCTGCGTCTCAGGCACGAGGGACTAGAAGTTTAATTTTAAAGAGGAGATGTCAACAGAAGTCAAGTGTCCGGGTTGTGGTTACGCTTTCCCGATAGAGGAGGTGATGACCGAAGAGTACAAGAAGGAGTTGCGTGAAAAGATGAATTCCTTCAAAAGAGAAAAAGAAGAGGAGTTTAAGAAAAAGGAGGAAGAATTTGCACGAAAAATAGAAGAAGCTTCCCGGCAAACAAACAAGCAGCAGGAGGAATTTGAAAAACGGTTGGTTGAAGAAAAAAACCGTTTAAAACAGGATTTAGAGCAGATTTTACGAAAAAAAATAAGTTCGGATTTTGAGAACCAACTTAATCTTTTAGAAAGTTCAAATAAAGAAACAGAAGAAAAGTTAAAGAAAAGCCGGCACAAGGAACTGGAGTTTTTGAAGAGAGAGCAGGACCTTAAAAATAAGGAAGGCGAACTTGAAATAACACTTCAGCGTAAGTTAAAGGAAGAGCGGCAAAGTTTATCCGAACAGATAAAGAAGCAGGAATCGGAAAAAAATCAGCTTCGCGAAACAGAATTCCAACTCAAAGTTAGGGAACTGGAAAAGCAGCTTGAAGATCAAAAAAAGCTCGCAGAAGAAATGAAACGCAAGGCCGAACAAGGTTCTATGCAATTACAGGGTGAGGTTCAAGAACTTATTTTGGAAGAGCTTTTGCGCTCTTCATTCCCTTTTGATATAATTAGTGAAGTAGGAAAAGGCGTACGCGGAGCAGATTGTGTGCAGGTAGTTCGTAATCAATTCGGGCAAGAATGCGGCAAAATTATTTACGAAAGCAAAAGAACCAAGGATTTTGCGGGCGATTGGATAGAGAAGTTAAAGCGAGACATGCGGAGTATGGGCGTTGATGTGGCGGTTATCGTTACGAAATGTTACCCCAAGGGAATGGATTGCTTCGGAGAGAAAGACGGGGTTTGGATATGCTCGTATGATGAAGCTAAAGCCGTGGCATATATTCTTCGCGACAGTATAATTAAACTTTTTAATTCAAATCGCTCGCAAGAAAATAAGGGTGAGAAAATGCATTTGTTATACGATTACCTTACCGGACAGGAGTTTTCGGAGCAATGGAAGGCTATCCGAGAAGGTTTTATGAGTATGCGATTATCAATTCATAAAGAGCGAGAGACGATGGAAAGATTATGGAAGGCAAGAGAAAAACAGTTGGAAAAAGTATTGATGAGCGCTGCCCATATTCGCGGGTCGGTGGAAGGTATTGCGGGAAGTGATACAATACAGATGAATCTGCTGGACGATAACGAATCACTATTTTTAGACTAAAATTGTGTTTTTGTTTTAATACATCACTGCTCTAAAGAATACACATTTACATAGAGTTAAGTTCAGACGAATAATTGCTTATTTGTCAAAATAATATCAAAACGCCTATAATGTTGAATTTATCTCAAATATTACAAAGTTTTTTTGTGTATATTGCTTTTAATCCTATCTTTGGCGAGAGATTTGTTATTGATAATTATGCCTTTATTTCGAACCTCCTTACAAGTAACGGCCTTATTATTCACAATTTAAATTTAGTGCTACTATGAAATTGAAAGATCTGTTGCTAAACACTTTAAGCTTTAAAGAAATTTTAAATCAGTTTTCCATTGACAAATCTGATATTGTTATAGAAAACGAAGAGCTTTTGTTGTCGACTTCGCAGTTAACAAGAAAAGAGATTGTTAAAGAACATATTTGTATTCAAGGTAAATCGAAGAATTCGGTAGTTAATTTTTTTGGCACTTTACACTATAATTTGCTTAGCGGACTGGCTGTTTTCGAACCGGAGTTTGTTGAAACAAACAACCTCACCGCGGCCTAAATTACGTCGTAAATTAAATGAATTAGGAGGCTTGCACTTAAGGGCAGGTCTTTTTTATTTTGGAAGTTTCCGGAGAAAATTTAACATCCGTTTTTTTCAGACGGCTCGACTTACATTACCGAGCAAGTATTACATTCACTGAGGAGAAATAATTAACGGCTAAACATGGGAAAATATTTTTAAGGGAGATCAAGTTCATTCCCGTTTAGGCCTCTCTTATTTGCGTGCCGTAATTTATTCGTTCTACTTTCTTCTCATTTTTAAAAGAAAAATGCGGTAATAAGCACAAACGTGTTATTTTTGCTAGCCGGCCCTAAGTCGGAAATCTTATTACATGAAATTTAGTCAAAAAGAAGCCGTATTCTCAGGCGAAGTTGTTACACGTTTTGAATTATACAACAGTTTATTTCTTACACTTCCGTTTTATCAAGTAAAACATACCGGAATTTTGCTTCCTTTTTTTACTGCCCACTGCGAGGACGGCGTGAAAGAGGAAATGAATCCGGCCGATATAATAGAAAGCTTTTTCGGGCAGTATGAGCAATACGTTCAAGCAGCAGACCGGTTTGATTTACTTTTTCGATTTATTCAATATATCGAACGGCAAGTAGTTCTCTTTGATGCGATAGAAGACTCGGCCTTTAACAAAACAAGCACGTCGGAGGATACCGGCTCTTTGCAAATTTTGCTTCAGCAGGCATCCGGCAATCCGGCAATGAAAAGTAAGGTGCTTAATGTTTTAAAGAAGATCTCACTTCGTTTAGTATTAACCGCTCACCCGACGCAATTTTATCCAAGTACAGTTTTAGCTATTATAACCGATTTAACGGAAGCATTAAAAACAAATGATGTAAGCACAATTCATCAATTGTTGCAACAACTCGGTAAAACTCCGTTTTTTAACAAAAGTAAACCTACTCCGGTTGATGAAGCAACAAGCTTAGCTTGGTTTTTAGAAAATGTGTTTTATCCGGTGGTTTCTCAAATTCAATCACAAATTGAAAATGAGTTTGATCTTCCGGTTTTCGATACTCATCAACTGATCGAACTCGGGTTTTGGCCCGGCGGCGACCGAGACGGAAATCCGAATGTTACCGTTGAGAGTACAAAAAAAGTGTCGGCCCTGCTGCGCGAAATTTTATTCAGGTGTTACTATCGGGATTTCAGGGTATTGAAACGCCGCATTACTTTCCGAGGGGTTGAGTCTTTTATGAATAACCTCCAAAACATTTTCTACAGCAACAGTTTTGGCGTTAATCAAGATCCTAGCGACCATCAGCAAGAGATTTTGGATAATCTTATTGCTATAAAAAATGTATTGATCCGGGTTCATGATGCGCTTTTTGTTGATACAATTGATAATCTGATAGAAAAGGTTAAGCTTTTCGGTTGTTATTTTGCTTCATTGGATATTCGACAAGACAGCAGAGTACTGCGAAAAACACACGCAGCCTGCCGACAAGTTTTACAAACCAAATTTCCTGCTAATTATGATGAGCTTAGTGAAAGCGAAAAACTGAAAGTTATATCCTTCGAAGAAGCAGAAATAGACGTCGAAAGTCTAACAGATGACTTAGCTAAAGATACGCTAAGTACGATTCGTTTAATGAAGCAAATGCAAATGGCAGGGGGGGAAAAAGCATCTCATCGGTTTATCATAAGTAATTGTCAGCAAGCTTCTGATATTCTTCAACTAATAAATCTGTTTTTATGGAGCGGCTGGAAGAAAGAGGAATTAACGGTAGATTTTGTGCCTTTATTTGAAACCGTAAACGACCTTGCTTCAGCGGCCCGCGTTATGGAAAGTCTTTATGCTAACCCCTTCTTTAAAGAACATTTAGGGAAGCGAGCGGATATGCAAACCATTATGCTCGGTTTTTCTGACAGTACAAAAGACGGAGGTTATCTAATGGCTAATTGGTCAATATATAAGGCGAAAGTAGAACTGACTGCAATGGCTCATAATTACAATATTGATCTTTCGTTTTTTGACGGCCGCGGCGGACCGCCGGCTCGCGGCGGAGGTAAAACCCATAAGTTTTATGCTACTATGGGAAAAGAAATTGCCAATGATCACATCCAACTCACCATACAGGGCCAAACTATAAGCAGCCAATATGGGTCTAATGATACTGCTTCTTATAATATAGAGCAATTAATTAATGCAGCCTTAGTTTCGGGACTGGCTGAAAAAGAAAAAGATACCTTATCCCCCGAGCAAAAAGCGCTAATTGATAAAATGGCTAACGATAGTCATAAGGCATTTGTGAGCTTGCGAGAAGACCCCAAGTTTTTGAAGTATTTGGAACAATTCAGCCCTTTAAAATTACTTTCGGATATTAACATAAGCAGTCGCCCGGTTAAACGAAACTCTGATGCCGAGCTTAAGCTTGAAGATTTACGAGCTATAAGTTTTGTAACTTCTTGGAGTCAGCTTAAACAAAATATTCCCGGGTTTTACGGTGTAGGTACGGCCTTGTATGCAGTTAAACAAAGCGGGCAGTGGGAGCATGTCAAAAACTTGTATCAATCTTCAGGTCAATTTAAAACCATGATTGATAACTGTATGATGTCGATGTCTAAATCAGATTTCCGGATTACCGCTCATTTGGAAGGCAACCTTGAATTTGGATTATTTTGGAAAGCGTTGAAAGAAGAGTATGAGTTAACAAAAGCGCTAATTCTAGAACTAACAGGAAGCAATGTTTTAATGGAACAGTATCCGGTTGAGCGTAGGTCGATTGGCATTCGCGAAAAAATAGTATTGCCTTTAGTTGTAATTCAGCACTATGCGCTTAAACAATTGTTAACCGGTAATGCAAGTGAAGACGATGCGAAGATATATCGAAAATTAGTTATTAGAACAGTTTACGGAATTGTAAATGCGGGTCGAAATGTAGCTTAAAATTCTTTTTTTAATAAGATTACGGGTTTTCTTTTTGCAGGCAACCTTTTTTGTTTCCGGCTAAAGAAATCGAGAAATCAAATAAATCCAAAATGCAATAAAACTCCACCCGATAATATTCCTTATCCACTTTTTTTGAGTAAATGTCATCCGTTTCAGGTAAAAGGTGATAAATATTCCTGCGATAAGAATCAGGTATGGCAGCAGCAATTTCATTTGACGCAAAAGTAGGATATTTCCTGTTTACCGATTAAGTCTTGTCTAACGATTGTTTTGTCGCAGGGAGCCAATTATATGCCGGCAGACCTACAATTGGCGTGTTATATTATGCTGCTTTACCTTCGACGGTTTGTTGAACAAATAGAAATAATTATCATTGCAAAATTTTTAAAAGGTGTTCTCTTATCGGAGCGGCTTTTTCTTACTTAATTTTTGCATAATGATTAGAAAAAATATAGTTCTTTTAGGGTTAAGTTTCTTGGTTTTGACAAACCTATACTCGCAAACTAAAAGAGAGTTTTCAGTTTGGACTTTCTGGAATAACTCTCACAAGTTCAACGATCGTTGGGGTTTACAAGGGGATATACAAGTTCGAAGTGCAGATGAGGTAAAATATATCCGCCAATTTATTATTCGTCAGGGAGTAACTTATTATTTTAATAAAAAGCAAATGGCAACACTAGGATATGCCTTTGTTGAAAATTTTAAAAGAGACGAGGGAATCCCGAATAATGATTTACACGAACACCGTATTTGGGAGCAATTCGTGCAGCAACATAAAATAGCTCGAGGATTTTTTAATCATCGTTTCCGATTTGAGCAAAGGTTTCTTGAGCAAAATGTTGGGGATGACGTATTCTCCCAGCGCTTCCGTTACAGTCTGAAAGCCCTTATCCCATTTAAAAAATACGGGGGGGAGTTTAAGAAAGGCGTGTATCTATCTATGCAGGATGAAGTATTTTTAAACGTGCAGAATAAGGAGAAAATGAATAACAGTACCTTTGATCAAAATCGGCTTTATGCCGGATTAGGTATTAGGCTTAATCCTAAACTTGATTTAGAGTTGGGATATAATAATCAATATATTAAGGGATTAAGGGGCAATACGGTTAATAATATTACTCAGGTTGCCTTAATAACCAAGTTTTAAAAGGGATGTTAAACTGAACGGTTTCACCTTGATAAACCGAATGAAGCGGAAAGCTTGCGTGTCCGGTTTGAAATAGGACTTGTAGCTTAAAGCGTAACCTGATCATTAAGAATTCTTCTTGTCTACGTCTTCTAACTTCTGATCAGAGACTTAATGATTATTCCAACAACAGCCGCGATAATGATTACATGAGGTTCTTGAAGTTTCTTGATATAAATAAGTGCTAAAACGGAGGCAAGAGAAATTAAAGCCGTCGGAATATCAATAATAGATCGAGTTGCAATAATAATTACAGACCCTACCAATGCACCGATAACAGCCGCGGTTATGCCGTCCACAAATGCCTTTATACTTTTGTTGTGAGCTATTTTTTTAAACGAAGGAGCAAGTAGAACCGTGAAGAGGTAGCAAGGTAGAAAGGTAGCCAATGCTGCAACCGAAGCTCCGGGAAATCCTGCAACCAAATAGCCGATAAATCCGACCGTAATTACAACAGGGCCCGGAGTAATCATAGCAACAGCTACTGAATCTACAAACTGGGCTTCGGTTAACCATTTAAACTCTTGAACAACTCCTGCATGCAGAAACGGAACTATTGCAAGCCCGCTGCCGAAAACAAAGGCTCCGGCCTTGGTAAAAAACAATGCAATTTCAGATAAAACAGAGCTTTCGTATTCCCAAAAGCCAATACCTGTAAGCAAAAGTGATAAAGTTGCCGGCTTTTTAAACCATCCGGGAGGAGCCTTAATAAACATATAAACCAATCCGCAGGCAACAAAAAGCAGAACCTCTTCGCGTTTAGTAATCACAGTAATAATTACAGCGATAAGATAAAAAAGCCACAATATCCAATTTGATTTTAATGAGGAGGTATTAAATTTGCCAACCGATTTTTCAGTAAGTTTATAGGCACTAATGCTGATTATTCCGATCACTGCTGCTCCAACGCCGTAAAATACTGCCTGCATCCGGGGCAACCCGCTGTAAACCTTGTAGGCCATCCCCAAAAGTACCACCATAATAAATGACGGCAGCACGAAAGCTAATCCTGCTAAGGTGGCTCCTAACAAACGGTAATGAACAAAACCGATATATATTCCCAGCTGGGCAGCTAAAGGCCCGGGAGCTAACTGTGCAAGAGCCAAACCCTCTTTATACTCATCTTCGGTAAGCCATTTTTTTCCTTCAACCAAATCGCGGTGCATATAACCCACTAAGGCTACAGGGCCTCCGAACCCGAAGGTGCCGAGTTTCAGAAAGTAAAGAACCAGATCCGTTAGGGAGTATGAGGATTTTTCCATTTAAGCTTCAATTAAAACGCTATACCAAAACTGAAAACCTAAAGTTAGCGAAGTCGGTAAATTATTACCAAAACGAAGTGGTAAGGGCACGGCCACAAAATAACTGCCGTTCTTATTCTTAAACACAGTTTTATTCAATACAGGTGTAACACCGTATCGCCCCGAAGTTTCAAAAGCTGCTCTTCCGGAAACCGTAAGGGTTTCGCCTATTCGAATTAAAATGCCGGGATGAACTAAAACGTTGCTGACTTTACCTACACCATTTTTGGCTCTGATGGAAGGCACAAATTTGAGTGAAAAGCCGATATGATGTGTTTTCCATAGGTTTATCCCAATAGGAAGACCACCCAAATAACTACCATCGAAATTGGTATGCGTTTCGTGTTTGCTAACGATAAAAAAAGGATGCAGGATTCCGACATACCCGGTAACTTTTTGATAAGTTGGAGCAGTAGGAGCCGAAGTTTGGGCTGAAGCAGAATATGATATAAATACCGGATCAATAAGAATTAAAGAAAGGCTTAGAATAGAACGTTTTAAGGTTGTAGCCATAAAATGAATTAAGTCTACAAGTTCAGTAGGAAATATGTTTTAAAAATAGGACGTATTTAACTTTTAGTCTTTTTTTTGCCTTTTAGCTCTTCTTTTCTGTATTGCGACGGGCTTTTACCGGTGTTTCGTTTAAATATGCGAGTAAAGTGGCTTTGGTCGGAAAACCCCGTGAGGTACCCTATTTCAGATAAGGAGTGTTTCGATTCAGTTAAAAGTTTTAAAGCTTTTTCTATCCTTAATTTTCGGATATAATCGCCGAACGAAAGGTCATCAAAGTGCTTAGAAAACTCCCTTGACAGGTAGGCGGGATGAACCTTTAATTCTGCGGAAATTTTAGAGAGACTCAGATTTAAATTGGTATCAATTAGGTCTTGAATTATATCTTTAAGTTCAATAGCCCATTCGGGAATCTTTTTCTCTTCGCCTTTTTTTTGTTTCAGAAACTTCTTATATACCTCTATCAAAAGAAATTCTGTAGGGTTTTGAGTGTGTTTCTCTTTCTTAAGGTATTTTGCCCAACTGTATAGCGCATCATATATCAACATTCCTTTTGCCAACAGCTCGTAATCGTCAGTTAAATTATAAGCTAATCCGGCAGAAATTGCCCATAATCCGGCACATTGTTCAGCGAGTTTGTGGGTATCTGTATCGGCTCCGCGAACAATAACAGCCAAATCTTTCAATACAGGATCGTTAATTTTATGCTTTTTCAGTATATAATCAAAGGTGCATTTATCATCATAATGGCTATATTCAACCTCGGGAATATCAAAGGGAATAGCGTTGAGTTCTTGCGCTTTTACAAGTACAATATTAAAAGGAACATAAATAAATTCGGCATCTTCGTCTATAAATCGTTTTATCAGCCAGGGACATGCTATACGGTCTATTTTGGGTTTTTCTCGCGTGATCCATTTCATACGCCGACTAAGTTAGAAATTAAGGAACTTTAAAAAAGGTTTTGCCCTGACAAAAGCATATTGCCCGAAGCGTGACAAACGCGTAACTTAGCAAACCAAAAATCGGATTCATGTCTCACGAAACAGAACACGTTCAATGCTTAATTATAGGTTCGGGGCCGGCAGGCTATACTGCGGCAATTTATGCTGCCAGAGCGGGCTTAGAACCGGTTTTATATACGGGAATTGTACCGGGAGGGCAGTTAACTCAAACTACCGAGGTTGAAAACTTTCCCGGTTATCCCGCCGGTGTTCACGGACCCGAGATGATGGAGGATTTTCAAAAGCAAGCAGAGCGTTTCGGTACTTCAATACGGTTCGGTTATGTTACCTCGGTTGATTTTTCGGGTCCGCCTCATAAAGTTACTGTAGACGAAACTAAGACTATTATCGCCCATACAGTAATTATTGCTACCGGCGCCTCGGCGAAATGGCTCGGCTTAGAGAGTGAGCAAAAATATAACGGCTTTGGAGTTTCGGCTTGTGCAGTGTGCGACGGTTTCTTTTTTAAAGGCCAAGAGGTGGCTATCGTTGGTGCAGGAGATACAGCCGCTGAAGAAGCAACTTATTTGGCTAAGCTTTGCAATAAGGTACATATGTTGGTTCGAAGAGACGAATTTCGTGCTTCTAAAGCTATGCAAAGCCGAGTTTTAAATACTCCTAACATCGAAATCTACTATAATTCCGAGACTAAAGAAATTTTAGGCGACGGACAATCGGTTACCGGAGTAAGGGCTTTAAATAGCAAAACCGGCGAAGAATTTATTATTAACGTAACCGGGTTTTTTGTTGCCATCGGCCATCACCCGAACACAGAATTATTTAAAGGTGTTTTAGATATGGACGAAACCGGGTATTTAGTTACTAAGCCCGACAGTACCGAAACTAACGTTGAAGGAGTTTTCGCCTGCGGCGACGCACAAGATAATATTTTCAGGCAAGCTGTAACCGCGGCCGGAACCGGCTGTATGGCTGCACTGGAGGCAGAAAGATATTTAGCAGCAAAAGAGCAAGCTTTGGCTGAACAATAACCGAACATTCTACTTCGCTACTTCATTCTTTAAGTATTTACTCCGGTGGCGTTATATGATTTAAGGGCAACAGGTCAGCTGAGATTTAGGAAGTCTTCAAAAAATATATCGCAGGTATAACGTAAAGGTCTCTATTATTTTATGTAATAAAAGGGAATAGTCGTTCTGTCTACTACTACAAGCAACTTTTCACGCTTTATTTAACAGCCTGAATTTAATAGCTACGAACACAACGGTTGATCCAGTTTGAAATTGGGATGTAAAAGAAATGCCAATAGAGCTTGGATAGCAATCTCCAATGAAAAATGCTTGAGAGCACATCATTTACAAATAAATTTGACCGCCGCCGCCGGGTTTCCTTTTTAATTATCGCGGGGAACTTATTTCGAGTTTCCACGTAATAATCGTTTGTTAAAACCTTAACGAATTAGGAACAGCACGGTTTAAATGCACTCAATTACGGGAAATTTTTTTAGTGTGAAGCGGTTCCCGTTTCCTGTCATTTTTTTGGTGTTGTCGAATATTTCACTCAATTTAAATACTGCATTCTCGCAAGATTGTACACTAGTTAGAGAAAAGATAACCTTTGGTAGTGGTACTAATCCCGGTCCGAAAATTCCCGGAATGCTGTTTAAATTTGGAGATGAGCCGGACTGTCCCGGCGACAGAAGCTATAAAACTGTCAGCAGCATTAACGGCTCATGTTTTAAAGTGGACGGGGGACCTGCATGGCACGAAGTAGCCCAAGATCACTCGGGTATTTCAAACGGATACATGGCCAACATTAACTCTCCAAAAAAAGGCGAACCGGTTTACGAAATGCAGTTTAATAATCTTTGCACAGACAGTAATTATACAGCAGAAATGTTTGTCATGAACATTAAAAAGGATTTATTGCGCGGGGTATGGCCGAGTCCGATAATAGAAATTTATGACTGTACCGGAATTAATCTTATCGCAAAAAGCGAATTAAAGCCGGTGCCGCCGACTGAAGTTCCTACTTGGAAAAGACGAGAAGTCGCATTTAACTCAGGAAATTGTACTTCAGTAAAAATAGTTATTAAAGAATTCGGAGACGCCGCAGAATTGAATGGCGGTGATTATGTTTTAGACGATATTGCTTTAATCGGTTCGCGTTCTGTTATTCCTCCCGGTGCGGAATATCCTCCTTTTCCTATTGATTCGAGTATAGTCGACACGATAATTCCGCCGCCTGTATCCCCGCCTTTGGAAAATAAAACCTATATCCCGAACGCATTTTCTCCTAACGGGGACGGTATAAACGATACTTGGAATTTATCGGCTTTAAACCTATATAATACTGTATCAGTCAGTGTATTCAATCGATATGGTAAACCCGTGTTTAGAAGTAACGGAAGTCAAAATAATTGGGACGGAACGAGCAATGGAAGAACCTTGCCGGTTGGAGTATATTATTATGTAATTGATATCTCGGAAGAAAAGAAAAAGCTTTCGGGTTGGCTGATGCTGGTTCAGTAATAGTGAAGGAAATTTATATCAGTTTTTTGTAATTTTAAAACCCGGAAATATAGGAAACAAAACCGGGGGCGTTAATTGATTTAATAAAATCAAAAGAAACTAAGTGATGGTCGGAAATTTAACTTTTAAAATAAAACTGTTTTTAACAGTTGTGATGTTGGCATTAGTTTCTTGTAAAAAAGATCCTAAACCGGCGGTTGATAAAGAGCCTATAGTATCACCCACTACCGGCACGCGAACTCAGTTTACGCTCGATTCCATCTTTCTTTATGCTAAGGATATTTATCTATGGAATGATGCACTTCCTTCTTACGATGCATTTAGCCCAAGAAAATTTGATGCTTCAAACTCTTCCGAAAATACGAAATTGGAGTCTGAATTATATGCTATTACTCAAATCCCTGTAAATCTTGAAACAGGAAAGCCTTATGAGTTTTATAATCTCGGTTATCCTAAATACTCTTACATAGAAGAAGGAGATAATTTTCCCGGTACCCAAAGTTCTGTGGACTTAGAAGGAAACGGCGATGACTTCGGTATTGGGTATGGTGTGGCCGGCTCTAACGATATAAGAATTCGGTATGTTAATCCGGGATCACCTGCCGGTGAGAAAGACATTAAGCGAGGATATAAAATTTTAAAAGTAAACGGCAGTTCTGTGGGCGGAAATGCTTCTGCTGTTGATGCCGGTTTATCGGGTCAAACGCTTTCTCTAACCCTGCAACGCCCGGATAATTCTCAGTTTACCGTTACTCTCTCGAGCCGTAATTATATTGCAAACCCGATATTAAAAAACGGAGTTTTCAATTTTGACGGATTAAATAAAAAAGCAGGTCATTTGGTGCTTGCTCGGTTTTCTAACTTAGATAATGCCAAAGCTGCCTTAGACACCGCATTTAAAAACTTTGCACAGGAAAGTGTTACCGATTTAATTATTGATTTGCGTTATAACGGTGGAGGATTTGTGGAGACTGCGGAGCACCTGTGTAATTTAATTGCTCCCTCATCGCTTAATAACAAAGTAATGTATATAGAACATTACAATGATAAGATGCGTAACGGTAAGGCCACTATGCTGCGACACCAAGTTCTATTTGGAAGCGATGGCAAGCCCCAGAATCTTGATAACGGAAAGACCGCAACTTATTACAATATTGATTATACGGAAGCAGGCAATACGTATAAGTTTAAAAAGGCCGGAACATTAGAAACTGTTAAAAATATTTACTTTATAGTTTCGGGAAACACAGCATCTGCCAGTGAGCTGGTAATCAATAATTTAAAGCCTTATTTTAATGTAATTCTTATCGGTAAGAAAACTTATGGAAAGCCTGTCGGGTTCTTCCCGGTTAAAATCGACAAGTACGATTTATATATCCCTAATTTTTCGAGTAGAAATGCCCAAGGACAAGGTGATTATTATGCGGGTATAGTTGTTAATTATGATGCAAGCGATGACGTAGCTCATGATTTCGATAGCACTGATGAGTTAGCTCTTTCTAAGGCCATTGCTTTAATTCAAGGTCAAACTGTTTCTTCGGCAAAAACTACTTCTGCTAGCGCTTCTGTTTCTTCTGAAAATAAGAGTATGAAAACTGATGGAAAGGACGGTTTCAAGGGAATGATTGAAACGCGTTACAAGTTGAGTAATCAATAGAAAAGAATAAACGGGCTTGATTTTATAATAGAGCTTAATATTGTGAAGGCTGCTTCAATGCGGCCTTTTTACTGTAAAATAAAAACTGAAAAGCTATCATAATTTGCCTGGTAAATATCAACTATCAATTTTCGTTCAATGCTTAACAAAATAATTTTATTTGCGATATCAGTTTCCGTCTCGTTAACGGGTTGTAATGAGAACAGTAGCCGCTTAGGTAAGTCGAAAATTTTAGAGAGAAATATTAGTCTTAAGGATAAAAACACCGAAAATATTGTAAAAGGATATTTAGAAATCGAGGCCTTACTTATCCGGTCTGATTCCGTTGGATCTGCTTATGCTGCAAAAAGTTTATCATTCTATTTAGATTCACTTAAAACTTTTCCCGAAATCTTAACAAGTACCCGACAAATAGAATATTCAAAAACACTTTCTGCACAAAGAAAAGTTTTCAGTTCCTTATCTAACCAATTGGTTAGCAGAGTAGAAAAAGCCGGAGTGGAAAAGGGAGTCGTTTACCTGCAATACTGTCCAATGGCAAATGATGGCGACGGTGCCTATTGGATTTCCGGTAATTCCGAAATTCGTAATCCCTATTTCGGCGATTCTATGTTGGAGTGCGGCGAGGTAAAGCGAAAAATCTCGAGTCGCTAACCTTTTTGCAAATTTGGTTAGAAATTATTTAAAAACAGATGGGTTTCTTATTAAAAAGATATTAAACGTTGGATTTTTGATAAGAATTAATCATCATGTTAAAAAATAATTTCAAAAGACCCGAATTTAGTTATTTTTGCCCCTAACAATACGCATATGTCAGATACAGCTTCTTTAACATTAGACGATAAAAGTATAAGCTTGCCGGTTATTACGGGTACTGAGCAGGAAAAGGCTTTGGACATTTCTAAGTTAAGAGATCAAACAGGCTATATCACAATCGATACCGGTTACAAAAATACCGGTTCAACCAAAAGTTCAATTACCTATTTGGATGGAGAAAACGGTATTTTAAGATATAGAGGTTATCCTATTGAGCAGCTTGCAGAGAAAGCTTCTTTTATCGAAGTTGTGTACTTACTTATTTACGGAGAATTACCTGCGCAATCTCAGTTAGACGATTTCCAAAAGCAAATCAGCAGACACACATTGGTGCACGAAGACATGAAGCATTTCTTCGATGGCTTTCCGTCCAAATCCCATCCTATGGGACAGCTTTGTTCTTTAGTTTGTGCCTTGTCTGCTTTCTATCCCGAAAGCCTTGATCCTCAGGCTTCTAAAGAAGATATTAACCTGACTATTTTAAAATTGCTGGCAAAAATGCCTACAATTGTTTCTTGGATCTATAAAAAGTCGCTCGGACATCCAATAGTTTACCCCTTAAATAAATTAGATTACGTTACCAACTTCATGCATATGACGTTTGGCGAACGTACCGAAGAAACAGAAATTGATCCTGTTGTGGTTAGTGCTATGAATAAGTTACTTATTCTTCACGCCGACCATGAGCAAAACTGTTCAACCTCAACGGTTCGTATAGTGGGTTCGTCTGATTGTAATTTATTCGCTTCAATTTCTGCCGGTATTTCTGCTTTATGGGGGCCGCTTCACGGAGGTGCAAATCAAGCAGTGATTGAGATGTTGGAGAAGATTAAAAACGATGGAGGGGACGTAGATAAATGGGTTGTGAAGGCTAAAGATAAAAATGATTCTTTTCGTTTAATGGGTTTTGGGCACCGTGTTTATAAAAACTTTGACCCGCGTGCTAAAATCATAAAAAAAGCCTGCGACGATATTTTAGAGAAATTAGGTATAAACGATCCTGTTTTAGAAATAGCGAAACGCTTAGAAGAGGTTGCTTTAAACGATCCTTATTTTGTTGAGCGCAAACTGTATCCGAATGTCGACTTTTATTCCGGCATTATCTATCGTGCTTTAGGTTTCCCCACCGATATGTTTACCGTTCTTTTTGCTTTAGGCCGCCTTCCGGGATGGATTGCACAATGGAAAGAAATGCGTGAAAATAAAGAACCTATAGGTCGTCCGCGTCAGATTTATGTCGGGGCCAATACCCGGGATTTAGTTGAGATAGGCCGGCGTTAAAGCTTATATCTTAATAATATTTGAGCCGCTAATGCGGCTCTTTTTTTTTGATCCTATTTTTAACTCAATCTTCAGAAAAAATTTCTTTAATCTTTTGTTTGTTTTCGGTTTGAGTTACAACAGCACAGGTCACTCAAACTTTTTCATATTCAAAACCGGAGAAGCCGGATTCTACGCCTAGAGATTAAATCTTATTGATAAATGCTATCAAAAAATTTTAACCAATGTTCACCCCTATACTCACTATGGAGAATTCGTGCGAAAATTCAGGACATTGGTTTACCAAGCCTTAGAGAAGTAATTTTAATATCCTTTTGCCTTATCAACGACGTTCATCAAAGGAAGTCCTGAACTGAATCTTCGAACGTTTTCGGTTACTAGATCTATAAGCCGGGTTCTTCTTACGGGTGCGTTGCCGGAGTTGTGCGGAGTAATAACCAGATTGGGGCAATTCCAAAGCGCATCAGAAGGCGGTAATGGTTCAGGAGTAGTTACATCTAATCCGGCACCGCTGATTTGTTTCGTTTTCAAGGCCCGAACCAAATCATCTTGATTAACTAAGCCGCCTCTGCTAACGTTTATGAAATACGCGGTAGGCTTCAGTTTGCTAAAAATTTGTTGATTGAATATTCCTCTTGTTTCCGAAGTCAACGGAGCTGCACTCATTAGAACATCTACTTTTGCTGCCATTTCCTGCAACCAAGCAGGTTCGCGTAATTCTTCCACAAAGTCAGGTTTGGCCAACGGTTTAGCATCGGTAGCCAGAACTTTCATTCCGAATCCGTAATGGAGGCGACGTGCTGTTTCTGAACCGATTCCGCCCATACCGACTATTCCGATTGTTTTCCCGTACAAATTGTCTAATAAAACTTCGTTGAAATTGCCCCCCCATTTTTTTTCTCTAAAGTTGGGGATTGATACTTGAGCCAGGCCCCTGGTTAGGCTTAACAATAAAGCGATTGCTGTTTCTGCAATTACAGGCGCATATACACGCTGCATATTCGTTAGCGTAAAAGGATAATTAAGGAATTCCCTTGGCATATTTTCAACTCCCGCAGCCCACGTTTGCACCCATTTCAATTGTTTTGCCACAGGTAAAACATCAGCGTTTATCCAACCTAAAACTCCGTCGGCATCTTCAAATAAACTTTTTTCTTTTAACTTCCCCTCCAAAATTAAGTCAACATTGGGTGCAGAGCTTTTTATCTTTTCTGCTTCCGATTCCGATAATTCTTCTGTGCAAACTACCTTTAGTCTCTCTTTATAAACTTTGGGTCTATTATTTAGAGGCGCTTCGGCCAAAATGCCGGCTAAACCTGAAACCGGTGAAAGTGAAAATGCGGCGCCGCTTACAGCTGCCTGGGTTAGAAAGCTTCTACGAGATAATCCCTTGTTTTTCATCTGCAACTATATTAGAACTTCAAGATAAGAGTTTTTCTTTTACAACTTGTGTTTCTGTTTAAACTGATAGGGGGTACTTTTTACAATCTTTTTAAATTGCTTGTTAAAATGCGACATATTATTAAATCCGCTGTTATAACATACGTAACTTACATTTGAATTGTCGTCCATTAACTGTTTACATGCATACCCTATGCGTATTTCGTTTACAAAATGCGAGAAATTTTTCTTCGTACGGTTTTTAAAATAACGACAAAAACCCGAGGGACTCATCATTGCAATACCGGCTACATCTTCAATTCTGATTTCCTCCTTAAATTTGTCCATAACATAACTGAACACTTTCTTCAGCCTGTCGTTGTCTTTATCGTTTTGCGCCGAGGGTTCGGCGGTAGAAAGCAATTGATATTCATTTGATCCGGCAAGTAATTTCAATAGACTAAAAAGGCAAATAAGGCGGTCTATCCCTGAAAGAGACAGCATTTCGTGCATTTTTTGGGCCGCCTTTTTTCTCGTTTGCCCGGTAAAATGCAACCCGGTTTTTGCTTTATCAAATAGTAAACTAATTTTTTGCATTTCCGGAATCAGAAGAAATTCTCGTCCCAAAAACTCTTCACGAAAATGAATAACCAGCGAGCCGCCTTGTTCATCTTCATTTTCTTTCCGAAACCAATGCGGAAGATTAGGGCCGAGAAAATCAAGTTCTCCTTCTGTATAGTCTGATATATGATTCCCCACAAAACGTTTTCCCTTCCCTTGCAAGATCAAAACCAATTCGTATTCAACATGGTAGTGCCAGGGCGTTTCAAAGTTAGGGGTGATAAATTTATCTGCAACAAATGATGACTGCTCAGATAAAGGTAGTTTTTGGATATGTGGTTTCATCAGTTACCAGCAGCAAAAGTTACTTAAAATACCAAATATATTTTAAATTATTAAAAAAGTGTTAGAATAGTTGTTTTTTTTGATTGAAAAGTGGTTGTGTCAATTAAGGCTACGAGCCAAATTTGTATAAGCCAAAAATAGTCCCTGATTATGTCAAAAATTCTGTTAACACCCGAGCAACAAGCTCAATATGAGCGTGACGGATATATTGTAGTACCGTCGTTTTTTAACCCCGAGCAAATCAAGCTGCTTTATTCTTTAGCTACCGAAGACGGTGTCTTGCGTGCTAATGCTTTTGATCTTAATGATCAAACCGGAAAGAAAACAAAGTTAACCTTATGGTTTACTCCGGGGGATGATACGTACGGTTTGTTGGTGCGAAGCGAAAGCTTGATAAGTGCGGTTCAAGGTTTGTTGGGCGAAGGCGAAGTTTGCCATTTTCACTCGAAATTGATGCAAAAAGAGCCTAAAGTAGGAGGGGCCTGGGAATGGCACCAAGATTACGGCTACTGGTATAAAAACGGCTTTCTTTATCCCGATGCTATGATTAGTGTTATGGTTGCTTTAACCGAGGCTAACGAACAAAACGGCTGTCTTCAGGTGTTAAAAGGCTCGCACAAATTTGGCCGGTTCGAACACTTATTTGCCGGAGAGCAGCAAGGAGCGGATATGCCTTTTGTAGACGAAGCAATTAATCGTTGCGAAAGAGTATTTGTCGAGCTCGGGCCCGGAGATGTACTGTTTTTTCACAGTAATCTATTGCACATGTCTGATGCAAACTTGTCTGACAGACCTCGTTGGTCGCTTATCTCTGCTTACAACTTAAGTTATAATGTTCCTTTCCGGGAGAAAAATGCTTCGTGCATCACCCCTGTAAAAGTTGTTGCCGACAGTTCTATTTTAGAATCGGGTGTTTCCGGTTTATCAGTGGAGACCGATTTTTTGAAGAAAGAGAATGAGATAACGTTGAAAGGGGATTAGTGTAAAGTTCTTAAACCCTTTTGCATATAAGTTCTAAACCTATAACCGTTTGTAAATGGAAGTTACGGAATATACGATTGACTACTTGCCGAAACTGCCCAAAGACAAAACATTAGGAATAGGTTGTATAGGTGCCGGTTTTATCATGGCGGACTGTCAGCTTGTAGCCTACCGTCGAGCGGGATTTAATCCGGTAGCACTATACTCACGTTCTAAAGAAACGAGAGAAGCAGTTGCGAAGCGGCATCAAATTTCTCGAATTTATGATTCTTACGAAGAACTGCTTTCAAATCCCGAAGTAGAAGTTGTTGACATTGCAGTGCCGCCTGATATACAAATCGAAATAGTTCGCGAGGCGGTAAAACATAAAAATATAAAGGGAATTCTTGCTCAAAAGCCATTGGGCGTCAATTTTTCTCAGGCTAAACAAGTCGTGGAACTGTGTGCTGCTGCGGGAATTAGACTCGGGGTAAATCAAAATATGCGCTACGATCAGTCTATCAGAACGTGTAAATCAATTCTAGATCAAAATTTGCTCGGAAATCCCGTTTTTGCTTCCATAGATATGCGTGCCATACCGCATTGGATGCCTTGGCAAGAAGCCTTGGGCTGGGTTACTTTACGTACCATGAGCATTCATCATTTAGATTCATTCAGATACTTATTCGGTAACCCGAAACGTGTTTTTGCCAGCGTTAGTAAAGATCCGCGTACCTCAAAAAAATTCGATCACAAAGACGGTATAGCACTTTATATTCTCGAGTATGAAAACGGATTTAGAGCTTCTGCATGGGATGATGTTTGGACCGGTCCTTCACGCGAAGGTGCAGAGAGCGATATTTACATTAACTGGCGGGTTGAAGGAACCCAGGGGATGGCAAAAGGAACAATAGGCTGGCCCTTTTATCCTCAGCCAACCCCAAGCACTATAGACTTTACCTCAACAAGCCTTAACGGTTGGCAAAGGCCTCGATGGAAAGAGGTGTGGTTTCCCGATGCTTTTTCCGGACCGATGGCGCAATTGCTGTGTGCAATTGAAACAGATACAGAACCGGAAATAAGCGGAGCAGATAATTTATACACAATGGCTTTGGTAGATGCTTGCTATATTTCTGCTAAAGAGCACCGGGCTGTAGAGATAGAAGAGATTTTCGCTTTGCATTAATTGAATCGGCAGGTTTTGACCTATTAGGATTGTTCAACTAAACTTATAAACCCATAACCCCTGATCTTATGATACAAGTAGGCATCTTTACCGGTTATTTCCCGTATTCTTTAGAGGAAACCGCAAAACGCATTCGCAGTCTTGGTTTCAATACTGTTCAGTTAGACGTTAGTTTTAAAGACATGGATTTGTCGACCAAAAGCATTACAAAGGAAAAATGTAATTTAATTCGCGATACTTTCCGCCGGAACAACCTACCTATCTGTTGTATCTCGGGTTATACAAATCTTGTTCACCCTGATCCAGCAAAGCGAAAGAAGAATTTAGATCATTTGAAGACGATTATTAGCTTTGCTCATGAACTCGGTTCGCCCTATGTAATCAGCGAATCCGGCACGTTCGATACTGACAGTGATTGGGTACACCATCCTAAGAATAAAACCGAGGAAGGCTATGAAGAATGTAGAGCCGTTATAGGTGACATTGTAGAGCATGCCCGAGTTGCCGGAGTCACTTTTTTAGTTGAAACTTACGTGAACAATGTTATCGGTTCTGTTGAAGAAACTTTACGTCTTTTCGCGGATATTAACAGTCCGAATTTGGGATTACTGATGGATCCCACCAACTATTTCGAAGAACATAATATCGATGAAATGGATTCAACTTTAAATCAGATATTTAATGCCCTTTCGGATAAGATTCTAATCTCGCATGCAAAAGACGTAAAACGTGCAAGTTCCGCTCAAGGAGTACAAATGGCTGATATTGACGCAAGCGAGGCTCATGCATTACGCGGAGTTGGCATGATAGAACTTCCGGCACCCGGCTTAGGATCGCTTAATTATGATTTATATATTCAACGGCTAACTAAAAATTACCCTAATATTCCGATGATTATTGAACATTTGGAAGAGAGTGATGTTCCAAGAGCGAAGCAGTTTTTAGACGGCAAGTTATTAACTAACGGTGGCTAATTATTTGCTTTTATTCTAAAACTCTACGATATATTCCGACCAGTACACATTCTTCTTGCCGTCGTTATCTTTATAAAATAAGCTAGCCTTTTTACCAAGTTTAAGGCAAGTGTTTTTGTTTTTGATGTCTTCCTCAGAATTTGTCGGTTGAAGCGACGGATACCATAAAGTATGTCCGGGCTTTCTAACCAAAAGCTCAGGTTTTGTCCATTGCTGTGAATTGTTTCCTTTTCCCAAATCTTTATTGCGGTTAAAAGAAATGTAAATACTGTTCCCTTCCCACTTTGGAGCTTCGGTTTTTGCCATCAGCATTACCCAAGCGTTTAAGTGATAATTCCAACTGACTGAGGGTCCCCAATAATATTTCGCTTCTTTCTGCGAAAGCGGAGCTCCCCCTTCAGAAACCGGTATTTGAATAGAAGTAATCGGTTTGCCGATTCCATCATATGCGGCATTAAACCCTTTTCCATCCCACCTCTTTCCTTTTCCTAAAGGACTGTCCAGATCACTCAGTTTAATTCTGGCAACACTGATGCACTGGCCGTCCCGTTCTCTGTCCCGATCCCACGTTTTTGGGTCAAAGTTTCCGGCATAGCCGTACTCACTGTAAAAAAGATAGAGGTGATCTCCGTTGGCAACCGCTGAAGGGTCGCCAACACCCCCTGCAAAAGTGATGGAATTATTAATCGGTTTTAACAACATTCTGGGCTGATCATCTTCCAGAAAAATTCCCTTGTCTTTCCAGGATTTTCCTCCGTCTTCCGATTTCATCACGCCGATACGGCAAACTGCGGCCGGGGTAGTAGCTCCCGTTAAGCCTTCGGGCCAATCTTTATCAATGTAACCCTTGCCCGTTTCTTTCCGAAAAAGAAAAGTTGCCGGATAGTTTTCGTTATGATAAATGGCGAAAAGTGTTTTTCCGCTTCTGTCTTTCTTATCTTGATAGATGGTTTCAAACCAAACTGCACCATGCAAGCCGCTGTCTGCCGGAGCAACGTTCGGGGGTAATTTTACTTCAGTGAATTGCTCGGGTCGGTTTTTAAAAGCTTGGTCGGCATTTTTTCCGTCTGCATATTTCAAATCCTTGGCTTCTCCCCACAGGGGGTCTTCGCCGGTTTTGCCGGGAAAAATTCGAAAAGTATCTCCCACCCAGGCTTCGGCCATATTGCAATCTACCATTGAGTTAAAGTAGAATTTTTCGGAAGGAATAAGGGTAGCTTTAAGAGGTTTATCTTTTTGTTCAAAAGAAAAAAAGCCGGTAACCGATATTGTTAAAATCAGGTAAAGGTAAATCGGGTTTAGTTTTTTGGAAAACATTTAAAAAGTTTAGTTAGTACACTAAGTTAATACTTCTCCAAGAAAAAGATGAAGTCAAGATTCAATGAAGGTATATACCGCAGCGTTCTCTCTTTCTAAAAACCGGGTCTTCACATATTGTGTAAATTATTGACTATTGCATTTTTGACTTGTTTAAGTACCTTTGAAATAGTAATTGAGAGCGTTAATAAGCCCCCGCGAATTCTTCCGGGGGCTTTTCTTTTTCCGCGAATTCTACCTTTTCTTTTCCTTTGCCGGTTAGGGCTCTAGGAATATTCATAAATTTGCTTGATGAGTTCTGATCTGTATTCTACGCCGCTTTTTGAAATGCGACTAAAAGATATTTATAATGAATATTCTTGGCTAAAAGATGAGATAAGCTTGAAAGAGTTTATTGACTTGTTTCCGGTACTTTATAAAAATAATAAGCCTGTAGAATTAATTCGCCCGCAGGGATTTGACTTAGATCGAGATATTTTTTTGCAAGTATTAGTAGCTTACAAGCAATCGTTGCGGTAAGTTTAAACTCGGTGAAAATCAGCCCGCCAATTTACTACCAATCGTTTTATTTGTTTGTTTGAGAGACCTTCTTTCACTGTTTTTTCTGTAAGTGCCGCTAACTCTGCATCGGAAGCAAATCTTAAAGCTACTATTTGCGATATTTTAAGCGGAGGCAAAACTTTCCCCGTCAAGATAAAAAACCGTAAATTTTCTTCAGCACGGATGGCTCGGTCTTGAGCTTTAAGTGCAAACGAACGTGCGAATGTTGCCGTCATGAAAGCACAGACAAATAAGAGTACAATTAACGAAGCGGAGTATAAAGTCTCTGAACTTATAGAATGATAGAGGTTTACTAATGAACCCGTGAGACCCGCAAGTAGCAATATAAGTAGTACGAAATGATATCCCGGTACCAGACGGATATGGTTTTTTAGATTTTGTTCCATGTTTTAAGATTTATGATTTAATGGGTGTTTATAGCTTTAGAGTGTATCGAAAATTTTAAGTTACATTGGTACTTCATCTTTTATCGTTTTCGGGCCTTTCCCGAGAAACTGTATTAAATGTAGAATACACCGTTTTTAGCAAAAAAAGCTGCTCAATTGATGAACAGCTTTACTTTTTCTTTTTTAATTACTCTATTTGGCCGAAGCTCTTGCGTGGTCAGATAAAAATTGGGCCAACCCGCTATCCGTTAATGGATGTTTTAACAGGGCCGTAATTGCAGACAAAGGAGCAGTAATTACATCAGCTCCTATTTTAGCACATTCAATAATATGCATCGGATGACGTACCGATGCAGCCAAAATTTGAGTAGTATAACCAAAATTGTCGTAAATAGTGCGAATATCTTCTATTAGGCTTAAACCGTCGGTAGACACATCATCTAAACGGCCTACAAATGGAGACACGTAAGTAGCACCTGCTTTTGCCGCAAGCAATGCTTGTCCTGCAGAAAATACTAAAGTGCAATTTGTCCTGATACCCTTTGAAGTAAAATATTTAATCACTTTAATACCTTCTTTTATCATCGGAACTTTAACTACAATATTTTTATGTAGTTTAACTAAGGCCTCTCCTTCTTGAACCATTTCTTCAAAAGTAGTGGCAATTACTTCGGCACTTACATCTCCGTCCGTTATCTCACAAATAGCTTTATAATGATTGATCACGTTATCATGGCCGGTGATTCCTTCTTTTGCCATTAGGCTTGGGTTCGTAGTTACTCCGTCTAAAACACCTAAATCATGGGCTTCTTTAATTTGTGCAAGGTTGGCGGTATCGATAAAAAATTTCATTGTTGCTGATTAAATTATTTGAAATGGCAAAATTAGAAATATTATATTATATCAAGACTATTGTGCCAATTAAGTTTGGGAAACTAAAGGAGAAAAAAATGGGTTAGCAACTTCTATCGCACCGCTACAACTCTCTACCCTTGCTGCGTTCCCACCCTGGGGGAGTTCAAGAGGAGCTGGTCGTAGAAGACTAACCCGCCGCAAATGTAGAAAAACTTTTCGTAAGCACTTAAAGCAAATTTTTAATTATTGTAATTATAATTCGCTAAATTTTAATAGTAGAGAATGGAAAGAAAAAGTGTAATTCAGTATAAGATCCTGTCAAATACCATTTTAAAAATTTTCAATATTAAAAGCTGTTTAATGTAAGAATTTTAAAAGAATGTGAAAAAAGCCGTAGGTAATTAAAGAATACTAAAAAATTGTTAATCAATTTTTATCACTCATGTTAAATTCGTATTTTCGTGGTCGCACTATATTTTGATACTTAATACTATCTGATGAAGCAAACTGATAACGTGAATTATGCTGAGAATAACCAACAAGGACTTTACAGACCTGAGTTTGAGCACGACTCTTGTGGCGTAGGTTTTATTACCAATATCTACGGACACAGATCTCATCAAATTATTACCGATGCCCTCACTACTTTAGAGAACATGGAGCACCGCGGTGCCTGTGGTTGCGATCCTGAAAGTGGAGACGGAGCCGGTATCTTGATGCAAATACCTCATGAGTTTTTAATGGAAGAGTGTATCCCTTTAAATATTCTTCTTTCAGAGCCTGGTCATTACGGTGTAGGGATGATTTTCTTTCCGAAAGAAGCCGGTGCCGGTGAAGCTTGCCGTACAGCTATTTTGAATTCAGCTGAAAGGTTAGGACTTGAAATTTTGGGTTTTAGAAAGGTTCCTGTTAAGGCGCTTGGAATTGGAGAAACAGCACTTTCGTTGGAGCCGAATGTTGAGCAGGTGTTTATAAACAGGCCTTCTTCTGTCACCACGGATGATGATTTTGAAAGAAAACTTTTTATTCTTCGTCGTCTAATCACTAAAACGGTTATCGAACTAAATAATGAGGCTGTAGACTTATTTTATATTGCTTCTTTGTCATGCAGACTTATTGTTTATAAAGGTCAGCTAACTACTTATCAGGTAAGAAACTATTATACAGATTTATCCGACACTCGTTTTACTTCGGCCTTTGGTTTAGTACACTCACGTTTTTCAACAAATACCTTCCCTTCTTGGAAATTGGCTCAGCCGTTTAGAATTATTGCTCACAACGGCGAGATAAATACATTAACCGGAAATCTAAATTGGTTTTATTCCGGGTTACGGTCTTATGCTTCACCTTATTTCTCGCCGGAGGAAATGGAAATTGTTCTTCCGGTTATTGATAATAATCAATCCGATTCCGCGTGTTTGGATAATGTGGTTGAAGTTTTACTTCATTCGGGCCGTTCTCTTCCGCACGTAATGATGATGCTTGTACCCGAAGCTTGGGACGGTAACGAGCAAATGGATCCTCTTAAGAAAGCTTTTTATGAGTTCCATGCGACGATGATGGAGCCTTGGGACGGACCGGCAGCTTTAAACTTTACAGACGGTAAAATAATAGGTGCTATTCTGGATAGAAACGGACTACGCCCTTTACGTTATGCCGTAACAAACGATGATCGAGTTATCGTAGCCTCTGAAGCGGGTGCACTCCCGATTCCTGAAAAAATAATTATTAAGAAAGGCCGCCTGCAGCCGGGGAAAATGTTTTTAGTAGATATAACAGCGGGTAAAATAATAACCGACGAGGAAATCAAAACTAAAATTGCTTCTCAATCGCCTTATGGGCAATGGTTAGAGAACTATAAAATTCGCATGAGCGAATTGCCGGAACCGCGAGTTGCTTTTACAAATCTTTCGCACGATTCGGTTTTTAGATATCAGAAAGTATTCGGCTATTCCCGTGAGGATGTTGATTTGATTATTAAATCAATGGCTTTAGACGGTAAAGAACCGATAGGTTCAATGGGTACTGATGTCCCTTTGGCTGTACTGTCTGATCGGCCGCAACATTTATCGAGCTACTTCAAACAATACTTTGCTCAAGTAACTAATCCGCCCATTGATCCTATTCGCGAGCGATTGGTGATGAGTCTTGCAACCTTTATCGGCAGCAACGGTAATGTACTGGATGAAGATAAAATGCATGCGCATTGCGTTGCTTTAGATCAGCCGATTCTTACAAATGTTGAGTTAGAGAAATTACGCAGTATTGATACAGGCATGTTTCATGCTAAAACACTTCAAACTTACTTTAAAGCCGACGGACAGCCGGATTCTTTGCGAAACGGGCTTGAAAGACTTTGTCGTTATGCCGAAGATGCCGTAAACGACGGGTTTGAAGTCTTGATTTTATCGGATCGGGCGATAGACTCCGAACATGCTGCGATTCCTTCCTTGTTAGCTGTTTCGGCTGTTCATCACCATTTAGTTAAAAAAGGATATAGAGGAGCTGTAGGTATCGTAATTGAAGCAGGAGATGCTTGGGAGGTTCACCATTTTGCCTGTTTATTGGCATTTGGTGCTACTGCGATTAATCCTTATCTGGCTTTAGCTACTATTCAAACTATGAAAGAAGAGGGAAAATTAGAAACCTCTCTTGAATATAAATATCTTTCTAAGAATTACGTAAAAGCAGTGTGCGACGGGTTATTAAAGATTTTCTCGAAAATGGGAATTTCAACGCTCCAATCATATCATGGCTCGCAAATATTTGAAATACTGGGGATTAACCAAGAAGTAGTAGATAATTACTTCTGCGGTGCTGTAAGTCGTATCGGAGGTTTAGGCTTAGACGAAATTGCTAAGGAAACCTTGTTTAAACACTTTAACGGTTTCGGCGACACAAAATCTGAGGTGGATTTATTGCCGGAGGGCGGCATCTATCAGTGGAAGCGTCGCGGCGAAGCTCACCTTTTTAATCCCCAAACAGTACATTTGCTGCAACATTCAACTCGTACCAACGATTATTCGGTTTACAAGAATTATGCTAAAATAATCAACGAGCAAGACGATAAGAAATATACACTCCGCGGTTTGTTAGACTTTGCACATCATCGCGAGTCTATTTCCATAAACGAGGTTGAACCTGCCGGAAATATTATGAAACGTTTTGCAACCGGTGCAATGTCTTTCGGCTCAATTTCTCATGAAGCTCACAGTACCTTAGCAATTGCTATGAATCGCATTGGCGGCAGAAGCAATACAGGTGAAGGCGGTGAAGACGAAATGCGTTACCAAACTCTTCCTAACGGCGATTCAATGCGTTCTTCTATCAAACAAGTTGCCTCCGGCCGTTTTGGAGTAACTTCGTATTATTTGACTAATGCTGATGAACTTCAAATTAAAATGGCTCAGGGTGCGAAACCCGGAGAAGGCGGTCAGTTGCCCGGCGATAAAGTAGATTCTTGGATTGCTAAAGTTCGCCACTCCACTCCCGGAGTGGGTTTAATTTCTCCTCCTCCTCACCATGATATTTATTCTATTGAGGACTTAGCTCAACTGATCTTCGATTTAAAGAATGCTAATCGCGATGCCAGAATCAACGTTAAGTTAGTTTCTAAAGCCGGTGTCGGAACTATAGCTGCCGGGGTTGCTAAAGCCCATGCGGACGTAATTTTGATTGCAGGATATGATGGCGGTACGGGAGCTTCGCCGATCAGTTCAATTAAGCATGCCGGATTACCTTGGGAACTCGGACTTGCAGAATCCCATCAAACATTAGTACGCAATAAGCTGAGAAGCAGAGTAGTATTACAAGCAGACGGTCAATTAAAAACCGGGCGGGATATCGCGATAGCTACTTTACTAGGAGCTGAAGAATGGGGCGTAGCTACTGCAGCTTTAGTTGCCGGCGGGTGTATCATGATGCGTAAATGTCATCTAAACACTTGTCCTGTCGGTGTTGCTACTCAAGATCCGGAGCTTCGCAAATTATTTACCGGGAAGCCGGAACATATTGTAAATTTATTTCATTTCTTGGCTGAAGAGTTAAGAGAAATTATGGCAGAACTCGGTTTCCGGACTATTAACGAAATGGTAGGTCGCGCTCAATTCTTGAAAGTTAAAGAAGGAATTGATCACTGGAAAGCGAAGAAAGTAAGCCTCGCGGGTATCCTTTATCCGGTTTCTCCGGCTCCGGGAAGCACTATGTACAACAGTGAAAAACAAGACCACGGTTTAGAAACCATTCTTGATTGGAAGCTTGTAGAACACGCGATGCCGGCATTAGAAAGCAAAACTCCTGTCTTCGGAACATTTGTTGTTAAAAATACCGACAGAACTTTGGGTACTTTATTGTCTAACGAAATCTCAAAACGCTACCAGTCTCAAGGACTGCCGGATAATACAATAAACTTTAAATTTAAAGGTTCCGCAGGTCAAAGCTTTGGAGCTTTTTGTGCCAAAGGAATATCTTTTGAACTGGAAGGAGAAGCAAACGATTATGTAGGTAAAGGCCTTTCAGGTGCCCAACTGGCGGTCTATCCTGCGGCCGATAGCACGCTGGTTCCTGAAGACAATATTATCATCGGTAACGTGGCCATGTACGGCGCTACATCAGGCGAATTGTTTGTTCGCGGTCAAGCCGGAGAACGTTTTGCGGTAAGGAATTCCGGAGCAACTGCAGTTGTAGAAGGTGTTGGTGATCACGGTTGTGAGTATATGACCGGGGGCCGAGCTTTAATATTAGGGAAGACAGGACGTAACTTCGCTGCCGGAATGAGCGGCGGTATTGCTTGGATTTATGATGTTGACGGGACTTTTAGAGATAACTGTAATAAAGAAATGGTTGATCTCGATCCGTTAACCACTGAAGATGAAGAGCATATTTTAACCTTGCTTCGAAAACACCTTCAAATTACCCAAAGTAAAGTAGCCCAATACCTAACAGGAAATTGGCAAGAGG
>JAYULL010000060.1:0-1107 GCA_043763625.1 Sphingobacteriaceae bacterium | reverse complement strand
CTATTTCAAAAACGGAAGACTTTTTTCACTCTTTGGGCATCCAAACTAAGCTTTCAGAATATACAAATGACTACAAAGGAACGGCAGAAAAAATTGCTGAACGCTTTACCACCCGTGGTTGGATGGGCTTGGGTGAGCGGAGGAATTTAAAGCCTTCTGACGTGGAGAAGATTGTAGAAATGAGTTATTGATTGTATTGTTAAATTGCTGTATTGTTCGCTCTTAATATGCAAAACAATACAGCAATACAACAATTTAACAATTTAACAATACAATCAAATATCACATATTTTCACGCATTTATCCAAAGAGGCGATTTTATCGGCATTTTTAGGGATAAACTCTTGGGCTGTAAAACCTGTAAAACCCGTTTCGGCAATGGCTTTCATGATAGCAGGATAATACAACTCTTGCGAATCATCAATTTCATTACGACCCGGTACACCGCCCGTATGATAATGCCCAAAACATTGGTAATTGTCGCGAATAGTGCGAATTACGTCCCCTTCCATGATTTGCATGTGATAAATATCATAAAGCAATTTGAACTGTTCCGAACCAATTGAGCGCACTAAAGCTGTTCCCCAATTGCTGTTATCGCATTGATAATCCTTATGGTCAACTTTTGAATTTAAAAGTTCCATACAGATGGTGATTTTATTCTTTTCAGCAATTTTTAAAATCTGCTTCAATCCAATTGCACAATTGGCTAAGCCTTGCTCATCCGATAGACCCGCTCTGTTGCCTGAAAAACAAATGATGTTTTTAAGACCCAAATTAGCTGCTTTTGGGATAGCATCTTCGTAATAAGCAATCAAATCTTTATGGTTTTCAATGCGGTTAAAACCTTTCGGGATACCATATCCTTTGAGATTGTGATTCACCATTGAGCAAGTCAAACCGTATTTTTGGGCAGTGGGTACTTCCTCAATATTCAGAAGGTCAAGGGCTTGCAAGCCGACTTCTTTACCGCGCTTGCATAATTCATCGAGTGGAATTGAGTTGTAACACCAGCGGCAAGCGGAATGATTAATTTTTCCTTTCGTTACATTGTCGAGCTGCACATTGGCTGCTTCAAGACGAGTAGTAAGGCTTTCAGAAACGAAA
>JAYULL010000059.1:0-3917 GCA_043763625.1 Sphingobacteriaceae bacterium | reverse complement strand
CACTATGAGCCGATATTTGATACAACGTATCGAAGAAACACCTAATATCATATTACTTAATTACACAGAAATAACGTCGGTAACCGGCATAGATAAGCTTGAAAAAATAAGCATCATAAATAATCACACTAAAGAAGAAAAAGAACTAAGAGTAAAAGCTATATTCTCATTCATTGGTGCGTTTCCGCGAACAGAATGGCTGCCTGAACAGGTAGAAAAAGAAGAAAGAGGCTTTATTAAGACAGGATTATCCGTAAATATGTCTAGATGGCAAGAAAAGCGACAACCCTTTCTATTGGAAACTACAGTTCCCGGCATTTTTGCTTGCGGCGATGTACGTTGCAATTCAGTTAAACGGGTTGCATCTGCAGTTGGCGAAGGTTCTATGGCAGTGCAATTTGTCCACGAATATTTAAAAGAATGGAATGAACAAGCAGAAAGGGAAAAAGAAGTATCAGTCTCAAACTAAGACAGGATATCTTTAACCAATTTCCCTTCAACGTCGGTTAACCTGAATCTTCGTCCCTGATATTTATAAATGAGCTTTTCATGGTTAATGCCGAGGAGGTGCAACATTGTAGCTTGAAAATCATGGACATGCACCTTGCCTTTAACTATATTGTATCCGAAATCATCCGTTTCTCCGTAAGTAATTCCGGGTTTAACCCCGGCGCCTGCCATCCACATCGTAAAACATCGAGGATGATGATCGCGACCATAATTATCGGCAGAAAGTTTGCCTTGAGAATAAACGGTACGCCCGAATTCTCCGCCCCACACAACTAGGGTATCATCCAGCAATCCGCGTTGTTTCAGGTCTATTATCAGCGCAGCCGAGGCTTGATCGGTATTTTTACATTGAGTTTTGAGATCGTTAGGGAGATTGCTGTGCTGATCCCAACCTTGGTGATAGAGTTGAACAAACCGAACATCTTTTTCCAAAAGCTTACGGGCGAGCAAACAATTTGCGGCATAAGTTCCGGGATCGCGGCTGTCGGGTCCGTACATTTCGAAAATGGAATCAGGTTCTTTTGAAAGATCCATTACATCAGGTACCGAAGTTTGCATTCGAAAAGCCATCTCATATTGTGAAATACGGGTATTAATCTCCGGATCACCGTAAGTGTCGTATTGTAAATTGTTCAGTTTCTTTAGATAATCAAGCATTTCTCTGCGATCCGCTCCCTCATAACCTTCCGGATTATTCAGAAACAAAACCGGATCTTTGCCGGAACGGAACTGGACGCCCTGATGTTTTGAAGGCAAAAAACCGTTTCCCCACAAACGCGAAAGCAGGGGCTGACCGCCGGCATTCTTAGAGACCAAAACTACAAAAGCCGGCAAATTCTTATTCTCAGAGCCAAGGCCGTAACTGACCCAAGCGCCCATAGAGGGCCTTCCGGCAATCTGATTACCGGTTTGAAAAAAAGTAGTTGCCGGATCATGATTAATAGCTTCGGTGTACATGGATTTAATAAAACACAATTCGTCGACAACCCCGGCAGTAAAAGGCATTAACTCGCTTACCCACGCCTTACTTTCACCGTATTGTTTGAAATCGAATACCGAAGAAGCCACCGGAAGTTTCGCCTGACTTGCACTCATTCCGGTTAATCGCTGCCCTTTTCTTACCGAAGCCGGCAAATCTAAACCTTGATACTTACTAAGCACAGGTTTATAATCAAACATATCGAGCTGCGAAGGTCCTCCGCTTTGAAAAAGATAAACTACCCGTTTAGCTTTAGGCACATAATTCGGGAAACTACCGGAGGAAATATCTGCTTCGGGCGAAGAAGGATTATTACCGAACAATGAATTTGATTTAATTAAAGAACCTAAAGCCAGTGCACCTAAACCTAAAGAGGTTTTGGTGAGGAAAGTACGCCTGTCAAGCTGTTGTTTTATTCCCTCGAGATCCTTATGGCCCGGATTGAATTCATGATGATCACACATAATCTATCTTTTTGTTAGTGCAGCGTCGGTGTTAAGTATTGTATTTGCAACCACTGCATTCGCTGCTATCCTAGCCGGGTCTAAAGAAGTGTCGATTTTATAGCTACCTGTTTCCAGCCAGCCTTTGGTTTTTGAAGGATACGATTTAAACTTTAAAAACTCCTTGTTTTGCAGTTCTGTCAGAAGTTGCATTTCCTGTGCAGATGGTCTTCTCCCGGTAAGCCTCCTGAAGGCATTAGATATACCGGTTTTAGCGTTCTGGGCTTTTGTGATTTGCTCTCCGATAACTTTTGAGGCCTCTACAAATACCGGATCGTTAAGGGTGATAAGTGATTGCAAGGGAGTATTTGTTTTTTGTCTGCCGATGATGCAGCTTGTTCGTATTCCAACATCAAAAGTTGCTTGGGTAGGATTCGGAGCAGAGCGGCGCCATACTGTATAAAGCCCTCTGCGATATAGATTTACTCCTGTGTCCTGAACATATTCCGACCCGTTGATTTTCCATAATCCTTCCGGTTGATACGGGTTTACGCTTCTGCCCCCTATTTTTAAATTTAGAAGTCCGCTTGCAGCTAAGGCGTTATCTCGAAGCATTTCGGCACTTAAGCGATTGGCCGGGCCGGAAGAAAGCAAAATGTTTTCAGGATCTTTTTCAAAAGTTTGTTTTGTCGGAATAGAACGCTGACGATAAGTTGCAGACATAACGATCATCTTTTGCAAGGCCTTAACATCCCAGCCGGATTCACGGAAAGAAACAGAGAGCCAATCCAACAATTCCGGATGCGAAGGCAATTCGCCTTGATTACCAAAATCCTCTGCACTTTTCACCAATCCTTTCCCGAAATACATCAACCAAAAACGGTTTACGGCAACCCGAGCAGTGAGCGGATGATCAGGATGAATCAACCATTTTGCGAATCCCAACCGGTTAGAAGGAAGATTTTTAGGCATCGGTAAAATGTTTTCAGGGACCCCGGGAAACACTTTTTCTTTATAAGTATCATACTGCCCTCGATCAAGGATTCGGGTTATCCGAGGTTTCGGCATTTCTTGCATTATCGGCAGTTCCGGGATATTTTCTACACTGTCGCTTAATCTTGCTCGTATATTTTGTAATTCGCTAAGAGTTTGCCGGTAATTTAAAGATTCGGTTGACAGGTAAAATTCTTTAAGGAGATGCTTCTCTCCTACGCTAAGTTCCGGCGGCTGCTTATTTATAATTGTACTGTTTAATGAGCGAGAAGACAATTGCCTCACTTCGACCACTGTTAAGCTTCTGCTAAAAATGGCAATATTACTTATTGATCCTCCAACTAAACCCTTTCCTCTTTCCCAAGCTCCGAACTGCAAAGCAGGCTGCGAGTTCTTATCGGCAAACAGAATATCCTTGTACAACTTATCCTGATCTACAACGGTCTCCAACTCCTTCCCGTTAAGGAAAATTTTATATCCCGCGGCCTTTGAGGAACCGTCGTAAGTAACAGTAAGATTAATGCGTTTATTGCGTGGAATATCAGCTTTTGAATACTCGATTATGGCATTATAGGGCGCAGTATGGGCCATTTCGAGCTGTAGCCGATTATTTTCTAAAGCCAAGTGAAAACCCCTGAAATTATAAAGCAACCCTGCGCTTCCTTGGTGAAAGATTACGCCGTCTTTTAACTTCTTTGGAATGATAACATCCAGACTTATGCTAAATTGTTTGCTCCTATTAAACTTCCCCTGATTAATTAAATCCAGCCAAATATCCCCGTCGAATACTAAAGATTTACCGGCAAAAACAGGCTTTTCTTCAACGCCTCCTTCCCGCTTCATTTTCGCTTCCTGTGTAGGATTAAGGACATTTTTCAACGAAGTATTTAACGGGTAAAAACCGGAAATTCCTTTCGGGAATTGCTTGCCTAACTCCTTTTTATAGGTCCCGGCCTGTAGCCACTTGCCAAAATTACTCTCCTCGCTTTGAG
>JAYULL010000058.1:0-14551 GCA_043763625.1 Sphingobacteriaceae bacterium | reverse complement strand
TTGCAATCCGCTTTCGCTTTCCCAAATATTTAATCCGGCAACCTTAGCGTAAATCTCGCGGGCATTATTGGTAGAAAGGTTCGCGATAACATTATCTATTTTAATTACCTCAGTTTTCTTACCGGCATAAATTGCGGTTCCTTTAACATCTTCTAAAAAACCAAAGTCTTTTTTTCGTTTGCCGATTACGTTTATCTCGTTTAAGCTGTAATTGTTGTTTGTTAGTCGAATAATGATTCTCTTACCTGAGGTGCTAACTTCGACAGTTTGAGATTGATAATTTTCTTTTGAAAAAGTTAGAGGAAAGCTTCCACCCGCGGGAACGGAGAGTTTGAAGTTGCCTGAACTGTCTGTAACGGTGCTTTTTTCGTTTTGATTTACCTTAACTCCTGCTAATTTTTTTCCGGTAAATGCCTCTACCACTGTGCCTTTTAACTGCGTTTGTGCGCATACGTCAAAAGAAAGCGCAACTAAGAATAGAATTTTAAAAACCCTTGATATCATGGTTATACCTTGCAATCCAATCTTTGTGACTGAAATCTTCTTTTTGTTTATATAGATCGGTGTGTGGAATAATAATCGCCTGACCGGGACGACCGTTAAGAGTAACGTAACTTTCGACAAATACCTGAGGTCGGCTGAAGCCTTTTTTCTTATAATAATCCCCTAAAAAGTGAGCGAACTGCAAGATCATATCGGGTTGAAAAGACATTTGCTTTTCTTGTGTCGGATTTAAAAATGAACTGTTATTCACAAGTACACTTCTCTCCGTAAGTGAATCTTTAACGGTGAATGTTGCCATTCCGGCCTTTTCCATCAGCATTACTCTCCACGAAAAGCGGAAGCCTTCTTCGCTCCAAAAGAGTTCGCCGGGATAAAGAAGATAACGAACCGGAGTGAGTATTTGGATACTGAAGAAAATGACCAGCAGAGGTTTTATAATAAGGAGTTTTTGTATAGGATAAATGCGACCCGGAGTAGAAATCCCACGAATTTTCAATAGTTTTTTAAACAGCTTGAGCAAGTACAAAGCCGCTCGTGCATCAAGAAATATTAATGAGCTTAACAGCATAATATATGGGAACATGCCGATGGCCGGAAAAAAAATGGCTGTAAATACATGAAAAATAATAACAAAGGGAAAGGCATAGGGTCGCGTTTTGCGATTAAGTAGAAATATCCAAATAAATAAATCGTAAAAGGCGCCGAACCAGCTAAACAAATATGCCAGCCATATTTCGTCTACGAGCGGTCCGAAAATAGGGAGATCGTATTTAGAGGGGAGCCAGATTTTTAAGGGCAGAGCTTCTAGCAGCCAGTCGGAGTTTAGCTTTGCAATTCCGGCAAAAAAGTACACTAGGCAAAGCATTAAACGAATGCTGCCTACAGTCCAACGAGGAACGTATGTGTATTCTTTCTCAGGGTTTCGGGAAGCATCAACCGAAAAAAAGCTTGAAGCAGGAACCAGCAGTAAAATAAAGCCTACCAGAGAAACAAAGTAGTAGTGGTTGAGGTAATAGGTTTTATCAATTAACTCGATATAAGTAAAGCTCAAAAAAAACGCCGCAGTTGCCAAACGATATTTGTAGCCTGCCAGTATAAACAGAGCTGATAAGGCAGCTATCGCGAAAATAATGTAAATATAAGATCCGATAGGCTTTACGAATTCAAAACCGTAAAACGGAAAATGCAATTGCGGTTTTATATAAAAATCCTCGATCCACCCCAAGAGCCAAAAACGCACCAAGCTTATAAAGATGATTGCTCCGAAGAGTATGCGAAATACTGCCAGCGGAGCAACATGGACCGATTCGTTGATATATTCGCGTAAAGAAAAACTCACTTTACATCAATCTCCGTCGTTATCTACGTAAGAAATGGTAACACTGAGAGCCGAAGCAATGTCGGTTTTAACGGTGGTAATTACACTTTGATAAGCCGACCAAACCTCTTTCAACTTCTCGGGGTTGTTTTTCGCAACGGAGTTAAAATTGTTGTCGAGGCCTTTTATCGTGCTACCGATCGCATCAAGTTGGTTTCTAAGTTTTGTGTAAACTTGAGTGCTCTTTTTGCTGTCCATATAAGCAACATAATCTGCAAGGCTGCTTCCGGTTTTACCGGTAGTGTAACCCGTGCCCAACCAAGCTCCTTTATATGCTTCCCAAGCTGCCAGAGCAAGTTGCTTTGAATAGGTTTTTGAGTAGTAGCCTTCAACCTTTTCGGGAAAAGTTTGCGGAGTGCGTTGTCCTGCCGGGATACCGAACTTAGCTTCGCGGTTGTGCATTTCTACATAAGGTAAAAAGGTGTTATTAAAAAGTTCGCCTAACGAGCTTCCGCGGTCAAGACCCTCTGCATTTACAAAGGTGTTTCGGTAAGAGTTTCCCCATTCGCCTTTAACTTTGCTTGCTAAAGCCGAAATTTTACCGGTAAGATCCGTTAAATACTTTGCTCTTTTTGCATCCGAGAAAGCAGTGATAATACTTATTGCGTCCTTGTTATCTCCGTAAATAAGGTATTCTAACGCCGGGAATCCTTGGACCGCTTTGGCAAAATTGTCGTTTAAATTATAGCCTCCGGCATCTATGTCGGCTTCTATTTTAACAACATTAGTAGGATATGTATTAAGATTAGAAAGCATCGCTTCGCTCATTCCGGGCCCAATATTCCATAACGCTACCCTTTGCCAAGTAGTGTATGCGTTAAGCCAAGAAGTTCTTAAGGCTGAAAGATTATCTTCGGTAGGCCGGCCGGCAAAAAGTGAAGCTTTGGTATCAAGTTCCATTGCCTTAATTTCGAAATCCCGGTAACCGGGAATAATTAAGCTATCAGCCATGTTCACTAAAATGGCTTTACGATTAAAAGCGCCCGCTACGGTTCCTCCCTTTTTCGACTCCTTTTTGCAGGCGAGGAATCCGGCGATTGCCATAGTAATTAAAATAAACAGTCTTTTCATACCTTAAATTTCTAGTACACACAAAGCAGCACACGAGATATGCTGCTTTCTACTTAACATAAACTAAACGAACTAATATGTTTTCGACGCGTCTAAGCCGTAAACAGCTAATATTTCACTTCTTAGTTGCGGGATTCTTGTTGTTGAAATGTCTGAGGCATAGAACCCGTCTCCGGCTATTAGTTTGTTCATCCATTCGTTTGATTTTGAAGCGCTTACTTTACCGCTTGCAGCGTAACGAAGTGAGTAGATAAAACCTAATCCTTCAGATAATTCGTGAAAAGCTTCGGCGATATTACCTTCTGCCAGTTCTGATTTAAATTCTTCTAAGTAATGCACAGCTTTAACTGCGCACACCAATTCCATTTCTTGGCGAATAATATCTCTTTGTTTATCACGCTCTGTATAGTCTTTCGCTACGATAGCAGCTCTCCCTGTCCGGAATGCCGCATAAACTTTTGAACCGGATTTAAAAGGATCCTCAATACCTCTTACATAACCTCCCCAGTATCCGGGGTTCGGGTCGCCGGTTAATTTGAAGTCTTTTTCTTTTGAGAAATAACCGAAAGCTTCATCCCAATGGTGCTCCATTTCGGTGAAATTCTTTTGATCTTCAAGTTTCTCGTTATCTACGTTCAACTTTGTATCAGACAAGTATCCGTTAACAAGTTGATCCATAAATACAGAACCCATCACGCTCTTTTGAAACTGTTGGGTGTATTCAATTCCTTTTTCGTCAACAAAATATGTTTTGTTTGTGGTGGGGTTAGAAACAATACCTGAATTTCCTTTAGCGGCAACAGGTGTAAGTTTAGTTGAAGCATCGGCAGCTCTTGATAAAATGTCTATCAAATATTGTTTTGCCACTCCGCTGTTAACGGCATGAGTCTCAGATGCAGAAGTTTTATCGCTGAGTTTTTTGCCGGAAGCATTTAAAGCCGGGTCTGCAAAAGGATTATTTAAATTTTCGTACATGTTCAACAACCTTTGTTTATCCGGCATTGCACCTGTAGTGGCGCTGAATAGATAGTCATTAATTTCTTTGAGCATGTTTTGGCGTGTAACTTGTCCGCCGATATCAACACTTGTTTGTCCGTTTCGTTGAAACTCGTAAGTAGACGGTACATTTAACTGAGCTTTTAACGGTGTTTCCTTATCTTTTTGGCAGGAGCTAAGTGCAGAGGTGATAACTAAAGCGGTGGTTAAAATTCGTGAAAAGGATTTCATGTAGGATTCTATTCTTATTTAGATTAATTATAAACTGTTGCAAAACTAATCGTTGGTTTCTCATTTCCAAAATTTATTTAGACTTTTTCTAAACAAGGTTTTAGCTACTGAAAGATGATAAGAATTGCTGAGGATAGATTAATTGAAAAAATTGTCGGAAAAGTTAACCAAGAAAAGTTCTTTGGTAGCACGGGTGACTGCGGTATATAACCACCGTAAAAATTCTGTATTTAACATTTCGTCAGTTAAATACCCTTGATCCACAAAAACTGCTTCCCATTGGCCGCCCTGTGCTTTATGGCACGTAACGGCATAGGCAAATTTGATTTGTACAGCGTTAAAATATTCGTTGTTCTTAAGCTCAAGCTGTTTCATTCTTTTGTTTGGAATGTGCTCATAATCCAATAACACTGTTTCATAAAGCCTGCGACTGTCCTCTTTTGAAAGACCCGGAGATTCAGAATATACAGTATTTAACAAAACTTTACAGTTTAAGGGTTCTTCGTCGGGGTAATCAATAAATTCAAGAACTACATCTGCAAAACGAAAGCCGTATAAATCGATAAAATTTCTAACCTTCCTAATTTTGGCAATATCGCCGTTAGCAATAAAAGCGTTGCTTGTTTCTTCTTGTTGTAGCCAATAGTAGTTATTTCGTACAACCATGATGTAATCGCCGCCGGTCAGCTCTTCTTCCCGGTATAGAATTCGGTTCCTGATTTGTTGGTTGTAAGTATTAGCGCTTTTATTTGATCGACAGATAACTAAAGTATTCTCGATTCCGTGTTTATTGTAAGCGTATTCTAAACCTTCCGGCAAACGCTCACCCGTCATCCGATAAATATCTTTGAATCCTTTTGAGATAATTTTCGGGAATTCCGGCACTTCTGCTCTGATAAGCTCTCGGATATTGGTTGCGTTTAACAATATTCCGGAGGTTTTCTCTTGCCGCACTACGTCGGTCATTTCAACTTCAGCAACGGTTAATCCGAATGTAGCTGTCAAAAACTTAGCATTTAGTGCAGGGCTTTCAACCGACCCCACCGGCGGAAGCTGTGCGGTGTCTCCCACAAAAATCAAACTGCAATTTTTATCGTTAAAAACATAACGTATCAGTTCATATAGTAAGCTTTGCCGGTTAAGGCCCTCGGAATCATTACTAATCATTGATGCCTCGTCTACAATAAAGAGTGTGTTTTCGTGAAGGTTTTCTCCCAAAATGAAAGTCATCTCTTGCGACATCGCCGATTTCTTTCGATAAATTTTTTTGTGAATTGTTAACGCTTTCTTTCCGGAATAGCCGGATATAACTTTAGCTGCTCTTCCGGTAGGTGCCAACAGTACAGACCTTAAGTTGAGTTGAGGCAAAGCCTTTACCAATGCACTTATGATTGTTGTCTTGCCGGTTCCGGCGTAACCGCGTAACACGAAGCACTTTTTTTGTGCCACAGAAAGAACGAATTTCTCAAGCCCTGTAAAAACAGTTTCCTGACTTGGTGTAGGAATGCGTTTAAAATGTTGTTTGATTAATTCGCGGGCTGTCACGTTTGTAAAATTGCATATTTCCGGTAATACCGACGGTTCGTAAAAAAATTTTAGTTTTGCTTGTATGAATAATGCCGATAGTATGAGGTGGGTGGAGAACAATTTTTCGGAGAGCCAAACAAAAAATTGCGAGTTGCTGATTAGAATCGGTGAAGGTGAGTTTTCTTTTGCCGTTGTAGATAAAGATCAAAGCCGGATAAAAGCTATCGCGGAGGTTTCCGGAAGTCTCGAAGGGGGCTTTTCCAATGAACCTTTGCTTGCCGCCGGTTATTCGGCGACGAAAGTTGCTTTTGAAACATTTGATTTCACTTTTATACCGGAGGAATTATTCAAAGAGGCTGATGTGGCTTCGTATGCACGGTTTATTAACGATGCCGGAGAGAAGCAAATTGTTGTAACCGATCAAAAATCAACCAGAATTAGACAAGTTGCGGGAATCGAAAAAGGAGCTTTTCAGGCTGTTCATCGGGTTTTTACCAATCCCTTGATATTTACTCAGGCAGATGCTTTGATAGAAGCCGCTTTTCAAATCAATTCCGCCGGTGATACAAAACTTTTTCTCAATTTTAATTCCACTAAGTTCGAAGCTTTAATAGCAGAAGCAGGCAGCCTTAAGTTTTACAATAGTTTTAAGATAGAAACCGCTGACGATTTTAATTATTTTCTTCTTTTACTTCTTCAAGAACAAAAGCTTTACCTTACAAACCCTGTATGTTTTATCTCCGGAGATATTGAAACCGGAGACGAGTACTACAATCGGCTAACAAAGTATTTCAACCAAGTTGAGTTTTCCAAACCCGAACTCAACTTACCGGTTTCCGAGAATATTATTCCATCCCGCTTTTTCTCCCTAATAGGGTTAAGCCAATGCGAATAATCGGAGGCAGGCTAAAAGGATTGCGATTGAACCCGCCGTCAAATTTACCTGTGCGACCTACAACTGATCTTGCTAAAGAAGCCCTGTTTAATATTCTCGGCAATCAGGTGGATTTTGAGGAGCTGAAGGTGTTAGACTTATTTTCCGGTACCGGGAATATGAGTTTTGAATTTGCTTCTCGCGGAGTAATTGAAGTTGTATCGGTTGATCGAGATTTTAAATGTTATCAATATGTAAAGTCAATCGCTGAATTACACAATTTAACTCAACTTAAACCGGTAAAAGAGGACGTGTTTAAGTACCTTAAGCGAGAAGCAGACCGGTACAATTTAATCTTTGCCGATGCTCCTTATGATATTCCTGAGTTAAAACTAATTCCGCAAATTGTAAACGACAGAGAATTGCTGGAAGAAAACGGCATTCTGATAGTCGAGCATCCTTCTACAAATAAATTAGACTATTATCCTAACTTTACGGAGCAAAGAAAGTACGGTTATTCGTCGTTTAGTTTTTTCGGAAAGTAGAGTCAAGAATCAAGGGCAAAGAGTTAAATCAGCTAACCAAGACACGACGCCGGAAAGCTAAAAACTTAAGGCTTAAACCTCATAAACAAATGACTAATCCCTTATTAACCATCCAATGAAAATTGCCCTCTTTCCCGGTTCATTTGATCCGGTTACCAAAGCTCACGTTGACATTTTGCAGCGGGCACTTCCTTTATTTGATAAGGTTATAATCGGCATTGGAATAAACAGTTCTAAATCGTCGTATTTTGATATCGAAATTCGTGCGCAAATACTCAAAAGCATTTTCGAAAGTGAACCTAAAATAGAAGTAGGTGCATACGACGGATTGACAGTTGAATACTGCAAAAAAGTTGGAGCAAACTATATGATACGGGGAATCCGTACGGTTTCAGATTTTGAGTATGAAAAAGCAATCGCCCAAATGAACCATTCGTTGGAGCCTGAAATTGAAAGTATTTTTATCGTAAGCAAGCCGGGATACTCCTCCATAAGCTCAACAATAGTGAGAGAGATTTTAAGGTACCGGGGAGATATAAGCAAGTTTGTTCCGATACAGGTTTTAAAATTTGTTAACGATCAACAGAGCTGATAACATCTAAAATCAACGGATATGTATTTTCTTTGACGAAGGAAAATTCTGCTTTTGGTAGCCATCTTGCCTCAGTAATGTCTTCTTCCAGTTGCGGTATTAAATTAGGTTGTTTCACAGCTTTCATGTTGTACCAGGTGGTTTTTTTCAAAATTACTTTCCCCGCTTGTTCGTATGCATGCCACGTGCGGCAAATTTTTCCGGATACTTTATTCACCTTAATACCGCATTCTTCTTCAACCTCTCTAACTGCTGCTTTCTTAGTTTTCTCGTCTAAGTCAATTTTTCCTTTAGGCAGATCCCATTTCCCTTTTCGAAAGATAAAAAGATAATCCTTGTGTTCATTTTCTACTAATCCGCCGGCAGCTTTAATTATTGATACATTTTTTTTTAACTCATTAAACATGCGTTTTGGATTGTTGGTTAGTAACAGGTAATCTTCCTTGGCTTTTTTGCTGACTACACTGTAATAAAAAGAATTGAAATCCAACTTTTGAATTTCAACTTGTTGAACGTTAACCAAGAAATCAGGTACAAATTCGCTGACAATTAGCGAAGCTTCGTTAATATAAATTCTATAAATTTGTGGCATGCTTAATAAAAGTGAAACTGAACAAAAGATCGCCGAGTTCTTGCTGCAAATTAAAGCAATAAAATTGCAACCTAATAATCCTTTTACATGGGCTTCGGGTTGGAAATCGCCAATTTATTGTGATAACCGAGTTACACTTTCCCATCCTGCAATTCGCACTTATATCAGGCAAAGATTGTCAGATTTAGTTCAGGAAGAATTTGGTTCTGTGGGGTTGGTAGCAGGGGTTGCCACCGCGGGAATCCCGCAGGGAGTTCTGGTTGCACAAGAGTTGGGTTTGCCTTTTGCATACGTTCGTTCTAAGCCAAAGGAGCACGGTACGGGGAGCTTGATTGAAGGAGAAATTTTTGAGGGCCAACGAGTGGTAGTTGTAGAGGATCTAATTTCAACGGGTAAAAGCAGTTTACAGGCTGTTGAAGCTTTAAGAGCAGCCGGTTGTGATGTTGCCGGATTAGTAGCAATATTCAGCTACGGTTTTGATGTAGCCGAAAAGAACTTTCAATCAGCAAAATGCCGTTATGCAACCTTATCAAACTACAATGCCCTGATTGAATATGCTCACCGCCAAAGTTTTATTCTCGACAATGAAATTAAGGTGTTAAAGAAGTGGCGTGAAAACCCGGCCGAGTGGGGACAAGTAAATCAAAGAGTAGAATAATCCAGGCTTTCTAACCTCCCGAATTTTAATAATCTCGTTTACCTATAGATTGCCGGATTAAACTATCCTGTAATTTGTACAGTCAGGACCACATTCGTTTATGTGATTCAGGTAGCTGAAATAATTTCAGCCTAAATCCTTCTTTTACAGACTATTTGTCCTTCTACTTAAATTATTAACGACAAACTTTCCTCCTATCGCTACAATTTCCGTATGTGGCAACTGATTTGAGCGAATGCGAGTATATGAACTTTAACAACTTTACAATCAAAGCACAAGAAGCAATCCAAAAGGCTTCTGAGATAGCAACAGGAAATCAACAGCAAGCAATAGAAACTGCGCATATTTTAAAAGGTTTGCTAACTGTTGACGAAAACGTGGTTAGCTACTTGTTAAAAAAGCTGAATGTAAATGTTAACAGGCTATCCACTGTTTTGGATGCTCAAATCCAAAATTTTCCAAAGGTTAGCGGTAGCGATATTTACTTTTCGGCAGGTACAAACACTGCGTTGCAAAAGGCACAAACATATTTGAAGGAGTTTAAAGACGAATTTGTTTCTGTGGAGCATATCCTGTTGGGTATTTTAAATTCGGGTGATAAGGTGAGCAGTATCTTGAAGGATGCCGGCGTAACGGATAAGGACCTGAAAAAGGCAATAATAGAACTGCGAGGAAATAGTCGCGTTACTGATCAAAATGCAGAGGCTACTTATAACGCTTTAAATAAATATGCTCGTAATCTCAACGAATTTGCCTCCTCCGGAAAGCTTGACCCGGTAATCGGACGTGATGATGAGATTCGGCGTGTAATCCAAATATTATCTCGAAGAACAAAAAATAATCCGATATTAATTGGTGAGCCGGGAGTCGGGAAAACAGCAATTGCCGAAGGTATTGCTTTCAGAATTATTAAAGGCGACATTCCGGAAAATTTGAAAACCAAAGTAGTTTACTCATTAGATATGGGTGCGCTTATCGCGGGAGCAAAATATAAGGGTGAGTTCGAAGAACGCTTGAAAGCCGTTATTAAAGAAGTAACTCAAGCCGACGGAGAGATAATTTTGTTTATTGACGAAATCCATACCCTGGTAGGTGCCGGCGGTGGTGGCGAAGGCGCAATGGATGCAGCCAATATTTTAAAGCCTGCACTTGCCCGAGGTGAACTTCGTGCCATCGGTGCAACAACTTTAAATGAATACCAAAAATATCTCGAAAAAGACAAAGCCTTAGAGCGACGTTTCCAAAAAGTTTTGGTTGATGAACCCGATACTCAGGATGCCATTTCTATCCTTCGGGGTTTGAAAGAGCGTTACGAAACTCACCATAAAGTCAGGATAAAAGATGAGGCAATTATTGCTGCTGTCGAATTATCGCAACGTTATATTTCGGATCGTTTTCTTCCGGATAAGGCGATTGATTTAATGGATGAAGCCGCATCTAAATTACGATTGGAGATGGATTCGGTGCCGGAAGTAGTTGACGAAATTGAACGTAAAATTATGCAACTCGAAATTGAACGAGAAGCTATAAAGCGCGAAAATGACGAACAGAAAGTTAAACAACTAAGCGAAGAGATAGCAAATCTTTCGGCAGAACGAGATTCATTAAGAGCCAAATGGCAAGGTGAAAAAGATATAGTTGACTCTATAAACCGGCAGGTTGAGCAGATAGAAAACTACAAACTCGAAGCGGAGCAAGCTGAGCGTGCAGGCGACTACGGGAAGGTAGCTGAGCTGCGTTACGGTAAAATTAAGGAAGCTCAAGACGAAGTTGAGCGACTAAAAACTGAACTTGAGAGTAAACAACTCGACAGCCGGATGCTAAAAGAAGAGGTTACTTCCGAAGATATTGCCGGAGTTGTGTCACGCTGGACCGGAATTCCGGTTACTAAAATGATTCAAAGCGAACGAGAAAAGTTATTGTTTTTAGAGGAAGAGTTACATAAACGTGTTGCCGGCCAAGATGAAGCCATTGAAGCAATTTCTGATGCTATTCGGCGCTCTCGTGCAGGTTTGCATGACAAACGTAAACCAATAGGTTCTTTTATTTTCTTAGGAACAACCGGGGTAGGAAAAACAGAATTGGCAAAGGCCTTAGCCGAATTTCTATTTAACGACGAAGCCTCAATGGTTCGCATTGATATGAGCGAGTACCAGGAGCGCCATGCTGTTTCTCGATTAATAGGTGCGCCTCCCGGATACGTAGGATATGATGAAGGCGGGCAATTAACCGAAGCTGTCCGCAGAAAACCTTATAGTGTTATTTTACTCGACGAAATTGAAAAAGCCCACCCTGACGTATTCAACATTTTGCTTCAGGTGTTGGACGACGGTCGGCTAACTGACAATAAGGGCCGGGTGGTAAACTTTAAGAATACCATAATTATTATGACATCGAATATCGGGTCTCATTTGATTCAAGATAATTTTAAAAATTTGGATGAAGATAATCGGGAAGAAATTATTGCGAGAACTAAAAATGAGTTGTTTGAACTGTTGAAACAAACCATTCGTCCGGAGTTCTTAAACAGAATAGACGAGTTAATTATGTTTACCCCGCTTAATCGAAACGAAATCAGAGATATAGTGGACCTGCAGTTTAAGCAGCTGCAAGACACACTTAAAGAACCGGGTATCGAGATAGATGCAACTCCGGAAGCTTTAGATTGGCTGGCACAATTGGGTTACGACCCGCAATTTGGAGCCAGACCGTTAAAAAGAGTAATTCAAAAGCGTATTTTAAACGAGCTTTCTAAAGAAATACTTGCCGGAAAAGTGGATAGAGACAGTCGGATCATGTTAGATGTATTTGACAACAAATTTATCTTCCTGAATAAAAATAAGTTGGAAAAACTCTCCCCGGAAGCATAAGAGTTCAGAAAGTTTTTCAATAGAAAAGCCGCTCGAGGTGTCGGGCGGCTTTCTGTTTTATGTGGCGCTAATTACAAATTAGCTCCGTAGTTCCGGGTAGTATCGCTGAAATTACTTGCACGGTTGCTTACGTTATTTGCAACGTCGCTTGCTTTATTCGAAATGTTGCTTGCAACTTCAGAAACCCGGCTCGAAACGTTGTCCCATTGGTCTGTAACTTTTTCTTTAACCGAGTTACCAATGTCACTTGCTTGATCGGACAGGTCGTTCATAAAAGATTTCCCTTTTTCGGTTCCCAGCAGATACCATAGTGCCCCACCGATTGCAAGCCCTGCAAGCACCCATGAGGCAAATTTTGAATTAGAATTATAGTTATTCATAAATTTAATTTTTTTGTTTCATTCTTACTTTGAAACAAGACAAAATCCTATAGGTTTTTATTATCTAATATTCCTTTTTTCACAAAGTGAAATTTTTTAAAAAAGGAGAACTTTAAAGCTTTAATTTCGTACCCCGTTATCATTCTACAATCCATAAAATTTATTCAATGATTAAAAACTTTTCTAAGGGAATTTTTACCATGGCTTTGGGGCTTTTGTTTGCATGTACTCAAGCAGATTCAAAAGTCGGAAAAACAGTTAATGCCGATGTTCAACAAAAAGTTGATTCTGCAAATGTCCAAAATGCAACATCAAAAGAAGAATTCAACAAGGTTGCTGATGCGGCTGCCATTTTAGCTCGTAAGCAGGTTCCTATCCTTTGTTATCATCAAATCAGGAATTGGAAGGCATCCGATTCAAAAGGAGCCAAAGACTATATTGTACAAATAGACGATTTTAGGCAGCAAATGAGGATGTTGGCCGACAGCGGGTACCATTCTATATTGCCGGATCAGCTTTATAAATATCTCACAACCGGCACTCCGCTTCCTTCAAAGCCGATTTTGCTTACGTTTGATGACACCGATTTAGACCAGTTTACGGTTGCAGCACCTGAGATGAAAAAGTACGGGTTTAAAGGGGTTTTCTTTATCATGACCGTTTCTATCGGGCGTCCTAATTACATGTCTAAAGATCAAATTAAGCAGCTTTCGGATAATGGTCACATAATCGGAAGTCATACTTGGGATCATCATAACTTCAAAAAGTATCAGGGAAAAGACTGGGAAATTCAGATTGATAAGCCTACTAAAAAGCTTGAAGAAATTACCGGCAAAAAGATTGATTATTTCGCCTACCCGTTCGGGTTATGGAATTCGGAGGGTATTCCTGAACTTAAAAAACGCGGGTTTAAAGGAGCCTTCATTTTAGCCGAAAAACGCGATCAGCAGGACCCGTTGTTTACTGTTCGCCGGATTATTGCCAGCGGGTACTGGAGTCCTAAAACTTTACGTAATAACATTGTAAACAGTTTTTAAGCATTTTGCTTAACGTGTGATGATGTGTATCTTCAAGGCTTAAAATAAACGGCTATGAAAAAGTATATTATCGCATTATTATTTGCCGGCAGCGCCGGTGCTTTAAAAGCTCAAGATCATAAACTGGAGAAGATTTGGGAGACTGATACGGTAATCCGGGTACCGGAATCAGTATTGGCTGATACCAAGAATAAAGTTTTGTATGTATCTGAAATTGACGGATCGCCTGACGGGAAAGACGGAAAGGGCCAGATTGCCAAGCTTGATTTACAAGGAAAAATAATTAATCAAAATTTCATAACCGGGTTAAATGCTCCTAAAGGAATGGCGAAATTCGGCAACGAACTCTTTATTTCAGATTGCGACGAAGTAGTAGTAGCCGATTTGAAAACCGGAAAGATTCTTCAAAAAATTCCGGTTCCGGGAGCAGGCTTTTTGAACGACGCTGACGTAGATTCAAAAGGGAACGTCTATGTAACGGATTCTAAAACGGGTAAGGTTCATCTGATTAAAAATCGCAAAGAGTCTACGTTCGTAGAAAACATTAAAGGCATAAACGGAGTAAGGGCTATCGGAAACGATGTTTATGTGCTGGGCGGACCGGTATTGTATAAAATAGGAGCTGATAAAAAGCCGGTTAAGGTTGCAGGCGATTTGGCTTCAGGCGGGGATGGTTTAGAGCCCCTTAAAAACGGTGATTTTATTGTTTCGTGCTGGCCGGGTTTGATTTATTATATAAGCGCTGCCGGAAAAATTCAGCTCCTACACGACAGCCGCGAACAGAAAATAAACACTGCAGATATCGGGATGAACAAGGAAGAAGGAATTATTTACGTTCCTACTTTTTTCCACAAAACTGTCGCTGCGTATCGGGTTAAGTAAATATCCGTATCGGATATGGAAAAGGAGAAATTGAGGAAATTTTTCCTTTTCTTTTTATAATTGTGCTTGCCGAAATACTACTTGAGAGTTAGTTACACGAAGGTTTCGACGTGCGGTGCCGCTTCCGGAAAAAAGTTAAGAATACTGCCTATTAACCCGATAATCAAGAGCACGAATAAAAGAAAGTTTACTGCGAATGGTAATTTCTTCAGTCGATCAGGGGACATAACTATTGGAGTTAACGAAAGTATGGAAACTGCCACAGATAAAACTGTGTTTGCGTCAGACATTGATTCATTACGCTCTTTTGTTTCTTTATTAACTTCAGGTGACATAAATTGAAGAGTTAAAATTGAAATTCTATGCTTGCTTCTAAAGTTAGATTTTTTTTACTTTTTTTTGTTACAAATGCTT
>JAYULL010000057.1:0-4001 GCA_043763625.1 Sphingobacteriaceae bacterium | reverse complement strand
AAGTAATCGGAAGTGAACGAGTAAAGACCGATGTAAACGGCAACATCAGCATCAACCTGATAAACGACCAAAAGTCGAACCTAAAAGGCGCCCATATTTTTACGGTTATTGAACCCGACGGAAAGAAGAAAGTAAGTAAAGTATTTCCGATAAAGGCAGCATTATCGCAAAGCGATGTACAATTCTTTCCCGAAAGCGGAAACTTAATTGCCGGAATACAAAGCAAAGTAGGCTTTAAAGCGGTAGCGATAGACGGAACAGGAACCCAAGTAAAAGGAACAATAACGGATAACGAAGGCAAAGAAGTAGCAAGTTTTCAAAGCACACATGCCGGCATGGGGAGCTTTAACCTGAAGCCCGAAACCGGCAAAAGCTATAAAGCAAAGATCATTTACCAAGACGGATCGGAAACTACGAAAGAACTGCCCAAACCACAAGAGGAAGGCTACGTGCTTGCAGTTTATCCTAATGCCAATCCCGACAGTATTCTAGTCCGAATAAACGCAGCAGAAAAGCAAGTTCAAGCACAAGAAACGGTAAACCTGATCGCTCATACGGGAGGAGAACAAGTATTTGCCTCACCAATACAAATCAAAGCGCCGATCAGTTCAATTTGGTTGATCAAGAAAGACTTCCCGACGGGGATAGCACAGTTTACTTTATTCAATAACAATAACGAGCCGATAAACGAACGAATAGCTTTCATCCGTAACCGGAATCAAATGCAGGTGAGGTTAAGCACAACAAAGCAAACCCACAAAGCACGAGAAAAAGTAGAGATAGAAGTAGAAGCTAAGGACCCAACCGGCAAACCTACACTCGGAAACTTCTCGGTCTCCGTGATTGACGAAAGTAAAGTGCCGAACAACGAGGCAAATGAAAGCACTATTCTCACTAACATTCTCCTCACCTCCGACTTAAAAGGCTATATCGAAAAGCCGAATTACTACTTCAATAACCCGACGGAACAAACCGGCAAACACCTCGACCTCTTAATGCTTACGCAAGGTTATAGAAGGTTTGTTTGGAAAGACATTCTGAAAGAAACACAACAGGAACCTGTTTACAAAGCGGAAAAGCTTACTACCGAAATATCCGGAAAACTCGTGGTCCTTGGAACCGACAAACCGGTACCGGGCGGAAAGGTAACACTCATGTCGTTACAAGCGGGAATCATGACACAAACTACCGCTGATGCAAACGGAAGATTTATGTTCGATAAACTGCTGTTGCCTGACAGTACAAAGTTTACTATTCAAGGAAAAACATCTAAAAACGGAAGTAAAGTGGAGGTAGTATTGGATGAAGTATTTCCTCCAGCTTTAAGCCCAAACCGAAATGCTGGAGATTTAAACACTGACATTACCACAACTCAAAAAGGGTATTTAGCAAACAGCGAAAAAAATTATGAAAAATTTGGAAAACTGAATCAAATGCAGCGATTGAAGACCGTGAAAATTGTAGCGAGAAAAGAAGAGAACCAAATGGGATTTAGAGTTCCGGAAGGACACGAAGACCAATTATTCAAGTTTGACAAGCCGGAAGCATGTGCAACTCTTCTTGGTTGCCTTCAAGGGCGTTTACATGGAGTTGGTTTTGGTCCGATAGAAACACCCTGCGGTCCTGCAAATCTTCCAAGTACTAGAACAGGAATATTCCAAATTTTTCTCGATGGCAGAAAAATAGAAGGATGCGAGTTGGTTGGTTTTTTTGAAAATAATGTAGTTGAAGCTAAAGATATAATTCGTATCCAGGTTGTGAGAACAAATATGGCTCAAATGGCGAGATTTGAAAATCGCCCGGCCCTATTAATTGTAACCGCAAGAGGTAGCAGTTTAAAAGCTCGAAATGCTTTCAACCTCGTTAACATCTCCCCTCAAGGTTTCACCAAAGCCCGTGAGTTCTACTCACCACGCTACGACAAATCTCAATCTCCGGACTTGCTTGATTTACGCTCCACCGTTTACTGGAACCCGGCAGTTAAAACATCCCCGGAAGGGAAAACTAAATTCGATTTTTTTAATGCCGACGATAAAGGAACGTACAAAGTTGTAATAGAAGGGATAAATGCTGCGGGAGAGTTGGGACGGCAGGTTTACCGTTACCAAGTAAATTGATCCCCGGAATTACTATGAAAAAACTCAACCTTAACCTCATCCTAAAAGCCTTCCTCCTTTTGCCCTTAACCTTTCTCCTTTCAGCCTCCTTTATTCCCGGTCCTGACCCGATCGAAAAACTCACCGCTTCCCTCACCCGTTGGACGACCACCTCTCCTCAAGAAAAGCTGTACCTCCACACGGATAAACCCTACTACGCCGTCGGGGATACCATTTGGTTTAAAGCTTATGTAACGGTAGGAAGCCGGCACCAACTCTCCGCCGTAAGCGGAGCAATGTATGTCGATTTGATCAACGAAAAAGATTCGATTGAAAAAAGCATTAAACTTCCGGTAACTTCCGGCATGGCAATGGGCGACTTCACTTTGCCCGACAGTTTAAAAGAAGGAAACTACCGCTTGCGGGCCTACACCCAATGGATGCGAAATGCAGGAGAAGACTACTTCTTCGATAAAACCTTCCCCGTAGGAAATGCAATAGATAACGAAGTTATAGGAAAAGTAAGCTATCAATACAAACCGGGAAATGTAAAAGCGATCCTCAACTACACCGCCGAAGAAGGAAAACCTCTTGCCGGAAAAGAAGTACGCTACGAAATAAAAGCTTCCGGCAAAGTAATCGGAAGTGAACGAGTAAAGACCGATGTAAACGGCAACATCAGCATCAACCTGATAAACGACCAAAAGTCGAACTTAAAAGGAGCACATATTTTTACCGTTATTGAGCCCGACGGAAAGAAGAAAGTAAGCAAAGTATTTCCGATAAAAGCAGCCTTATCGCAAAGCGATGTACAATTCTTCCCGGAAAGCGGAAACTTGGTTGCCGGAGTAACAAGCAAAGTAGGCTTTAAAGCCGTAGCGATAGACGGAACCGGAACCGAAGTAAAAGGAACAATAAGCGATAACGAGGGTAAAGAAGTAGCAAGCTTTCAAAGTACACATGCCGGCATGGGAAGCTTTAACCTGAAACCCGAAACCGGCAAAACCTATAAAGCAAAGATGACCTACCAAGACGGATCGGAAACGATAAAAGAACTTCCACAAATACAGCAAGATGGTTATGTACTTTCCGTTTACCCCAACGCTAATCCCGACAGTATCTTAATTCGAATAAACGCGGCAGAAAAGCAAGTTCAAGCACAAGAAACAATCAACCTAATAGCCCATACGGGAGGAGAACAAGTATTTGCATCACCGATACAAATAAAATCGCCGATAAGCTCAATTTGGTTAACCAAGAAAGACTTCCCCACAGGAATAGCACAGTTTACGTTATTCAATAACAACAGCGAACCGATAAACGAACGAATAGCCTTTATCCGCAACCAAGATCAAATGCAGGTAAAACTGGCAACCACAAAACAGACTTACAAGGCCAAAGAAAAAGTTGAAATCGAAGTTGAAGCGAAAGACCAAACCGGAAAACCTACACTCGGCAACTTTTCGGTTTCGGTAATCGACGAAAGTAAAGTACCAAACAACGAAACAAATGAAAGTACTATTCTCACTAACATCCTTCTTACTTCGGACTTGAAAGGCTATATCGAAAAGCCTAACTATTACTTCAGCAACCCGACCGAACAAACTGATAAACACCTCGACCTCTTAATGCTAAGTCAAGGCTACAGAAGATTTGTCTGGAAAGACATCCTGAGAGAAACACAACCGGAACCGGTATTTAAAGCAGAAAAACTGACAACGGAAATATCAGGAAAAATTGTAGTGCTTGGAACTAACAAACCTGTACCGGGAGGAAAGGTAATACTTATGTCACTAAGGGCGGGGCTTATGACTGAAACAATAGCCGATGCCAACGGACGATTTAAGTTCGAAAAGCTACTGCTGACTGACAGCATTGCTTTTACTATACAGGGAAGATCAGCGA
>JAYULL010000056.1:0-1142 GCA_043763625.1 Sphingobacteriaceae bacterium | reverse complement strand
TGCTTCGTGCCGACATTTCCGGTATTCAAGTGTTGATTATTGTTCCTTCGCGGGAATTGGCTTTACAGATAGAACAGGTTTTCAGGAATATCGGCTCCGGATTTAAGGTGAATTGTGTTTATGGCGGCCACGCCGTTAAAGTTGAAATGAATAATTTTTCTGAACCGCCTGCAGTACTTATCGGAACGCCGGGCCGATTAGCTCATCATCTACGCCGAAAAAGCTTTAATCCCGATAAGGTTAGCTGTTTAATATTGGATGAGTTTGATAAGGCTCTTGAATATGGTTTTCAAGAAGACATGACCTATATTATTAAACAGCTGAGCGGTGTAAAACGACGCATGCTTACCTCGGCGACTCGCATGGAAGAAATACCCTCTTTTACAGGTATTTCAAAACCTATCATATTAGATTTTTTAAACAATACCGAATCAATCCCTGACTTAAAACAGAAACTGATTGTAACTTACCCGGAAGACAAGTTAGAGGCCCTTTTTGCACTCATTTGTAAAATTGGCGATAAGGCTGCGTTGATTTTTTGCAATCATCGAGAAGCGGTGGAACGCATCAGTGAGCTGCTTCGAGATAAGGAAATTCTGCATGAAGTGTTTCATGGCGGAATGGAGCAGGACGACAGGGAACGTGCGTTACTGAAATTCAGAAATGGAAGTCATCGATTGTTGATAACTACCGATTTAGCTTCTCGCGGATTAGATATTCCGGAAATTGAACACGTTGTACATTATCAGTTACCTCATAACGAGGAAGCCTATCTGCACAGAAACGGCCGCACTGCCAGAATGCATGCTAAGGGAACTTCCTACCTGATTTTAACACCCGACGAAAATCCTGCTTATTTAAAAGAGATGCCGGAAAAAGAAGAACTCTCCGACAATCCGATACCGCCGCCACCTTCACCTTGGATTACTCTTTATATTTCCGCAGGCAAAAAGGATAAGGTGAATAAAACAGATATTCTCGGTTTACTTTGTAAAAAAGCAATGTTATCGAAAGAGGATGTCGGCCTTATTGAAGTATTAGATTATTCATCTTATGCTGCTGTTAAAAGAAAAGGTATTAATCAAACTCTTGGCTTGTTAAAAGGAGAAAAAATAAAAAACAAGAAAGTAAAAATTGAGATT
>JAYULL010000055.1:0-60012 GCA_043763625.1 Sphingobacteriaceae bacterium | reverse complement strand
GGTATTTGTTTTCTTCATGCGCCTTTGTTTCATCCTGCAATGAAAACTGTAGCGCCGATACGCAAAGAACTCGGTGTTAAAACTTTTTTCAACATGCTGGGTCCTATGGTAAATCCGGCGCAGCCTAAGAACCAGATTGTTGGTGTTTTCAGTCTGGAACTTGCCCGCTTATACAATTACTTATATCAGAAATCTGACAAGAATTACACAATTTTACATGCTTTAGAGGGTTACGACGAACTTTCGCTAACGTGCGATTTTAAAACTTACAGTAAAGGAGGTGAGCAACTCAGGCAGCTAAGCGAGTTGGGTTTAAAGCCTATCAATCCCGATACAATAAAAGGTGGAAGTTCTGTTGAAGAATCAGCCGGAATATTTATGAAAGTTTTAAACAACGAAGGTACAATAGAGCAGGCAAACGTGGTTTTGGCAAATGCCGCTCTCGCCATTCAAACAATTTATCCGCAAAAATCTTTTTCTGATTGTTTTTCTGAAGCAGAAGAATCGCTCCTATCAAGAAAAGCCCTAACAAGCTTTAAAACCCTAGTAGCATGAAAGTAAAGGTTTGCGGCATGCGTGATTCGGGCAATATACAGGAGTTGCTTAAGCTTCAACCTGATTATATAGGCTTTATTTTTTATCGGGAGTCGAGGCGTTTTGCCGAAAGTTTAGATGAAGCGACTATTTCTTCAATTCCGGGTGTAATAAAAAAAACGGGAGTGTTCGTAAATGAAGAGCTTCAAGAAATTAAAAAGCAAGTAGACAAGTACGGTTTGCAGACAATTCAACTTCACGGAAACGAAAGCATAGACTTCTGCAAAAGTTTACAACAAGAAAATTTGGAGGTAATAAAGGCTTTTGGAGTAGATGAAGTTTTTGATTTTTCGGGGTTAGCAGAATACGAAGACAGCGTTGACTATTTCCTTTTTGATACCAAAACTTCTAGTTACGGTGGTTCCGGGATGGCGTTTAACCTGTCCCTTCTAGAACGCTACTCGCTTTCTAAATCATATTTTTTAAGTGGCGGATTGAGCCCGGAGAATTTGCAAAGTGTTAAAAAGTTAAACGACCATCGTCTTTACGCAGTTGATTTAAACAGCAAATTTGAAATAGAACCGGGATTAAAAGACATAGAAAAGCTTGCGAAAGCTTTTGATATAATACGAATTAAATCGAACTTATGAGTTACCATGTAAACGAAAAAGGATATTACGGAAGCTTTGGGGGTGCTTATATTCCTGAAATGCTGTATCCGAATGTAGAAGAGCTGAGGCAAAAATACTTAGAGATAATGTACGACCCTCCTTTCCGCCGGGAGTTTGAAATGCTGCTTAAGGATTATGTAGGAAGGCCTTCGCCCTTGTATCACGCAAAAAGACTGTCCGAAAGATACGGAACAACTATTTTCTTGAAGCGCGAAGATTTAAATCATACCGGCGCTCACAAGATAAATAATACAGTCGGACAAATTTTATTGGCCTTACGTCTGGGAAAAACGCGAATTATAGCCGAAACGGGCGCCGGACAGCATGGCGTAGCAACCGCCACAGTTTGTGCTTTAAAAGGCTTAGAATGTGTGGTTTATATGGGCGAAGTTGATATAAAACGTCAAGCTCCGAATGTCGCACGAATGAAAATGATGGGAGCAACAGTTGTTCCGGCAACTTCGGGCAGCAAAACTTTAAAAGACGCAACAAACGAGGCGATGCGAGATTGGATTAATAATCCGGTGGATACCCATTATATTATCGGCTCTGCTGTAGGCCCGCACCCCTACCCGGATATGGTAGCTCGTTTTCAAGCCATTATCTCGGAAGAAACAAAGTGGCAATTAAAGGAGAAAACAGGTTCGGAATTGCCCGATTATGTAATGGCTTGCGTAGGGGGCGGAAGCAATGCCGCAGGTATGTTTTACCATTTCTTGCATGATGAGAGTGTAAAATTAATAGCTGTTGAAGCTGCCGGAAAGGGCGTTAACAGCGGAGAATCTGCTGCAACTACAGCTTTGGGTAAAGACGGAGTTTTGCACGGAAGCCGCTCTATAGTAATGCAAACAGAAGATGGTCAAGTGGTTGAGCCATACTCTATTTCTGCCGGGTTGGACTATCCCGGAATCGGGCCTCAACATGCACACTTGCATACCTCGCGACGAGGACAATATGTTAGCATAACTGATCAAGAAGCAATGAATGCGGGACTTCTACTTGCACAGCTTGAAGGAATAATTCCTGCAATAGAAACCTCACACGCTCTTGCTCAATTAGAAAAAATGAGATTTAAGGGCGACGAAACAGTGGTGATTTGCCTTTCGGGAAGAGGGGATAAGGACCTTGATACTTATATGAAATTTTTCAATCTGTAAGGGATACTTAGGGGCTAAGACTTTCCGGAGTTGACTGTTGAATCAGGCACTAAGATTAAGTAGCAAAGACTTCGGAATGCACTGTTTAACTTCTAGGATAAATGATAGCCCAAAAAAGAGACCTACTCCCATGAGTCTTAAATACTATTTCATAATTCTCAACCTCAATACTCACATCTCAAATCTAACATCAGCATGAACAGAATAAAAGCCCTTTTTGAAACAAAGAAAGAACCTATTCTTTCGGTATATTTTACTGCAGGCTACCCTGAGTTGAATAAAACAGTAGAAATTGCGGAAGCTCTGGAAACAGCCGGAGCTGATTTTTTGGAGATAGGATTTCCTTATTCCGATCCGGTTGCAGACGGTCCTATTATTCAAAATAGTTCACAAAAAGCCCTGGATAACGGGATGACGTTGAACGTATTATTTACTCAACTTAAAGAACTGAGAAAGAGAGTTTCAATTCCGGTATTACTTATGGGATACGTAAACCCGGTTCTACAATATGGCGTGGAAAAATTCTGTGCTGCTTGTGCAGAAGCGGGAGTTGATGGTGTGATAGTACCCGATTTGCCAATGTACGAATATGAAGAGCTATATAAAAACTGCTTCGAACAACACGGAATAAGTAATGTGTTCTTGGTTACTCCACAAACTGCTGAAGCGCGAATTAGAAAAATTGACGACTTGACAACCGGATTTGTTTACCTGCTTTCGTCTTCTGCAACAACCGGTAAAAACCTTTCCGTTTCCGAAAATACTGAAAGCTATTTTGAAAGAATTAGAAATATGAATCTCAAAAATCCTACCATGATAGGGTTCGGTATTTCTGATAACAGAAGCTTCAGTAAAGCGGCTGAATATGCCAGAGGAGCAATTGTGGGAAGTGCTTTTGTTAAACTTTTAGGAGAAGATAAATATTTGGAGAGGATACCGGAGTTTGTTAGCGGAATAAAAGGTTAATTTTCGTTAATAGCCAAAGAAAGCTTATAAGAGTAGAAGATCGGTTAAAAATATCATTTATCAGAAGCCTTTCATACTTTCCTTTGGTTAGTTTTGTATTTATCGAAAAGGTTCTTCTTTACGGAAGGTGTGTAATGTAGTTAACGGGACATGGCAGTCGAAGGAAAACTTTTCACTGCAGCTAGCCAAATTATTTGATTTCAGCTTGGATACCTTAGGCGACTAACACCGGGTAAAAACTGCTTTTCAAACTCATTTATTAGAACAAATCAATTATCTTGCAGATTTTTAACCATAAATGGTTAAACTGATTAGTAATGTGAAAAAAACCCTCCTTAATCTTTTTAACGTCGTATACGCTGTAGGGGCGTCTTTAACACTCGCCCGTCCCGGGCATTTAATAGCGCAGAAATGAGACAGTTGATAAAAGTTCTAGCGTTTCTTGCGAGTATCGCTTTTCTATTATCAACCGCACATGCACAGACCTTCAAAGCCGTACCACTAGATTGTGGCGGCTGGTTTAGCGGCTTTGCCCAGGCAGACAACGGCCGCCTTTACGGCTATGGTGACGTCTTCGGTGCTTGGCGCAGCGACGACAGCGGCTCAAACTGGAGCTACCTAAACTGGAGCATACAGGGCGGCGAAGTCTACGGTACCGGCATGGCGGTGCAGAAAAACAACGCAGACGTTGTTTACTATGCCACCGGTAACTCGCTTTTGAAGTCAACTAACGGGGGCACAACTTGGATTGCGCTACTCACCGACGTTGGGGATAACACTCCGCGCTTCCGTGGTTCATCACCTATTTTGATCCGTTCGAACGATCCCAACGAAATCTGGTTCGCAGGCCCTCGCAAGGGAATGACCGGCTGGCTTTGGAGGTCTTCAAACGGTGGCACCGATTGGACCTCGGCAGGCGGCACCACTTTTAACACTAATCGTGTCCAGACCTTACACAACGTGGCCGCATTCGCCAATCAGATTTGGGTTGGTACGGACAATGGGTTATACGTTTCCACAGATGGCGGCAACAATTTCAGCCTAGTTGGCGGCACTGATCGCCTGAGCGACGTCGGTATGATTCAACGCTTCACCTCCGGTACTTTCGCCGGTGTAGGTCTCGTAACCCGCAGCAATAACAACGGCGGCGGAATTTCCCGCATTACAGCCGCTGATTACAACGATGCGGCCACCTACTCGGTAACCGATGCGGCCACCTCCGACCTCTACTTCGGCTATCCCACCGGCTTGCAAATATTCTCCGACGGATCTTCCGGTGCATGGAATACCGCAGGGGATAGACACGGCTTTAGTCCCGCCGGCGACGGTGGCAGGACCTTCACCTTAAGAGGCACTACCCTCAAAACCGGCGTTGTACCAATCTGGACCTCGGCCGCCGTGATGGCCGCCCAAAACAAGCCCAACTACGGCACCGATCAAGTCATTGAAGCGGTGGGCAACCCCAATAAATGGATGATCACCGGCGGATTAGCGCCCATGTACAGTTTGGACAAAGGCCTCTCCTGGCAGTACTTCCCCAACGGAAGCGGTTTAGCAGGGGTTAAGACTTACTCGGCCAACGTCAGCCGCTACGATGCCAACCGCATCTACATCCCCGCCTCAGATATTGGCTCTGCTATTGTTACCGACGGCGGAGCAAGTGGTCAGGCTAACCTGAGTTCTTCTAAGGCCTTCGACTTCCTCCACAACGCTCACCGAATAATGGAGGGACCTAACACCCGGAATTTGGTACTGGCGGGCGTAGATCAATCTAATAATGCCAACGCAGTGGTAAAATCCTCAGATGGCGGTACAAACTGGAATATATTTAACCTGACCGGCTCTGGCCTTCCTGCCTGCATCGGAGGGATCACCAAGTCTGTGATGTCAATTACAGACGCAAATGACTTTATGGTCGTTTTGTCTGAAGATGGCGGTCCAGCTCAACGGGTGTATCGCACTACCAATGGCGGCAGTAACTTTACCAACGTTGCCGGCTTACCCGACTTCTCTCCAACTGGCAGTCGTTACCATCCCGAAGTTTGCTTTTTAGAGCGCGATGCCACAAAAGCAAATGTGCGCTATTTTGTAGCCCGGGATCAGGGATTCTATAAGTCCACGAATAGTGGCGCAAATTGGTCTCTTGCCGCACATCCTTATAATGGAGGCGCCTGGGTATGGGGGCTGGTTGCGGATCCTATCCGTTCAAATAACCTTTGGGCTGCAGGCGACTGGGCCGGGGTTAGGTTCTCTCGCGACGGGGGCCAAACCTGGACAGAAACGACAAAATATTTCAACGCCCGTTATGTCTCATCCTGTGATGGGAAAATCGCCATTTTTGGTAAGGCAGATGGCGACGACGAGCCACGCCTATATTACTCTAACGATGACGGAGTCACCTGGTATGCACAAACTGACTCTTCCAATAACTTCCACATGTTGGGTGGCCTCAGTGTAGATCGCAATGGCAAGATTTGGGTTAGTTGGAACTCTGCTACCGTCGTGACTCCTGTTACGGGCACCTCGGATACACAGGCACCAACAGTGCCAACAAACTTAACCTCATCGAATGTAACATCAAGTAGCTTAACATTGAACTGGACAGCATCTACAGACGACATTGGCGTAACCGATTACGAGGTATTCCGTGGAGGCACTTCACAAGGCACAGTAACCGGCACAACATACAATGTAACCGGCCTAACGGCAAGCACAGCTTACAGCGTAACCGTAAGGGCAAGAGATGCAGCAGGTAATTTTTCTGCACAGAGTGCTGCTTTGAGTGTTACCACTGCAGCTACAATTACAGTACCTACTGTCAGCACGACTGCTGTATCATCAGTTACAAGTACATCAGCAAACAGCGGAGGCCACATAACCTTAGACGGGGGAGCGAATATAATGGCACGCGGAGTAGCTTGGAGTACTACCACGGATCCAACCGTTGCCTTATCTACTAAAACCACAGACGGCTCCGGTAACGGCATCTTCTCAAGTTCGATAACCGGCCTTGCAGCAGGTACAACTTATCATGTTCGTGCTTATGCAACCAATTCGGCAGGTACAAGTTACGGTAGCACCGTTACTTTTACAGCTGCCACATCCAAAAACAAAATTAAAGTATACCCGAATCCGGCAACGGAGTACGTTACTGTTGATTTTACCGAGGAATTGAAAAACAAGGGCGGCAAGTTTGAAATATTTGATTTACTTGGCAGGAAAGTTTATGATTCGAATACGGTAGTGACAGGAACAAGTTTAGAAATAAACGTTTCTAAACTTGTTAAAGGAATTTATATTATTAAAGTGATAAAAGGAGCGGAAAGTGTTGCCAAACAGCTTATTATAAGATAGAAAATTAGTTAACCCTTAAAAAGCTGTTTTTACTATTTATCCACATAATGGTAGGAAAAACAAATTGAATATCAGTAAGTTTTTGAGAACTTAGTTTTATAAGTTCGCAAATATTTGTGCTTCGAAAGAAAGAAAATTCAGCACAATTTAACCGGCCTTTCTATAAAAAGTGTCTTGCTCTAAATAATAGAGGCTAATTGCATTTCCGATAATTTCAACCGTGTACCAATCTAAATTACCGGAAAGGTCTTCCCAATTTTCATCTTTATCCTTAAACGCTTTGCAAAGTTCCCGCTCGTCTAAATATACTTCAAAATGTTTTTTTCCCGGAACTACCATAAGCTCGATGTTGCCGCCAAAGCTTAACAATTCCACATTTATCCAAAATTCATTATCCATAATCCAAACTTTATTGATATACTGAAACGTACGTACACCTACGACAACCGGTTTTGTAATTTGTTCTTGTTAAATTAAAACTGTATAACGCCTATCACTTTAGCACAAAAAACTTCCTATCCTAATGTCTCCGGGGAATACGGGGCAGAAACAATAAAAATAATTAAGCCGGATGTCTTTAAGATAAAAGCAATGTGAACAAAACTTATCAAATAACAGGAAACATTACCCTATCATTACCCCGGGTTTGTTAACTACCGGGATACGAACCAAATTAGATTCTACGATACTTTCCGGGAGGAAAATAAACTTCTTATCATAAATTACATCTTCGATGTAATAACTTAACCAATATTCATTAGTCAGGCCAAAAACTTGCTCGTCTATAGCTTCAATACGGGCGTAATCGCGAGAATTTAAACCGCCTAAAGAATGACGTAATATGGAAGTTTTCACCTCGTTTCCGTCTTTAGTTCCGTATCCTTTTGAACTTACCAAAACAGTTTCAATGGCTTGTCCTTTCAAATTTACCAGATAAACGTTCCAGACTTTAGCTCCCGGCGACTCACTTTCGAGCACCACGGCTATTACTATATCTTCAACTTTATTTTCGGGGAGGTCTTTTTTCATAACGTCGCTGAGGCATATTATCGGACACTATTGGATGTTTTAAGTCTTTGCCTTGCTCTCTACTTCTTTTTTACAAATTTCCTGCCCGATTTTTTAGGCTCTTTTTCGGCGGCTTCCGCTAAGGCAAAAACCTCGGTATAGGTTAAATCCATAGGTTCTTTTCCTTTCGGGATTTTAATGTTTAACTTCCCAAACTCAATATAAGGCCCCCAACGCCCGTTTAATACTTTTGCATCAGGATTTTCATCAAATGTTTTAATCAATCTCTCTGCATCCTTTTTACGTTTATCCGTGATAATCGCGATAGCTTGCTCTTCCGTAACGCTCAAAGGATCCAAATCTTTCGACAATGAATAAAATTGACTGTTATGACGAATGTAAGGACCGAATCTGCCGATAGCCACCGTCATCTCTTTATCTTCGAATACTCCGCACTTCTTAGGCAAGTTAAATAATTCCAGAGCTTCCTCGGGAGTAATTGTTTCAATCATCTGCCCCGCCCTAAGACTGGCATATCTTGGTTTTTCTTCTCCTTCAACTGCTTCACCTATTTGAACAAACGGACCGAATCTTCCAATTCTTACCGAAACTTTTTTGCCGGTTGCAGGATCGATTCCGAGTTCTCGCTCGCCCCGTGCTCGATCTGCTGTTTCTATCGTATTTTCAACTTCTTTATGAAAAGGCTGATAAAATGATTTTATCATTTCAGTCCACTCTTTCAGCCCGTTGGCAATCTCATCAAATTGTTTTTCAACAGTAGCTGTGAAATTGAAGTCAACAATTCCGTTAAAGTGATTAACAAGAAAATCATTTACAACAGCACCTATATCTGTGGGAAACAGCTTGTTTTTTTCGGCTCCTGTAGTTTCTGTCTTGTTTTCCTTTGCAATTTTGCCATTTGATAAAGTTAGAATCTCGAAATTTCGTTGTTTGCCTTCTCGATCTTCTTTTAGCACGTATCCTCTGTTTTGTACGGTCGAAATTGTAGGCGCATAGGTTGAGGGACGACCAATCCCCAGCTCTTCGAGTTTTTTTACCAAACTTGCTTCGGTGTAACGTGCAGGGGGACGAGAAAAACGTTCTGTGGCTCGTATCTCCTGCATATTTAAAATCTGACCGGCTGTTAACGGGGGAAGAATTGCATTGCCGTTTTCTTCTTCCATGTTTACTTCTTGATCTTCGTCTGTAGATTCTATATAAACTTTAAGGAACCCGTCGAATTTCATCACCTCACCTATTGCAACAAATTCTTCTTTCCGTGTCGATATTTCTATTCTGGCTGTAGTTTTTTCGAACTGTGCTTCTGCCATCTGCGAGGCTATGGCCCTCTTCCAAATCAACTCATATAAACGTTTTTCACTGTGATCGCCTTCTACTGTATGTTGGTCAAAGTAAGTAGGGCGAATGGCTTCGTGTGCCTCTTGAGCCCCGGCTGATTTAGTTTTGAATTTTCTCAGCTGATGATATTTTTGTCCGAATGCAGCGCTAATTTCTGCAGTAGCTGCGTTTAATGCAGTATCCGACAAATTCACCGAGTCGGTACGCATGTAAGTTATCTTCCCGGATTCGTATAACTTTTGAGCCACAGACATCGTTCGGGATACAGAGAACCCGAGCTTTCGGCTTGCCTCTTGCTGCAGGGTAGAAGTAGTAAAAGGCGGCGCCGGATTACGTTTTGTGGGGCGGGTATCAAGGCTCTTTATCACAAACCCTGCAGATATACAGGCCTTTAAAAATTCTTCTGCTTGTTCTACAGTTGTAAAACGTTCCGGAAGCTCCGCTTTAAAAAGCTCTTTTGCTTGTCCGGTAGAAAATAAAGCAACAATTTTAAAAGCTGCTGTTGCCTTAAATTTGTTAATCTCTCTTTCACGCTCAACAATTAACCTTACTGCAACAGATTGAACACGTCCGGCCGACAAGGAAGGTTTTATTTTTTTCCACAATACCGGAGAAAGCTCAAACCCTACCAAACGATCTAAAACGCGTCGTGCTTGCTGCGCATTAACTAAATTATAATCTATCTTACGAGGATTATCAATTGCTTTAAGGATTGCGGGTTTGGTTATTTCATGAAAAACTATTCGTTTCGTTTTATCATCCTTTAACTCCAAAGTTTCAAATAAGTGCCATGAAATAGCTTCTCCCTCCCGGTCCTCATCCGAAGCTAACCACACCATCTCGGCTTCTTTAGCCAATTTTTTCAACTCATTCACTACCTGCTTTTTATCGGCAGGAACCTCGTATTTCTGAGTGAAATTATTATTTACGTCAATAGCGTCGTCGGTTTTAACCAAATCCCGAATATGGCCGTAGCTTGATTTTACGAGGAAATCTTTTCCGAGATAACCTTCTATAGTTTTGGCTTTCGCCGGAGACTCAACAATCAGTAAGTTTTTCGCCATTACAAGGATTTCGTTTTTCTGCAAATAAAACCATTAAAATAAGGAATGCAAAATAGTTTGCAGATTGTTGGTTCGATGGTACTGACTATACGACAAAATTCCTTTTTTTGGCTAAGGAAAGGGTAGGGGAAATATCGATTTGATGACTTAAAGCTAAAACGCTTTGAATTATACCAAAAAACCGCCACCCAGTAAGTCATTCCCCTCATAGAAAACAGCAGATTGTCCGGGAGCTATTCCTGCAACATTATGATGAAAATTCACATTCATAACTTCCCCGTCTTGTACAATAGAACTTAAAGTCCCGGCATCTTTATAACGTACTTTGGTAATCGCTTCTAAAGGTTCAGGTATACTTTCGTATTTAATCAGATTTAAATTACGCACAGTAGCTGATGATCGCTGCAATTCTTCTTGCTTACCCAACACTACGGTATTGGTTTCGGGAATAATCTTTACCACAAACATAGGCTCGCCTAAAGCTATTCCCAGCCCTTTACGTTGGCCGATAGTATAAAACGGATAGCCTTGGTGTTTGCCAACTTTTGTTCCGTCGGTTAATACGAAATTCCCTCCCGCGACTTTTTCTTCTAAATCTTCAACCTTGTGTTTTAAAAAAGAGCGATAATCGTTATCAGGCACAAAGCAAATTTCGTAACTCTCAGACTTATTCGCCAACTCCAATTGGCCCATTTCTTTTGCCATCTGCCTTATTTCGGCTTTGGTAAAACTTCCTAACGGGAATTTAGTACGAGCGAGGTTAGCTTGAGAAACTCCCCAAAGCACGTATGATTGATCCTTGTTTTCATCTTTTCCTTTAGATATAACATGCCGGTTGTTCTCGTGTTGCCGGATGTTGGCATAGTGACCGGTAGCAATAAATTCGCAACCCAACTTATCGGCCCGTTTTAGCAGAGCTTCCCATTTAATATAGGTATTGCAAAGCACACAAGGATTTGGAGTTCGGCCGGCAAGATATTCGTCAACGAAGTTGTCTATAACAAAATCCCCAAACTCGGCTCGGATATCTAAAATATAATGAGGAAACCCGTAATTAACTGCCAAAGTACGAGCATCGTTAATCGAATCTAAACTGCAGCAACCGGTTTCTTTCGATGAACTTCCGGAAGACGCGTAATCCCAAGTCTTCATTGTTAGCCCGATAACTTCGTAGCCTTGCTCATGCAACATCACGGAAGCCACAGAACTGTCCACTCCACCGCTCATTGCAACCAAGATTCTTCCGTGTTTACTCATCGCCGCAAAAATAATATTAAAAAGCCGAGAATTTGGCTCGCCGCTGTCAATAAGCGGTAAACATTGAGTAGAAACGTTTTAGTTGAATCCAACGGCAAGTTCTTGGCAGGTATCCAAAAAATTCGACTAATTTTTATTGCACTGATATCGGTATTATTATCCGATAGTTTCTGCGAGAGTCTAGATTAAAACCGCGATTTTATTTAATTCGTTGGTTGTGCATAATTACATAAATAGGTTATAAACTACAACGATAGCGCTACATCGCATGTCTGCCGATTGTCTGCGATCTCAATTCGAGACCCGGTTTGTTGAGTACTCCGGTGGCCAGTTTTTGGTTAATTAGGTTATCTTTTGCTAAAAGTCGTTTAAACGAAAAGCCGGGAAAGGTTGGGCATTAATTATCCGATTTTTTACAAATGGAGGCCTCCATAAATTTATGCAAAAGAGTAAAAATTTTGGGACAGACAGTTATCTCTATTTCCTGCGATAGAAACAACTTTAGGGTAATTAGGCAAAAAAACTATAAAAACCGGGTAATAAATTAAACTCTAACCTCGTATTTCTCTGCTAACTTGCAATGAAAATATTTAAACATGGATATCAAAGTGTCACTCCCCGAACTTACTGCAACTTATCTCGTTGATCAAGAGCAAGTAGTCGAATTTCAAGCCAACGGCCATATACTTCTGCAAAACATCTTAAGCAAAGAAGAAATTAAGGCTTACCGTCCTGTAATTAATGAAGCTGCCTATAAGTTCAACACTGAGAAACGAAAAATGGAAGAGCGAGATACTTACGGTAAAGCTTTCCTTCAAATTATGAATCTTTGGCAATCGGATGAAACGGTAAGTCACTTCACCTTGGCTAAACGCTTCTCGGCAGTTGCGGCGAGTTTGTTGGGTGTAGAAAAAGTTCGATTATATCATGACCAAGCTCTTTATAAAGAACCTAAAGGCGGTCTTACACCTTGGCACCAAGATCAGTACTATTGGCCTTTAGACATTCAGCAAACCGTAACCATGTGGATGCCGCTGATTGATATCACAGAAGACCTTGGCATGCTGACCTTTGCATCAAGATCTCATAAGAAAGGAATTGTAGATGACCTGCCTATATCGGATGAATCAGAAGTGATGCTTGAAAAGTATATAAAAGAAAATGAATACCCCATATCACGTCCCGCTTATATGAATGCCGGCGACGCAACTTTTCATTACGGTTATACTTTGCACAGCGCTCCCGGTAACGCTTCTAACGACATAACAAGAGAGGTAATGACCATTATATATTTTGCAGACGGGGCTATTGTTAGCGAGCCGAAGAACTCTTTTCAGGAAAATGATCGTCAAAAATGGCTTAACGGCCTTAAACCCGGAAGTCTAGCGGCTTCCGAACTGAATCCTTTGCTTTAGAAAAGTATACCCAACCTTTTCGACTTAACCGGTTGAAGGAATTTTGGTGAAACCTGCCGTCAATTTCGCTATAAATCTCGGAATTGCTTTCGATATTGGAGCGGAGTAAGCCCCATTTTTTTTTGAATTGGTTGTTAAAATGTGCGGGAATGGTGTATCCGCAGGTAAAGCCTATATCGGTAATGCTGTGGTCTGTATTCAACAGCATATTGCATGAATGCCGGATACGACAGTCGCATATGATGCCGAAAAGAGTACGCCGTGTTATTTTTTTAAAGTATCTGCAAAACGAAGTCGGAGTCATATTGACTAATTCAGCCACTGCCGCCGGCGATACCGGTTTGAGGTAATGAATTCCGATATACGAATATACCTTACGAATGCGGTCTAGATCTAAATTATTTTCCTCCATAGTGATGGTAGGCGATACCGGGTTGAACTCGTTTATGGCGGTAAGTCGTTTCAAAATTACCAATAACTGAATAACTTGGTCAAAAGCAGGCATATCTTCCATCTCAACCATCATTCCGGCGCATTCTTTAGCTTTCTTGCCCGTAAAAGAAATGCCGGCGGCGGATCTTTGCAAAAGTGTATCAATGCTTCTCATTTCGAAAACGGCGAAAAAGTGCTCTCCCAAAAAATCCCGAGAAAACTGAATGCAGATTGCCTCTGCCGGCGTTTTTGTTTTACCCGTATTCTCGTTCTTCCAAAAATGCGGGAGATGGGGCTAACAAGATCAATTCCCCTTCTTCTAAGTAAGAAATTACATTCCCTACACAGCGTTGTCCTTTACTTTTAATAATGTAGCTAAGCTCATATTCCGGATGGGAATGAAGAATGCCGTGAAATTTATTAAGTTGGAAATGACGATATAAAAAGGAGTGATCGGCCTTTGTGTCAATTTGCTCATGGTAGATTCTCATTTCGTGCTTCCAACTAGTATCTATTAACGCAAAGTCCTGCTATTAAAAGAGGGAAAATAATATAAAAACCAGACTTCTTCGCCGGTTGTAGTGAAAGTATTTTCTTAAAAGTTTACCGGTAATACGCCTACTCCTGAGATCCTTTTCAATACTGCCCTGACGACAAGCCCTGAATATAGTAGTCGGGAAAACATGCGATATAAGCTTTAATTCTACATCGATTAAGCAACTTCATCCACTTTTGGACTGCATACGTGCTCTAAAATCCGAACCCATCGATATAGTGTCTATACTATCATATGTTCGGCCTCAGGCCTGATTATTCCCCTCAATCTTAATTTTTCCGAACGGAAAAGAAATGCGACATTTGAAAACCAATTAAGTACTGCCAAAAACAAATCGGCATAAACCTATCCATTAAAGTGTATGAATCACCAACTTGCAAAGCTTTCATTTTTAATTACTCTCTATTTTGCTAGCATCGGTTTTGCCGGTAGTTATTCTTATAATACTTGGGGAATTTTGTTTGAAAAGAAAGATAAATGGGTAAATCTTTTTGACGGTAAAACTTTAAAGGGATGGCACATGATACCGGGTGGTGACTGGAAAGTTGAGAAGGGAGCTATTGTAGGCAGAAGCGGAAAGACCGAATCGCGGCACGGGCTATTGGTAAGTGATAAAGTTTTTAAAGACTTTGAAATAAAAATAAAATACAAAGCGGTTAAGGGTAACAGCGGTTTATATTTCAGGGTAGATGAAGTGGGTGGTGAAGTAGGAGTGTACGGCTTTCAGGCAGAAATAGACCCTAATAATGACGCCGGCGGTCTATACGAAACCGGTGGCAGAGGATGGGTAGTAAAACCTACCGCAGAGCAAGTAAAAACATGGTATAAGCCGGGAGAATGGAATGAAATGAATGTACGTGCCAAACAGGGTAATATTTTAGTAACAGTTAACGGAACGAAAACTGCGGAGTTATTTAACGATCCCGGCAGGACTCAAGGCCATATTGCTTTGCAGTTACACGGAGGAATGGATATGGACGTGATTTTTAAAGAGATTAAAATAAGAGAAATGTAACCTTTGAAAAGGTGGTGAATGTAGATTTTCCGAATAATAGATTTTTTAACTCCGCTAAGAAACGGAACATTGAAAATATAGAATTCTATTTCGTTATGTCAGCAAGTGCTATCAGGACCGCTTCTACCAATTTACGAAGGCAGGCTAAACGGGCTTAATTGAATTTAAAATTTTCGGCGGAATGATAGTTTGTAATTTTTTTGAAGTTTTAACCCGCGCCATGGTTTATTTACTTAAATTTCTCCTTGTTGATAACTAACCCGGCCTTAACAAAAAAAGAAATGAGTAGAGAAGAAGAAGCACAAAAGTGCAGGAATACTATATGGAGGCCTTCTTCTCTATAAAAAAGTCTTAATGTTATTTAAATTTATTAAGTAAAAACAAAAATTATGACTAATCCACTAATAAAATCAATTACGGCACTTGTTATTTTATTGCCCTTCTCGTCTTTTTCGCAAAAGAAAAATGCCGACGATATAAAGTTCAAAAAGCACGTTTTGCTCGCTGAATTCGTATCAGAAGGAGCAGCTGTAGGCGATATAAACAAAGACGGTAAAACTGATGTAATAGCAGGGGCCTACTGGTTCGAAGCACCTGCCTGGCAGAAACATGAAATATCGAAACCTGTACAATATTTCTACGATAAAGGCTACAGCGACTCGTTTATTGATTACAGCATGGACGTGAATAATGACGGGTGGACAGATGTAATAATTGTAGGTTTTCCGGGTAAGGAGGTTAAATGGTTTGAAAACCCGAAAAACAAACCCGGACATTGGAAAGAACGAATAGTATTTGCAACTGCGGGCAACGAATCGCCGGGTTTTTATGATATGGATAATGACGGCAGAAAAGATCTGCTATGTGCAGATGTGGAACAGCGAAGAATGATTTGGGTTAAAGCGCCGAAAGCAAAAAATGATACAGTATGGACTGTTTACCCGATAAGCGAAAACAATGTTCCCGGCACTGAACGGTTTTCTCACGGATTGGGATACGGTGATATCAATAAAGACGGAAAAAAAGATGTTATAATTAAAGAGGGTTGGTGGGAAGCTCCTTCCAATCGAAAACAAGCATCTTGGAAATTTCATGAAGCAGCTTTGGGAGAGAATTGTTCGCAAATGCACGCCATCGATGTGGATAAAGACGGCGACAACGATGTAATCAGTTGCTCAGCGCACACTTTTGGTATTTGGTGGCACGAGCAGGTAAAGGAAGGCAATGCTGAACCTTCTTGGAAAACTCATTTAATAACTAAAGAATTTTCTCAAACTCATGCAACCTCTTTGATTGATATTAATAAAGACGGAAATCCTGATTTGGTAACCGGAAAAAGATATTTTGCACACATGGGAAATGACCCGGGAGAATTCCAAGTTCCCGTTTTGTATTGGTTTGAATTTAAACCGGGTAAAGAACCGCAATGGGTACCGCATCTAATTGATGATGATTCGGGAGTAGGTACTCAAGTATTAACAGAAGATATTACTAAAGATAAATTAACCGACATTATTGTTGCCAACAAAAAAGGAGTATTTGTTTTTGAACAGATTAAATAGCAAAGCGCAAAGGCTTGCTATATTTTTCCTGAAGTTTATACTTTTATGCCGGCTTAACAGCCGGCTTTTTTTATGCAAAAATTACGGCAGTTTGAAAACGTTCATATAGCGCTCTGGCTGATGAAGGATACCTTTTGGGTGATGGACTTGCATCTTTTAGGTGTTATAATGATTGTACCTACTTTGACTTTAGCAATTTATATATCTTGGAGAAGTCGGCATGACCGATGCGAACTGTTGCATAATATTGCTGTAAGCCTTTGGATTTGCGCAAACACTACTTGGATGGTGGGTGAGTTTTTTTACAACGACAGTTTCAGGCCTTATGCTACGGTTTTCTTCTTTGCCGGATTAGGAGTAATTCTTTACTACTATTTATTCCTGTATAGACCTCGGAAAATTTTGATAGAAAATGCCGAAACTTAAATATTGACCCTTAAAGAGATAGGACAGTGGAAGATCCTAAATACTCGTACAGTAACCGGGTAAAAGTTATCGTGTTCTTCTATATTCATTTCTAAATAACTTTTGAGGGTTTGGCCTTTGTGAATACAGCGGTTCTTGAAAAGCCTTCTCCGGCTCTAAAGGAATTGACGTAAACTTTATACTCTGGCAGTTGCTTGCACAACGATTCCACGTCCTCATTCCCCGCTTTAGTTTCTTGTAAGCACAAAATATCGGAATTAAGGATACTGCTGTCTTATAAAATCTTTTTTGCAAATACAAATAGAGGGTAGCCCGTTAACATTCCAATTTACTAAATGAAGGATAGCCATAATAGATGTGTTTTAGGTAAAAATACAATATCAAGCGGTAGCCGTAAACGCTTTAATCGCGAATAGTCTTAGTACTATTTTTCCTGTTATCTCTTCTTTTTTCGGTATTAAGATAGAATAGTTCAAAAATAGGCTAAACCATTACAAGCAAATTATCCGAATGTGAAGCATTTTTGCCCTAATTTATAAACCGCACTTGCAATTAGGATTGAGTACATATACGTTTCCGTGGGCAGTAGGGGTTTCCGGTTTCAAACCCGGAACCGTGCTTTCGGTACCGGATTTATTAAAATATGCAAGGGAAAAGGGAATACGCCGGGTGCAAATTGGTGATAATTATCCTCTTGACGAATTGTCGGAAGAGCAAATTTCAGAAATAAAGTCCTTGGCTGAAAGATTAGAAATCGGCTTAGAAGCCGGAACAAGAAGACTTGAGACGGCGAACATTTTATCCTATTTAAAAATTGCTAAAGAACTAGAGTCACCTTTTCTGAGAGTGGTGATTGATGATGTAGATTTTCATCCTACCCAAAAAGAAGTTATTAAAATAATAAAGGAGTTGTTGCCGGAATTACAAAAGGCAGGTATTATTTTGGCAATAGAAAATCATGACAGATTTTCGGCAAAAATTTTGGCCGATATTATCGAAGCAACCGATCCTGAACAAGTTGGAATTTGCTTGGACACAGCAAACTCACTGGGGGCAAACGAAGGAGTTGATTATGTAATTGAAATTCTTGCTCCTTCTACATTAAATCTGCATATTAAAGACATAAGGATAAAACGAGTGGCCCATAAAATGGGTTTTGAAGTGGAAGGCTGTGCGGCAGGCGAAGGAATTTTAAATATCCCGGAGATAATATTAAAACTGAAAGCTGCCGGAAAATGCGGAACCGGAACTTTAGAGCTTTGGTCTAATCCGGCAAATACATGGGAAGAAACAATTGCGGAAGAAAAAGATAGGGTTGAAAAAAGCATACATTATTTACAACAGTATATATCATGACAAAAATTGCTTTAGTAGGTGCAGGCGGAAAAATGGGCTGCCGTTTGACAGATAATTTTCTCAAAACTCCCGTTTATGACTTAAACTATTTGGAAGTAAGTGAGCAAGGAATTAAAAACCTTGCCGAACGGGGAGTGCAGGTAAGTAAGCAAGAAGATAGTATTGCAGATGCAGATGTAGTTATTCTTGCAGTGCCTGACGTTGCCATCGGTAAAATCTCGGATGATATAATTCCTAAAATGAAAACCGGCGCACTTGTGCTTACTCTCGATCCGGCCGCTCCTTTAGACGGCGTTATTCACCACAGGGATGATTTAGGCTATGTTATCGCTCACCCTTGTCATCCTTCTATCTTCAATTGGGAACCTACCGAACCGGCTTTCCGTGATTTTTACGGCGGAATTACGGCAAAGCAATCTATTGTGGTTGCATTGATGCACGGCACCGAAGATCATTATATTTTAGGCGAAAAAGTTGCTCAAGACATGTATGCACCCATCGATAGGACGCATCGTATTACCTTAGAGCAAATGGCTATTCTGGAGCCGGCGATGGTTGAAACTTTGGCTCAAACCTGCATGGAAGTTGTTAAAGAAGGTTTCGATAAAATTGTGACTTTAGGAGTTCCGGAAGCAGCTGCACGAGATTTTGTATTGGGACATTTGCGTATTCAAATTGCAGTTTTATTTAAAGAGGTTAACGGAACTTTTTCAGACGCTGCCTATAAAATCAGTAAGCGTGCAAAACCGCTTTTGTTTAAAGAAGGATGGCAGTCTATTTTTGAACCGGATGATATTCGTCAACAGGTTCGCGATATCACCAATAAATAGTAAATTCAGCTGATAATTAACCAATCGAACCTAACTACTAACTAACTAATATAACTATGATCGGGAAGCAAATTATTACTTGTTTTCTTTTTCTGGCTTGCCTGTCGGCTAGCGCACAACTTAAGGTGAGTCCCGATAAGCATTTCTTGCAAACCACAGCCGGTAAGCCTTTCTTCTGGTTGGGAGATACCGCGTGGGAGTTATTTCACAGATTAAATCGAGAAGAGGCGGATCTTTATCTTCAAGACAGAGCTAGCAAAGGCTATACAGTTATTCAAGCCGTTGTTCTTGCCGAACTTGACGGCTTAAATGATCCTAATCCTTACGGTGAAAAGCCCTTGATCGATAACGATCCAAATAAACCAAATGAAGCTTATTTCAAGCATGTAGATTATGTTGTAAATAAAGCTGAAAAGTTAGGATTGATAGTAGGCATGCTTCCTTCGTGGGGTGATAAATGGAACAAGGCTTGGGGTATTGGTCCGGTAATTTTTACTGCCGATAATGCTCGCACCTTTGGAGAGTATATAGGTAAACGATATAAAGACAAACTCATTGTTTGGATAATTGGTGGTGACAGACCTATAGAGAATCCAGAGCAACTGGAAATTATAAGAGCAATGGCCGAGGGCGTTAAAAAGGGGGACGGAGGTAAGCATTTGATGACCTATCATCCTCCCGGAGGTAGTAGTTCTTTTGACTTCGTGAAAGACGAAAAGTGGATGGACTTCCATATGTCGCAAACCGGACATTCAACAGACTCAAAACATTATGAGTATAATAGAAAGGCATTTGCGCTAAGTTCTATACTGCCTCACGTAGATGGTGAACCAAGCTATGAAGACCATCCTAATAAGTTCAATCCCGGGAAATTCGGTTGGTTAGATGATTTTGACACTCGGCAGTCGGCCTACTGGAGTTTACTCACCGGAGCGTTCGGTCATACTTACGGAAACCATAATATTTGGCAGATGTACACCGAAGAACGAAAGCCGATTTCTTGGGCACGAACACACTGGAAAACTGCACTTAATCATTCCGGCGCTATGCAGCTTGGATTAATGCGAAGAATGTTTGAAAAGCGGAACTGGCAAAGATTATTACCGGATCAAAGTATAATCGCTAAAGATAATCCCGAAACTCAGGAATATGAAACCGCAGCAGTTTCTAAAGACGGCGATTTCCTTATTGTTTATTTGCCTTATGGAAGAAAAACCACGTTAAAAACGGATAAAATCAAGGGAAAAAGTTTAAAAGGATACCTTTTTAATCCGCGTGACGGACGCACTATACCCTTAGGAACATTTGATAATACCGGAACTAAAGAAATTGTTCCTCATTCTGAAGGGCGAGGAAGCGATTGGGTTGTAGTAATTGATGATGCATCCAAAAAATATCCTGATCCTGCCGTCGCAAAATGAGTAGTCTTCGCTTTGCTGTAATCGGTACAGGCTTTTGGTCAAATTATCAAATCGGGGCTTGGAAAGAACTCGACGGAGTAGAATTGGTAGCAGTTTATAATCGAACAAAGTCTAAGGCCGAAGCTGTAGCAAAAAAATTTGGTGTACCCAAAGTTTACGACTCAGTAGAAGAGCTTTTGGCTAACGAGCAGCTTGACTTTGTAGACATCATTACCGGCGTTGATACTCACGCTGAGTTTACACTTTTGGCCGCAAAAAAAGGTGTTCATATTATCTGTCAAAAACCCATGGCTTCGTCTTATTTAGAGGCACATAAAATGCTTGCCTCCTGCGAAGAACATCGTGTTAAGCTTTTTATTCACGAAAACTTTCGCTGGCAAGCACCGATAAGGGCGGTTAAAGAAGCTATGGATTCAGGTATCATAGGTAGGCCCTTTAAGGCCCGCGTTTCCTTTGTTTCTGGTTTTCCTGTATATGATAGTCAGCCCTTTCTTGCAGAAATCGAGAAATTTATTTTGACTGATATCGGTTCGCACACGCTTGATATTTGTCGGTTTTTGTTTGGCGAAGCCAAAAGCTTGTATTGCTTAACACAAAAAGTAAACAGGAAAATAAAAGGGGAAGACGTTGCTAATGTCTTAATGGAGATGGAAAACGATTTGCATTGCTATGCAGAGATGTCTTATGCATCTATTCTCGAAAAAGAAGCTTTTCCGCAAACGCTAATATTGATTGAGGGGGCGGAAGGTTCAATTTATTTAACTCACGATTTTGAACTTAAAATTGCAACACGAAAAGGAACAGAGTCTCAAATAATCCGCCCGGCACCTTATAATTGGTCAGATCCAAAATATGCGGTTGTGCATTCAAGCATTGTGGATTGTAACCGTGACATTTTAAACGGATTACAAGGCGGGAGCAGTGAAACTACGGGGGAGGATAATTTTAAAACAGTAGAGTTAGTGTGGTCGTGCTACAAATCTGCAGAAACAGGACAGGTAATTAAATTTTAAATGCTGAAAATCAGCAAAATATCGAAGTCTTTTTCGGGAATTAGCGCATTGGAAAACGTGTCGTTGGAATTTGGTGCAGGGGAAATACATGCCATCTGCGGTGAAAACGGTGCCGGAAAAAGTACCTTAATGAATATTATTTCAGGCAACATTGCACCGGATCCGGGAGAGATTTTTTGGGAGAAAACTCAGATAAGTGTTCCGACAGCACAAGCGACGCAAAAGCTGAGTATCAGTATTGTTTATCAAGAAAGAAGTTTAGTTGATTCTTTAAGCGTGGCTGAAAATATTTTTCCGATAAACAAGCCTAAAATTTCTTATGGAACTATCGATTTCACGAAGCTGTATGAAGAAGCAGGCCGCTTGTTAAAAACGCTTTCGCTCGAGTCAATCTCGACAAAGTCTCCGGTAGGAAAACTTTCATCTACCGAAAAGCAAATGGTAGAGATTGCGAAGGCCCTAGCCGTAAACCCTAAGCTTTTAATTTTAGACGAGCCTACAGCTTCGATTGCACATACTGAAACCCAAACCCTATTTAAAATCCTCAGGCAGTTAAAGGAAAAAGGAGTTGCAGTAATCTATATATCGCACAGAATGGCTGAGATTAAAGAGATTGCCGATGTAGTTTATGTGCTTAAAGACGGAAGATTACAAGGAACTGCAGATCCTAAAACAACATCCACCGGCGAAATTGTAAAGATGATGGTTGGTCGCGAGTTGTTAAGTGCTGCTTACAGTTCAAACGCCGGCTCCGAAGTCAATCTTGAAGTAAGAGACATTTCCGGAAAAGGTTTCAGGAACGTAAAATTCAAACTTTTAAAAGGTGAAAAATGAAGATTTTGGCGTTCGTAATATCTGCCGGATTAGCCGGCATTGCCGGAATTTTGCTCTCGTCGCGATTAGGAGTGGCGCTTTCTACATCCGGTCGCGGGTTAGCACTTCGCGTTATTACAGCGGTTATTTTAGGAGGAGCAAGTTTGACCGGCGGCTACGGCAAAATTTGGGGAGCTTTCTTGGGCGCACTTTTTATAGCTTTGATAAATAATATGCTGATCATAGGCCGTGTTTTCGGGATACTGGCAAGAAATTATTTTGGGTTTGATACTAATAGTTGCGGTGGGATTGGATCAATGGATTTTAAGGAGGGTTGAGAAGTAGCCCTAATGACTATGAAAAACATGGTGTCGTTGTTTTTGATTATTATGCTTTCTTACAATTGTAATAAAGCCGAAAAGAAAACAAGCGACAGGCGGGCGGAAAAATCGTGGATTAAAAACAAAAATAATCCCGTATTAGTACGAGAGAAGGGATATTCTTACGACCTCTACGCAATTAGCGACTGTTGGGTGATATATCACGAAGAAAAATATAAAATGTGGTACACTAGCGGCGGGGTTGTTCTCCCGGACACCGTTTTCCATAACAGTATTTCTTACGCAACTTCAACCGACGGGGTAAAGTGGACAAAATATAAGCAGAACCCGGTGATGGACGTTGGTAAAACGAGTTGGGATAGTTTAGGAGTAGAAACGGTTACCGTTATTATTGATTCAGCGGCTGCCAATCCTGAAAGGTATAAAATGTGGTATGCCGGGCAAACTTTTAATGATCATCGATACGAATTCGGCTATGCCTATTCTCCTGACGGGATAAGCTGGAAAAAACATCTTGGACAAGTATTATCGGTAGGAAATAATAAAAGCTGGGATAATTGCTTTATAGAAGGCCCTTCGGTATTGAAAGAAGGCCATACGTACAAAATGTGGTATGCAGGGTACGATTGTGAAGTTAACGGGCAAGAGACAGACGGAAAAGTAAACATCGGATACGCCACATCCACCGACGGCATTAATTGGACGAAATATAAGGGCAATCCTGTTTTAAAAACATCTAAAGGTGAATGGGATGAAGTGTATGTACAGGATCCTCATGTTGTAAAATATAGGGGTTATTACCACATGTGGTTCGGGGGAGTTAACAAAGGCGACAATTACGGACAAGAAACCGGGTATGCCTATTCAACAGACGGAATAAATTGGACTAAATCTCCACATAATCCTGTTTTAAGAAGAGGTAAAAAAGGTGAGTGGGATGCAAATACTGCTTCTTTTGCTTCGGCCTTAATAAAGGATAACAAAATTAAGATGTGGTATTCGGGTAAAGATGTTGAGCCTTTGCCTGCTTGGCCTAAATCTTACTTCTGGGATTTAGGATTTGCGGAAAAAATTTTACCTGACTCTATTTTATTAGATTGAATACACTAAGGGCGGTTAAACCAAAGACAGTTTTAGGGATAATTAGGAGACGTATTTTAACAGCACTTTTTTTAATACTTAGTATCGCCGCTTGCGAACCTCCTCCTCGTTCCGAAGCCGGTAATACCACTCGAGTAACTGAGGCCGATAAATTTATAACATCCGATAAACTATCTCCCGATGAGGAATACGTGATGGTAACAACCGCTATTAATATGCCTTTGTATGTTAATCACGATCAAGCAGCCTTTACAACTTTCTGCTAATGATGCGAAGGCAGGAGTAGTGCCCATCCCGAATACAATTATCACCGGTTCTATCGAGATCGATCGTAATAACGTAGATTTGTTTTTGCATTCCGGAAAATAGAAATGAAATTGTATTTAATAGCTCTTCTCTCTTTTTTAGTTAACTTCTTCGCTTATTCGGCTGAAAAACAAGAAGTAAAATCGCCTAACGGGGAAATAAAAGTGCTAATTGAAGCCGGAAAGGAGATTCGTTATTCGGTTTTTTTTAAAAATCTACTTATCGTCCAGCCTTCCGGGATAGCGTTGAATATTGCCGGAACCACGAACACCTCCGATATTTTGTTTATAACAAAAACGACTTCCAGATCGGTTAACGAAACCATTATTCCACCGGTAGCCGAAAAAAGAAAAGTTATTCCCGATAGGTATAATGAGATCACAGTTCACTTTAATAAACCTTTAAGCCTAATCATAAGAGCGTATAACGACGGCATCGCGTTTCGCTGGCAAACTTCGTTTAAAGATTCGATAATAATAAAAAGTGAAAAAGCAGAAGTCGTGTTGAACAAAGAAGACTCGGTTTGGTACTCGCCCGTAAGTCCTCGAAGCAATTCCGACATTTATCACACGAGTTTTGAAGAACCGTATAAAATAAAAAATATCGAAAAAGTTGCGACAACTGATCTGATTTTTACTCCCACCTTAATTCAAACATTTTCACCCAAAATAGTTATAACAGAGTCAGATTTGGAGGATTACCCGGGTATGTTTCTTCGCGGAACCGGTCAAAACAAGCTTATCGGTGATTTTGCTCCGTATCCGATTGAAGAGAAAATTCAGGAGGGAGAATTTCCGCAGTACTTGGTTACCAAAAGAGCAGATTATATTGCAAAAACAAAGGGAACTCGAACGTATCCTTGGCGGGTATTTTTAATTGCACAAGAAGACCGGGAATTGCCTGAAAATGATCTGGTTTATCGTTTAGGTTCACCGTCGAGAGTTAAAGACGTAAGTTGGATTAAGCCCGGTAAGGGAACTGATGAATGGACTATCGGTATCAATTTGTTTAATGTGCCTTTCAAAACCGGCGTTAATACGGCTACCTATAAATACTATATCGACTTTGTGAAGAAGTTCGGTTTTGATCGTATTATGATGGACGCCGGATGGAGCGATTACAAGGACTTGTTTAAGATAAATCCTGATGTAGATATGAATGAGATTTCTGCTTACGCCAAAAGTAAGGGAATAAAGATTAGTATGTGGACCTTGGCTCTGACGTTGGAAAAGCAACTTGAACCGGCCCTGGATCAATTCAATAAGTGGGGAGTAGATTTTATTATGACTGACTTTATCGATCGGGACGATCAAAAAACAGTTAATTTCTATTACAAGATTGCAGAAGCTTGTGCCCGGCATAAGATAATGTTAATGTTTCACGGCGCTTTTAAACCTGCGGGATTTACTCGAACTTGGCCAAATGCTTTAACGCGTGAAGGCGTTTTAGGCTCAGAATATAATATTTGGTCAGAAAAACCTACTCCCGAACACGACCTCTTATTGCCTTTTATCAGAATGACCGGCGGCCCGATGGATTACGAACCCGGCTTACTTGACAATGCTACTCAAAAAACCTTTAAGCCGATCAGCGAAAAAGTTATGTCGCAGGGAACCCGCTGCCACCAGCTGGCGATGTTTGTAGTTTACGAAAGTCCGGTTCAGTTCTTTTCCGGCAATCCCTCGCAGGGTTTACTGGAACCCGAATTTATGAGCCTGTTAGGAAGTGTGCCAACCACGTGGGATAACACAAAAGTTTTACAGGGGAAAGTTGGGGATTACATTGTTACCGCCCGCCAAAAAGGAAATGATTGGTTTCTTGCCGGAATGACTGACTGGACAACAAGAGAAATAAAGTTGAATTTAGATTTTTTAGGAGACGGCAACTTTGAAGCTGAAATTTGCCGGGACGGGGTTAACGCCGATCGTTACGGTTCGGACTATTCGATCAATAAACAATCCATAACCTCTAATGAAAAGCTTACAATCAAGATGGCTCCGGGAGGAGGTTTTTTAATACGGTTTAAAAAGAAGTGAACGGTTCTGCCTTACGAAATCTGTTTGCTTATAAACGTATCTGTCCTAATAATTTAAAAACAAGCTTAAAAAATTCAGGATGCGATTGCCAAGTTTTGCCGGTAATTATGTTTCCGTCGGCAACTGCCTCTTCATTTTCAATATAAGTACCGCCGCAACATTCCACTTCAAACCTTACGTGTTCATAACACGTAATATTCTTTTTATCTACTAATCCGGCTGTTACTAAAATTTGAATTCCGTGGCAAATTGCAAAAACAGGCTTTGTGTTTTCATAGAACCGGCGCACAATTGCTATTACTCGTTTGTCGTTTCTTAAGTATTCGGGTGCTCTTCCGCCTATTAAAAGAATTGCCTCATAATCGGTTTCTTGCATTTGGTCGAAAGTAATGTCTGCTTCCACAATATACCCGGGTCGCTCTACATACGTATCCCATCCGGGTTCAAAATCGTGGATAACAAGATTTAAGCGTTTTACTGTCGGTGCAGCTATTATAGGGTTATAACCTTCTTCTTTAAAGCGATGCAGAGCATACAATACTTCAAAGCTTTCTCCAGCATCGCCGGTTATTATTAGAATTTTTTTTATGTTGACCATCGGTTTCTTTAAAAATGCAAGTTTCGGGATTTTCTTTAAGAATCCGTTTCGTTCATTAAAATTCTTCGAGCAGAATAATTTAAGTAGTGCAATGAAAAAATGCTTCCGAAATCAACCGGGTCAAGTGCACCTACATCTTTATTATTTTAAACTCAGTTCTTCTGTTTTTTTGGCGGCCGTCTTCTGAGCCGTTTTCTGCAACAGGCAAAGTTTCACCATAACCTTTATAAGTTAAACGAGATGCATGTATCTGGTTGTTGAGCAGGTAATTATAAACCGTTTTTGCGCGATTCTCGGAAAGAACTTGATTTGATTTATCTTCACCCACGTTATCTGTGTGGCCGCCAATTTCTATAAAAATCTTGGGGTTTGCATTTAAAAACCCTATTAATTGCATTAGTTCTACTTTAGATTCGGGCAGGAGGTTAAATTTGGCGGTTTCGAAAAAGATGTTGTTTAAAACCACTTTACCGCCTACTTCAATTTTTTGCAGCGGAACTTCTATGTTAAATGGCTTTGTGGCACTTGCCGGATTTTGCAAAGAAAAATTTTGCGAATAAAACAAATAGCCTTCTTTAGCCACATTAAGTGCAAAGGCTTTGCCAACCGACATTGTAGCAAGAAAATCGCCGGTTTCAAAATCAGTATTATCTTCAAAACCTATTTTATTATCGGTTAGGCTGATGATTTCAATTTTTGCTTCAAGCTTTTTCTTCGAAGATTTATCGAAAACCGTTCCTTTAACATAAGTTACAGGTTTCGGCCTGAGCTTGTTATTCAATCCAAAAGAATAGATATCCAAACTACCTTGTCCACCCGCCTTATCGGAGGCGAAAAAAGCAGTTTTCCCGTCGCTGCTGATAGTGAGACTGCTCTCTTCCTTAAATGTATTGATGGGATAGCCTAAATTTACAGGGTTGGTCCAAGCTCCCGAGGCGTCTTTTCTGCTTAAAAAAATATCTTTATTTCCTAATCCCGGCCAACCGTTGGATGAAAAGTAAAACGTTTGGTCGTCGGGATGTATAAACGGAGATTGTTCGTCATACGGGGTGTTAATAGTCGGGCCCATATTTACCGGAATAGCCCAACTGCCGCCTTCTTTTAATTCAGTTTTGTACAAGTCGTAGCCGCCGATTCCCCCGGGACGAGTACTTACAAAATAAAGCGTCCTTCCGTCGGCACTTAAAGAAGGTTGCGATTCCCAGCCGGAAGTATTAATAGGGGCTCCTATATTAAAAGGCTTGCTCCAGTCTTTACCTTCCCGTCGGCAAACATAGATATCGCATCTACCCATCCCGTCGGGTCTATTGCATCCCGTAAAGAACAGATACATCCCGTCCGGAGAAATACATTGAGCACCTTCATTAAAAGAATCAGTATTTATGTTTCTGCTTAAATAATTAGCCGGCTGCCAATCCGAGCCTTTCTTATTGCTCTTAAAAAAATCTTCGTTATTGTTTTTCTTTCGAGTATAGATTATTGTTTCCTCATCCGCAGTTATAACCGGCAAATACTCAGCTTCGGCAGAATTTACTCCCGGGCCCAAATTTATCGGTTTAAAATCAACCGGATTTCTAATTGCGTTTAAACTAAATTCACAATCAGAAATATACTTTGCAACCAGTTGTTTGCTTTTATCGGTAAGATTTGGTGAGGTCGAATACTTTTTAAAATGCTCCAAGGCTTTTTCGTACTCACCCGTATTTAATTCACTCTCGCCTAAAGCAAAGTAGGTTAGTGGGCTGAACTCAGCATCAATATTTAAAACCTTTTGATAGTTCTTTACTGCTTCGGGGTAATTTTGAAGCTTTCGATTAATATCGCCGATTTGCTGCCAAGCTGATGCAAAAGCGGGATCGGCTTCTACCGCTTGTTTAAGTTGCTCAAGTGCTTTATCATAAAACCGATACGAAATAGATTGGCCTGCCTGTTCGTAAAGTTTTTCGGCTTGTTTATTGCCGGATTGCTTTTGAGCATATATGAAAGTGCCGAAAAAGCATAGTAGGAAGATAAAAATGTACCTCATTAACTTCTTTTGTACGAAATCGCCGTTAGCAGGTTGTGGTAAAATAAAGTTAAAATAAAAGGAAGGAAATTATGGAATGTTTAAAAATTTATGTGTCTGTAACGAGATTTCCCATTTGGGATTTGACATCACGTATTCAATAATGAGAGGGGTTATTACTGAAGATTTAGACCATTCGGGCTGCAGGTAAAGTTTGCAGTTTGACGATACGGTTGCGGCATGCTCTTCTGCCCAGGCGAAATCACTTTTGTTAAACACGATAACTTTTAGTTCTCCGGCAAGCGGAGCAATTTCAGGTCGCGGAGCTTTAAATTTTTTTGGAGAAAGACAAATCCAATCCCATGTACCTGAAAGCGGATAGGCCCCGGAGGTTTCAATAAATGTTTTAATTCCCTTTGCTTGAAGTTGAGCGGTGAGACAGTCGAGATTATAGATTAAAGGTTCGCCTCCGGTAACTACTACAGCCTTCCCGGGGTACTTACAGGCATTCTCTACAATTTGACCGGCGGAAGTGAGCGGATGAAGATCTGCATTCCAGCTTTCTTTAACATCGCACCAATGGCAGCCTATATCACAACCTCCAAGCCTGATAAAATAAGCGGCTTTGCCGGAGTGATAGCCCTCACCTTGAATGGTGTAAAATTCTTCCATTAAAGGTAAAAGGGTTCCGTCTTCGGGCACTTGTTGTTTCATGCGTTTTTTTCGAGCCGCAAATATACCGCCTTATGTCAGACGCTCGGTCTTTTAAAGTTCATTTAATATGTATCTATAATTATTCCCGCCCGTAATTATATCTTTGCAAACTCAAAATGAAGCACATTCGTAATTTCTGCATTATTGCACACATCGATCATGGTAAGAGTACTTTAGCCGATCGTTTACTTGAATACACCAACACCATTACCCAACGCGAAGCTCAAGCCCAATTACTTGATGATATGGATTTGGAGCGGGAGCGAGGCATTACTATAAAAAGTCATGCTATTCAAATGAATTATACCTTAGATGGGCAACAATACATTTTAAACCTTATTGATACACCGGGGCATGTGGATTTTTCGTATGAAGTTTCACGGTCGATAGCTGCTTGCGAAGGTGCATTACTAATTGTTGATGCGGCTCAGGGAATTCAAGCTCAAACCATTTCCAACTTATATCTAGCGCTGGAGCAAGACCTTGAAATTATCCCGATTTTAAATAAGATGGATCTTCCCGGCGCAATGCCCGAGGAGGTTAAAGATCAAATTGTAGAATTAATAGGATGTAAACGAGAAGAGATAATTCCTGCTTCCGGCAAAACCGGTATGGGTGTTCTTGATATTTTGCGTGCTATTGTTGATCGTGTGCCTTCTCCAAAAGGAAATCCTACCGGCGAATTGCAAGCTTTAATTTTTGATTCCGTTTTCAATTCCTTCCGAGGAATCATTGCCTATTATAAAGTGGTTCACGGCGAAATTCGTAAAGGCGATAAGGTTAAATTCGTTGCCACCGGAAAAGAATATTTGGCCGATGAAGTCGGGACTTTAAAACTTACTCAACAACCGAAGGATGTAATCAAAACAGGAGACGTAGGTTACATTATTTCGGGCATAAAAGAAGCTCGTGAGGTAAAGGTTGGAGATACTATTACCCATGTTGACAGGCCAAGTAAGGATGTTATTCAAGGCTTCGAAGAAGTGAAGCCGATGGTATTTGCCGGAATTTATCCGGTTGATACCGATGAGTACGAAGAGCTTCGCGAAAGCATGCACAAGCTGCAGCTGAATGATGCTTCTATCGTTTTCGAGCCGGAATCATCTGCTGCATTAGGTTTTGGTTTCCGTTGCGGATTCCTCGGAATGCTCCATATGGAGATTATCCAAGAAAGGCTTGAGCGCGAATTTGATATGACGGTGATTACCACAGTACCGAACGTATCTTATAAAGCATATACTACTAAAGGCGACGAAATAATTGTGAATAACCCCTCGGATTTGCCGGATCCGAGTAAGATTGATTTTGTGGAAGAACCTTATATAAAAGCAAGCATTATCACAAAATCAGAGTTTGTAGGACCGGTAATGTCTCTTTGCATTCAGAAGAGAGGGGTCATCATGAATCAATCATATCTTACTTCAGACCGTGTTGAACTAACTTTCGAGATGCCGATGGGCGAGATCGTTTTTGATTTTTACGATAGGTTAAAAACTATTTCCAAGGGCTATGCTTCGTTTGATTATCACCAAACGGGTTATCGCCAATCGGATTTAGTACGTTTAGATATTCGTTTAAATGCCGAACCTGTCGACGCCTTATCATCGCTTATTCACCGAAGCAATTCTTATGATTTCGGAAAGAAAATTTGCGAGAAGCTTAGAGAATTAATTCCGCGGCAGCAATTTGAAATTGTAATTCAAGCGTCAATCGGAGCTAAAATTATAGCAAGAGAAAGCGTTAGAGCGTTAAGAAAAGACGTTACCGCAAAGTGCTATGGGGGTGATATTTCTCGGAAACGGAAACTTTTAGAGAAACAGAAAAAAGGTAAAAAACGGATGCGTCAGGTAGGTAACGTAGAGATTCCGCAATCGGCTTTTATGGCGGTTTTGAAGTTAGATTAGTTTAGATTTTAGTATTGAGATATGAGATTTAAGACCGAACCTGTTTAAATTCTTATATCGTATAAATAGATTTTTAATATGAGATAGAGTTGGGGGGCCATGCCGGTCTCATTATTCAAATCTCAAACTCATATCTCCCAATGCAATTATTAGACGGAAAATACCTTTCAGAAAAACTTAAACTTGAAATAGCAGAAGAAGCGGCCGGCGTTTTGGCGAAAACGGGAAGACAGCCGCACTTAGCAGCAATTTTAGTGGGAAACGATGGCGGTAGCGAAACGTATGTTGCCGGTAAGATGAAAAACTGTGAGAAGGTTGGATTCAAATCGAGCCTCTTTCGATATGATAATTCTGTATCGGAAGAAGAGTTGCTGAACAAGATTGAGGAAATTAACAACGACGCCGACGTTGACGGTTTAATTGTTCAATTGCCTTTGCCCAAACATATTGATCCGGAAAAAGTAACGGATAAAATTGATCACAGAAAGGATGTAGACGGTTTTCATCCTATTAATTTAGGAAGGATGATGCGAAATCTTCCATGTTATATTCCGGCAACTCCATACGGAATTATGCTAATGCTCGAAGCATACAAAATTGATACGGTAGGCAAACATTGCGTAGTAGTTGGAAGAAGCAATATAGTAGGCAGCCCAATGAGCATTTTAATGGCGAGAAACGCTAATCCGGGCAATTGTACCGTTACTTTAACGCATAGCAAGACAAGGGATTTAGAAGAAATAGTTAGATCGGCAGATATTATAGTAGCTGCCATCGGGAGAAAAAATTTTATTACTGCCGGCATGGTAAAGGAGGGAGCTGTAGTTATTGATGTAGGAATTAATCGCGAAACCTCCGCTAAAACAAAATCAGGATTTAAACTCTACGGCGACGTTGATTTTGAAAACGTCGCGCCAAAAGCATCTTGGATCACTCCGGTTCCGGGAGGAGTTGGCCTGATGACTATAGTAGGTTTGTTGAAGAATACACTGGCTTCGGCGAAGAAAGATATTTACAACTGATATCCAATTACACGCTTTGATAAAATCTTCTGTTAATCTCGTTGTTCATTAACGGTCCGTGTATTTGAAAACCGTCAACATCGGATACATGATTTGACTCGATAATTTTGTAACCGTCTGAAGTAATTGCAATGTCCCAGCCTATATATTTTACAAATTTTATAGCGTCATGAAGTTGTATAACTTCTCTTTTTACCACCGGCCAATGCGGTATTTCAACCCCTAAAATTTGTTCTTTTGTATTAGGGTGTGTATCTGTTTTGTATTTTCTTTTTGTTTTGGCATTAAAGGAATAGACAGCATCAATAACGCCTGAGTAGGGATCCATTTTCGCCGAGATGCCACCTTGCGAAAAATTATCAACGCAGCCGGTTAAACTGCTGCCGAAACGGTGTATCGCACCTATAATTTGAACCTCATCATCAAGCACCCCGGTTAAAAATCGGATGGTATTAAGGGCTCCCGGGTTAATATTGCGAGAATACTCATGCTGCTCTATAAAGGGTACTAATACATAGTTATCGAACTCGGAAAAAATAGTTGAAAGGTTTGTGGGGTTACCGTTAAGAAAAGCCTCATTTTCTAATACTTCCAACACAACCACGCCTTTTCCACCCCATCCTGTACGAGGTTTCAGTACAAATTTTTTCTCCTCACGCAGCATGGTCTCCAAATTCGGATATTTATCCACAAAGAAACACATGCCTTTGTCGACCAACGCATATATCGGTACAACGTTGCCTGTATACTGTCTTAAAAAAAGGTAATTAGAATACTTGTCTTTAAATAAGTTTTGATATTTAAAATTAATAAAAGTGTTTTCAAGATACCGTGTTTTATCAGTAACATATCGGTCGTAACCATGGCTTTTGAAATCATAAAAATATCCTTTATTAGGAGTAAATCCCCTAAAAATCAGATACACGTACTTTAGGTTTTCCGGATGTTTTAGTTGTAAAAATACTCTCCTGGTATAAGCCAGAAAAGCTAGAAATTTGTTTAAAACAAGCATTTGGTTCACGGGTTAGGTAATTAGGTACAATAATTTCATAGTATCTTGACTTATTTCTTAATAAACAGGAAAAAGTTATAATTGTGTTAATCCTTACTTAATTTTCTTTCAGGAAACTGTAAATATTTCCACTGTTTATATTTTTTGTTTGGTGGGTGCTCTTGCCCAACATACTACTATAGCTGTTTTGGTAAGAGAGCGACTTCTAGGACCACTTTACCCGGGAGATTAGTTGGAACGTATTTTTTAATAATTCTGCAACTCTAAGTACTACTTTATCGGAATTATTGAAAGATAAAGACATAATTTATAAATTCAAAGAATTGTCCTGCAAAAAATTTTAACAATTATTGATTATCTTAAGGACGAAAAACATCCCGTCTTATATACTTTGGCAGTAGATTGAGGCTTTTCTATAATAAAAAGTTATCTTTCAACAATATTCCGTCAATTACTTCGGCATCTGCAAAGGAGGTCGAATAATTGAAAGTGCAATCCGAAGCTGTCATAACTTAAGTAATATCAAACTAACCGACTATTTATGAAATTTAAACTCGGTGATTTTGTTCGTTTTGTTGAAGAACGCAGAGAGGGAATTATAACGCGAATTATTGACGAGCAAATGGTTGGTGTAACGGATGAAGACGATTTTGAAGTTCCGGTCCCTGTTTCTAAAATTACCCATGTTTATGGTCAAACCAAGCACGAAGCACGAGGTGAAGATGAACCGGAAAAGGAAAAATATATTCCGGCAGAAGAATTCCGACAAAAAGGAGTGTATTTGGCTGTAATTCCTGACCAAGCTAAAACTTCTGTAGTTCATTTTCATCTGATTAATGAAACCTCTTTTAAGCTTTACGCCACGCTCACTATAGAGAAACAAGACAAATTTAAGGGCGAGTTTGCCGGAATTATTGCTTCCGCCGGTTTTTTTAAAGTGTTTACTGCTTCGCTTAACGAACTGAGCCTTTGGCCGAAATTATATTTCCAAATTCTATTTTTCACACCACAGAATATTCCTCCTGTAACACCGCTTTTATTCGAGGAAAAATTTAAAGCAAAAGATTTTTCAGGGAGTAAGAAACAAATCCCGGGATCTAAACAACAAGGCTGGTTGATTCGGATTGACGAAGATGAGTTGAAGGTAGATCCGGAAAAATTAAAAGAAAGCTTTTTCAAGCCCACCGAGGAAAAAAAGACCATTGAAATTCCCAAAAAAGAAATTGACCTCCACATAGAGAAACTGCGGGATGATTATCAATTTCTGAGCAACAGTGAAATCTTAAGAACCCAATTAGAGGTTTTTAAAAAATCGGTTGATGCCGCTATTGTTCATAAACTACCCACCTTGATTTTTATACACGGCATCGGGAACGGCACGTTAAAGAATGGAATTCATAAAGCGCTGGGTAAACATCCACAGGTAAAAACGTTCATGGATGCTCGAAAAGAAAAATTCGGTTACGGAGCTACAGAAGTTATTTTTAAGTAAGGATTGTTTTTACTTGATCAGCGCTTTTTCAGATCGGTTGCTTTATGTAAAATCTGCACGCAGAGAACCATACTTCTCTCTCGAATTTTTTTATGATAAATTCGTAATCAGCAATAATTGTTTATGTTTAGATCCGTTTAATACGCAAACCAATTATAAAACCGGATAGATGAAAAAAATTATTACAGCTTGCTGGATTGCTTTGCTTTTTTTTCAAAAAAACTACGCACAGAATACGTTTGCTCAAATAGAACCCGTAAGTTTTTCGAAGGTTAATATTGTTGACAATTTTTGGACACCTAAGATTAAAACAGTAAGTTCTGTTACCATTCCGGTATGCATTGATCAAACGGAAGTAAAAACTCCGCGAATCAGAAACTTTGAAAAAGTGGCCCGAAATCAGGGCGAGAAGCACGAGGGTATTTATTATGATGATTCTGATGTTTACAAGGCTCTAGAAGCAATTGCTTACTCTTTAAAAAATCACCCCGACCAAGTGCTCGAAAAAAAGGCAGATGAGTGGATTGATAAAATTGCATCAGCTCAATTGGCAGACGGATATCTGAATACTTACTATACCCTTACGGGATTAGACAAACGCTGGACCGACATGGAAAAGCATGAAGATTATAACGCCGGCCATTTAATTGAAGCTGCCGTTGCGTATTATAATACCACAGGTAAGCGCAAGCTTTTAGATGTAGCTACACGATTTGCAGATCATATAGACGAAACTTTTCGACTGAAGAACCTAAATTGGGTTTCCGGGCATGAGGAAATTGAATTGGCCTTAGTGAAACTTTATCATGCCACCAACAAGAAAAAATATCTTGACCTAGCAGATTGGTATCTCCGGCAACGCGGACACGGATACGGAAAAGGGGTAATTTGGGATGAATGGAAATCTCCTGAATATACTCAGGATAAAGTCCCTTTGAAAGATCAAAAAGAAATAACCGGACATGCGGTTAGAGCAATGTATTTATATACCGGCGCGGCAGACGTCGGAAAATCAAAAAATAATCCGGAGTATATGCACGCAATGAAAACCGTGTGGGAAGATGTAGTTTACCGAAACATGTACATAACCGGAGGAATCGGATCTTCGGGCAGTAACGAAGGCTTCAGTAAAGATTACGATTTGCCAAACCGAAACGCCTATTGCGAAACTTGTGCATCTGTGGGTATGGTACTTTGGAATCAACGTATGAACTTGCTTACAGGAGAGGGCAAATATATTGATGTGCTGGAAAGAAGCTTATATAACGGAGCGTTGGACGGACTTTCCTTATCCGGAGATCGGTTTTTTTATGGCAATCCCTTGGCATCAAACGGAGGTTACAAAAGAAGCGAATGGTTCGGTACAGCGTGCTGTCCGTCTAACATAGCCCGGCTTGTAGAATCTTTAGGGGATTATATTTACTCTAAATCGGAAACCGGTATTTGGGTAAATCTATTTGTAGGCAGTAATACGGCAATTAAGCTAAAGAACAATACAATTAACCTTAAACAGCAAACAAATTACCCTTGGAAAGGAACTGTAGAAATATCAGTTTATCCTGAAAAAAAGGCAAAATTTCCTGTGCATATCCGAATTCCGGGCTGGGCGACAGGTCAACCTGTTCCCGGCAATACTTACCGGTTTAGCGATCATTCAAACGGTGAAATTAAACTTTCCGTTAATGGCAAACCCTTTCCATATGAGATAGAAAGCGGGTATGCCGTTATAGATAAAGAGTGGAAAAAAGGAGATGTGGTTGCTTTAGATTTGCCCATGGAAGTGAGAAGAATAACAGCGATAGACAGTATTGTAGATAATCGTAACAAAGTAGCTTTGCAACGAGGTCCCTTAGTTTATTGTTTCGAACATGCCGACAACACCGGGTCGGTTAAAAATATTCTTATTCCTGATAATGCAAAGTTTACAAGCAATTATAAAGAAAATAAACTTGGCGGAATTGTTACGCTTGAAGCCACAGCGCCTCAGCTCGAAACCGCAGCAGACGGTCTTTCGATAAAAACAGCGAATAGAAAAGTGGTGGCAATACCTTATTTCACTTGGGCAAATCGGGGAGAGGGAGAAATGGAAGTTTGGTTGCCGCGTAAAATTATCGGTATCGAAATAAAATCTTCAAACGACTGACATTGCTATAAATGGGTTTACATTAGGAATTTATTTAGTCGGCTTTAGCTCTGACTTCAATGTACACACACACCCGTTTTTTACCGGAGATTGCCGATTGTAAATCTTCACAAAAAAAATACAATAGGTTTCAAGTATTTACCTCTTAGAGGCAGTAATAGTTAAAATATTTTAGTAGAATCGCCAAGCCTAATAAACCCTAAAAGAGATCTTTATTTTTGATGATACGATTTACCATTACGAAAAATTACATCCACTTCTTTCTGCTGTTTAGCATGTTTTTCGCTCACCGGGTGGTTTCACAAACAAAAGTCTCTAACCGGCATGGCTTGCCTGCTTCGGGTTTCGAGATTAAGAGCGGCGAGAGAATTGCTTTTCTAGGGAATTCACTGTTTCAGAACGATCTGCCCTACGGCTATTTAGAATTTGTATTATCAACGCATGCGGCCGACAGCTTAGTTTCATTTAGAAATATCGGATGGACCGGCGACAACGTATTTGGAGATGCCCGCGGAGATTTTACTAACCCGCCCACACCTTATGACTGGCTCATTAAACAATTAAAGGCAACTCGACCTACTCTTGTGTTTGTTGCTTACGGGGCGGTGGAAGCCGCTGAAGGAGAAGAGGGCTTGCCTCGTTTCGAGAAAGGCTTAAATCAACTTCTGGACACGATAGATAAACTAAGTTCCCGAACGGTTCTTCTTTCTACTATTCCGAGCCTAGCTCCGGACACATCTACAGCTTTAACAACTCAAAACACTAATTTAAAGTTGTACAATAATGCTATTTCAACGATCGCTTCGCAACGCAATAAAAACTATATTAACCTGTTTGATTCTTTTGCAGACCGCGAAAAAAATAAACAACTGACTGAAGACGGAATTCATTTAAACGAACGCGGGTATTACAAACTTGCCTGTGCGTTTGAGAAAGGTTTGGGTTTAGTGCCCCGTAAATCGAATATGAGTATTACCCTTGATAAACAAAATGTAGACGTATCGGCACAGGTAAAAAATGCCACTGTTATCGGTAGAAGATCTGGCGTAAAGTTTAATGTGGACGAATATCAATTAGCACTTCCGTTTCCAAAAGATGACGGGATAATAAAAGATACTGTACAGGTGTTAAAAGTAAACGGTTTAAAAAAGGGGATGTATGTTTTAAGCGCTAACGGTGCTCAGGTTATGACGGCGTCTTCAAAAAAATGGGCCGAAGGTGTTGTGTTAAAACAAGGCCCGGCATTCAGTCAGGCAGAGTTTTTACGAGACTTAATTGTTAAGAAGAACGATTTGTATTTTCATCAATATCGCCCGCTTAACAAAACCTATATTATCGGTTTCCGCTCGTACGAGCAAGGAAGACACAAGCAGGGTTTGGAAGATCTGAATTATATAATCACTTGGCTTGAAAGTGAAATTGCATTAAATCGCGTTCCGAAACGCATAACCTACCAACTTACCCGAGTAAAGTAACATGAGTGTATTTAAGTTGCGAAAAAAGATTAACCAAGAAAAATTCTTTAATAATAGTAAAGAAATAAAAGCTGTGGGAGTTGCAAAAACAAATAGTTATAAGTTCTTCAAAACGCCCGCGGTGATATTGATCGGTATATCGATTACCTTGCTAATAACTGCGCTTGCCTATGATACTCAAAATAAGGACTACCCCGACCCGAATCCGCAAAAGGAGCTTGAGTCATTTAAATTAGCCGAAGGTTATGAAGTAACGCTTTTTGCCGCTGATCCTTTAGTAGCAAAACCCATTCAAATGAACTGGGATGCAGAAGGCAGATTATGGGTGGTAAGCAGCACGGCTTATCCACATTTGAAAACAGGGGAACAAGCTAACGATAAGATATTTGTGCTGGAAGATACGGACAAGGACGGAAAAGCGGATAAGTCTACCGTTTTTGCGGAAGGCTTGCTCACGCCTACCGGGATTCTACCCGGCGACGGCGGAGTGTATGTTGCCAATTCCACTGAAATTCTTCATTTCTCCGATACAGATGGCGACGGCAAGGCCGACAAAAGACGCAGGATATTAAACGGCTTCGGCACAGCTGACACTCACCATCTTATTCATACTTTTCGATGGGGACCCGAGGGCCGACTCTATTTTAACCAGTCTATTTATATATACAGTCACGTAGAAACGCCCACCGGTGTAAAGCGTTTGGAAGGCGGGGGTGTATGGAAATTACAACCTCAAACTCTCGAACTGGATGTTTACGCAAGAGGGTTAGTAAACCCTTGGGGACTACAGTTCGACCGGTGGGGACAATCGTTTTTAACTGATGGAGCGGGAGAAGAAGGTATAAACTACGGTTTCCCGGGAGCAACTTTTACAACCGCCCTCGGAGCTGAACGTATTATTCGCGGTTTAAATCCCGGTCAGCCTAAGCATAGCGGATTGGATATTATATCAGGCAGACATTTGCCGGATTCGCTGCAAGGCACCTTAATAACAAATGATTTCAGGGCAAACCGGATTAATCGCTTTAAAACAGAAGAGCAAGGCAGCGGCTACGCCTCAAAACAAGTGGGTGATTTGATGTGGACAGACGATGTGGCTTTTCGCCCGGTAGATATTTCAATCGGTCCGGACGGAGCTATTTATGTGGCAGATTGGTATAACCCGATCATCCAACACGGTGAGGTCGACTTCCACGACCCCCGCCGAGATCAGCAGCACGGCCGGATATGGCGCATTGTAGCCAAAAACCGACCTTTAGTAAAAATTCCTAATCTACCTAAAGCTACCGTAAGCGAATTGTTAGATGCTTTGAAGTTACCTGAGAACTGGACGCGGACACAAGCAAAACAAGTGTTAAAACAGAAGGGAGCAAAAGAAGTGATTCCGGCGCTCGAAAAATGGTTAACAGATTTGGATAAACAAGATCCCGATTATGAACATCAACAGTTAGAGGCGCTCTGGGTTTACCAATTGCTCGATGTTGTTAATGAACCCCTACTGAAAGGTTTGTTAAATGCCAAAAATCCACATGCCCGAGCTGCCGGCATAAGAGCATTGCAGCTTTGGGATAAGCGATTGAAAAATACCGGTGAAATCTTAGCGAAAGCGGTAAAAGACGAGCATCCGCAGGTTCGCTTGGAGGCTGTTATCGGTCTGAGAAAGCTCAAAACGGCAGAAGCTGCTCGAACCTCATTGTCGGCAGTTGAACAACCGATGGACGAGTTTTTAGATTTTGCGCTTTGGCAAACCATGCGTGAGTTGGAACCCATGTGGCTAAGAGAATTTAACGCAAATAGCAATTTCTTCGGTAGCTCAAAAAAGACTGCTTTTGCCTTAAAATCAGCAAATAATCCTGAAACGGTTAAGCCTTTAGTTAATCTTTACAGGGACGGTAAAATTCCGGAAGAGTACCATCCTGATGTACTAAGCCGAATATCAAAATCGGGAGATGCTTCAGACCTCAGCGATATTTTAGATATTGCCGCTCGAGATTACGGAAAGCAAGACAAAGAAGTAGCGGCTGAGTTAGGCGCTTTAGAAGAAGCCGCAAAAGTGAGAAGTATAAAACCTTTAGGCGATCGCACTCGCATTTCCCGCTTTACAGAAAGTAAAAATGAAGTGATTGCAATAAGTGCTGTACAACTAATCGGATTGTGGGGAATGGGAGAAGCGGATAAGCGCTTGGTTACCTTGGCCCGAACCGGAAATGTTAAGATCAAAAAGGCTGCACTAAGTGCGCTGGCGGCATTAAAAACTAAAAGCTCCGGCGCTTCACTATTAGAACTCGCAGGAGCAAAAAGTCCGGCACAACTACGGTTATTAGCGGTAGAACAATTGTTGTCGAGTAACAGGGATGAATTTGCGCCACTTGCCTTCAATCTTCTGCAAAGCCTGCCTGAGCAGAATGATTTTACCGGCATTTTCGACAAATTCTTTTCCAACAAAGAAGGAAGAAATGCATTCTCAAAATTGCTTTCGTCTAAAAAACTGTCGCCTAAAGTAGCTAAGGCTGCTAGAAAAGCTTTACAGGCCCAAGTCCAGCCCGATAAGCAGAAAGATGCAGATGTTGTGGCCCTAAAAAAAGCATTGGAAGCTTCGGGAGGAACTTTACCTCCGGAACGCACTCCTCAGCAGCCCAACGATAACGAAATAAAAGCTTTGGCAAATGAAGTAAAGCTTTCGGGAAATCCGGAACAAGGAGAAGTTATCTTCCGAAAATCCGCTTGTTTTAACTGTCATGCGATAGGAGGTGCGGGTGGCCAAATCGGGCCTGACTTGAGCAGTCTGGGTACCAGTTCGCCGGTAGAAACTATCATTCGTTCTATTCTTTATCCTGCCAAATCTATAAAAGAGGGATTTGAATTAAAGAAGGTAGTTTACAAAGACGGCAGCGAGTTGATGGGGTATTTAGTGAGCGATGGTTTGAATGAAGTAATCATTAGAGATGTATCCGGTAAGGAAGTAGCTGCGGCGAAAAGCCGTATTAAAGATATAGAACGTGTACCCGGTTCTCTGATGCCGGCAGGGCTGACAACGGATTTAGAAAAGCAGCAGTTTGCTAATTTGGTTTCATATCTTTCGAACATTGGCGAATCCGGAAAATTTCGAGTTCCGAACGAGAGATTTGTAAGGCGATGGACGGTAGTTTCGTCAGATAAAGCGCTTGAGAAAAATATTCGAGAAGCAGGCTTAAGTCAGATAGTTAACGAGAAGATGAATATCCCGCTTCACCCTATTTACAGTAAGATTTCAGGAGAAGTTCCCTTGGAAGAATTGCCTGTTTTGACGGTTAGTCCGGGTAAACGATACAGCTTTATAAAGTTCGAGATAGAAGTTCTGAGCGAAGGGAACGTTAAGTTAGGGCTAAGCTCAACAACCGGCGTTAAGGCATGGGTGGGTAAGAAGCCCCTGAACCTGTCGCAATCCGGAGTGGAGACGGGTTTTACTAAAGGTACTCATCAAATCATGTTGGCTATAGATAGGACAGTTCTTAATCGCGGTGTACTGAGTGTGCGTTTGCAGGATGTGGAGAGTAACCCGGCGCAAACGAGATTGGTTATGGGACAATAAAAATACCGGATTTTTTTCAGTATGTAGATATTGCATTTATAGTGCTTGATGCTTTCTTTTATATTAGTTTCTTCTAATTTAGCCCCGTGGAAAGATCGATAATAAAACCCGATATCCGGAAATCAGACCTTGAAAGCTAGAGGGACTGTACAAATCAAACAGAAATGATTTTAGAGGAGAACGGTCCGACAATGCTACGTTGTATAACAAATAGCCGATGAGGAAGAACGTTTTATTGCTCGAAACCATTGCAGAGGAAGCACTTACTATTCTCCGTGAAGTGTTAACGTACTCGCCGCCTACCGCGAAACTCCGTTAGAAGAACTTGTCGGCGGACGTACAATTCACGGAGTGGTTACTCGGGAGAAAGGTCAAATAGACAAGTCGCTAATAGAAGCCTGTCCGCACCTGGAAGTAGCTGCAAGGTGTGCTGTTGGTTTAGACAATGTAGATGTTCGGGAAGCAACGGCACGCTGCATAGCGGTAATTAATGCTCCGGGTTCAAATACAGGCACAATTGCTGAACATACCTTATCCTTAGTGCTCATGGCAGTTCGCAATATGTATCGTTCAGTTTCTGAGGTCAAAGCAGGTAATTGGAACTGTCGAAATACGTATTCCGGCGACGAGCTCAACGGAAAAACGTTGGGGGTGATCGGCGTAGGAAATATTGGCGAGAGAGTGGCAAAACTTGCCGATGCTTTCGGAATGAGAGTTCTCTATTGGAGCAGATCTCCTAAAAGCCTGCCATATAACTATGCACCATTAGAAGAAGTTTTACAGCAATCTGACATTATCAGCCTTCATGTGCCTTTTACAAGAGAAACAGGAACTTTAATAGGTGAACCACAACTTACTTTAATGAGACCGGGGACGTTCTTAATTAATACGGCAAGAGGAGCGTTAATTGACAACGAAGCACTTGTTAAAGCGCTTGACTCCGGAAGAATTGCCGGATTTGCTGCAGATGTATTGCCGGAAGAACCTCCTTTAGCGAATGGTCCGCTCGTTGTTCATCCTCGGGCAATCATTACACCGCATTCCGGAAGTCTTACTGCTTCTACCTACCGGTCTATGTGCGTTACAACCGTAAAAAATGTGTTGCTTTTCTTGCAGGAGAAGAGCCTGAGGAAAGAAGCATTTTTAATCAACAAGAACTGCAAGAAGCTTCTCGAAAGAATTAGAAACCTGTAAGCTTTACTTAGGGTCTATCTTTCTGTATGCTTCGAGTGCTGCTAAAGCTCCTTCTTTCCCCGGTTTACGGGTTCCGTGCTCCAGTCCTACAAATCCCCGATACCCTTTATCGTAAACATGTTGAAGTACATTGGGGAAGTTAATTTCTCCTGTAGTCGGCTCTTTTCTTCCAGGTGTGTCGCCAACTTGAATATAAGCAATTTCATCCCACGCGTAATCGAGTGTAGGTAGCAGGTTACCTTCTTGAATTTGCACATGATAAAAATCAAAAAGAACTTTCACACTCTGGCTTTTTACTGCTTTTGCTAAAGAGTAGGCTTGGGGAATGCTATGAAGAAACATATTGGGATGATCTATTTTATGGTTCATAGATTCCATTACCATAATAATTCCCTCAGGTTCGTAAATTTCTGCAATACGTTTCAATAAGTCAATCGCATTGGCCATTTGAAAATCCCAAGGCAGTTTTGGATCTAAAACTCCTAAAACATTATGAATATATTTAGTATTCATGCGCTTCGCTATCTCTACCGAAGCTTTCACGTCAGCTAAAACCTTTTCGCGTAGTGCGGCATTTCTTCCGGCAAAGGTGATATCGGTAAATGTTAGGGTACCCACAAACTGGCCGAACTCCATCCCCGATTTTTGTAACGTTTTACTGATTCGTTCCTGTTCTTCTACAGGTCTGGCTTTAAGCATCGTATTTTCCCAGGCCCTAAATCCTTGATCGTGTCCCCATTTTATCTGATCAATCGGGTCTTGTCCGGCAGCAGCCGCAAAAATTCCGAACTCAGGAGAAAACTTCATGTTGAATTTCTTCTCGTCTAGGTTCGAGGTTCCGTAAGCGGCTAAAGATTTTAGGGGATTTAAACTAAAACTTGCAGCAGCAGCAGTGATAAATGAGTTTATTAAAAACTGACGTCTTTCCATCTATTGTCTTTATCTTAAAATCGCTTGATCTTTTTCAGGGTCCTGATCCTGTCCCAAAACGAAGGCCATTAAATCCGCCATTTCTTGCTCCGATAACAATTTATCCAGCCCTTGCGGCATCATCGACACGTTTACGATGTTCATGGAAGTAATTTCGTTTCGAGCGATACGGACGGAATTTTGAGGTGAAGTACTTAGTAAAATAGCATCCGGGCTTTTTTCTTTTATAATTCCGGTGTATTCGTTAGTTTTTGTTTTGATAGTATACGTTTCAAATTCGCGTACAAAGCTTGCACTCGGATATACTATTGCCTCTAAAAGGTCATGAGCAGAGCGATCTCGTTGAATAGAAGTGAGATCAGGGCCGAGCTTTCCGCCGTCTACGCCTATTGTATGGCAAGTTGAGCAAACAGCTTTACCCAGAAAAAGTACTCGGCCTCGTTCCATATCACCCCGGCCGATTCCGGTTTCCATAGCTTTAAGCTTTTCAAGTCTGCCTGCTTGAACGGAACTTAGTTTGGTAAGAAGCTGATCTACAGCCGGCTTTACGTCAGCCTGATATTTTGCAAATACACGTTTGATGTTATCTTCATTATAGCTGTCAAGACTTGATGAATTTGAGAGTGTTGACGCCAAGGATTTTCCTATTGAACTACTGTGAACACCTTCAAATAAAGGAACTAAGCGAGGAAGGATAAAAGCATCCGCCGCAGGTAAATATTCTGTTGCAAGTTTAGTTAATTGTTCTTCAGACAGTTTTCCTCGGGATAAAACTGTTGCTGCCTGTTGGCGAATGGGGGCTTCATTTTTTGATTTTAGCTGTACGTATAAAAAATCAAAATGCTTATCGGATATTTCAGGCTGAGATTCAAGTAAAGCAGCTATTGCTTCCAGTCTTACAGCAACATTATTATTTTCATTCTCGGAAACTTTTATTAGTTCCGGTGTGAGTGATTTTATTTTCCTCAATCTAATTAGTTCTAAGGATTTTGATTGGATGCCGACATTTTTTTCGTTCAGTTGATTACCTATTTCATCAATCCAAATTTTCGGTAAATCTTTAATTTCAGATTTTCCCATGGCCTCCATAATGAAAAGTTTTTGACCGGGAGAGCCTGAAGTAAGTTGTCGGGCCATAAAGGTCTGCATCTCTTGATCTTTAGAGAATGAAATAAGAATATCTTCAAACAACCGGTTTTCTTCGGAGCTGAACGCAGATCCTTTTAATCGAGTACTTAAAAACGAAGCCATTTCTCCCGCCCATTCCGGATGGTGAGAAGCAACCCAAAGGGCTGTTTTTTTCAAATCCGAGTTCGGGCTATTTAAAAACGGTGTTAATCGACTTGCTTTTAATGTTGATTGAGGTATTTGATCTAAAGCTATTAGCGCAACTTTTCTAACCTGCGGAGATGTATTTGTTAAAGCAGCCTCAATAGGTTCTTTTTGATTTAGCGTTATTAAAGAGTAGATAATCGCGTGTTCAACAAATCTGTCGGTATTGTCCTTGGCTGCAGCAAGCAGTGAATTCGCAGAAGCTTTTTTGCCGATTTGACCTAATGCTGTTGCTGCTTGTCGGCGGACTGCTGGAACATCTTTACTAACGAGTTCTGTTAACTTTGCTACGGCTTCCATATCTCGGGCCTGTCCGGAAGAACGTGCTGCCGCTACTCTAACCTGAATATTTTTATCGTTTAGCGCTGTGCGAACGGCGGATAATGCGTCAGGAGTTCCGATTTGGTAAAGAGCAAAAACTGCTTCTGTTCGCGTATCGGGAGAGCCGGAAGTTCTGATCATATTGGTAAGGGTGTTTACTGCTTTTTGCCCCCGATCTACAATTGCCTGAACTGCTCTGTCTCTAACAATCGGTCTTGAATCATTAAGATATTTTGCAACACTCTCAACCGTGGCGGAACTCCAATTTATTTTATTTCCGTAAGGGTCAATAACTTTTGAGACTTCTTTTTTTCGTACACGGTAAATGGAGCCTTTCAACTCCGGTTTGGAAACTTGCGATAGCGGGCAGCCTTTAATAAACCAACCTCCTGTTTCTACAACCAATAGACTTCCGTCGCTGTCTTCGAGAACATCGGTAGGATGGAAGTCTTCATTATCTGATGAAAAGAATACTTGGTCTTCGGTCCTAAAGGAAGCTCCGTCCCGGAAAAGCTTATGGCGTATTATCCGGTGTGTATTAAATTGTGCGCTAAAAAGATTGTCTTTGAAATCTTTTCCCAGCACAGTATTTCGGTAACGGCAAACACCTGCCGGCGCTACCCTCGAATATTTTGATACTACCGGCATTAGTTCACCTGTTCTTATCAAATTGTCCCTCGAAATATTTTTATTCGGCTTGGGATAAACTCCGCCTTCCGTCCAGTAAACTAAAGCATCACGCTGTCCGGCATGCGGTTCAGTAAAATAGGTTTCTGTCCCAATAACCTCCGCGGCTTCTGTAAAGGTAAGTTCTACAGGGTTGTTCATACCTCCCGCAGAAATCGATTGTAAATTCGATCCGTCCGGTTTAACTCTCCAGATCCGGGCAGTTTCACCTTTTAACCTTTCACCTTCTTTTGTTTTTACGTCAAAACCCATTATTGCGCTCGACATGTATAGCCAACCGTCAGGTCCCATAAACGGCCCTACCAAACTATTGGCATTAACGTTAAGCACCCATCCTGAAAGAATAACTTCTCTTTTATCAGCTTTACCGTCACCGTCGGTGTCTGTAAACTTTAATAAATCAGGAGCAGACGAGGCATACAAACTTCCCTTATAAAAAACTCCGCCTTGCGGAAACCCCACTTTATCCGCATAAATTGTGCTCTTATCATAAATCCCGTCACCGTTTGTGTCTTCCAACATATTAATTCGGAAGAGCGGGTTTTTAAGGGCAGCTTCGGTTTTGTTATATACGTCTCCGGTAGATTCAAATACAAATAGTCGCCCCGTTTCGTCCAAAGTGCTAAACATTGGGAAATCAACAAGGTCAGGACCTGCGGCTATTTCCACCGTATATCCTTCCGGTACTTTAATTTGCTCAAGGCGAGCAGAAAAATCAGAATTCGTTGCCCTTTTAAAAGACGAAAAGTTAAATAAGATAATTGTAAAGGCAGCAATCAGCAAAATAAGATTGCCGGGTTTCTTAAAGTAGTACATGGAGATTTAGGTTATAGCGAGCTTACGTTGGAAGTTTAGCATAAACTCTGTTTCAAATATTAAATATAAAAAAAGTATTTGCGTCCTGCCCCATCCTGCCTAATTATCTTTGCAATGTCTAAACGTTGGAATACCTATGAGAGGAGTAAGGGGGTAAAAACGATACGTCCCATTATCTATAAAAAAATGTGCGATTTTGGTGCGATTAAGGCCGATTGCAAAAAACGACTTGTCCGGCTTGGTTCCATTTGATACCATTCTACTTCCATTTAGAAGCCGAATATTTAACGGTTGTTTACTACAGGTTTAATAGCTGTTAAATAAATCCTTTATCGTGCAGTAATTCCTTAAGAGTTTGGTGCTCTAATTCTAAAGTATTGATGCGTTGAGTAATGTTTCCGTGCAGCCCGAATATGGTAGATAAAAAAGCCTTTGCACGCCATATCTCCGAGATGCTTTCTTGATGTATTTTAAGCGGTAAATAATCGCTGCCGCCAGCGTAAGCATCAGAGTTTGCAAGTATATAACTATTCTCAAACAGCTTATTAAACGCCCTTTTTATAACAATTCCCTCGTCTTTAGTGACAAAAATATAAATCCCGCTGTCTTTTATATGCTCTAAGCTTTCTACCCACTCTCCTATTACAATATCCTTGTCCTTTATCGTTGGATACATTGACATGCCTACTACCTCAAAAGCTCTAAAAGTGCCGTTTTGAATGCCCGGAAAGTTGAATGCGGGTAAGTTTTCTATATACTCCGGATCACCGTAACCAGAAAGATAACCAGCCCGTGCTTTTGCGTTTACCAGTACAACATTATTGCGGCTTTGGCTATCAACAGTAACAATGACTGGAACGATGAAATTTGGGGCTGGGCTTACAGTTGGGCTTACAGTTGGGCTTACAAATGGTGGCTTTAATTGGGGGGCTTTAGTCTCTGAGAGGTAGATATTGTCACGATCACGCATTGTTAGATCAGGGGTATATTCAGATTCCCCTCTTCCGGTAACTATCCAAGTAAGGTTCAGTTTTTCAAACTTGTTTGACAAATCCTCCAAAATATCTACAGACGGCTTCGCCTCAGGATTTCTTTTAAGCCGATAAAGCTTCTCAGGATTAGTATATCCTAAGTAAGTAGCTAAATCAGATAATGTCTTAAACCCCTTATTTTCAGTATAATCTGAAATTCTTTCAAATATGTTTGTATTTTTCTTCAAAAAGATTTGGAACTGTTCAAACTTGTTTGGATATTTACACCACGAAGGTGTAATATAGTGAGCGAAGATAAAAATAATAAAACGACTTGTCCCGAAAATGTGCAAAACATGCCATACACCTATGAGCACATCGCTTATGTGGCAAACTGCTCTTTAGATATGGTTAAAGCGGTTAAATCAGGTAAAAATAATGGTAAAGGGAAGAAAGGGAAGGCAATAAAAATTGGTGAGCAATTACTCACGGAAGGACTTAAGTGTGCAGTTGAAGAGATTAAAAAATTAGTGCCGGTAGCGGTAAGGATGCAGGAAAAGCTTGAGGGGGCTAATTCTACTGATGAACAAGGTAAATAGATTTTTTGAGGGGTAAATGAAATATCACAACAGTACTACCTTATGTCTTGAGTTTGAGGAGTTGGTACCCAAACTTATGAGTAAACCAAATTATGATCAATCGAAATCGAGAGGTAACATAATTGTTTACGGCATAGGGGGAAACGGCCGCTCAATCCTTATAGAATACGAAACACTTCCTAAAAAATACAAAGAAGCCGTTCGGCAACAGTACGGCGATCCGTACCAATATATTGCCAAACAACCAATAAAAGAGCTTATTCAGTGGGATTTAAAAGCAGAGCAGTTTTATCGCGAGTATGTGTTGCCGAACAATTTAGGCTTACCCGAAGATTATATTAAGAAATACACAAAAGCGGCAAGCTGGCTGAATACAATCGGGTATTTAACAACTGATAAACGTGCGTTAAAGGATCGTTTAAATATTTCGATCAGCGAGTTTTGGAGTACAGTATTTAGCCTCTTAAGCTCCGAAAAAGTACATTTACCTCTCAGCGAAAAGCGATTAAAAGAGAAGATAAAGGCTTATTTTATCAATAATCACCCCAAATACGAAGCTTTAGTTAAGCCTGATCTGTTTCGCTGGGGAAATACCAATACCAAAAAGATAGCCGACGAGGTTGCCGAATCCTTCCTGATTAAACTCCTTGCACATGATCATCAGTTCAATTGTGCTGTTGTTAGGGCTGCCTATAATAAGTGGGCTGTAGAAACAGGGCGCAAGACGTTAACAACAGCAGGAATAAGAGCCTTTTACGAGCGGAAGAAACACATTATACTTTATAACAGAGAAGGTAAAGCTGAAAACTACGCAACCTTTGTTCCGCAGATCAGGCAAACTAATATTTCGGCACCAATGCTTTTAATCAATGGTGACGATAATGTTTTAGACTTATATTTTACCCAAGAGAAAAGGGACAAAAAAGGCCAAGCTTACACCAGTTACACTTATCGACCGGAGTTATATGTAATTCTCGACACCTATAACAACTATCCATTAGGTTATGCCATTGCTGATACACCAAGCAAGGAGCTTATAAAAGAAGCTTTCCGCAACGCTGCAAACCATGTTAAACAGCTGTTAAACGGGTATTATTTACCATATCAGATTAAAACAGACCGTTTTGGTTTAGGAAAAGGGAACGACTTAGACCTGTTCTATCAATCTATTTGCACAAACTATACTGCCGCAACCGCAAGGCTGGCTCAGGGAAAAAAGATAGAGCAATTTTTCGGGAACGACTTAAACGCTGTATTAAAAACCTTTATAAACTACGGCAACAGAAATAATCAAGCCCAAGAGCAGCGTAATCCGGAAGCAGTAGACAGGGTAAAGAAGCTTTATCCTTCTATTGATGAAATGCCGGCTTATGTAGCCAAAGTTTTTGAGATGTTGCGCCAAACGGTTAACGAAACTACCGGGAAAACACGGCAGCAAGAATGGATTGAAGCTTTCCAACAATCTGAAAAAAGTTTAAACCAAGCCATCACCGCCGAGCAACACCTGCAAATTTTCGGAACGCTGCATAAACCTAAAAACGGCTCTTCAAACCGCCTTAATCCGAAGGGATTAGAAATAATGGGTGGAAAGTACCTGTACGAAATACCATCTAAATTCTTTCCGGAACATGCAGGGCGCAAAGTGCAGGTGTTTTACGACAGCTTCGACATGAGTAAGGTGTATGTAACCGACGGCGATAAACTGCGATTTGTGGCAAAAACTTACGAAAGAACTCCTGCCGGGCTTGCCGACCACACCGAAGAAACACAAAAACTGTACTGGAAACGCATGGCTGAGAAGAAAAGAATTTCTTCTGTTGCTCCGGACGGATTAAAAACGGCTGACGAAAATTTAGAACGCGAATTAATCGACGCGGAAAGCTACTTACAAAGCGGTGGCTTGGTTAAAAACATTCGGCACAGCATGGAAAACCTGCTGCAAAGCAAATACGACACCTACGAGCCTGTGGAACAAAAATTACTCCCTGAGCCTGAACCTACACAAGAAAGTTTATACGACGACTATTAAGAAAGAAAAGCCTCGGCGGTAACCGAAGCTCTAATAACAGTAAAAATGCATAACGATACAAAAGAACTAATTAGCTGCCATCTCCGCAAGTATGTGGAGGGATTCGAGAGCCAAAACAAAGCGTCTTTGTCTCTCCAAAACATTTCCGTTGCCAATATCAGCAACATGATTAACGGTAAATGGGAAAAGATCAGCAACGAATTGTGGATGACAGTAGCCAGTCAGATCGGCGTACATCAGGTACAATGGGTTGTAGTAGAAACACCGAATTTCAAAAAGTTGGGGCATCTGTTTTTGGATGCTAAACAGAGCGGTATCGTTTTCGGCGTTATCGGCGATGCCAGTGTCGGTAAAACAGAAGCTGCCAAAAGCTTCAGCAAAAAGTATTCGCACATCTACCACGTTAAATGCGATGAGTTTTGGAACAGAAAAACTTTTCTTGAAGAAATACTTCGGTCGGCCAATTTAGATATATCAGGCAGCATACCTGAAATGATGATTGACTTAGTGCGCCATGTATGGAGGACTCATCAACCCTTGTTCGTTTTTGACGAGATCGACAAAGTGCACGACAATATCTTGTGTGCGCTAATCAGCATTTACAACCGCTTAGAAGGTCATGCAGGTATCGTGGTTATGGCTACCGATCACCTGAAACGCCGAATAGAAACGGGTATCAGGCTAAACAAAAAAGGCTATAAAGAACTGTACAGCCGCCTTGATAAGAAATTCATTGTGCTTAAACCAACCTCTCGGGCAGACATTGAAGCCATAATCAGAGCAAACGGTATTCTCGACGAAAATAAGATTGCAGAGATATACAACGACTGTGATTATGATTTGCGCCGGGTTAAAAAACTTGTACAAGCCGCTAAAAAGAAAGGAGCCATATAAAATGAACACACTCGAAAGGAACTTCAAAGAAAATGTAAAGCTTTTACGCAAAAGCAGAGGTTACACACAAGCGCAAATTGCTTTCAAATTAGACGTGAGCCGCCACAATTACCAACAATGGGAAAGCGGCAGTTCTACACCGGGTTACGATGATCTAAACGCTATTTGCCAATTCGGCGGAGTATCTATTGATGATTTTTTGACAACCAATATTCAACCTCGGTTAGAATCAGCGGAGCTACAAAAAAGGCTTGAGGAGCAAAAACAAGCCGTTAAGCAAGCGGCCGACCGGTTAAACGAAAAGACTGAAAAATTTAATAAAGCCAATGGACACGCTAACTAAAATCCCACACGTGCAAGCGGCAGCGATTAAGAAAGAAACGCTACAACAGCTTATCTGCAACCGTATAGGCTGGCCGATTGAGCAATACAACCACTTTCAGTTTGAGGCGGGAGTTCAATTTGTAGAAGATCAGCTGCGCAGCCTGCAAGAGCTTGACATTAAAGTCATCACCCGCAGCGCAATGTTTTGGGGCTGGTGGCGCAATCAGTGGATGACGCGAGACGAAAGTTTGTACACCACCCTGCTTTTAGATGCCGAGCAGTACACCGCAATACATACCTATTTATTGCAATGGCAAGATGCCGTTATCCTAAGCTTTTGGAACCACATCGAAACCATGATAGCCGACGGCAGCAAGCGGATTTCAGAAAGCGAGGAGGGGATATGATGACGGCTACCGAAGTACTCGCCTTAGTTTCAGAAACACTAAACATTGAAGTGAAAAGCATTTTATGCGACAGGCACTTTAACGATGTGGACGCTCGGGATATCGCTTTCACCATTATGCGCGAAGAGTATATCCATCCGGACAGGATTTGCGCAGTATTCGACATTAAAAACAAAACCCTTTTCAGCAATTGGAAATGGCGTGTATACGAGAAGCTGGGCCGCAACAAGGAGTTTACTGAAAAATACAAACGCTGTATTTCAAAAATTGCAGAAATGGAGGTAGAGCATGAAAACTAAAATTAAGCTTAACCGCAGCCGGTTAGACGGCATGTATGTGCTGATTGATCACCTTTTATCGGCCTATAAACCCAAGGATAAAGCGGAAAAGCTGCTTGGCCTTTTGGTAGAAAAGGTTTGGATTAAAATGCGCAATAGGCTGCAAACCTACAAGCCGAACGACACTTACAGCGTGCTGCTAAGTCCCGAAGAGGCAATCGCTTTTGCTATTTGGTTTGATCAGCAAGCAATAGACCGCACCATATTTCAATACGAATGCAACGTTGCCACGCAGCTTTTGCATGAGATCGACAGGCTTTACAGCTTTAACACCGGTATTAAAAACACTCACTTTTTAAATAAATAATATGGAAACATTGGACATTCAAAATTTATCGGAGGAGCAATTAGAGGCTCTTTTGAACGAAAAAAGAGCTGCTAAAGTAGCTCAGGAAAAGCAGGAGCGAGAGGCTTACGAGTCTTTAAAAACTCAAACAGTACGCGAATTAGTACTTGATGCGCAGGGATTAAGCAAAGTACTGAAAGCTTTTAAGGATAAAGCGTTTGAGCAAATGAAAACGCAGTACGATCTGCTTTGCAAGTACAGCAAGCGGCATGAAGGCGGCAAGGGAAACTTCACCTTAGAATTAGCCGAGGGAATCCGGGTTAAGTTCTCGAATCAAGATTTAGGCTTTTTCGACGAGCGGAGCGCACAAGCCGAAAAGCACATCATTGACTTTGTAAACAGCCATTACAAAGATCACGGCCGCACTAAACAGCTTATCACTTCTCTATTGGAACGCAAAAAGGGAAAGCTTGATATCAAACTTGTGCAAAAACTTTACGCGATGGAAGAGACGTTCGATGATCAAAATTGGAAAGAAGGTATTCGCCTTTTAAAAGAAAGCTGGACAAGCTCCGAAAGTAAATCTTACATCACCTTCGAAAGCAAGGTAGATGGCGAGTGGCAAAACATCAATCTTAATTTTTCAAGCATTTAAACATGAAAAAGCATTTACAACTACTTATAGCCCTCACAATACTTGCCTTGTCTTCGTGCAAAAAAGACCGCGAAATTATCGGCCCCGAAGCAATAACAATTACCAAGTATGAAACCCACGAATACAAAGGCGATGAGGTTTGCGTTCGCATTTACTATACCGCAAAGCAAGCGGTAGAACTTACCATAGTCGGCGGTGCTGATTTTAAAGACTTCACCATGCAGGGCACAAAAGCTAACCGTTTTGTTTACTTCGCCTACCGCCCGAAATGTGAGGCTTTCGATATCCATTTCAGTAACCAGTGGACGGATTTCATGATAAGGATAACTCCTGTATTAAACAAATAACCCGACCGGCAGCATCCCCGGTTCGACGCCGGGGCGGGTGCAGAAAGCTTTGAGCTAACAGCTAAAATTAGAAACCAAATTTCAACGCAAATGAAAAATCAACAACCAGTTTCCGAAAAAGAGGAAGTAGAGGCTGCAATCCTATTCGGATTGATTGCCGCTGACCTACTCGGCCTATTAACCTGCATTCTTTACTTTATTAGACCGATTGTATGAAAGACCTGCTTAACAAACTCGTCTTTTTTGTGGAGGCTAACAGCGACAAAACGATAGTTTATGTTGCCGGCAAAGTAACGGGGCTCCCGTATTCCGATGTGTATTCAAAATTCAAAATCCGCGAGAACTTCTTGAAAGAGAAAGACTATGCAGTTATTAACCCCTGCGACTGGATTGAAAAGGATTGCAACTGGCAAGACGCCATGCGCAAGTGCATCGTATTGTTAAGTGCTTCGCAAAAAGTAAACCTGCTCAGCTGCTGGTACCAAAGCCCGGGAGCCACAATAGAAATGGAGCTTGCACTTAAGCTTGGTATTGAACGAATCTACAGTTGAGCCTCACCCCCGCCCTCTCCAAAAGGAGAGGGAGCAGAAAATAGATAATCGGCGATTATCAATCAAACATTTGATAAAATGGAAAGAAACGAGTTAACAACAGTTCAAAAATTAACGTTAGGGGATCGCTTTTATAAAGTGAGCGACAAAAATAAGATCGTGTTTCAGATGGTGCCGCACGAGGTAAAGAAGACGCATTTCCAAACTTATAAGTACTTCTGCTGCGAAGCTTCTGTAATTGACAATAAAAACAACAAACACAAGGAGCGCAATTTTAAAGCTATCAACAAGGAGACACCAGTCGTTTTTTTAAGGCATAAGGATTAATGAATATGGGCAATATAAAAAACCTCATTTGGGTAGGTTTTGGAAGTAGAGGAGAAACAGCAGAAACGAATTTTGGCTCCTATTTTATATTCTTTGACAACGACGGCATTAAATGGTCTTCAAGTTTCAACAGAAAACACGGGGTTTGCGAAAATGCCGCAAAAGCTAAAGAATACTGTCAGCAAGACTTCGAGAAACGAATTTTAGAAAACATACAATGAAAACCCTCGGAGTAGTACAATTTCAACAGAAAAAGTTTAAGCTGCTGGCACAACCCGAAGGTTCGTTTAAGAAGCATTTGGGCGGTGTGCCTGAAAACTTTATCACGATAGTTTTCGGCAATAGTGGCAACGGTAAAACAGAATACTGCATACAGTTAGCCAAGTACTTTACCCAATACGGTGTAGCTGCGTGGTTAAGTTACGAGCAGGGCCACGGGTACGATCTGCAAACTGCGATCAATCGTAATAAAATGGAAGAGGTAAGCGGGCGGTTTTTAGTGATCGATCCGGTTGCCGATCTGCCGCCGAATACCAGCTTTATCGAAGATTTGGTAAAGTACTTAAGCAAGCGCAACAGCCCTGATTTTATCTTCATAGACAGTATTGATTATACCCGTTTTACTTGGGATGATTACGACTTATTGAAGCGGAAATTCGGCAAAAAGAAAACGTTAATTTTCATTAGTCACGCTAACGGTAAAAGGCCGAAAAGCAGCATAGGCGAGCGTATTCTTTACGATGGCGGCATAGGTATTTACGTGAGAGACTTTATTGCCACGGTTAGTAAAAACCGATTCGGCGGGTTCGAAGATCATATCATTTACGAAAAGCGAGCGAGAGAGATAAACCCGCTGTACTTTAAACTTAAGAGCCTCACCCCCGACCCCTCTCCGGGGGGAGAGGGGAGCAAAAAAGGCAAGGCAAAACCAGAGAAACAAGCCGCAGAAATTGAAGAAATGCACGAAGAATTAACTGAAGCATAAGGGGTATGTGCAAAAAAAAGAATGACAAAAACGGAAAAAACGGGCTTCCTGCTATTAAAAACGCTGCTTTTAGTGCTTTTGGTTGCATATAGCCCTATAGTTAACTAAAGAAATATTGACAAAATGGACCTGTTTAGTAGGAAAATAACTGATTTAGCCATAGGTGATCAATTTACCGTAATTGGTGCGGAAGATGAAAGGGTATATCAAATTTACTCGACTAATCCCGGCCGTGTGAGATACTTTGATGTCAATGTACCCGAAGGTATTTCTATTTACGGCCCTACTAATAATTGGATTTATAGTTGGATTCCGCTTCACGGAATACGGTTTGTGCGACTTACCGAAAATAAAGTAGCTCCAAAGAACTTAAGATTTAGTTTTCCATGAAACGATATATACTTACCAGTGATCACTTTGCGGGTTCGGTTATGTTTGGCTACAGTGAGGAAGGTTGGTTAACCTACCTGAATAACGAAGCCGTGTTTAACGATAATCAACACGCATGGCTGTTTGAGGAAAAGCGGTTCCCGAAGCGGATCGAATCCATCGCGGCTTTAGCTGCGGTTGTTAAAGGCGAATTAAAGGAACTGCCTCCGGACATTTCCATCGAATCTTTTTGGAACGCGTTTGATAATAAGATTAACCTCAAACGGGTAAAGCCTTTATACGAGAAGCTCGGCGACGACGAAAAGCTAAAAGCGATAATGGCGATAAAACCTTATCACAAATACTGCTTACGCAATGGCATTGCCGTTTGTAATCCGGAAAAGTATATCCGCTCTTCTTATTGGGAAAACGATTGGGCGAGGTTGAAGTGAGTTGTAAGTAATAAGTTGTAAGTAATAAGCTAAAGCTCAAAGCTGATAGCTAAAAGCTCAAAAATGAGAACGATAAGTAAAAAACAAATCGGCCTTGTAAAAACGCTGATTAACAAGCTCGGATTAGAAAGCCCTGATTTGGCCTATAACTATTCGGACGGCAGAACTGAACATATTAGCCAGCTTTTTGGTAGCGAAGCCACAGAGCTTATTAAACAGCTGTTAAATGGCGCAGGGAAAAAGGTAGATAACCCTGCCGAAAGAATGAAGCGGAAAATTATCTCCATGGCCCACGAAATGCGTTGGGAGTTACCATTCTCTCGGCCAAGTTCCGGCACTCTTCCAAAAAGCAACGTGATAGATATGAGCCGGGTTGACGGTTGGTGCATAAAATACGGCCACGGGCATAAACCTTTAGATCAATATACCGAGGCCGAGTTGCCGCAATTGGTTACGCAGTTTAAAAGAGCGTATCAGGATTTTTTGAAGGGGATTTAAGCCCGAAAAAACGATTTGTCCCGAAAAGTTTGTTACTTAAAAATATTTTGCTGAGGTTTGTTTTGCGTGTTACTTACAACCATGGAGCAAACCAATAAAAAGCAATCAACTCATCCCGGATGGCTATCACCGCAAGGTATAGCGGCTTCTCATGCTCCGCATGTAAGTGACACGCACATCCGGGCTATTTTATTCACCTTTAAATTTTGTTCCAATGCGTGTCGAACAATTTCCCCTCATTATCCAACAAGACAAGGTTCTTGTTGATGCCCGAGTTCTTTACCAAAATCTTAACGCCAAAACAAAATTCGCCGACTGGATACGGTCGAGAATTGTGGATTATGGATTTGCCGAAGGACAAGACTATTTTTCCGAAAAAACGGAAAAATTAAAAGCGGGCAGAAAATCAATCAATTATCATTTGACTTTAGACATGGCGAAAGAGCTTGCTATGTTAGAGCGCAATGAAACGGGCCGAAACATCAGGCGTTACTTTATCCAAAAAGAAAAAGAGGTTCGCGGCATTCCGCAAAAAACCTTACCGTCCGTTAGCGGCTTGTTTAAGGGCTTAAAAGCTAAAAAGATCAACAGCTTTACCATGTATCGCTTTGTAGAAATGCGCATGCGTTGCGGCTACAGCACTAAAAGCAGTAGCAACAACTACAAGTTGCGCTATCCGGGCCACTTTGTTTTAATGGAAGGCGATTTGTATTGCACCGAAGAGCTGGCCCTGCACTTGTGGCACAATAAAGCGGTAATTAACAACCGTGCAATTTTAAAAGCAACGCAACCTGTTTTGCCGTTTGAAGAAAGGAGGTTATTATCATGAGAGTAATTGATATAACCACCCTTACGTTAGTAGTTGGCGTGTTAAAAGGGATGCACAGCTACAGCGATGCCCGGATAGAAACGTTTATCCACCAATTAATAATGGCAAACCTGTATACCCGATGTTTTGACGAGAATTTGCAGTATTTAGCCGAGCGGTACAAAGTAGCCGCCGAAGGCATACAAAAGCTACACCCGAATATTAACATAACCGTTACTTTCGGTACCGAAGCTCAATAGGGAGCGCAAAGCGGCAAATGCCCCGGAAACGGGGCTTTGTTATTTTACAATAGAATATTATCTTCACGGCATAAACCTAAAATCATGAGAAAATTATTACTACCTATTGTGTGTTTGTTTTTACTTTCTTCTTGCGGTAAAGACGAAGAAGTTACAAAAACGGAAATACCGACTAAGCAAGGTGTAAAACTATCCTTTACAGATAACCGTACATTAACAACAGGAGAGGTTATTGAAGAAGCCTACAAAATGCACTTGGTAACGATTTGGAAAGAGAAAGGAAGGGATTACGAATTTAAAAGTATTTTCGACTTGGAATACGCTTACGATAACATTGAAAAGAAGTCGATAAAGTATGATTATGGCTACCTCGATATTTATTCTAAAACCATCGATTTACCTGAAGGGAAGTATTTTATAAATGTGATTACAGATGATAAAGGCTATCCTGAATTCGGGCATAGCAGTACACATTTTACAGTTGAGAAAGGCAAATATTTGGAACTGAAGAAGAATATATCAAATATGACGAGCCTCAACGAGGCAGAATGGTAAGTTTTAGTTTTCTTAGTATCCTAAGCCTCGCAAAAGCGGGGCTTTTTTGTTATCCGGGCTCCACTTTGAGAATTCAAAACTCTGCTGTATTTTTATCGCTGATGAGGGGGCAACAAAGCCTATATAATTCTTTATTTCCGCAAGCCGTATTATCTGAACTCAAAAACAAAAGTAAGCGCAACGTTTACCTTGTTGAGCGTGATGATAAATTGGCTTGCCGATACTACTTTCATGCTAATATTCGCCGGGCCCGTTACGATGATTGCTTGGTCGAACTATCGGCAGAGTTTGATTTAACACACAACGTGATAATGCAGCGTCTCCAGTTGCGTTTGGATTTCCTTAAGAAACTTGTAAAAGATCAAACCCCGTTAACTGTACTTAAAAAGAAGTATCCGTTCTATAACTGGAATGTTAATTATAAATTGGCAGTGTGAACTTGTTTTTTTGTATGGAGCTTTTTAATTCTGAAATTTGGGGAACTGTCTCCGATTGGTTTACTGCTATAGTTTCTGCCATCACCATTTTACTTGTATATTTTACATTCCGTTCCCAGCAAAAAGTTGAAAAACTACAGCAGGAATCCTACAATCATCAATTAAAAGCTTACCGAAATCAACATCGGCCAGTGTTTTTGGTATCGCACAAATACGAAGGGGAATTGGAGGGTTATAACCAATTAGATATTATAGCTCTTTACAATCCGGCAATAGATTTTAAATGCAGGTTAGGCGGCGGTCAGAACATAGAATTTCGGGGAGGTAGCGGCACAAGAACAGATGCTTATACAATGTTCAAAACTGATAAGGCTCACAAGATATATTTTAGAGTACACAATCCTCAAACGGGGTTCGGAAGTGAAGATTTAAGGTATTGTTTTGATATTAAATTGACTTATCAAGACATAAACGGGTATGAATATGAAAACACTATTGATGGGTACTATTTCTCACCTAAAATTGGTGCTGTAGTTTTCAAATAAGTGCTACACCTTCGCCGTCTCATCTATAAATCCCGTTTCAAAATTCATTGTAAATACCTTCAAGCCGTCTTGTCGGTTTTCTTCCCTTGCGCTTTTACGGGTAAATGGGTTAATCTGTGTGTTTCCTGTACCTTGCAGTTTAACGTAAATCTTTTCAATCACATCA
>JAYULL010000054.1:0-1151 GCA_043763625.1 Sphingobacteriaceae bacterium | reverse complement strand
CTAAACGAAGATATCCTAAGAGATCATCGGTTAACATAATGCCTGGTAAAAGGCTAAGACCAAAGCTATGATCGATTTTAACGCTTGCCGTTTGATCGCTGTGTGAGTCTGCAAAAGTGGCGGATGTTGGAATGGCAAACACTTCTGCTGCAAGGTAATAGTCTTCTTCGATGACACCGCTGAAACCGGCCGATAATCTTGGATGTATCCCATCAACATGGCTGCGAGAGCCTGTGATGTGCTCAGCAAAAATGGTGGGGCCAACGTAAAAATTGGCGGAAAATGCAGGGATACTGAGGCTGGTGATGAAGATAGCAGTTGCTAGTATACTCTTTTTCATTGTATGACTTCCTTGTTTGCTCGACGTTTTACGGGCGTGAGGAAAATTATACCGCAATTTTTTTCCGTAGTGAATCAATTCGTCTAGGTTGATGATTGGTTCGCTGCTACTTTAAAGTACAGTCTAGAGAGAGTACACCCTGCTCTCTCTGGACTCTTGATGCTTGGCTGTTAGTTAACAGTGAAGCAATCTTCATTGACGAAAATGTCTACTGATTTTTATTTTTCATTTGTTCTAATCTTTCGGCGAGTTCAACAGCCTTTTGCATCTCTTCAATTAATTTTTTCAATTTCGTTTGGAGAATAACGGCTGGAACAGGGTTGTCATTGGTTGACCGAAACATCGTATGATAGACTGACGATGTTACGTAAGAAAATACCGAGGTCGTTTTTGCATACAGAGAGCTATTCTCTGCTTTTAGTAAAGCCTCATTTTTTTCATTAATACCATTGAGAAAATCTCTGAGTAAAATGTTGAACAGCGCAGGAATGTCTTCTTGTTCTTTGAGAATTTTTATTTTTCCCATGCAAATGCACGCGAGGGTGGCATCAATACGAATAGATAATGTCTCATCTAAGTTGTGATCATCACCTAGGTGCTTTGTGAGCGCGCTCGAATTGAGCAGTTGATCTTTGAGATCTTTTTCCTTTTTTACATAGTCCAGTGTTGATATTCCCATTAAGGTATATTCAACTTCCGTGAGTAATTTGATTTCAGCCAACTTGTTATTGATCGTGTCAATTTGAGTTTCGAATGTTCTCACTGCGACAATAAAGTTGTCAATTGTATTTCTTGCTTCAAAATGACCAAT
>JAYULL010000053.1:0-1158 GCA_043763625.1 Sphingobacteriaceae bacterium | reverse complement strand
AAAGCTTTTCCCATATTGCTTTTTGCTGTTTAGAAGATACTCTTTAGTTCCGCTATTGATATCAAGAGTCAAGTCACCGACATTTTTATTGGCTGTAAGAGCTTGCTTAGCAACCTTATCAACAATTACTTCCACATTTTTTCCGCCCTTTGCCGTTGTCGCTTGCAGCGTAAACTCGGCGTCTTCGGCAAGCAGAATTTTATCGAACGTAAATCTCCCGTTTGCATCTGCAGTTTCTTGTCGCATAACGCCTCGTTTTATAGAAAATAAGGCTACTTTCCCTCCCGCTACCGGCCTTTTAGTGCCTAGTACTACTATTTTTCCTGATATTTCCGTTGTCAGTTTTTCTGCTTTAAATACTGGTTCCGGTTGTGTTTCTTTCAAAATATCTTTCCAAACAAATCTTCTATAGCCTTGGGTAAGCATTAAAAGGTCGAGGTGTTTGTCGGTTGTTTCTGTCGGGTTGCCGAAGTAGTAGTTGGGCTTTTCGATATAGCCTTTCAGGTCAGAAGTAAGAAGAATGTTAGTGAGAATAGTACTTTCATTTGCCTCGTTGTTCGGCACTTTACTTTCGTCGATCACGGAGACGGAGAAGTTGCCGAGTGTAGGCTTTCCGTTCTGGTCCTTGGCTTCCACTTCGATCTCTACTTTTTCTTTGGGTTTGTAAGTTTGTTTTGTGGTAGCAAGTTTTACTTGCATTTGGTCTTGGTTGCGGATGAAAGCGATGCGTTCGTTAACCGGTTCTCCTGCTTGGTTGAATAAGGTAAACTGTGCTATTCCTGTCGGGAAGTCTTTCTTGATCAACCAAATAGAAGTTACCGGGCCTTTGATTTGTATCGGTGATGCAAAGACTTGTTCGCCTCCCGAATGGGCAATTAAGTCGACCCTTTCGCTTGTTTGAACTTGTTTTTCTGTTGCGTTTATTCGAATTAAAATACTATCGGGATTGGCGTTGGGGTAAACGGCGAGAACATAGCCGTCGCTTTGTACTGGTTGAAGTTCCTTTGTGGTTTCCGATCCGTCTTGGTAAATGATCTTTGCTTTATAACTTTTGCCGGTTTCGGGTTTTAAGTTAAAGCTCCCCATGCCGGCATGTATGCTTTGAAAGTTTGCAACCTCTTTGCCTTCGTTGTCTGTTATGGTTCCTTTTACTTCGGT
>JAYULL010000052.1:0-1159 GCA_043763625.1 Sphingobacteriaceae bacterium | reverse complement strand
ATTCGGGCGAAAAACAAAGCCTTCAACTTTCCGTATTTGTATGACGGGGACAATAGTAAAGTATCCATCAGTTACGGTCCGGTTGCGACGCCACACATTTTTATCTTCGATAAAGACCGGAAGTTAAAATACTCGGGGCGCATTGATGATTCAGAAAAGCCCGGAACTGCAAAAGTTCACGATGCCTTAAATGCTATTGAAGCTTTACTAGCGGGTAAGCCCGTCCCGGTGGCCTTTACGAAGACATTCGGTTGCTCTGTAAAATGGCCTGACAAGGAGGAGTCCGTAAAAAAAGGAACTCTCGATTGGGCTAAAGAATCTGTTAAGCTAGATCCTATTGATATTGCCGGAATCAAAAACCTTCTTAAAAACAATTCGGACACATTAAAATTAATTAACGTGTGGGCAACATGGTGCGGACCATGTGTGACAGAATTCCCCGATTTTGTTACTATAAACCGAATGTATAGAGGCCGCGAGTTCGAATTTATTTCAATAAGCGCCGATAAAATAACCAAAAGAGAAAAAGCTTTGGCGTTTCTAAAAGGTAAACAAGCTTCAAATAAGAATTTTATTTACAGCGCGGAAAACATGTATAATTTAATTGAAGCGGTTGATAAAAATTGGCAAGGAGCTTTACCCTACACGATTTTGGTGGGTTCCGGAGGTAAAATACTTTACAGCAAGCAGGGGACAATCGATCCGCCTGAAATGAAAAAAGCTATAGTTGAAATTCTCGGCAGGTACTACGATTAGATCCCGGGTCTCTCGATATTTTATTTTTGTATGATAATTGCAGATATTTAGAAAAATATTGAGAAGTAAATAATTTTTAATGCCGTTTTTCAAAATCTACAAGCTCCACCTTTCTCCTCAAAGAAAATATATAAAAATTTTAAAAAATCTTTTAGGCTTTGTTCCCGGAAATCTCACACTATATAAAATGGCTTTCCGGCATAAATCTGTAGCAGCCGTGGTTAAAAACGGCACAAAAAACAGTAATGAACGACTTGAGTTTCTGGGCGATGCCATCTTAGGTTCGGTAGTTGCGGAGGTTTTGTTCAAGATGTATCCGTACCGTGAAGAAGGTTTTTTAACCGAAATGCGGTCTAAAATTGTTAACAGGTCTAATTTAAACCAACTTGCAAAAAGGTTGGGA
>JAYULL010000051.1:0-1160 GCA_043763625.1 Sphingobacteriaceae bacterium | reverse complement strand
CAGCTGTCGGAACTTTTTTAAGAAGTTGGGGACTTACTCGCCAAGGATGTCCATCAAAGTCCTTAATAGACACTGATTTTTGATTAAATCTTTCAACAGTCCCTCTAATTATTCGTCCATCTTTGGCAGTGAAAGAAACAACATCACCAAAATAAAAGTTGTTCATTTTATTCTGGGCTTCCATTTGAATCAAATAACGAATCCTTTCTCCCACATTCGTATGTAGTTCAAGAAGTTCTTCCATCGTAAGATTTTCAATTAAGATCATTTTATAAGGCTCCGCGTATTGGCCAGTGAAGGTGAAGTTTATAGTATTTTTCTATGACAATTAACCAGGACTATATCAATAAACTTTCTGAACTTTCAAATGAAGTTCTGAAAGAAAAAGACCTTAGTCCATCTGCCAAAATCTTGATTCAAACTTTGACTATGACAACCCAAGTTCTCTTCAATGAACTTCAGCTTGCTAGGGACGAGATCGTAGAATTAAAAGAAAGAGTTAAAGTTTTAGAAGTCCAAAGTAATAAAGACAGCCACAATAGTCATTTACCACCTTCTACAGATCGAATTAGATACCCAAAAAAGAAAGGCGGCGGTGGAAACTCATCTGGTGGGCAACCTGGCCATAAAGGCTCAACTCTCAGGGCCACATCAAATCCCGATCATGTCGTTGAACACAAGCTTAAAGGCAACTGCCAGCGCTGTGGAACCTGGCTCCCATCAATCAAGCGAAAGGCACCAGTAAAAAGACAAGTATTCGATATAAAATTTCAAGTTGAAGTGATCGAACATCAGGCAGAGGCCGGGGTCTGCAACTGCGGTAAAAATCACACCGCTCATTTTCCAGATGGAATTAATGCTTTTGTTCAGTATGGTTCATCGGTTCGCAGCTTGGTTAACTATCTTTCTACTTATCAACTCATTCCTTTCGATAGGCTTGAAGAGATTTTTAAAGACATCTTTAATTTGGAGCTGTGTGAAGGAACAATTTTCAATACGAATAAAGCTTCATTTGAAAAACTTAATACATTTGAAAAGAAAATCAAGGAAGCACTTCTTAATTCAGATATAAACCACGCTGACGAGACTCCAATAAAAATTGGCGTGAAGCAGTCTTTTCTGCACGTCTTGTCTAATGAGGCGATGACGTTAATCGTTCC
>JAYULL010000050.1:0-15102 GCA_043763625.1 Sphingobacteriaceae bacterium | reverse complement strand
TTTCATCTCCGTTGGCTGTATTTACTAAAACGGAGCGAACCGAATCTGACCCGTAATCCACCCCGATGACGTATAAATTTTTCTGCATGATTTATTAGTGTCAAACTAACGCTTATTTTTTTAGAAAAAAAAATCTCAGTGTATTTTATTAAAATTTTTAGGCAATAAGTTTATCCGGATTCGGAATCAAGTTTAAGAACGACTCAAAGTTTTCTTCGTACATTTTCTTGTCCAACCTAAAGTAGTATGCCCCCTTTTTTGAAGACGACTTGTCTTTCTCATCGAGCTTGACGAGCAAACCGGTAGATAATAGTTTTCGACTGAAATTACGATTGTCAAGTATTACTCCATATATCTCTTGATACAAATCTTGCAATTGCGGGATAGTAAACTTCTCCGGTAAAAGCTCAAATAAAATGGGATGGAGAGCAGCTTTATAACGGAGTTGCTTTTTAGCTGTTTCAACCATTTCCTTATGGTCAAATATCAGTTCCGGTATTTCATCAAGCATGAACCATTCTGCATGATACTCTTCTATCAACTGTTTTTCGTACATACTGATATCAATAAGAGCGAAATAGGCAACACAGAGGGTTCGTTCAACGGGGTCGCGATTTGGGTCGCTAAATGTGAAGAGTTGCTCCATGTAAACCCCTTCCAATCCGGTGAGTGATTTTAAAATTCGATTTGCAGCGCTTTCTAAAGTTTCTTGGTCCAGCAAAAAACCACCCATCAAACTCCAGCTGTTCACCTTTGGTTGAAAAGCTCTTTGTATTAAAAGAAGTTTAATATTAGTACCGTCGAAGCCAAAAATAATACAGTCAACTGCTACAAGAATCCTGGTCTGTTTAGAGTATCTTATCATTGATCACCGGAAATAGAAATTGTAAATATAAAAATAAAAGTAAAATCTAAATTTGAAAATTATTATTAAATGTAGATTTGACATTTTAAAAAATTGTTCTTTACTTTACATTTTTATTGCGCTAACTTTTATCATAATTATTAACGATGTTAAAGCCACTTAATTTCATTCTACTTGCTTGCGGTCTGCAAATTTCGAACGTTCAAGCACAAACGAGTTCAATAACACTTTTTGGCGATAAAGGTAAAACCACAATCGACAAAAACATTTACGGCCATTTTGCCGAACACTTGGGCCGATGTGTTTATGGCGGGTTTTATGTCGGGGAAGACAACAAAGCTATACCAAATACTGCCGGTGTAAGAAATGATGTAGTTTCAGCCTTAAAGAAACTAAAAATTCCAAACCTACGCTGGCCGGGCGGATGCTTTGCAGACACCTATCACTGGAAGGACGGAATCGGACCAAAAGAAAAGCGCCCGACTATTGTAAACACTTGGTGGGGCAGAGTTACGGAAAATAACAGTTTCGGTACACACGACTTTTTAAATATGTGCGAGCTGTTAGGCACTGAACCTTATTTAGCAGGAAATGTGGGAAGCGGGACGGTGCAAGAACTTGCGGACTGAAACCAATATGTGAATTTTAAGGGAGAGAGCCCAATGTCGAACCTCCGGATTAAAAACGGCAGAGAAAAGCCGTGGACCGTTAAATTCTGGGGAGTTGGGAATGAAGCCTGGGGCTGTGGCGGAAATATGACAGCGGAGTATTATGCTAATGAATACCGGAAATATTCTACTTTTCTTAGTGCTCCCGGAATATTCAGAATTGCTTCCGGTGCTAATTCAGCTGATTATCATTGGACAGAAACTCTGATGAAAAACATACCCCATAATATGCTGGAAGGAGTTGCGCTTCACCATTACTCGGTTATTGATTGGAATAAAAAAGGGCCTTCGACACAGTTTACGGAGGATATCTATTTTAAGACGATGAAAAGCGCTTTACTGATGGAAGAATTAGTAAGCAAACATTCGGCAATTATGGATAAATATGATCCGGCAAAAAAAGTGGCTCTGGTTGTTGACGAATGGGGCGGATGGTACGAGGTTGAACCCGGAACAAACCCCGGCTTTCTGTATCAGCAAAATACTATACGTGATGCTATGATTGCGGGTGCTACCTTAAATATTTTCAATAACCATTCGGATAGAATTAGAATGGCAAATCTGGCTCAGGCCATAAACGTTTTGCAATCAGTGATTCTAACGGAAGGGGAAAAAATGATCCTGACACCGACCTACCACGTGATGAAGATGTACAATGTGCACCAGGATGCAACTCTGCTACCTATTGAGATTAAGAGCGAAGACTATATCTTCGGCGGTGACAAACTTCCGGCAATTTCAGGCTCCGCATCTAAAGACAAAAGCGGGTTGACGCATGTCTCTCTGGTAAATATTGATGCAAAAAAAGAAAGAGAAGTAACGATAGATATTCAAGGTGCTAAGTGTAATTCTGTCGCGGGAGAAATTTTATCATCAAAAAAACTTCAGGACTACAATTCTTTCGACAATCCCGATAATATCAAGCCTGTACGGTTCGAAGGGGCCAGATTGTCGGGTGGAAAATTGAAAGTTAAATTACCGGCTCATTCAGTAGTTGTATTAGAGTTAAAGTAAACTGGGTTAACAGTTAAGCTTTTTGAAAATCTAAATGAGACCTAAACGCTGCTTCAGAATTGAGGTTACTGTTGTGTTAGTACTTTAAGTTCATTCACCCTTAGAGTGGGCTCTGATACCGGATCAGTTAAGACTATATTAACACTTCTACGATTACAAACGGCGGATCAATAAAGAGAGGGAGGTTGATATCAGATGGGGGGTTAGTTTGGGCCCGTGAAGTAACCGCGGTTATCCGAATTTAATTAGCAAGGTTTAGACAATGAAAAAACAAATTTATACAACATGGATTGCAGTAATAATCTCCTGTTTACCAGGCATCGAGGGTTATGCGCAATCGAAAGTCTTTACTGTAAAAGCAAATGAAATAAAAGGCACGGTAGAACCTACGATGTGGGGTGTCTTCTTCGAAGATATCAACTTCGGTGCAGACGGAGGACTTTTTGCCGAGCTGGTTAAAAACCGATCGTTTGAGTTTGATACACCCCTAACGGGTTGGAAAGAATATAAAGCCGGCAGTGCAAAAGGAAGCGTTTTGGTGCACAACCGCGAAGCTGTCAATGCGGCGAATCGTAGGTACGTACGTATTAGCAGCGAAGGAACCGGCGGATACGGGTTAGTAAACGAAGGTTTCAGAGGAATGGGAATTAAAAAAGATAATCAATATAACTTTTCTGTTCTTGCAAGAAAATCCAAGGGGTGCTCGGCAAACTTAATTTTAGAATTAGTTTCGGAAGGCGGGGAGAAAGTCGGCACAGCAGCGATTCAACCGCTAGGTGAAGATTGGAAAAAGTATAGTGTCAGTTTTACAGCAAATGCTACGGTGCCAAAGGCAAAACTGATTCTGATGGTCAACGGAAAAGGAGCGTTTGACTTGGATATGATTTCCCTATTCCCTGCAGATACCTGGAAGCAACGGCCTGAAGGACTAAGAGCAGACATGGTTCAGTTGCTTGCTGATATGAAACCCGGTTTCGTTCGATTTCCGGGCGGATGTATTGTTGAAGGAAGGACATTAGATGAACGGTTTCAGTGGAAAAAGACTATAGGAAAGCCGGAAGAGCGTGATCTAATAATTAACCGGTGGAACATCGAGTTTAAGCATAAGCTCGCTCCCGACTACTACCAGTCCTTTGGTTTAGGCTTTATGGAATACTTCCAACTTTGCGAGGATATAGGTGCCGAGCCGTTACCGATTTTGAATTGCGGCATGGCGTGCCAGTTCAATACAGCTGAGGTTGTGCCTGTGGATCAGCTCGATCCTTACATACAAGATGCGTTAGATTTAATTGAGTTTGCTAATGGAAGTGTAAATACAAAGTGGGGCAAAATACGAGCCGACCTCGGACATCCTAAACCTTTTGCGCTAAAAATGTTGGGCGTAGGAAACGAGAACTGGGGCGAGCAATATGTGGAACGACTTACCTTGTTTAAAAATGCCATTAAAGCAAAATACCCGTCTGTTAAATTGGTTTACAGTTCCGGTACAGATCCCGACGGTGAGAAGTTTGATTATTTAAACGGCGAGTTGCGTAAATTAAACGCAGACATAATCGACGAACATTACTATCGCAAACCCGAATGGTTTTTCCGGAATGCAAAGCGATATGATAATTATGATAGGAGAGGTCCTAAAATATTTGCAGGAGAATATGCTGCGCAAAGCGTAGCCATTGCAAGTCCCGATAATAAAAATAACTGGCATTGTGCTTTAGCAGAAGCCGCCTTTATGACCGGCCTTGAAAGGAACGCGGACATCGTATCTATGGCCTCTTATGCTCCTTTATTTGCACACGCCGAAGCCTGGCAGTGGACCCCCGATATGATTTGGGTAGATAACCTTAATTCTTATGGAACTCCGAGCTATCACGTCCAAAAAATATTTTCAGTAAACAAAGGAACACACCTTGTATCGGTTTTACTTAATAATACTCAGGTAACAGGTCAAGGGGGATATTACGCTTCAGCTGTGATTGATAAAAAGACAAGTGAGGTAATTGTCAAAGTGGTAAATTCATACGATAAGGCCGAAACAGCAAAGTTTGTTATTGAAGGCATTTTACGATTACAACCAAATGGAACGCTGATAGAGTTGCAGGCCGAAGAATTAGACAGAGTTAACTCTTTCGATAAACCTAATGCTATTAGTCCCGGCTTGAGAAGTATCTCGGTAAAAGCCAATAGTGTCAGCTTCTCCATCAAGCCTTACTCTGTAAATATTATTCGCCTTAAAATGGTTTTAAAGTTGAGCAGTTAGTTAAGAGAGTTTACTATAGTTAGTTGGGCATTGAACAGTAGTTATAGTAAACTTTACTTTGCCTTTTTACACGGCAAGCTTGAAATAGAATTATGGAATGCGAATCAATTACCTTTTGTACTCGGGTCGTATTCATTATTTAGAGTAAAGTAGAAAAGCAAACTATCGGATTTACTCACCGAATAGCTCGCCATTAGATTGATACTCTTTGCATTACTTTAGGTTGAAATAAACGAAAAACCCACAAATTCCGGTTATAATAACAATAAGGGCTTTAAGGTACAATAACTAAACTTCTCTCATCAACCGGTCAATAAACACCCTCACCGGAAATAATCATTGATGCAAGGCGCTCATCTAAGTTATAAATGTCTTTCCTGAAATTTAAATTGTTATCCCGGTCTATAAAAGCGGTGAAGTATGCAATAAATACAGGAACTTTATTTTTCAAGCTGACGTAGCGTTCAACTCCTGAATGCATGGCCTTGTTAATTTCCCCGGCGTTCCAGTTTTTATCATATTTCAGTAAATAGCCGGCAAGTTTTGCAGGTTCCTGTATTCTGATACACCCATGGCTAAAAGCCCTTGAAGTTTCACCAAAGAGAGATTTAGCGGGAGTATCATGCAAATAGATATTGTAGCTGTTGGGAAAAAGAAACTTTACAAGACCAAGCGAATTATCGCTTCCCGGCCTTTGTCTCACAACCGGCAGCCCCGCACTATAACCGGTAATTTCCATGTTGTGATTGGCAAGGTATTTCGGGTTTCGGTTCATTCCCGGAATTATCTCATTTTTTAAAATTCCCGGCGGAACGTTCCAGTACGGACTAAAAACTACTTGTTCTATTTCGCCGTAAAATAGCGTAGTAGTGTGTGTCCTTTTGCCGACAACTGCATTACAGCTCCACAATAAACTGTCAGCGTGATACACATGAAGCTTAAATTCGGGAATGTTTACCGCAACATAATCTCCTGCAAGCGATTTCGGAAGCCAGCGGCTTCGCTCCATGTTTACCACTATTTGTTTGATACGGGTTTTTAACGGGACATTCAGTTCAGCAATTGTTTCTTTGTTTAGTATCCCGTTGGGATTTAAGCCGGTTCTTTTTTGAAAGTGCACAATTGCATCATACAATTCATTGTTAAATAAATTATTTACAGTATCTCCGTAAAAGTCCTCAAGCTTCAGCAATCGTTTTTTTATTGCTATTAATACTGATGCACTGTCTCCCCGGCTTAGTGATTTTCTGTTGCTGACAACAGGAGGCCAAGTTTCCTGAGCATCCAATTTTCTGTATTTTTTTAAATAGTCTTTCAATAAACCATACTGGCGGTACACCGGTTCATTTTCGGATAAAACATTAGCCGGTGTAGTTAGCAAACTGTCTAAATATTTATCATAGGCGACAGTTTTTCGGGGTAAGAACCATTTGCCGGATTTCCGTACAGATACGTTCATTCCTTCCCAAGCCAATTTCGAAAACACAAAATATTCGGAAGTAAGTAATAATTCAAGCGTGATATCGGGCCTTTTTAAGCCCGCACCTTGATTTACACCATACATTAACGAGTCTAGTTTTTTTTGATAATAAAGTTGTTTGTAAACCCCTTCGTCTTGCAAGTTGATTACTTGATTGGCTAAATTTCCTGCTTGCTCTATCAGCACGCCTTTATCAAACCAAGCATAAGCAAAATTTCGTTTACGATAAAAGCTTCGAATATCATTTTCGTAACTTTTCACCTTTGAATACTTTTCCAGAAAAGAGGTTATTTCCGTACTGTCGAATACCAGAACGGATTGTCCGCTGAAATTTCCCGGCACAGTATGATTCCAACTCTTCTTTGCTGAATCGGCAGAGTTCTTTTTTATTGCGGGTTGGCCGCAACTAATAAGTGAACCATAGAATAAAAATGAGGTGAAAATGGATTTTAGATGCACAGTGCTTATTTGCATTTTTTTTGATTGAATTGAGTTGATAAGCAGGTTGAGCAATTGTCTATTGACATAAAGAGTATAAGAAGTCTTATATTATTTAGAACCTAAACAAGTTTCTGCCTTCGGAAAACTGTCTGTCGAAAGTACAGGAATTACTTTAAGTATACATCGCCGCTAAACGGATACACCTGTTCGCACTCCGGCATTTTAATCTATAATTTTCTTCCTATTATTTAAGATAAAATTAGTGTATAGTTATCCCCGGGTGAGGTCTATCAACAGGAAAATTGATCTGCATCCACGTTAGATCTTTTATAAATACCACACTTTTAGTTGAATTAATTGGTTATAAAGATTATGTTAGCAAGTTAGCTAATATTAAAACGTATTAATCAATTGCATCCCTGAAAGCAGCTAAAGTTTTACTTATTGTTTCTGCGGCAAAATTGGATACCGGAGAGGAATAGGTTTATTAGCTATGAAATAGTAATCAAATAAAAATTATGAAAACCCCGGATATTGACCAACTCTTAACAGACGAGAATTCGCATCTTGATAAGTTGCATCAAATAGTAAAAAATGCGATAGAGGCAGAAGAGCTTATTATTCAAAATCTTTTAAATCCTCCTGCCGAAATATTGACTCGAGGACAGAGAAACTCTGATAAAGTGGCTCGATTTGGCGGAAGCTGGAACTTTATTTTTCTTTTCGGAATTATAATGATGCTTTGGATATTATTCAATGTGTTAGCCGCCGACTACTTCAAATTTGATCCTTATCCGTTTATTTTAATGAATCTGATACTGTCTACAATAGCTGCTTTGCAAGCTCCTATTATAATGATGAGCCAAAACAGGCAGGAAGAAAAAGATAGGATGAGAAGCGAAAATGATTATATGATAAACCTTAAAGCTGAAATGCAAATTCGCAGTATGCATCAAAAAATAGATTTGTTATTGGAGGAACAAATCAAAACGCTGTTTGAAGTACAGGAAAAACAATTCATCTTACTTACAGAGATTAACTCCAAACTCGATAATGATCGATCAAGTAAATAAAATATCGCAAATAAAATTAGAGATATATATGCTGTAAAATAATTATAAGGTGTAATAATATTCTCTCAACTATAATCAAGAACAAATTCCCCGTGTAAGTGCTCTTTTCTACAAAGTATTACTGCTTTGTAAATCAAAAAATCGTTTAATATGATTCCAAACATTTTTTGAGATGATAACAGTCATAGAACACTCGTTCGTAAACACAGACTTTTATCTAGTAAAACGATAAAACCATGAAAAAGCTACCACTATTATTTTTTATCGCATTAGCGATGATTACCGGGATTTCGATGAATGCTTTAGGTCAATCTAAAAAGGATCAAGCTCAACACGAAGAAAAAATTACTATTAACAAAAAGGGCGAACCATGATCACGGATGGAACATAATTGGTCACATCACTAAAGACAATATTGTTAAAAATAACAAAGGAAAAACCATTTATTTTATTGATAAAGCCGGGAATGTGATTGACGCTAAAGGGCATAACTTGGGTAAAGCGCAAAAGAATGGCAATTACTATAATTTGGCAGGCGAAAATGTAATTAAAGTAGGAGATACAAAGGCGGAACAGTGTGAAATACTCGACAGTAAAGGCCACAATATGGGCACTGTGCACAAAAATTATAAACTCCATGCTTGTGCCGCCCATTGCCTAGCGCTAACAAAAAAGAATGAAAAAGTGAAGCAGTAAACATTTCAAAGTTAAAAGGTTTTAAAAAGTCCCGGTCTGCTAGCGCAAGCGGGGCTTTTTTATTCATAATATTCTCCTATGGTAAAGGCTTTAATCACATTGGCGTTAAAAAACAGGTTAATTGTACTGTTAACCGCAGCAATGTTATTTGCATGGGGGATTTATTCCATGAGGGCAAATCCAATTGATACTTTCCCGGATTTGTCCGAAAACCAGGTAATTGTGTTTACGGAGTGGATGGGCAGAAGTCCGCAATTGATGGAAGACCAGATTACCTATCCGCTTGTTTCAAATCTCCAAGGTATTCCCCGAATTAAAAATGTAAGAGGCACCTCCATGTTCGGGATGAGTTTCGTTTATGTATTTTTTAAGACGATGTTGATGTTTATTGGGCCAGAACGAGAGTGCTGGAAAGATTGAATTATGCGCAGCGGTTATTGCCGGAGGGAGTAACTCCTTCCCTTGGCCCGGACGGAACAGGTGTGGGTCATATCTTTTGGTATCATTTAGAAGCGCCAAAAATGGATTTAGGTGAACAAAGGGCTTTGCAAGATTGGTATGTAAAATTTGCGTTGCAGACTGTGCCCGGAGTAGCAGAAGTAGCTTCATTCGGGGGATTCGAAAAACAATATCAGATTTTATTGGACCCGATAAAACTTCAGTTTTACAATGTCACGCTGATGGATGTGATGAGCAAAGTAAAATCCAACAACAACGACGTAGGTGGACGAAAGTTTGAAATGAGCGATATGGCCTATGTTATTCGAGGTTTGGGTTATATAAAAAATAAGGAGGGTGTAGAAAACATAGCCCTAAAGCAAAATAACGGTATCCCAGTAAGGATAAAAGATGTAGGGACGGTACAACTGGGCGGTGACTTGCGGCTTGGCATTTTTGATCAAAATGGTGAAGACGAAGTAGTTGGGGGCATTGTAGTTATGCGGTATGGAGAAAATGTCGATAAGGTAATTACAGCAATAAAAGCAAAAATAAAGGAGGTTGAAAAGGGTTTACCGGAAGGGGTAAAATTCAAAATATCTTACGATAGAAGCACATTAATTCAAGAGGCAATAGATGCTATCATAGGAACTCTTATAGAAGAGTTAATAACGGTTTCTATAGTAATATTGGTTTCCCTGTTTAACTGGAGAAGTGCATTAGTCATAATCATTCAACTTCCAATTTCTGTAGCAATTGGATTTATTCTCCTTCAGGCATTTGGGCTTTCTTCTAACATTATGTCTTTAACGGGTATTGCTCTGGCAATCGGAGTAGTGGTGGATGACGGGATTAGGTTGGTTGTAGTCTAGCTTTGAAACAAGTCACCTTAACGGATGTTGTGCCATTATAGTTAACCGCTTACTCATCAACGGGATTGAATTCAGGCCTAATCTTTTACAGGTTAAACTAATAAAATATTAAATGGGCAATCATCAACATCCCGAACCTGCTTTAAAAAAACCAGAACCCGATCATTCTAAACCGGATCATACCAAGATGAAGCACGGTTCAAATCCTGCAATGGGCCATGAAGGGCATAATCATCAGGCTATGATTGATGATTTTAAAAAACGTTTTTATGTGGTGCTGATTTTAACCATTCCTATCATGCTGTTATCAGAAATGATTCAGTATTTTATTGGTGTTAATTGGGAATTTACCGGTTCTAATTACATTTTATTCGCCCTTTCAACCATCGTGTTTTTTTACGGCGGCCGGCCATTTTTAAAAGGATGGTTCGATGAAATAAAAGCCAAAAACCCGGGAATGATGTTTTTGATCGGCTTTGCGATAACGGTTGCATATATCTATAGTGTAGCAATTGTTTTTGGCTTGGAAGGGATGGATTTCTTTTGGGAACTATCTACCCTTATTCTAATTATGCTTTTAGGGCATTGGATAGAAATGAAATCTATCGCGGGCGCATCAAAAGAACTGGAATTATTAGTTCGGCTAATGCCCGACGATGCCCACATGGTGATGTCGGACGTGGTGCATGATGTGAAAACGGATACACTTAAAGAAAACGATATCATCTTGGTAAAGCCCGGCGAAAAAGTGGCTGCTGATGGTATTATTCTAGAAGGTGAAAGTTATCTGAATGAATCTATGCTTACCGGCGAATCAAAACCGGTACAAAAAGTAAAAGGTGAAAAAGTAATTGCCGGTTCAATTAATGGAACCGGCTCAATAAAAATCACTGTTTCGCATGGTGCGAAAGATTCATATCTCTCGCAGGTAGTAAAACTGGTGGATGATGCTCAGAAATCTAAATCGCAAACCCAGCTGCTAGCAAATACAGCGGCAAAATGGTTAACAATAATAGCACTCGTTTCAGGGGTAGGAACTTTTTTATATTGGTATTTAACCGGTCAGACATTAGCGTTTGCAATGGAGAGAATGGTAACCGTTATTGTTATTTGCTGCCCGCACGCATTAGGTTTAGCGGTGCCTTTGGTTGTGGCGAGGTCAACTGCTTTATCAGCAAAAAATGGTTTACTGATTAAAAACCGAACTGCGTTCGAGAATTCAAGAAAAATCACCACTATCGTATTTGATAAGACCGGTACGCTTACGGTAGGGAAATTTCAGGTTTCAAAAATCGTCCCGGTCCAAAAAGACCTCAGTGAGAACGAAATTATTCGTTTTGCCTCTGCCTTAGAGCAGCAGTCAGAACATCCTATCGCTACCGGGATACTTCAAAAAGTGAAAGATTTAGCTATCAACATACCTCCCACAGAAAACTTTAATGCAATAACAGGTAAGGGCGTTGAGGCTACAGTGGAAGGTAAAAAAGTAATGGTAGTTAGTCCGGGATATTTAAAAGAAAACAACCTGACCTTTCCGGAAGAATTCACGGCTAACGATACCGAAACGGTTGTTTTTCTACTTATCAATAACGAATTGGCCGGGTACATTGCTTTATCTGATAAGCTTCGGCCGGAATCAGCGGAGGCTATTAAAACACTAAAACAGAACAATATCAAATCCATTCTCCTTACAGGAGATAACGATAAGGTCGCCAAGAGCGTCAGCGAAACATTGGGAATGGATAGTTTTATGGCTCAAGTATTGCCTCACCAGAAACTCGAAAAAATAAAAGAGTTGCAAAGTAAAGGCGAGTTTGTCGCCATGACCGGCGACGGGGTAAATGATGCACCTGCATTGGCTATTGCGGATGTGGGTATTGCCGTTGGATCCGGTAGTGATATTGCGGCAGAAACTGCGGGTATTGTGTTAGTAAACAGTAATCCAAAAGATGTAGTAAACCTTATTTTATTTGGTAAGGCCACCTATAGAAAGATGATTCAAAATTTGGTTTGGGCAACCGGCTATAATGTAGTGGCTCTGCCTCTGGCTGCGGGTGTGCTTTTCAATCAGGGGATTGTGTTGAGTCCGGCAGCAGGAGCAGTTCTAATGACGGTAAGTACGGTTGTTGTGGCGATTAATGCAAGTTTATTGAAAGTAAAAACGTAGTGTCAATACATGAACATAAATTCATTTCCGGTTGTTCATTAAATTAAAGTTCTACTATGAATTATCAGGAAATACAAACCCTACTCGGCAGTGAAGCTGAAAACTTGCTAGCTTACGAAAGCAAAACCATTTCAAAAGATCTGCTACATGTTCCTTCTCCAAATTTTATAGATGAGGTATTTGCCTTAAGTAATAGAAGTCCGCAAGTATTAAGAAGTTTAAATGCTTTATACACTCATGGAAGATTAAACAATACCGGTTATTTATCCATTCTTCCCATCGATCAGGGCATTGAACATACCGCCGGTTCTGCATTTGCAGCAAACCCCATGTACTTTGATCCTGAAAATATTATAAAGCTGGCAATTGAAGGCGGTTGTAATGCCGTTGCAACCACGTTTGGCAACCTGGCAATGATGTCCAGAAAGTATGCCCATAAAATTCCGTTTATCGCCAAAATTAATCATAACGAATTACTCACTTATCCGACTAAATATGATCAGGTTATGTTTGGCAGCGTAGAAGCAGCCCGGAATTTAGGAGCTGTAGGAGTAGGGGCGACAATTTATTTTGGTTCAGAAAACTCCGGAAGGCAAATTGTGGAGGTGGCAGAAGCATTTGAGCGGGCTCATCAGCTGGGTATGGCTTGTATTCTTTGGTGCTATACCCGAAATAATGATTTCAAGAAAGAAGGCATAAATTACGAAACTGCTGCCGATATCACCGGTCAAGCAAACCATTTAGGGGCTACTATTCAGGCAGATATTATTAAACAAAAAATGCCTGATAGCAATGGTGGATTTACCGCGATCAACTTCTCGAAAAGTGATCCTAGAATGTATACTGAACTATCATCAGATCATCCAATTGACTTGTGCCGCTATCAGGTGTTGAATTGTTATATGGGCAGAGCAGGATTGATAAATTCCGGTGGCGAATCTAAAGGAGAAACAGATTTGTTAGAATCTATAAAAAGTGCGGTTATTAATAAAAGAGCAGGTGGTACCGGTCTGATATTAGGCAGAAAAGCTTTTCAACGCCCATTTAAAGATGGGGTTAAATTTTTAGAGGCGATACAAGATGTTTATTTGGAGAAACAAATTGATTTAGCTTAACCGAATTGGATAATCGGCCCCTAAAATTGGGGTACGGATTAAAAATCGATTAACCGGTGACCACTCTTTAACCCTTTGCAGATTTTACGCCGGGAGGATTTTGTTTAATTGTATTATTCAAATATTTTTTAAATACCGATTTACCTAATTGAATCAATATCACGGGGATCATTCCGGCTATTATTGAGACCACCCATAACTTTGCGGGAAGCTGTACAAGGTGTAATGTTGCTCGAATCGGGCCTATCATATACACGAATGCGAGCAAAGCCATGCATATCAGCAAGGCGAGCCATACAAATTTGTTTTTTGTTATACTATTTTGAATAAACTTGGATTCAACCGAAGCCATATTAAAAACATGGAAAAGCTGAGCAAACGTGAGCGTTATAAAAGCTATATTATTGGCTGCCTGACTATTTAAATTAAGCACTTGTTTGCCATACATTACAGCCGAAATAACTGCGATGGATATAGCTAAAGCATAAAGAAAAATGGCTATCCAGCTTCTGTTGGTAACAATAAGCTTTTTAGGGTCTCTGGGCGGAAGGGTCATAACGGTTGTATCTCCTTTTCCAACACCTAAGGCCAATGCCGGAAATACATCTGTTACCATATTAAGAAACAATATTTGCAATGGGAGTAGGGTTGCTGCAGGTGCAAAAATCCCTAATACGGTTACTATAAATATCTCACTCAAATTACAAGAAACTAGGTAGACCACAAATTTCTGTATGTTCCCGAAAATTATCCGACCATGTGCAACAGCTTCTGCAATGGAAATAAATGAATCGTCTTTTAGTATAATTGCGGCTGTTTCTTTTGCTACTTGTGTACCCCGCAATCCCATAGCAATTCCAACGTCTGCTTTTTTAAGTGCCGGAGCATCGTTCACTCCGTCGCCCGTCATAGCTACGATATTGCCCGCTTTTTGATACACGCCAGCAATATCCAATTTTTGTTTCGGTGTTGTTCTGGCAAATACAGAAGTTGAAAGGATCGTCTTTTTCCACTCCTCAGAAAGTGAATCCATCATGGGGATATCTTTTCCGGTAAGCACATTTTGTTCTGCCTCATCAACAAGGCCTACCTGCTTTGCGATATTTAGTGCTGTCAGGGGGTGGTCGCCTGTAATCATTACAATCTTTATTCCTGCTTTTCGGCAAGTAACAATGGCATCTCTAATATCTAATCTGGGTGGATCCAAAAAGCCGATCATGCCTGTATAGGTGAGATTTTCCAAGAGATTATCCTTATTCAGTGTTGAATCATCGCGATAAGCAAAGCCCAATACCCGGAGTCCAACGGAAGCCATTTGTTCAGACTCCGCCAGAATTTTCTTTCGGAGGTTGTCATCCAACTCATTAATTGCATCTCCGCTCAGTGTTTTACTGCACTTTTCAAGCAGATGCTCAATAGAGCCCTTTGCAGCTGCAAACTGCCCGGCGGGGCTTTTGTGCAAGGTGCCCATAATTTTAGTTTCGGAATTAAACGGAACTTCAGCTGTCCGCTCGTATTGCTTCTTCAAATCGGTAACAGAAGTACCGGCGGCTTCCGCGAAATGAAATAAAGCTATCTCTATAGGGTCCCCTAATAATTTATTAGCAGGTTCATCCGGCTTTATGGAAGCATTGTTGCACAAGGCTCCAATTAATATTATTTTTTCAAAATTCTCTTTACTTTTAACGGTCTGTCCATCCTTAAATTCAAGTTTATCTTCTTTAATGCTCACTGTGAGCTGCTCTGCAGGAAAGGAAAGTAGTTCTACAAAAATCTTATTTTCAGTCAGCGTACCTGTTTTATCTGTAAGTATTACACCGGTGCTTCCTAAAGTTTCTACAGATGAGAGTTTCTTGACTATGGCATTTTTTTTACCCATCAATAACATGCCATAGGCTAAGGCAACCGTGGCTACAATTGGCAAACCTTCCGGGAAAGCAGCAACAGCCAACGCAATTGATGTTTTAATAATAACCAACCATTCCTTACCCTGTATAAACCCTATTCCGGCATAAA
>JAYULL010000049.1:0-15300 GCA_043763625.1 Sphingobacteriaceae bacterium | reverse complement strand
ATTTGATACAACGTATCAAATATCGGCTCATAGTGGCCGATAGACCGACACTGCGAATGATTAAATAAATCTTACGAACACTTTCGGCCAGAAATACTGCTGCCTGCCCGGCAGAGTTCCCCCCACCTACAATAGCAATTTCTTCGCTTCCGCATAAAGTGGCCTCCATTTTAGTCGCTGCATAATAAATTCCTCGTCCTTCAAATTTTTCAATATCGGCAACATTAATCTTTTTATATTCTGCACCGCTTGCTACAATTAATGCTTTTGCAGATACTTCTTCCCCTGTTTCCAGAGTCAACACTTTCACGTTGTCTTTAATTTTGAGACCGGTTACCAGAGAGGGAATATTTAAATGAGCCCCGAATTTTTCAGCCTGTATGGTAGCATTGTTGGCCAGATCGGATCCCGAAATTCCTGTAGGAAAACCTAAGTAATTTTCAATTTTTGAACTTGTGCCGGCTTGTCCGCCGGGAGCAATACCTTCTAAAACCACAGTTTTTAAACCTTCAGAAGCGCCGTAGACCGCAGCAGCTAAGCCTGCAGGGCCTGCTCCGACAATTACCAAGTCGTATAAATCTTCTTTAAAATCATTTTTTATACCGATTTTTTCTGCAAGCTGAACGTTTGAAGGATTTCGCAGCACCCAGTTATGACCATAAGCAACAATAGGAGTTTCGCTTTCGCGGATACCGAAATCTTGTAAGATAGAAATTCCGGGTTCACTGCTTGCTATATCCACCCAAGTAAATAAAACTCGATTTTTTGTAAGAAAATCACGAATTCTGAACGTGTCTTGGGAAGAAAGAGAGCCAATAACCCGCAGTCCGGTAAAATCACTTTCGCTTAAAGCTTCGCCTCGGGCAATAAATGCTTTTAAAATAATATCGCTCAACTCAGGCGATTCACTGATGAGATGTCTCAATTCTTCCGCGCAGATTTCAAAAACCTCAACATCTCCTTTTGCAACAGCATCAACATTAGAAGAACGGCCGGCTAAATTGGCTACGTCTCCCGTAAATTCAAACCGATCGTGTATTAAAATTACTTTCGGCGCCGCGCCCGAGCGATCAATAATTTCAATTTCACCTTTTTTAATAACATGAAATTTAAATTCGGTTTCTCCGGCTCTAAATAAAACATCTCCGGTTCGGTAGTTGCGTAACTCTGCAAACTTTGCAATCTGATCTATTTGCTTGGCAGTAAGGCGAGGGAATGCATTAGGAAAACGTTCTTTATAATTTATATTATTCATATCCTATTCCTCAATAAACAAGTTGTCGATATAGCAATATTTCCAATCTTCACCGGGTTCTATTGACTGAATAACAGGATGCCCGGTTTGTTGAAAGTGTTTTGAAGCATGTGTGTTTTTTGACGAATCGCAACATCCCACTTGTCCGCAGGTTAAGCAAAGGCGTAAGTGAACCCATGTGTCTCCGGTTTTAAGGCATTCTTCGCATCCTTCGGTTAAGGGCTGAACCGGCTTAATTGAATTTATATGTGAGCATTCGAGATTCATAAGTCCGGCCTGTAAGGCATTGTAAATTTAAAAGAATCAAGGATAGAAAAAAACTACACGGAATACCGTTCAATCATTTCTTGAGTAACTTTCATCCCTCTTCCGGTTGTATTGTCAATTAGAGCATAATCGAACCATCCGTCGCACGAAATTTTGCCGGTTTTTTTGTTTTCTATATCAAACGCAACCCGACAGCCTTTTTCATTAAATTCTGTTATACCGGTGGTCACCAAAAAATAATCCCCTAAACCGAGGGGCCTTTTATAAGCAACATAGGCGGTTTTAACTACCCAACCGTAACCGGATTTTAAAAATTCTTCCATTGGCATTTTATAGCATCTTTCCATTTGCTCGTAGCGGGCTGCCAGCACATAATCAAAATACTTACTATTATGAACATGCTGAAACATATCGATATCGTCAGGCCGAACTTGGAGTTCTGTTGTAAACTTACTAAATAGTGGTTTTAGTTCCATCTGATAATTGAAACAGCAAGTATGCAAAAAGTTGATAATAAATATTTAAATATAGGATGGAATAAAACTTTATTTAAAATCTTTCTTCAGTTTAGGTTTTTCATCTATCTTTGCACCTCAATTAACAAAAATTTTAACCGCTTTAATATTATTCAAGTAATGTATTTAAGTAAAGTAGCAAAGACAGAGATCTTCGCAAAACACGGTAAAGGAGCTACGGATACAGGCTCCTCAGAAGGACAAGTAGCCTTATTTACCACTCGTATCGCTCATTTAACCGGACATCTTAAGAAAAACAAAAAAGATTTTTCAACACAATTGGCACTTCAAAAATTAGTAGGTAAGCGCCGTGCATTGTTAGCGTATTTGTATAAAAAAGATATTTCCAGATATCGTGCCATTATAAAGGCATTAGAATTAAGAGATATTATCAAATAAATAAGCCTGAAAAAATTCGAAGCCATCTCATAAAGGGATGGCTTTTTTGTTTTAAATTCGCACAAAGTTCAATATAAACAAGTGTGCTCGAAAGAGGAAAAGCACACGAATAATAGACAAAAAATGAGTTATAATTTAGTTACAAAATCTTTTGATTTAGGCGATGGCCGGATAATCGAAATTGAAACGGGGAAACTTGCCAAGCAGGCCGATGGCTCTGTAGTGGTTAAAATGGGTGATACCATGCTTCTGGCTACGGTAGTAAGTACAAAAGAAGCGAAAGAGGGAGTTGATTTTCTTCCGTTATCAGTTGATTATCAAGAAAAATACGCTGCTACCGGACGTATTCCGGGAGGTTTTTTGCGTCGCGAAGCTCGTCTTTCGGATTACGAAGTTTTAATTTCACGTTTGGTGGATCGGGCTCTGCGTCCCATGTTCCCTGAAGATTATCATGCCGACGTTCAGGTGATGATCTCTTTAATATCGGCGGATAAAAATATAATGCCCGATTGTTTGGCAGGATTGGCCGCTTCGGCCGCTTTAGCGGTTTCTGATATTCCTTTCAATGGGCCGATATCTGAAGTTCGAGTCGCAAAAGTAGACGGTCAATTGATTATTAATCCTTATGCAAGCGATTTAGAGCGTGCGACCTTAGAATTTATGGTTGCGGGTTCGGAAAACGATATTGTAATGGTTGAAGGTGAAGCTGAAGAAATATCCGAAGCCGAAATGGTTGAAGCTATTGAATTTGCACATAAGGCAATAAAAGTTCAGGTTCAGATACAAAAAGAACTTACGATCGCGGTAGGAAAAACAGAAAAACGCCAATATTCCCACGAAAATTCTAATCCGGAATTATGCGAGCGTGTGTTTGCAGAAACATATCAGCAAGTTTATGAGATAGCAAAATCAGGTTCTTCTAAACACGATCGCTCTGAGAAGTTTAAAGAAATTCAAGACTTGTTTATTGTATCTCTCGGAGAAGAGGTTGATGATGTTACGAAATTCTTAGCAAAGAAATATTTTCACGATGTGCAGTATGATGCTGTCCGAAATTTGATTTTAGACGAAGGAATTCGTTTAGACGGTCGCGATTCTCGAACGGTTCGTCCAATTTGGAGCGAAATAGGTTATTTGCCGGCAGCCCACGGCTCGGCAGTTTTCACCAGGGGCGAAACACAATCCCTCACGACAGTTACGCTTGGTGCCAAAACAGACGAACAAATGATTGATGGGGCGTTTATCAACGGGTATCAAAAATTCATTTTGCATTACAATTTCCCGGGATTTTCTACAGGAGAAGTTCGTCCCAACCGAGGTGCAGGCCGGAGAGAAATCGGTCATGGTAATCTAGCTATGCGCTCTTTAAAGAAAGTATTGCCGGGTGACGAAGAAAACCCCTACACCATTCGTATAGTTTCTGATATTTTAGAATCAAACGGTTCTTCATCCATGGCAACGGTTTGCGCCGGAGCATTGGCATTAATGGATGCGGGTATTAAACTTAAAGCTCCTGTTTCCGGTATCGCCATGGGTTTAATTACTAATCCCGAAACAGGAAAATACGCTGTTCTTTCTGATATTTTAGGTGATGAAGATCATTTAGGCGATATGGACTTTAAAGTAACAGGAACCGAAAACGGTATTGTTGCTTGCCAAATGGATTTAAAGATAAACGGGTTACGTTGGGAAGTGTTAACTGCTGCTTTAGAGCAGGCTAAAGAAGGTCGTCTTCATATCTTAAACGAGATGAAGAAAACGATTTCTGCACCTCGAGAAGATTACAAACCCCATGCTCCGCGTATTATTGAATTGCGGATTGACAAGGAATTTATCGGTGCTATTATCGGGCCGGGCGGAAAGATTATTCAAGAAATGCAGCGTGAAACCGGTGCAACTATAGCGATCGAAGAAAAAGACAACCAAGGTATTATCCAAATATTCGCTGACAATAAAGAGTCAATTGATAAGGCTGTAACCAGAATTAAAAATATTGTGGCTAAGCCGGAAGTTGGAGAAATTTACGAAGGTAAAGTTAAATCGATAATGCCTTTTGGTGCATTTGTTGAAATTATGCCGGGAAAAGACGGTCTGCTTCATATTTCTGAAATTGATTGGAAGCGTTATGAAACTATGGACGGCGTGTTTAATGTTGGCGATGAAGTGCGAGTGAAATTGCTTGATGTTGATAAACAGGGTAAACTTAAATTATCAAGAAAGGCATTGCTTCCGAGACCTCCTCGTCCCGAAAATAAAGAAGAAAGTCAACCTCGAGCTGAAGAAAGGCCCACACCTGAAAATAATTAGTGCATTCCCGCTTCGGCGGGATTTTTTATTTTTAAGCAAAATTGTCGCTGATGAAAATAGAGAAATTTGAAAGGGCAATTGCCTTGTTTGATACCTACAACCATAAGGACCCTAACAGGGTGATCAGCGATGGGAAAACCTATCCCGCTGAATATTTCTACGCGTTGCAGCTCTACACTTGGGTAAACAAATTAGAAGAAGCTCCCTCAGAAGCTTTATTGCTCGCTTCTCGTTGTCAGCATATAGGCAGATGGGAAGTGCCGCGAGAATCTTATCCGGAAGGAAAAGCAGGGTATTTGAACTGGCGTTCTAATCTTGCAACATATCATGCCCAAAAAGCAGAAGAAATTTTACTTGGTGCCGGTTACGATGATGAAACGATTGAGCGTGTAAAGCTAATTGTATTAAAAAAGCAAATCAAGGCGGACGAAGAAGTTCAAGCTATAGAGAATGCTTTATGTCTGGTGTTTCTTGAATTTCAATTGGAAGATTTTATTGCAGAACACAACGACGCTAAAGTTATTAGGATCTTACAAAAATCTTGGGCAAAGATGAGTGAAAAAGGCCATCAAGCGGCATTTCGCTTGTCTTTTACCGGAAGAGGGAAAGAGCTTATAGAAAAGGCTTTAGCTTAATAAGTAAGAGTAAGGAGAATATTACTGTCGCTACTTTTTTTCCGATTCTTCTCTTGCTTTTTTTCGAAAAAAACCTCTCAATAGGAAATTATGTTGCAAGGCTTCCATGTTGTCGTCCAGCTTTTGCGTACTTGTTTCAAGATTTTTAAGAGTGCTTTTTAAGTTAGCACCGGCTTCTTCGTCATTAAGCAAAACTCCCACCGCATTTTTCTCGCTGCTTAATTTTTGGCTTGTTTGTTCGAAATTTTTAACCATGTCGGTAGCGGAAGTTGTTGCTTCCTTCAATTTAGCAACAGAAGCTTTTAAACCTGAAAATACCGAAGTATCTGTAGTTAATTCGTTAACCAAAGTTCCTTTTCTGTTTAAACGTGCGGTAAAATTATTCAGCGTACCGGAAAGATGAACCGCATTTTTTGACGCGGTATTTAGATTAACAACAATACTCCTGAAGTTATCTGCCAATATCGAATCTGTTAAAACTGCTCCTACAGTTCCTTTTCCGTTGCGGATTTTATCGCTCAATTGTTTAAAGTTTTTTGTTATTACCAACAAGTTTTTGTTGTTCTCTTGAAGAGTTTCCATTACTTGGTCGGTGGATAGGGCGTTCTCGGTATGAATTGTTTCCCCGTCATTAATAGTCGGCATTTTTGACGATCCGGGGGTGATTACAATAATTTTGTTTCCGATTAGTCCTTCAGAACTGATCTTGGCTTTAGCGTCCTTGTGAATATATTTTTGCGCCTCTTCTTCAACCTTCATTGTTATAAGAACTTTCGAGTCTCCGTAAAAGTCTATGCTTTTAACCGTACCTACCTTTACTCCCGAAAACCAAATGTTATTGCCATTCTTAAGGCCGGCTACGTCGTCGAAAACTGCTTTTAGTGTAATGCTTTTTACAAACTTTTTTTGTTTACCGGCTAAAGTAAAAACAGCGGTAACAAATATTATTATCCCTAAAAAAATAAAAATGCCTACTATAATTGATCGTTTATTATCTGCTGTGCTCATGGTATTTACTCGGTAAAATTATAATCATAAAAAGGTTTTACACGTTCGTCATCGGTATCAAATACTTCCTTAAATGTTCCTTGACGTTGAAATTGCCCGTCTAAAAGCATTACAATTCGGTCTCCGGTCATTTTTGCACAAGTTAAATCGTGCGTTATGATGATTGAAGAAGTGTTATATCGTTCTCTGACTTCGTTAATTAAATTGTTAATATCGATGCAAGTTATGGGGTCAAGGCCGGCAGTCGGCTCGTCGTAAAGCATTATTTCAGGGCGTAGAATCAATGTTCTGGCAATGCCGATACGTTTCCTTTGGCCTCCGGAAAGTTCGGACGGCATTTGATTGATGGCGTTTAATAAACCTACGGCGTCAAGCACTTCTTCTACCGAGCTGTCAATTTCTTTCCTGCTAAGGTTACGTACGTTTCGTACAAGTGGAAATTCAAGATTACTTCGGATGGTCATACTATCGTACAGAGCGCTGTTTTGGAAGGAAAACCCGATTTTCAAACGCAGTTCTTGGAGTTCTTTTTCTGTAATTTTATCTACCGATCGGCCTAAAACGTTTACGGTTCCGACATCCGGTTTCAAAAGTCCGGAGATAATTTTAATTAATACAGATTTTCCTGTACCGGAACGTCCCAGTACAACAAGGTTTTCTCCATGATACAGATCCACGTCAACACCGCGTAAAACATGCAAACTCCCGAAAGACTTTACAAGACCTTTTATTGAAATTACCGTATTGTTTTTATTAATCTGCATCTATCTTAAAGCTGCAACAATTTGTACCACAATTGTTTCTTCAATAAAAATTAAAAACATTGCAACTACCACCGCAGAGTTCGCTGCCTTGCCTACACCTTCTGTTCCTTTTGACGAAAAATAGCCCTGATAACATCCTACAACCCCGATTGTAAATCCAAACAACGTTGCTTTTACCAAGGTTGCAAAAAGATCAAGGAAAGTTATGCTTTCGAAAGCTCCTTCAAAAAAGGTGGTCATACTCGTCAGCTCATTTTGGTGAATATTCAAATACGAGCCCATTAAACCTACAAAACCCGTGTACATAGAAAGTAGCGGAATCATTAAAGTGGTAGCTAATACTCGGGTAACAACAAGAAATTTAAAGGGATTTGTTGCAGAAACCTCCATTGCATCTATTTGTTCGGTTACCCGCATTGAGCCTAACTCTGCGCCGATGTTTGAACCTACCTTTCCAGCACATATTAAAGCCGTAACTAAAGGCGCTAAGGCTCTTACAATAGCAATAGCAATTAAGTTCGGTAGCCATGACGCCGCTCCGAATTCTTCTAAACTCGGGCGTGATTGTTTTGTGAAAACCAAACCTGTTATAAATCCTGTTAAAGTAATCAACGGAAGGGATTTAACTCCCACTTCATAACATTGCCTTACTATCTCTTTGCCTTCATACGGTGGTAATAAGGCTTCTTTAAAAAATTGAATGATAAAGCGGTATACCTTATGAAGGTCAGCAAACACTCGGTCAATTCTTGGGGAAATAAGACTTTTTCTCGGAGTACCGGACGTGTTTTCGATATTATCATTCATGGAATCTACCTTTGACTCCTTATAAAAAACAATAAACGTAATTGTTTAGAAAACTTAATTATTGTTTGTAGAGGTCGCAGCAAAAGTAAGGGTAAGATGTATTGAAAAAAAACGGTTTCTTATAATTGTTTCGGTGTTACACTAATGTTGTGTAAATTAAGTATTTAGTGCAGCTAATTGCGAATCAAGACCCGTTTTGATCGAGCTGCAAATTTCGTATTCTTCCATGCCTTCGTAATACGTAAGTAATTCTTTTAGCTCCGAGATTGGCATTTCTTTAGCAACTTCGATCATCTGTTCGGCGCTGAGAGATTTCAGCAACAAAGTAGAAGCTTCATTTATTTTGTGAATGGCTTCCACTAATTTATCGTATTGTTCGTCGAAATCTTCCATCACTATTTTTATGCTATAACACTCTGTTTATTAAAATGGTTTCCAATAACCGGAACTGCGGTTCTCTTAAACAAGATAAGCAGTATTATTCTCTATTTTTGTTACATGTCAAATTTAAAACAAAAAGTTGCCTTATCGGGAGCACGTTTTTTTGCTCATCACGGGTATTATCTCGAAGAACAAAAAATAGGAAACGTGTTTTATCTGGATATAGTTACCGAATTTGAATTTCTGAGTGGTGATGCCGATGAATTAGAAACCACTCTTAACTACGAAACCTTGTTTGAAATTGCCCGAGAAGAAATGGTGCAAACCAAAAAGCTGCTTGAAGCAGTGGTGTATAATATTCTTCATAGAATTAAGGCACAATTTCCTTTTGTCGAATTAATTACCGTTACCATGCAAAAAGCTTCTCCGCCTTTCCCTTTAGAAGTTAGAAATTCGATTGTTAGTTTAACTTATAAAAGATGAGTTTTAAAACTGTTTCGAATTCCGTATTTATCGAGATTGTTCAGATTGCCGGAGTCGAAAATGTACTTCAACTTGAAGATGATTTAAGACTATTCGGGAAAGACGAAACCGAAGATCTTGTATTTCTGCCGGAGCTTGTAGTAAAACCTTCAAATCCGGGCGAAATTTCGAGAATCTTAAAGCTATGCAATGAAAATAGAATACCGGTAACTACTCGAGGCGGAGGAACAGGTTTGAGTGGAGGCGCCTTGCCTGTAAAGGGCGGCATAGTTTTATCAACGGAAAGGTTAAACAAAATTATTGAGATAGATGAAAGGAATCTGCAAGCAACTGTAGAAACAGGTGTAATAACTGAAGCTTTAATCAAGGCTGCTTTCGAGAAAGGACTTTTTTATCCCATAGATCCTGCCAGTAAAGGCAATTGTTTTATCGGCGGAAATATTGCCCTTTGTGCCGGCGGACCGAGAGTGGTAAAATACGGAACCATTCGCGAGTTTATATTAAATCTTGAAGTTGTGTTACCTAATGGTGAAATAATTTGGACAGGTGCAAACACTTTAAAATATGCTTCCGGTTATAATCTAACTCAACTACTGATCGGGTCAGAAGGTACTCTCGGAGTTATAACAAAATGTGTGGTAAAACTTATTCCGGCACCTACACAAAATCAGCTCCTGCTTGCTTCTTTTGGTTCCAATGAAAATGCTTGTGCGGCGGTTTCGTCAATTTTTAGGGCAGGAGTTATTCCTTCTGCTTTAGAGTTTATGGAAAGGCGGGGGGTAGAATGGGTGATTGAGTATGATAAAATTTCTATTGATATAAAACAGAAAGCTCAGGCTTTCCTATTAGTAGAAGTTGACGGGAATGATCTTGAAGTTATTTCAAAGGATTGTTCAACAATCGAAAGAGTTTTAGCAAACAACGGCTGCATAGAGGTAACAACAGCTGCTTCCCGAAAAGAGAAAAATAATTTGTGGCGGATACGCCGAGTTATGCCGGTATCGGTAAAATCAAACTCCGTATACAAAGAAGAAGACACGGTGGTGCCGAGGGCCGAATTGCCCGCTTTAATTAAGGGGATAAAAGAAATAGGAAATAAATACGGATTTGAGTCGGTTTGTTACGGCCATGCAGGCGACGGAAATTTGCACGTGAATATCATTAAAGGCAAGATGAGTGACGAGGATTGGAACGTAAAATTAAAGGCCGGTATTCGTGAGATCTTTGAGTTAACTGTTTCCTTAGGCGGCACGATTTCCGGAGAGCACGGGATTGGGTTGGTGCAGAAGGAATTTATGGACATTAGGTTTTCGGATTTTCACATTAATTTAATGAGAGGTATAAAAAAGGTTTTTGATCCTGTCGGAATCCTTAATCCCGGAAAAATATTTTAATAGCTGCACCGCTTCGGGGCTGTTTTAGCAATTCCTTTATTAAACGACAAAAAGTCATGTTATCATTTTAAAAGTAGACATAAAGTCTTCTTTTCCTTTACTTTTCCTCAAAAATACCCTTGGCATTTAGCTTGTATCAAGCAGTTGTAGATTAATAAATAATAGGAGGATAAAAAAATGACCTTAGTAAAGTTTAATAACGGAACAAAAGAAAGAGGATTAAATCCTTGGGTTAATGATGTTTTTGAATCAATCTTTAATGATTCATTTGTTTCAGACCGCTTAACTTCTCGTGTTCCTGCAGTTAATATTGCAGAAACCGACAACGAATTTTCCATTGAGCTTGCTGCTCCCGGTTTAAAGAAAGAAGATTTTAAGATTAACCTTGAAAAAGACATCTTAAGCATCTCTGTTGAATTAAAACCGGAGAACAACGAGCAAGTTAAAAAATACAACCGTCGCGAGTACAGTTACAGCTCCTTCGTACGTTCATTCACGTTACCGGAATTGATAGACCGGAATAGCATTGGAGCTGAATACACAGACGGTATTTTGAAACTCAGCATCGTTAAAAGAGAAGAAGCTAAAAATTTTAGTAAAGAAATTACTGTAAAATAAGTTAGGTTTAGGTTTGATAGAGGGAAAGGTGTTTTTCGAAAGAAGAGCACCTTTCTTGTTTTATATCGGTAAGGGCGTTTAAATTTTCTAATTTTGACAAATGGCACGCGAAATACTCGAAACCAAACGAAAAGCACTCCGCATTAATCTGGATTTAACAATTTACGGAACTTTTGCAGAGATAGGGGCAGGACAGGAGGTTGCTCGTAATTTTTTTACCGCCGGAGCGGCGTCAGGCACAATTGCAAAAACCATGTCGGCCTATGATATGGTTTTCAGCAATTCGATTTACGGAGAAGAAACCTCGGGAAGATACGTGAGCCGATCCAGATTGGAAAAAATGTTGTCTCACGAGTATGAGCTCTTGCCCGAAAGATTGAAGGGGCCGAAATATTCGGATAAAACCTTTTTTGCTTTTGCAGATACAGTTACGACCCTGAATTTTAACAAAACAAACGATCCGCACGGGTGGCTCGGAATACGTTTTCAGGCAACCCCGGGCGGCGACCCCAATGACATAATTTTTCACGTAAGATTGTTAGACAGTGATGCAAGCCTTCAACAAAACGTACTGGGGATTTTAGGCGTAAATTTAGTATATGCTGCTTTTTGTCTCCATGATAATTTACAGTTGATGATTGAATCTTTGGCAGATAACCTTTCTGTAGGTTCTGTCGAAGTGGATATGATAAGTCTGGCGGGTCCGATTTTTAAAAACGCTAATAATCGTCTGGTTAATTTATACCTCATCGCTACCGACTTTTCCGGCGCAGCAATTTTTGATAAAAACGCGCACGCGCTTCAACCGAAGGATTTGCTGTATAAGAAAGACATTATGATTTTGAGAACGAAGTATAAACAGAAATCAACGCCTAACTTCGATTTGTTTAATCTTGGTGTAGAACAGTTTAAACGTTCGCAAAATGTACGAGATGATAATTTGGTTGTACTTATCGAAGTTTTGCTTACCAATGTTTTAGAAGGAGAGGAGCAAGAACTCACAAACGAAGATTTGAAGAATTTTGCACTTAGGGCTGAGGAACTTTGCGCTACCGGCAACAATGTTATTGTATCAAATTTTACAAGGAACCACAAGCTAGCCCGTTATTTGCACAGGTGCAAGCCCAACAGTGTGGGTATCTCAACCAATATCGCTAATTTAAAACATGTTTTCGACGCAAAGAACTTCGGCGAGAACTACACCAATGAGTTGCTTGCCTATATCAGCGATTTATTCAGCCGGAATGTAAAGTTGTATGCTTATCCGTATTTAGATAAAAAGAACAATCAAATTATTACTACTCGAAACATGCCGGTTTCCGAAGAAGCAAAACCACTTTTTGAATTCCTAATCAGAAATAACTACATAACAAATATTGAAGGTTACGATAAAAAAGACGTTAAAACAGTGTAGCTCTCTGTATTATAGAAGAGTCTTGCAGGCATCGTTTTTGAATATAGTAAAGAGATGAAAATTACAGATAAATCAAGTATCAAGACAGAAAGAAGTCTAATCCGAGTCAATAATCAAAACATTGTTGTAGGTTTGGAGTTCAAAATACTAACTATGGGTAAAGGAGATATCAAAACTAAAAAGGGAAAGATTTCCAACAATTCTTTCGGAAAAACAAGGCCCCGCGATGTGAAAAAAGTTGTAAAGGCAACTGAAAGTGCTGAAGAAAAAAGTACAAAGTAAAAGTGCCATTAAAGCACTTTTACTGTTTTAAGCTCTTTTATCGGATAGTAATCTTGTGCGAAATATTACTATTTGCGAATGGGAACCGTAACCCAAAGTTAATCCCCTTCACCACATTGATCTAAAAAATCTCTCGTCATGAAAAAGCTTTTATTTCTCTTCCTATTAATTAGTGTTGTTAGATTTACCTATGCTCAGAAAATAAAATACGCTGTTAAGGGAGAGATGAATTTTTTAGAAACGTGGCTTTCCGATAAAATCGATCAGAGTACTTTATTTGAATCCACCACTATCACATTATTGCCGATTTCACGTTAGAATCTGTTGTTACTCTTCAACCCGGAGTAGGCATTTTAGGAAAGGGATTTAAAGATCAAAATGAATACAGTAATCGGAAGTTTAACCTTGTTACTAAGATTTCATAAAACAAAATTAGGTAGTTTTAAATTGACGGCGATGAATCAACGGTATATCTTAGTGTGCAAATGAGCAAAAATTATACTTTTGCTGTCCGCTTTATTTGATTAACCTCTAATATCAATGAAAATATTTCGATTGCTTTTGGTTACCGCTTACCTTTGTGCGTTACATGCTTGTACTTCGGAATCTCAAAAACAAGTTGAAACCCGGCCAAAGTCAATTATCAAAAATAAATTACCCGAACCGTTTCGTTTTCATAAGGCATTAGAAGTAAAGCCGGGACTGACTTTCGATGTTGTAAGTTGGGGTAGAGGAGCTGAAATGACCGGCGCTTTTCTTATTCTTCGCTCAGATTCTACACACTTTAAATATCGTTCTACTACCGATGAATTGGAAGGAAAGATCATCGATGCTTGGAATATGGATATGGATTCCGACGGTTATCCCGAAATTTTTATTCAGGCACAAGGCGAGGAAAAGAAAGAATATCTAAAAATGTATGTTTACGAGTTTAATAACGACGGCTCTGCACAAAAGCTTCGATTCCCTGAACTTGCGTCTTCAAAAAAAAACTATTTCGGTAAAGATTCGATTTATATAATTGAAAGTAAGTTACGCAGAGAATTTCCGCTGTTTGAAGAAGCGGATACGTCAGCTTTAAATCCCACAGGAAAAAAAGTGATTGAGTATTCACTTCGTGGCAATAGTTTTAGCGTTCACGAGATAGAGGCGGAGAAATCCGGCAAGTAACTACTTTTTTAAATTTATCAGTGCTTTTGACAGAGCTACAAACATCAGAGAAAGCACAAGAAAAAATCCGCAAAGGATAATCGCGTTTCTAAATGTTATGGTGTAACCCAATGTTGTTTCATCAATAAAAGGGTAGGGGTAAAGTCCGGTTAATGCTCCTCGTATTAAGAGATAAATAAGATAAAGAAACGGGTATCCTAACCACAGAAAAGTGTTTTTGTATCGTAGGCCATCCTTCGGTGAAAAGAAAATCCAATACATAAAGTAGTAACCGGGAATAAGGGTGTGTAAAAGCTCATCTACCAAATATTGCAAGCCCTGAGGATGCCATAACCGCCTGAGAACTAAATTGTAAACTATCCCCACAATAACAATATATACTGCAATTGCCGCTTGAACACCGCTTCGTTGAAAAAAAACGTTTTTGCCGCCGGCAATTGCCGCTAAACATAGTGCTGTAAGCAAATTAGTTAGAATTGTAAAATAGCTGAAATACTGAACCAAGGTTTCCGAAACAGATAATTTTCGGTTAAGGATAATCAGGTATAATTGCAGAATAAGAGCTAGCCATCCTATTACGGCACCAATACCGGCAAGAATGCGTTGATCTTTTGGAGAAGATTTGATTGATAAGTAAGAAGACATAACGAGCTTTGGAAGATTACAACAATAAAGATAGTAACCGCAATATTGTTTTGATTCTTGCCGGTGCCTATGTCTTTAAATTTCTTTTTGTGGAGGGCTTAGCAACAGCGGTATTTGCAGATTTTACCGGAGTTAAAGCCAACCTGTTGTTTTATGCTTTTGCTTACTACATATTCCCCGTTGCATCGGTTCTTTTTATTCTCTCAAAAAAAGTAGGATGGATGATGATGAGCGTTTATCTCCTATTTGCGGTATTTCACCGGTTTTATTTTTTGTTTACGCATCAAATTAATTTTACAAGTTATTATCAAGCAGGAATGATAGTTACTGCCGGATATTTTCAGTACCTGTTGCTGAAACCCGAAAGGCTAAAATTTTTTTCGACTTCACAAGCGGATATTGCTATCAGTTGTGCGGTTGCCGTGTCGGGAATTTTAGCAGTACACAGCTAAGCTAGATTAATAACTTCATCAGTAGTTACGGCTATCGCACTACAACGTCCCATTTCATTCCGGTTAAACTCTTGGTTTTTTGTGCTCTCAAAGTAAATTTTTTACCCTTAATTGTAAAATCCTCTTCTAAAGTAGAAGCACTGTTATTTCTTGGGTTAGGCAACTTTTTCATAAAAAATTCGATTGCCTGAGCAATATTTTCAGGTTCAACAAGTTCTGCAGTTACCATTGGTTTTAAATTGATAATAATTACAACAAAAGTTTTGCTGATAGGTGTTTGATTTTATGAATAAAACAGGCTATTTAAAAAAATACCGCAGTTCAAGGTCATAGTATTATTAAAACAGAAACCACAATTGCATACTAAGACGAGGATAGGTTTCCAAAGAATTTGAAACAAGGAATCAAGTGCCTTTCTCGCCGATAAATTGATCTTCTTTAAATTTAAACAATATGTTAAAAGTAGTCAAGCTGCCGTAAATCCGCGTAATATATTGTTGAAGA
>JAYULL010000048.1:0-15922 GCA_043763625.1 Sphingobacteriaceae bacterium | reverse complement strand
TTGCAGATCATTATTACTTACTCCTTTATGACGTCCACTGTCGTCAACTTTGCTTATCGGTTGTGGCCCTTGCGGATTAGCCAAAGAAGAGAATCCCTTTCCGTTACTTACCAGGATTTTATTACCCCAAACTTTAACATTTGTGGGATACCATCCGGTAGGAACAAACCCTTTAGAACGGCTTTTTCCGGGTACCGAAATATCGAAAACTGCTAAACAATTATTGTCGGCGTTGGCGATGTATAGTGTTTTATTATCGTCGGAAAGAGCGAGGCCATTGGTTGTGGAGCCGGTAAGTTCGGTCGGGAAAAGCGAAGTAGATATAGTTTCGATTACCTTTTGTTCGGCGGTATTTATAACAGAAACAGAGTTGTCCTGCGCATTAGCTACAAAAAGATATTTGCCGGTCTTGCTTAGCGTTATTTCGTTAGGATGATTTCCGGTTTTTATTCGTCCGACAATATTATTGGTTCGGGTATTAAAAACTAAAACTTCATCGTTTCCCCAAAGGGAGATATATAATAAACTCTTATCGGGGTTCAATATACAGGCATAGGCTTCGTGTCGGAGGGGAATTTTTTTAACGATTTGCTTTGTCTTGGTGCTTAGAACGTAAAGTGAACTGTCTTCTTTAGTAACGGTATAAAGCAGGTTTCTTTTTCCGTCGAGGTCAATCCCTGTCGGACTTATTTTTTCTTTGGGCCAGGCTGCACCTAATCTTAAAGTGTCGGCTCTACCAATTTTCCTCCCGGAGATAGTGTATTCGAGAATAATATTATCGTTTCCGCCGGAAGCGTATAGCTTTTTATCGTCATCACTGAAACACAAGCCGTACCATGACTTTTTTATCTCCTTCTCGTCGAGAATTTTTTCTGTTTTTGGATCTATCAGTTGAAGACTTTGGGTACTTTGGCCGTTGTTAGTCACAGCTAAAAGGCTCTTATTATGAGAAAGAACGCTGTTTAAAGGTAAATCGCCGAGAGATAAAGAACGCCCTGCCGGACTTAGCGACCAGCCGTTGGGCAATAGAACTTTTTCCTTTTTAGGGTTATTGCCGGGGTGAATCACTTCTTGAGCCGATATTGAACCCGCAGCGAATAATACCGATAGAAATACTGTGAAGCTTGTAAATTTGGAAGACATATTGAATGCAGGTTAGAAACGATGCAAAGCTAAAGTTAAGATATTAACTCAATTTTAATAAGATGTTATTTACGTTTTGAGCCTCAAATTTTCCGGGTTTTACAATTACACTCCTTCGAATTGTTCTTAAGCTTTTTATCTTTGATTATGCCACCACCTAAGCCGGTAATATTCGTTGCAAACCTTACTGAAGCCCGAGGGCCGATGTTCACCTATCAAATTCAAATTCCTGAAAACGTGGCTATCCTTTTCAGGCAACCTATAGGGGCAATTCGCGTATTGTGTTCTATAAAAAGCGGAGAAGAGTTCCCATGCGCTTTAAATCCGCGAGGGAACGACTACATCATTATTGTAAGTAAGGCCCTGATGAAAAAACACGGGTTAGAATCAGCTGTCCCTTTTAAAATCAGCCTTCGTCCGGATCCTAACAACGGCTTGCTTTTGCCGGCAGAGCTTCTCGAAGTACTTTTGCAAGACGAATTTGGAAACCAAGTTTTCGAGGCCCTTCTTCCCGGAAGGAAAAGAGGATTAATCTACTACGTCAGAACCGGAAAAAGCATAGATACTCGAATAAAAAGATCACTCGAAATTATTGAAAAACTAAAGCGAGAAGCCGCTTAATTTTGTTTAGATATCAGCCCTAAAATTTTAACTTGCATATCCGTCTTTATAACCGAAAGAACCATGTCCTGTAATCTAATCTCTGCATTTTTTTTAACCGTTTGTGTTACAGTTTCGTCTTTTACAATTAAACCGAGCCCTCCGCTGACAGAGCGAAAGAAAATTGCTTCCCAAATGGAATATCATATTAAGCAAGAAATGCTCAATAAATGGTATCCCGCTTCGCTCGACAGGCTTTACGGAGGTTTCCTTACTTCCTATAGCTACGATTTCAAACCTGTGGGCCAACAAGAGAAGTTTATTGTTACTCAAGCTCGCCATACTTGGTCAACGGCAAAGGCTTCCGAGTATTTCCCCAAGAATCAGGACTATAAAAACTCGACTCAACACGGCTTCAGGTTTTTAAGAGATGTAATGTGGGATAAAGAGTACGGCGGCTTTTACACTCTTGTAAACAGAAAGGGAGTTGTTATCAGCAAGGGATTTGCACCCAAAGAAGGCTATGGAAATTCTTTCGCCTTGTATGCTTTAGCAGCAAATTATAAAGCAACCGGTGATACCGGCGCTCTTAACCTGGCAAAAAAAGCTTTCTACTGGCTGGAAGAACACAGTCACGATGCCGTGAACAAAGGCTACTACCAACACATGGAGCGCAGCGGCACACCAATTATAAGACCTCCATATACACCTTCAACTTCTAACCTCGGCTATAAAGATCAAAACACTTCAATCCACATGTTAGAGTCGTTAACCGAGCTTTATACGGTTTGGCAAGACGATTTAGTAAAAGAACGCTTAATTGAAATGCTGGCTTTGGTGCGAGATAAAATTACCACGCCGAAAGGGAATCTCACTTTATTTTTCTTGCCTGATTGGAGTCCGGTTTCATACAGGGACTCAAGCAAAAGCAGTATTTTGAAGAATAAGAGTATTGATCATGTTTCGTTTGGGCACGATGTTGAAACTGCTTATTTAATGTTGGAAGCATCACACGTTGCCGGAATACAAAATGATACGCTCACCATGAAAGTTGCTAAACGGATGCTTGATCATGCGCTCGTCAATGGCTGGGACAAAAAACGCGGTGGCTTTTACGACGAAGGATATTATTTTAAGGATAAGCCGGGCATAACTATTTTAGCTGACACCAAAAACTGGTGGGCCCAAGCCGAAGGTTTAAACACACTTCTGCTGATGGCAGATCATTTTCCGAAGGATAAAATGCAGTACTTCCAAAAGTTTAAATTGTTGTGGAAGTACACGCAAACGTATTTGATAGATCATAAATACGGCGATTGGTACGAAGGCGGCCTCGATAAACAGCCTAAACTCCGCAAAGCCGACAAGAGCCACATTTGGAAAGGTAACTACCATCAGCTGAGGGCGATGTTAAACTGTATTGAACGATTAAGAAAGTCAGAAGTTCATTCAAATTCTAAATGATCAACTATTTTCGGATTTCGGTAACGACCGCGTTTTTTGTATTTTCAATACCTGTATTACTGCAAGCGCAACCGGGCCTCACAGATAAAAGAGCTACTAAAGAGACAAGAGCCCTTTTTTTCAATTTAAAAAGGCTTGCTAAAAAGCATATTCTTTTCGGTCATCAACATGCTACGGAGTATGGCCACGGCTGGTGGGGTGAAGGCGATAGATCGGACGTTAAATCTGTTACGGGCTCTCATCCTGCCGTTATCGGTGTAGATTTCTCGGGTCTGTCCGGTCGCCCCGGCGAGGAAATTGAAAAAACTAAAACTTCACTAATCAAAACCATATCGGATACTTATAATCGGGGCGGAATTACTACTGTTGCTTGGCACTTTACTAATCCTGTAACTCCTCGAACCGGTTTTTATTGGAAAGATTCGGTTTCTGCGCCTGCAATATCTGATATTGTTCCCGGAGGTTTGCATCACGACAGGTATAAAAGTATTTTGAAAACTGTAGCTGATTTGGCCGCGTCTTGCAAAGGTAAAGACGGCAAACAGGTGCCGATGATATTTCGTCCGTTCCATGAATTCGACGGGGATTGGTTTTGGTGGGGCAAACCCCATTGCAGCCGAGAGGATTTTATAAGCAATTGGCGCTTTACCGTTTCTTACCTAAGGGATAGTTTAAATGTTCACAATTTCATTTATGCCTTCTCACCCGATAATAAATTCAAAACAGAACAAGAATATTTAGACCGATACCCGGGAGACGAGTATGTAGATTTACTCGGAATGGACAATTACGGCGATTTTGGCCGAGACGGAAAATACAATATAGAAGCCGGCTTGCGAAAACTTAAAGTAATATCCGATTATGCAAAAAAAGCCCGCAAACTTGCAGCTTTTACTGAAACAGGTTTAGAATCTATCCCTAACCCGACTTGGTGGACAGAAAGTCTTCTTAAAACCTTGAAAACCGGCGATCTTGAGTTGTGCTATGTTTTGGTGTGGCGCAACGATATTAAAAGTCCTACTCATTTTTATGCCCCCTATCCCGGCCACAGCAGTGCTCCTGATTTCGTTAAGTTTTATGAAGATAAGTTTACTTGGTTTGAGAAGGATTTGAAAAAGCCCTATTCCCGACGATAAAGAAAGGTACTTTAGCATGATAAACAGGAAATATGACGAGCGATTATTTAGAAAGTGTAAAGAAACAATTTGAGTATTACAAAATGCTCGGCGACAAAACTTTTCTTCAACTTCAGGATGAAGATTTATTTTGGCAGTATAACGAGGAGAGTAACAGCATTGCAATTATAATAAAACATCTATCGGGAAACATGCTTTCTCGATGGACCGATTTTTTAACTTCAGACGGGGAGAAAGAATGGCGTATGCGCGATGCCGAATTTGAGAATAACTTAAAAAACCGGCAAGAACTCATAGATAAGTGGAACGAGGGTTGGGCCTGTCTTTTTAACGCAATAAACCGTCTCAATACAATCGACCTTGACAAAGTAATCTATATAAGAAACCAAGGTCATACTGTAACGGAAGCAATCAACAGGCAGCTGGCACATTACCCGTATCACATCGGACAAATAGTATTTATAGGGAAAATGCTTGCAAAAAGCGGGTGGTCCTCGTTATCTATTCCTAAGGGAAATTCGCAAGCATACAATGCCGGCAAATTTGCCGAAATTAAGCAAAAGGGGCATTTTACAGATGAATTTTTAAACAACAAAAAAGAATAGTTCAAAAGCTATCTTGTGGAGGGAAATAGAAGGAATCTCAACGCTAACTCTCTTCTATAAGGTAATAAATAATAATGATAAGCCTTTATAAAGTGGCCTTCGGATATAAAAAGCGGATTAAAAGGAAACAAGGCTAATGCTAACCCGTTTTCTAAATTCTCATTTAAGTCAATAAGCTTTAACGCAGCCTACTATACCGTTCTTGTCGAGAAAATTTCTTGCTCTTTAGCACTGATGCTATATCTTTGAGAAAGATCCGATTAAAATAGAAAATGCTTTATACTTATATATATACAGACGATATACAATCTAATTATGAGCTATTCGAGTATATATATTGCACAAAGAGTTTGCAGTTTGCCGGTTCATCAAACGACGCTGCTCAGGTTGCTTTATCTATTTTTTCGGCCAAAAAGCCTGACATCGTTTTTATAGATGCAGATATGAAAGACAGCGCAGCCATTCGCTTATATAAGATGCTGAACGCCCTAACTTCTGTAGTTTTTATTACTTCCGATTCTAAAAATTACGAAAGCTTAAGCTCTTCCAAGTTGCGTTGTATTTGTAAACCTTACCGTTATCCAAGGTTTTTAGAAGTAATATCCGAACTCGGCACCATCAAGAACACTATATCTGAGAAAACTTTAATTGTACCAGACGAGAATTATTTTTTCATAAAGGGAGATAGGGGTAAGATTGTAAGGATTGATATTCCCGAGATATTTTTTATAGAGGGAAGTCAAAACTATATTACTATTTATAAAAAGGACGAGAAATACATTACATACCTAACCTTAAAAGAAATTGAAAAAGCGCTGCCTGCCGACTCGTTCATTAGAATTCATAAGTCTTTCATTGTAAATAAGCATAAGATAAAGGTGGTTGAGAACTCGCATATAACATTAGATAATAAAGTAGAGATAACTTTGGGAAGCTCATATAAGGTCAGCTTCTTGAATGCACTGGAATCAAAAGTTGTAAAGTCCGGGAGAGCCGGAAGTTAACATTCGAGATTGATTCAGCTTCTTGCTCCTTCATTTCGTAACGCTCAGATTCGCGTTCGTGTAATAACTGCCGAGTTTCGTCATGCGAAAACGCTCGTTGGTGTAAAAACCCTAACGAAAGTCGTTCGAAATCTTACCTTCGCCAGACCTATACCTTACTACAGTTTCCTAACCCTACACTTCTAGGAAAACATTCTTAAATGCATTTCTTTACTTACACGATGATTCTGCCCTCGGCAGGATCATTACTATGGCTTTGCTTAGGCAAAATAGCCGGAGCGGAGTTTTGAGTCAGTAAATACACAAATACAAAGGAAGTTCCGCAGTAGGATTATAACGAATAGGTAAAATGCGATTTAGATAAAGTTAATTTATAGAGGATTTGTAGAAGCTTATATATTGCAAATAACTATTTCTTCAGTTTCAGTGTCGAAAATTAGCACGCCTTGATTTTCGTCGTCGAGTTGCCCTGCCAATTCCCCTTGTTTAGTCCATGCCGAGGAAGTACCGACACTTTGAAAATTATCGCAAAAACCAACGCAGTTAGCCATTAATACAGGCATTGAATATTTTTTTGCCACTTCGGGGAACCGGATCAGTGCCTTATCTATTCCGTTTTGAGATTTTGCAACACTCGCTAAGTAAATCTCTGCTCCGAATTTTACAGCTTTTTCGGCATGTTCGGGTTGTAAGCTTTCGTAACAAATGGCAGGCGCTATTTTTTTATCCTTAACCTTTAAAATAATCTGCCGGTCTCCTTGTGCAAAATAAGGCAACTCGTCTGAATGAAGTTGTTGTTTTGAATAGGTTTGCCGCACCTTATCCGGCTCGAAAACGGTCATGCTGATTTGAACACCTGCCCGGGTTTTTGCGGGAAGCCCGACACCGATAGTTATCTTATTTGCGTTGCTTACTCTTTGGAATACGTCAAGCCTGCCGTCGTCTTGATTGGTAGCTAATTCTTTTGCAAGTTCCGGCTCATAACCGGTTAAAGACAGTTCGGGAAAAAATATTGCATCTGAATTGTGTCGGCAGCTAAGTTCAATCAGCCTTAAGTGAATATCAATGTTAGCCGGAATATCTCCTTTGATTGATCTTGTTTGTGCAACACTTATTTTCATTGATAACTTTAAATTTAGGAATCGGTAGAGAAAGCTTTCTTTCTTTAAAAGTCGTCATAACCTTAACTTATAACAAAATCGGGCTGCCAAAACCGACAGCCCGAAAAATCAGTAGCGATTTCTTAAACACTTTAATGTGAATCTCGTGTTACATTGCTGCCTGAACTTCCTTTAAGGAAATCTAAATCAGCTCCCACATTAGCCTGTTCAACGTGCTTTAAATACATACTTACATAGCCGCGATCGGTTGCGGGTGGCAAAGGTTGCCAATTTTGCTTGCGTAGAGCAAGTTCTTCGTCGCTCACTTTTACGTTAAGTATTCGATTTTCGACATCCAACTCGATAATATCTCCCGTTTGCACTAAAGCAAAATTTCCGCCTTCCGCTGCCTCAGGCGTTGCGTGTAAAATAACTGTTCCGTATCCGGTACCGCTCATTCGCCCGTCGGATATGCGTACCATATCCGTTATCCCTTTTTCAAGCAGTTTTGCCGGGAGACCCATATTCCCTACTTCCGGCATCCCGGGGTAGCCCTTAGGGCCAACGTTTTTCAAAATTAAAACGCTGTTTTCATCAACTTCCAAACGCGGGTCGTCGATCATGTGTTTATAATCTTCGATAGTTTCAAATACAACTGCCGGCCCTGTGTGCTTCATTAAATTTGTACTTGCTGCCGACGGTTTGATTATCGCGCCTGTTTCGCACAAATTTCCTTTTAATACAATAACTCCGGATACGGGATTAAAGGGTCTCGCAACCGGGGAAATGACATCCGAATTGTAGCAGGAAGCACTTTCCGAATTTTCGGAAATACTTTTTCCGTTAACTGTTTTGCAAGGGTTTAGAAAAGATTTCAACTCTCGAATTACCGCAGGCAGGCCTCCTGCATAATATAAATCCTCCATAAAATATTCTCCGGAAGGCTGAAGATTGGCAATGAGCGGAATATTTGACGAAAATTTATCGAAATCATCTAAATGAAGATCAACCCCTATACGACCGGCAATAGCCAAAAGATGAATAACAAAATTTGTAGAACCGCCGATAGCCGCATTTACTACAATGGCGTTTTCGAATGCTTCGCGAGTTAAAATATCAGTTAAGCGAATATTGTTTTCAACCATCTTTACAATTTCGATGCCCGACATTTGTGCTATTATTTTACGGCCGGCGTCGGGTGCCGGAATTGCCGCATTTCCCGGAAGCGAAAGTCCTAATGATTCAACCATCGAAGCCATAGTAGAAGCCGTTCCCATCACGGCACAATGGCCGTCGCTCCGACACATTCCCGCCTCGGCAATTTGTAATTCTTCGTCGCTTAGTTTACCTATACGGTGTTCTTCACTAAAGCGCCAAACATCACTTGTGCTGATGCTTCTTCCGCGATGTTTACCGGTAAGCATCGGTCCGCCCGAAACAACAATTGTAGGAATATTAACGCTACAGGCACCCATTACCAATGATGGGGTAGTTTTATCGCAGCCGCAAAGCAGAACAACGCCGTCCATAGGATTGGCACGAATAGATTCCTCAACATCCATACTCGCTAAATTGCGGTAAAGCATGGCCGTGGGTTTTATCAGGGTTTCGCCCAGCGACATTACCGGAAATTCTACCGGGAATCCTCCTGCTTCGAAAATTCCGCGTTTTACAAATTCTGCTAATTCACGGAAGTGCGAGTTGCAAGGGGTAAGTTCGCTCCAAGTATTGCAAATTCCGATAATAGGTTTCCCGCCGAATTCATAATTTGGGATTCCTTGCTTCCGCATCCAAGAACGATATATCATTCCGTCTTTTCCGGTTTTGCCGAACCAGTTTCTGCTTCTGAGTTTTTCTTCCATTATGCTTAAGTACTGTTTTGATCTTTTGCTCTAAAATAAATTAATTATTCAAATGAATAGGATCTTGTTGGCAATAAAATTCTATTTTAGAAAGTCTATAAAATAAAGTGCAAGAGCAAGGAATAAATAGGCCCGAATCGGGCGATATTAAGCAAATACCGAATCATAAGGTCTTTCAAAGCTATTTTGCCGCTGATATTTTAAATATTGTTGCTGTTGATAAAACAGGAAGGATTATTTATGCCACTTCGGCCGAATTAAATTCCCTCGGATTCTCGCCCGAAGAATATATCGGGAAGCAGTTTCAGGATTTCTATAACGATGAAAATATCATTGCTTTTATAAAATCATCACTGCTGCATACTACCGGATTCTTAAATACGGAAAGTGTGGTATATCGTAAAGACGGATTTCAAAAGCATGTTATAATAAGTGCCAAGAACTACAGCGATGAGACGGGAACAGTTTATACTTATTTTTTTATTAGAGATATTACCTCGTATAAAAAGAACGAAAATTTACTCTCATACTTGAATAGTGCAACGGAAGAACTTTCCGCCGCCCGCGACACACGAGAAGCTCTTGATAAAATATCCCGACTTATTGTACCCAAATTTGCTGACTGGTTCAACATTGATCTATATAAAAACAACAAGGTTGAGTTGTTATTAATGGCTCATCAAGACCCGGAGAAGGTAAAATGGGCTTATAAATTCCGGGAAAAATTCCCTATTGATTTGGCAACCGATCAAGGAACAGCTTACGTAGTTAAAACGGGGCGACCGCTTCTAGTTCCGGTTATCACCGGAGAAATGATAAGGCATAGCATACAGGACGAGGTAAAGGCTGAAATGGCGATTGAAATCGGTATGCGCTCTATTATTCAGGTTGCTATGTTTAATAAAGATCAAGTATCGGGAGTTATCACATTTGCATCAACTGCACCCGGCAAACAATATGACGAAACGGATCTTCGTTTTGCTCAAAATTTCGCCGGCCATATCGCTCATGCTTTAGAAAATGCCCGATTAAATGAAGATGCGCAAGCGGAAATCCAAACCAGAACGCAAGTTGAAGAGGAACTTTTACGCACCCGAAAACAACTTAATAGTGCTTTGCTATCAGGCTTAGTGGGTACTTGGGTGCGTGATTTAAAAAGAGGGATTTTATTTCCCGACGAGAGTCTGTCCCGAATGTTTGACGTTGACTATTATCCTCAGGGGTGTTATACTGATATTTTTACGAGCCGTATCCATCCGGGCGATCTCGAAAAGTCGCAAAATATCAGACGAAATGCAATTGAAACAAGAACGGATTATGAAGCAGAGTATCGGGTAGTTGCCGGAGACGGAGCAATCCGATGGATGTTTGCCAGAGGAAGAACAGAATACGATGAAGCCGGCGAACCGGATACTTTTTCGGGTACTGTGGTTGATATCACCGCACGAAAGCTTGCAGAAGAAGCTCTAAAAAGCAGCGAAGAGCTGTATAAAGCGATTGTAGATAACGCCAGTATCGGTATTACTTTAGGGAATTTGCAAAGTAAGTTTATTGAGGTTAATCCGGTATTTTGCACAATTACCGGTTACTCTCGCGAAGAACTTTTGAGTTCATCATTCGGTTCCATTACTCATTTAGACGACCGAGAAGAAAATGCCCGATTGTTAGCGCAATTAGTTGCCGGTGAAGTTCTTTTCTTCATTTTAGAAAAACGATATTATCACAAAAAGGGCTGGATTATTTGGGTTAGAAACACTGTTTCACTTATTAAAGATGCCGCGGGAAATCCTTCGCAAACCATAGCTTTTACTGAAGACATTACTGAAAGGAAGCAGGCACAAGCAGCTTTAAAAGAAAGTGAAGAACGTTTTAGAGTTATTGCCGAAACACTGCCGCAGAAGATATTTGTTACCGACAATGCCGGAGCTTCTATTTATTTAAACCCGCAATGGGAACTTTTTACCGGATATTCTTTGGAAGAAATACACCGGCTCACATTGGGCTATTTTATTCATCCCGATGATTTAGATGAAAACTTAAAAGCTTGGTGGAAGGCTGTTGAAACCGGAGACGCCTTTGAATACGAGCACCGTTTTCTGCATAAAAGCGGCGAATATTACTGGCAACTTACTCGAGCTTTGCCGGTTAGAGACGATGCCGGGAAAATTTTTAATTGGATAGGCTCTATTACCGATATTCAAGATCAGAAACTTAACGAAGAAAAGAAAGATGAATTTATAAGTATTGCCAGCCACGAGTTAAAAACGCCGATTACTACGTTAAAAGGTTATTTGCAAATAATCCAAAAGATTTCTGAACGTGAAGAATATAAGGATATAGGCCTTTTTTTGCCTAAAACAGCAAAGCAAATAGATAAACTCACGGCCCTTGTAAACGATTTACTTAATGTATCAAAAATACAAGCCGGAAAACTTGACTATCACTTTACCGAATTTGAACTTCAAGAAATTATAGAGGATGCATTAAGCGATGCAAAGAATAACTTTCCCGATTATTTCGTAGCCGTTTCAGGAGATAAGGTAATGAAGTTATATGGCGATAAGTTTAGATTAGAGCAGGTTTTATCAAACTTGATTTCAAATGCTGCTAAATATTCGCCTGATGAAGCACGTATAGAACTAAACATAAAGCATTTGGGCGATGAAGTAACGTTCTCGGTAAAAGACTATGGAGTAGGTATTCCCGAGGATAAAAAGCAATACGTTTTCGACAGGTTTTACCGGGTAGAAAATACGTCGTACCGGTTTACCGGTTTAGGAATCGGCTTATATATTGCCGCTCAAATTATTAAACGGCACCATGGAAAAATATGGTTTGAGTCTGAACCGGAAAAAGGCTCAACTTTTTACTTCAGTTTGCCTTTAAAACAGTAATTTTTTACATACGATAAAGAGAAGAAACGGCCCTTCCTAAAGCTTGCGCAAATTCAGCATTGATTTCTTCTCCTGCGCTTTGAACCCAGTTCTTTTTCTCGTTTTTCTCGAGCGTAACTTTTTCGCCGTTTAACACGAGGGTAATTTCAACCGTATTTTTATTAATTGCTTCGTTAATAATCTCGTAAGTATAATCCTTATCATTAAATGTTATTCGTAGCGGCAAACCCATAGTTTTTTCTCCTTAAAAAATAAAGCCCCGAGAAGATGGCTCTCCCCGGGACTTAATTAACGCTCTCAATTACTAGGATTAAGAACGGCATTAATATGCGAATATTGTTTTCCCGGGAACTTTTTTATTTGTAACAATCTTTAAGCGGTTTTGTGTCAGGAGAAGTGGAAAGTTAAATTTAAAAACGTTCCCTACGCTCTTAATTTCGGTTTTTGCGTTTAGCCCGAGTTCTTAAATCTTGTTTCTACGCTCTCTCTTCCGGTCCCTACTTCTTAGCCAGTAAATTTACTGAAATCTCAAACTCATCGTCAATCGCTTTATCTCCTATATCCCCAAAGAAACTTTTTGAACGGTATTTAATATTAAATTTTGTACGATCAATTTTAATCCCCTTGGCTACGGCTACTATATTTTTGCTTTGAATTTTTACTGTTGCCGGAAAGATTATAGTATTTGTTATTCCTTTTATTGTAAGATCACCTGTAATATTTACTCTTTCCGGCGCAGTTTGTTCTACTTTAATAAGGGCAAAGGTAGAGGTAGGATTATCTGCTACGCTAAAAAAATCTCCTGACTTAAGGTGATTCATCAAGTTCTGTTTGGAGTTACCTTTCATTTCATCAATTTCAACCGACTTCATGTCTGCTGTAAAAGAACCACTTTTCAATTGGTTGTTCTCGGTGTGCAGGCTGCCCGATTGAAGCTGAATCGTGCCGTGATGTTCGCCCAAAACTTTTGTAGCTTTCCACTCTATAGACGATCGTTTTACGTCTATAGTATATTTATCTTCCTTAAAAGTAAAGCTGAAAAGGGTCAAGGCAGAGGCAAGAAAAAAAAGAGTAAATTTCATAAATGTTTTAAGCTGAGAGTGCCGGAATTAATGAAAGGTTTAATAAAATAAATAATTAAGGAAAACTATATTCTCGTTCTACCTTACAAATTCGAGTCTTATAAGCGGCATACCATTTTGCTTTCCCGAGTTCTTGCGCCTCTAAATGTTCGATATTGTGTTTCCAATTTTTTATCGCTTCTAACGACGACCAGTAGGAAACCGTTATTCCAAGTTCATTTCTCGCAGATTCAACTCCTAAAAAGCCTTCTTGGTTTTGTGCGAGTTCGAACATTTTTTCAGCCATTTTCTCGTAGCCTTCAGCCTCTTCAAATTTTAGTGAAGTGAAGATTACAGCGTAATAGGGTGTCGGCCGTGTATTGGCAATCAGCGAAAATAGTCTTTCGGGCATACTAAGGATAGTAAAAGCATATTCACTAAATTTTTTTACACATAAGCTGTAGTATGACTCACCACCTCATCCTGATAAGCCTCTACAGGCGGGCAAGAGCAAATCAAAGTCCTGTCGCCATAGGTATCATTTACTCTGCCGATAGAAGGCCAGAATTTGTTTTCTGCTAAATACTGTACCGGAAATGCAGCTAGTTTACGGGAATAGGGACGATCCCAATTATCATCAGTAACAACGCTAACAGTGTGCGGAGCATTTTTTAATAAGTTGTTCGTTTTGTCAACGTTCCCTTTTTCAACTTCTGCAATTTCTTTTCGGATCGAAATCATAGCCTCGCAAAACCTGTCCAGTTCTTGTTTTGATTCTGATTCCGTCGGCTCTACCATTAAGGTTCCCGGAACCGGGAAAGAAACAGTAGGAGCGTGAAATCCGTAATCCATCAACCGTTTAGCAATATCAACTACCTCAATTCCCGAATTTTTAAAAGACCGACAATCTAAAATCATTTCGTGGGCACACCGACCGGTAGAGCCGGCATATAAAATCGGATAGTGTTTCTCTAATCTTGCTTTTATGTAATTTGCATTTAGGATGGCGTATTTAGTCGCTTTCGTTAATCCTGAAGAACCCATCAGAGCAATATAAGCATGCGAAATAATGAGAACTGAGGCCGAACCCCAAGGTGCCGCAGAAATTGCAGAAATAGATTTTGCGGCATTAATATCTACAACCGAATGTCCCGGAAGATATGGAACTAAATGTTTGGCTACACCGATCGGTCCCATTCCCGGGCCGCCGCCGCCATGCGGAATACAAAATGTTTTATGAAGATTTAAGTGGCATACATCGGCTCCGATAGAAGCGGGACCGGTTAAGCCGACCTGAGCATTCATATTTGCTCCGTCCATGTAAACCTGCCCGCCGTACTCATGAATAGTTTCGCAAATCTCTATTATCGATTCCTCAAAAACCCCGTGAGTTGAGGGATAGGTAACCATTAAACAGGACAGATTCTTACTGTTTTCTTCCGCCTTCGCTTTTAAATCTACTACGTCAATATTTCCGTTTTCATCGCAGCGGACTACAACTATTTTCATTCCGGCCATAGCTGCAGAAGCGGGATTAGTGCCGTGCGCAGAAGACGGTATCAAAGCAATGTTGCGGTGTCCCTCACTTCGGTCTTGGTGATAAGCTCGCATAACCATTAGGCCGGCATATTCGCCTTGCGCTCCGGAATTCGGTTGCAAGCTCATAGCAGCAAAGCCTGTAATTTCACTCAACCATTTATTTAGTTCGTCGAAGATTTGCATGTACCCGCCAACCTGATCGGTTGGAGCAAACGGATGAATTTTGCTGAAGTGATTCCACGTTACCGGAATCATTTCGGAGGTTGCATTCAACTTCATTGTGCAAGAACCCAGCGGAATCATAGAATCGCATAAAGAAAGATCTTTTGCTTCTAATGATTTTATATAACGCAGCATTTCTGTTTCTGAATGATGCGTATTAAAAATCGGATGTGTGAGAAAGATGGAACTGCGTTGGAGATCTGCCGGAATTCTTGCTTCGAGAGCGGATGCAAGTTCATCAAGATTAACATCTTGAATCGTTTTACCTTTTACCTTCGCGAAAAAGCGAACTATAGTTTTAATATCTTCAAGGTTGGTTGTTTCGTCGACAGAGATAGTGATAACAGAACCTTTGTAATTCAGATTAATCTCGCTGTTCAAGGCCTCAGCGTGTATCGGCCCGGCCAAATCTCCTACCTCAAACTTGAGCGTATCAAAAAAGTTTCCGTTTTCTTGTTTGTATCCCAAGCTTTCGAGAGCATTTGCCAGTAAAACAGCGAGAGAATGTGTTCTTTCGGCGATAGATTTTATTCCTTCACTTCCGTGATAAACGGCATACATACTTGCCATTATAGCCAATAAAGCCTGTGCAGTACAAATATTGGACGTAGCCTTGTCGCGGCGAATATGTTGCTCGCGAGTTTGCAAGGCCATTCGAAGGGCATAATTGCCGGAAGAATCTATCGTAACGCCGATAATTCTCCCCGGGATTGAGCGTTTGTATTCTTCCTTGGTTGCGAAGTAAGCAGCATGCGGTCCGCCAAAACCAATAGGAACACCAAAACGTTGAGTATTACCTACAACAATATCCGCTCCCCATTCTCCGGGAGGCGTTAAAACGGCAAGGCTTAAGATATCGGCAACCACAGTCAGCTTAATTCCCTTTTCGTGAGCGTGCCCGACAAAATCTGTATAATCGTAAACTTCGCCATGTGCGGCGGGATATTGCACAATCGCACCGAACATAGTTTCGGTTAAATTGGCAGTTTGGTGATTTCCAATTTGAATTTCGATTCCGTAAGGCTCCGAACGAGTTTTTAAGATGTCTATAGTTTGCGGGAAAAGTTCTTCCGAAACAAAGAAAACCTTGGCATTTTGATTTTTTCGTAAGGAATACTGCATAAACATTGCTTCGGCTGCCGCCGTTCCTTCATCAAGTAATGAAGCGTTTGCTATTTCCATTCCGGTTAAATCGATAACCATAGTTTGAAAATTCAGCAGGGCCTGAAGTCTCCCCTGAGAAATTTCAGCCTGATAAGGCGTGTATTGGGTGTACCATCCGGGATTTTCGA
>JAYULL010000047.1:0-63620 GCA_043763625.1 Sphingobacteriaceae bacterium | reverse complement strand
GAACACTTAAATTAGGAAGGAGGTTTAAATTTAGAGCGTAAAAAACCATGGATTAATTGTAGAATCAAAACCATGTTAATTAATAAATAACTTTTTAATTCCTTTCAAGGTTGTACCGGCTGCTAGTGCTATAAAACCAATAAGTAAGAGAATGTAGTTGTGTTCTGTTATAACAGGCACATTTGCATAATGGCCTATTATTCCTAGGATTCCGCAAAGTAAGCCAATGATCCAGGTAATTTTTTGAGGAGTTGATGGTGTTGTCATGATTATTAAGTGTTAGGTCTTAATTGTAGTTTTAGTAAATATATCATTTAACCACACTATATGTAAATTAATTCTAAAGCTAACTTTTAGGAGTATGTATTTTTCCTGTAGTTGGTGTTACCGTACCAGATCTCTGAGCCATTTCTTATCTTTCTTGTATCTATCACAGGTCTGGAGTTCTTTACAGCTACTGCTTAAATTGGTAACCTCTCTTAAGCAGGCCATATAAGGCAACGATGTTTACAAAGGCAGCGTTAAAGCAAAAGCTTGATTATATACCTTTCAATACGGTTAAACCCGGATTGTGCACTTTACCTGAAGATTACAACTATTCGTCGGCCGGATTACTTTTTAAATAAGGAAAACGATTTGATCACTAACTATCAAAATCATTAAGTTCGTGCTTTGTCGCTGAACGATTATCTTCGCAACTTGCTATTGAAAATAATGATTGTGAAAAACAGAGTAATTTTTTTGTTTTTGTTCGCTTTTGCCGGCACGGCGGCAGCACAAAGCTATCCCTTGCCTGTTAGTGTTGATACTGCAAATACCGGAAGGTATATTCAAAGAACTATGCATCTGCTTGCTTCAAGCACGCCTCAACACAAAAACACTGTTAAAATATTAGTTTACGGACAATCTATCAGCGAGCAAAAATGGTGGCTGGAGGTTAAGAGAGATTTAACGGCTCGTTTTCCTAACGCAAATCTGCTTATGGAAAATAGATCCATCGGGGGTTTTTCATCGTCTTTATTAGTTAAAACAACCGAAATGGATGTAAGTTCTTTTTATCCGGATTTAGTGTTGTTTCATGTTTACGGAGATACGGATAATTACGAGTCGATTCTAAAGATAATCAGGAGCAGAACTACAGCAGAAATTGCTTTGCAAACCGACCATTATAACAAGGCTGACGACTGGAGCGACAAAGTATCCTATTCTATCTTGCCGGAGCTGGCAAAGAAATACAAGTGCGAATTGCTGAATATCCGGGCCGGATGGAAAAGATATTTAGACGATAATAAATATACTCCGTCAAAATTGTTGTCGGATGAAGTTCACTTAAACGATCACGGTAATTTCTTAATGGCCGAATTGATTAAGCCTTATTTGTTCTATAAACCGCAGTACGATAGCGACGAATTTAAATTGATGACGATTTATAAAATAGGCCGAGATGTTTTTTTTAAAGGCAATAAGCTTATCCTGCCGGTTGCCGGAAATAAAGTAGAAGTAGTTGCCGGAAATTTGATTTCAACCTCAAAACCTGCAAAAGTGCTGGTTGACGGTAAAAAACCTTCATCGTTTCAGGGCACCTATTTTGCTACCAGACCTTATGGCGACGGCAAGTATGGTTGGCCCTGGAGTTTGCCGGGAATGATACACGTGGGGCATGAAATGCCGTGGAAGAAAGAGGAGTGGACCTGCAGGTTTACTGAAGTGACACCTCCTTATAACGATTTCGCTTTTGAGATCTCCGGATCAAAAACCGGGAAAGACGGCTCGGGTACATCTCTTCAAGATTTCATTTCTAATTCTAAACGGGTAATTATAAAAAAGGGAGACGCTGAGAAAGGCGGCGATTGGCACCTACATCGATCTTACCAAGTTGTTAAAAGCACGGTAAATAGGGGCGACGAAATTAAATGGAATACCTACTCAATAGGTACAGATGTTTACGCTCCTGAAGCCGGACCGCGCACCTCGTCCGACAATGTCACTATTCTATTTCAAGGAATACCCAATACAAAACACGTGCTTATATTAAAAGGCAAGAAGAAATATATGCCTGTAACAGAAATAAGAGTATACAAACCTTTTTTACAAGATCAATTGAGGTAGGTAAGAAATGTTAACTCGAGGTTCCTTCTTAATGTTTATTAATCCGAAGCTCTATTTATCTAAACCGCCGTTCAATCAAACAAAACAAATTCTTTCGAAGCGCTTACTTTAGTTCTATCGGCGGGCAAACTTTATTTGCTTGGCTTGTTCCCACACATAAATTGTTTTATCATCGGATGTTGTAACGGATTTTAGAAAACCTCCCTCGCCGATCACTTGTTCCTGATTGTTTTGTAAGCCTACGGCTTTAACCTGTTCTTTTGCCTGTAGCAGCACTACCGGATTGTTATGTTGAAGAGCCAAACTTACACCCCGACCTAAACCTGCTTCTCTCTCTATTTCTCCGGGGCGGCAATAAAAAACCGAACCTTCACGTCGCCAAGCAGTATGTATATCGCCGGATTCATCAATAGCAATAGCGCCGCCGTCCATCGGGCAGCCGGACAATTTCCAAGTTCCTATTCCTAACTTTTGTGCTTTTGAAAAATCTTTTCCTTTATTTAAAGATTGAACAAGATACAAGTCTCTTGCACCTTGCAGCCAATTTCTAAACATAATCGCCACCTTTGAACCTTTAACCGCAATAGTCGGTTTACAGCACTCGCAAACATTTCCTTCCGGCGATTTATAGGCTAAAGTGTTTTTGGTCCACTTGCTTTTATTTCCCGCTAAGGACGAAAAGAAAATATTATTTCTTTTGCCAATTCTAATGTCGAGCCAAGCGGCATAAAAATTATCTCGTTCGTCAGCAGCGATACTCATCAAGCCTTCCGGACCGGAACCGGTACTATCGTTAACAAGCCCTATTTTTTCCCATTTATTGGTGTTGTGATCAAGTTTAAAAGCATGAATACTTCCGGCTTCATCAACGGCTGTAATAATAGAATACTTGCCGGAACTTGCTAACTGCGGACCTCTCGTCATACCTAAATGCATGTTCGGTATTTCAGCTACCAATACAGGTACCGAAAAGCTGAGTCCGTTATCAGTCGATGTGGAACAATAAATTTTATCTTCCTCACCGAAAACTATTCTGACGGTTCCCTTGGTGTCAATGCTTACTTGCGGTTGCTCACCCTTTGCCAAGATTCTTTCGTTATCGTTGCGGGCAAATGTTAACGCCACAAAGCAACTGAACAGCAGAGCTAGAAATACATTCCTCATATCTTATCTTTAATTGGGGTTCAAAGATAATCAATATAGGCATGGGAGTTTGTAATATTTGGCTTGAAGGATTAATGGATTTACATTACTCTATAGCCTTTAAAATCCTGTTCCATCTGACTTTGTTAAGAAGACTTGCACTTGAATCGGTACTGAACCAAGTAAAAAGAGCTTTTCCTACTATATGATCTTCAGGCACGAAACCCCAAAAGCGTGAGTCTAAGGAGTTATGACGATTATCTCCCATCATCCAATAATAATTCAGTTTGAATTTATAACTGGTTTGTGGTCTGCCGTTAATTAATATCCGGTCTCCGTTTCGGGTTAGCTTATTGCCTTCGTAAACGGTTATAGCTCTTTCATAAAGGGGCAAGCTATTGTTGTTGAGAGCTATCGCCCGACCTTTTGCAGGAACTTTAAGCGGTCCGAAATTATCTTGGTTCCATTTATAGAGCGAGTTTTGAGGGAATATTTCGGGATCGGTTTTTCCGGCCGGGTCTATTACCGGGCTTACAATTTTTATAACGGGCCATGTTTTCACTTCTTCCGCTTCTTGAGCGGTCATCGTCATGATATATTCATTTGCACTTATACGCCCTGTTTCAATATGTTTTTCTTCTAAAGTTGCCGGGTTTAAGTCGCTGCCGTCAGTCTTTACGTAATAAGCGGTTTGCCCGAATTGGGGAGCTTCGGCAGGATGCCCATTAATAAAAACCCGTGAATTAATGATTTGTAATGTGTCTCCGGGAAGGGCTAAACAACGTTTAATTAAGTTTTCTCTTTTATCAACAGGGCGATTATATGGCGGATCGGCTTCAGTAGGTTTGTTAAAAACAACAATATCGTTACGCTCAATTTCTTCTAATCCCGGCAAACGGTGATAATTCAGTTTTACCACTTCTGAATAGGCTTTTGTATTAAGAATAGGCAATGTATGATGAGCGAAAGGGAAGGCAACGGGAGTAATCGGAATGCGGGCCCCGTAGTTTAATTTACTAACAAAGAGGTAATCGCCGGTTAAAAGGGATTTCTCCATCGAACCGGACGGAATAGCATAAGCCTCAATAAAAAAAGTTCTGATGATGGTGGCGAAAACAACGGCAAAAAGAACAGCGTCAAACCATTCGCGTAATTTGCTTTTTTGTTTTATTGCGGTGTTTTGAGTTTCACCCTTATTAAGTTTTTTAAAAAAACCGAGTTTCATAATTTAAGCTGTTAGTTAAGCTTAGATTATGGCATTACAGAGTTGTTACGGGTTATTTTTTTAACCGCCCCTTCAATTCGAAATAAACTTCTTCCGACAATTCATCAGCAATAAAATCACTAAATTTTAGTAATTCTCCGGTTCGTTCGTATTGCGTGGAGCAGATGAAGGCGGAATCGAGAAGGTTTTTTTCGTTGAAAAAGAAAACCTGAAAGGTGCATAGTCCTGTGTTAGAATCTTCGTCGAGAGAGTTGTTGATCGCTTCGCTTTTAAAGCTCTCGGGAAACTTGCTCAGCTTTTCGGCAAAGTTAGGGTAAGATTCAAAAAAGTCACTCTCCGGGCTGCTTTCAAGAATGATATTCAAATTTATATCCATACTTCAAATATACAAGCTTAGGGGTAAGGGTCGACTAATTTGGCGAATAAGTTTTTGAAAGTTTGTAACCTAAATAAAGAAATAAATTGCTGAGCTTTCAGTGTAAATTAGTGACTTGATTAAGAAAAGAATGCAGACAATTAACATTTTTCCGAATTTGAATCAATATGAGACGAAGTAAAATGAAAGTTCTATTAATATTTATTAACCTACTATTCTTTTCTACGGTAAATGCACAGGACATAGTTTATATTGACCCGGACGCTCATCTAAGTGCCAAAGAAAAAGAACAAAAAAAACTTAGGCTTCAACAACATACGTTAAAAAAAATTGGGGGAACTTTTCATATTTATCCCGGTTTTCACGTAATTACTAGCGAGCCTACACCATTTTATTGCCATAGCACTAGCATAGACTATTTGTTGGGAAATAGGGATAGCAGTGTTTTGATAGGCCTCACTCTTACTCCAAGAGACTCTGCGGATTACAAACGAGACGAAAAGATCTTAAAGAAGTCTATTGAAAATTATAATCCGGATCACGAATGGTTGGCCAACTTTCGAGCTGATGTGGATTCTTCAAGGTACAAGCCTGTTTTCTTCTCTTCGAAGAAGTTGAAAAAGTACAATGCAGATGGCGGTGTAGAATATAAAAGAGGTTGTAGAGATTTTCATAAAGGAAATGCTAAAGAATTGTTTCTGGGCACTTACGAAAATGAAAAGTCAATTATTCTAAACAAGAAGTACCGAGGAATTATAGAAATACATTACTTCATAAGGGCAAATACAATTGCAGATATAGATAAATATATCAGAAGAGCAGCAAAAATGATTTACTACAATTAATCTTATGTGAATATCACCATATGAACTACCATCCGCGTGTATGATCAATTACTCGAACTTCCTTGCAATAATACAGGGTAACCCGGCATCCAACCAAGAGGCATCCTTCTAAACTTTTCTGTTAGCTTGTATTTTCCACCTAAAGGACTTTTCATTTGTCTTTTTACTTCGAGGATATCATCATAGACTTCTAAATCAACCACTTGAATAGCCTCTTCTAACTCTTCGAAAGCATGAACTAAGCTCGTAAGCTTACATCTCTATATCTCCGTTATGATGTTGAACACACACGAAATAGGAACTTCATATCACCAACTTCCCCTCCACCGACTTATAAATCCCTTCAATTCCCTGAACTATCCTGACCTGCCTTTTAGCTGTCGCTTCAGTTTTAAAAGCTTCCAGAATTGCCACTATCCGGCGAATATCGTCGCTTGATTGTTGCCGGTCGTAAGTTTCCAGACTAGCGTAATAGTTTAATTCTTTCCCGAGAAAATCAGCAGCATTTTGAGACAAGGCATTCGCCTCGCTAATCTTATCCAGCTTATATAAATTCATAACAGCTTGTAATTTATTCACCGTATCCTGAATAGTATAATTTCGCTCAGGCATTTTTTGTAAAGCTTTTTGCATTACCCGGTTTGCTTCTGAAATCTTGCCTTGGGCTATTAAGTTTTCTGCTAATGTGTTCGCGGTATTCCAAAGCATTCCGGTAATACGGCGCGACTCAGGTTCGAGATAAGTGGGCTTTTTAAAAGAATCCCATTCAAACTTTTTCATCAAGTTATCATACATTATATCGCTATGGGAAATTTCCGATTTATCGCGGCGGTCGTTTTTATCCCGCTTGAACGGAAGTAACCTGTAGGTAAAGCCTTCCCGATATAAATAATTATCCAAACCGAAGTAGCTGTCGTCGGAAATAGACACGGTGAAATAAATCGGCCTTTCCCAATTGTTATTGGCTAGAATATCCATCATAGCAAGCTCGGTTCGGGTTATCATGTTCTTTTTATAAATCCACTCCATTGCCGGCGTTAGTCGCGTCAGTTCTTCGGGCCTTACGGTTTTGGTGTTTAAAACTTGCTGCGGATTAACAATTAACCTAAATTTTTTAGTTGGTAAAAAGTTCATTTTTGAACCGTCTTGCATTTCTATTTTATCGTTCTCATCGTCTGATGTAAGTACCGAAAGTAAATCGCTCAGCTCAACCGAATCAGCAATTTTGTAATCTATATAAGGTAAATAATCCCGTACTCCGTCAACATATTTCGCAGTTGGCATGGTTAGCCTAAGCGGCGCCGAGTTGTTGTATTTCTTTTTCAATTGATCTACGTACGATTGCCGGTAAAGCAATTGCAGGTTTACAATTCGCACATCGGTTCGAATGCCTTCAACTTCTTGAGCATACCAAAGCGGATAAGTATCGTTATCGGCATTGCAGAAAAGGATGGCATTAGGGGCGCAGGATTGCAGATAATTAACCGCCATATCGTGAGCCACAAAATTTCGCGAGCGATCGTGATCATCCCACCCTTGTCGGGCCATTAGTATAGGAGCAGCGATGAAACAGGCAATGCCGGAAAAAGCTGTCGCAATTGTTGGTGTAGAATATCGTCTTGCAAAATCGGTGAGAGCCAAAACTCCTAAACCAATATAAATTGAAAAAGCATAAAAAGATCCGACGTAGGCGTAATCGCGTTCGCGGACCTGCATCGCAGTTTGATTAATGTAAAGCACAATAGCAATGCCGGTGAAGAAAAACAGCAAGCCGACAATTGCGGCGTCCTTCTTGCTCTTTTTAAAATGATAAATTAAGCCGAGGACGCCGATAATCATAGGAAGAGCGAAAAATGTGTTTCGTCCTTCGTTGCCCATTGTGGAAGGGGGAAGTTCATTTTGGTTGCCTAATCGCAACGCATCCAACTTTTTAATGCCGGTAATCCAGTTTCCGTCTTTTCTATCGCCGAAACCTTGCTCGTCGTTTTGCTTGCCGATGAAGTTCCAAAAGAAGTAGCGGATATACATGAAACCCACTTGATACGAGCTGAAGAACCGGAGATTATCTGCAAAATCTGCTTTCGTATTAGGACTAATTCCAAGCCAATTCCGGTAGGCGGCCATATGGTTGGGATCTTGACTGTAGATTCTGGGGAAAATGGTGTTTCGATTAAACTCTTGCTTAGTCTTGGTTCCGGCAATTTCGTACATGTCTTTGCCTTTTCGATAAATGTTTCCGGCTTCTGTGCTTGCTGTGTATTCTGAGTCAAAATACTCGCCGTAAAGTAAGGGGCTGTCGCCGTATTGCTCCCGGCTCAAATATCCCAAGAGAGAAAATGAATTATCGGGATTACTGACATTAATATTGGTTTTAGCATTTGCACGGATAATGATCATTGCATACGAACTGTATCCTAACAGGATAAAGGCAAGGCAAACCAAACTTAGGTTTAGAAACGGCTTTTGTTTTTTGTGAGAAAGGACAATTGCATACGTTAAACCGGCAATAACAGCAACGGCAAACGCCAAGGCGCCGGAACCGAATGCAAAGCCGAAAGTATTTACAAAAAGAAGGTCAGCTTGAGCGGCGAAGAAAATAAGATATTGAATAATGCCGTATTGCACAAAAGCCAACACCGCACAACCGACCAAAATTGCAAGCACAATCCCTTTTTTATTTACCGTTTTTGCTTTTCGCAGATAATATATTAGAACTACTATCGGGATTACCAACAGGCTAAGTAAATGAATGCCGATTGAGAGCCCGATAATGTATGCAATTAACACTAACCATCTGCCGGCATTCGGCTCTTCTGCTTCGTTATCCCACTTTAAAATTGCCCAAAAAACTATAGCAGTAAACAAAGAAGAAAAGGAGTAAACTTCTGCTTCCACAGCCGAAAACCAAAATGTGTCCGACACTGCATAGGCCATCGCCCCCACAGCTCCTGTAGCCATAACGCTCATAGTTTCTATAATTCCCGGCTCACCTTGTTTGTTTGTGATCCTGGACGCCAAGGCGGTTATGGTCCAAAACAAAAACATAATTGTTCCTGCACTTACCAATGCCGAGCCGGCATTAATCCAATAGGCAACTTGTTTCGGCTCTGAGGCTATCAAAGAAAACACTTTACTAACCGGCATAAACAGAGGCGCTCCGGGCTGGTGTCCCACTTGAATTTTATATGCTGAAGCAATAAACTCACCGCAATCCCAAAAGCTTACTGTGGGTTGCAGGGTGAGCATATAAACCGTAAATGCCCCGCCAAAGCATAGTACCCCGAAGAACGTATTAAGAAGTCGATATAATTTCATACAAGAACCTTTGCCGGCAATGTATGAATGGCTTTTTTTTCAACAAAAAATTTAACAGAGATTAACAAATATTACTGTTTAACGCGGTTGGACGGCGACATTTTAACAAATTGTTAACAGAGTTAATTGTTTAGTAATCAGAAAGCCGGAAACTTTTTGTCCTTTTTCCGTATAACAATTTGCAGGCAGGCAAAGCTCAATTACTAAAAAGCAACTCCTGTATTAGGCGCTGTTGGCGGGTTTCGGTAGTATAAAATAAAATACAAGCGGGACCTTTTCATCCAATTGGAAATTTTAATAGAAGAATTAAAGCTCTAACAAGTGGGTTATAGAAACTATTGGGTGACTTATACAAAGATTTCTATTGTCGGAAAGGATGCTACCGGGGCAAGTGACTCTCTATTTATAAAATTTCTCCGCCGATACCTCCCGATTTTGCTGTTCCCTATCTTTTTCTCAAACATCTTATTGGCTGAAGGAAGTAAAGAAATTAACGCAAACGGCGGAAATCGAGCTTACTTAAGAAGCACTACCAACACAACTAACAGTTTTCCTTTTTCTAATTACGGCACTATAAAGGTCTATGTAAAAGCGGGAGAAACGTTATACTTAGGTTCAAGTGCGCAGGGAGTAAGCAGCGGAACTATAAATTTAAGAGCACCTAACGGCGCAACTTATACTTCCGGCAGCAGTACAACTATTGGTAGAATAAACGATAAGCAAGAAGAGGGAAACGGGCCGGATTTGTCTCCTTTTGCGGATCCGACTAAATATACTCCGTTTACATTAGTGGTTGGCGCTTCCCAAGAAGGTGTGTGGGAAATAGATTTTATGTCTCCTGACCCTTCCGTTGAAGGGAGCCCGGCAAAAATCAATGCAAATGCTGCTTGGACCCAAGCAAATAATACGTGTTATATTTCGGCTTTTGATGTTTCGGTAAGAAACACTGCTAATACCGCTTTTATTTTGGGTAGAGCATTTACTAACGTTTTCAACGGATCTTTAAGGGAGTTCGATGCAGTTTTTAATGCTCAATTTAATATCCTTACAAAGGATGGATATACTTATACTGTTAATAATAACGGACAAGCCGGGAATGGATTTACTTTTTTTGCAAACAACAAAGGGTTTAGAGATGGGTTAGGCAACGCGTCTTATCAAAGTTATAATGCCATTGCTAGTCCTCCCGTTCAAGATCCGCGGTCGGTGGATACAGGAACCGATGTTACGCACAAAATATTTTTTAACACTCCAAGCAGCGATCTTCCCACAGTTGCTAATGTTCCCGGAGGCGGCACAACTTGGCTTTTAAACACGCCGATTAGTCCGGTGGTTAGCAATTTTGCTTTTACAGGAAAAGAAGGAACTGCCAATGCTGCCGGAACTTCAAGCGCTACAGGTGCTAATGCAATGGGCGGAACCATCAGTTTTAACGCCAATCAAACCGGGAGTTACGAAATTTATATCGATGCAAACCAAAACGGGGTGTTTACCGATGCAGTTGACAGGCGACTTACCGGAAGCGCAACGTCGGGTGTAAACAATATCTATTGGGACGGTTTAAGCGGGCAGAATACAAAGGTCAGCGGCCCTTTATTAGGAACATCGGCAATCAAAGTAACACTACTTGCAGGAGAGGTTCACTTTCCTTTTATTGATGTCGAGAATAACCCGGGAGGAATTATTATCACCAGTACAAACGGAGTAGGCTCAGGTGATAATACTGTGTATTGGGATGATACAAATATTTCGGCAGTAGGTACAGCTTCGAGCCCTCGTAGTACTGTAATAAACGGTATCAGCAGTGTAATAAACGGTCATAAATGGGGATCAACCGCGTATAATTCAAACAGCTTCGGAGAAAATAAAGGTTTGGATACTTGGACCTATGTTAAGAGTGCAGCCCTGTCCCCCTCGGCAGCTATAGCCTTAACTGAGGCAGATTTACAGGTAGTAAGTGTTTCGAGGAGTAATACAAGTGTTTGTTTAAACGGGCAGCAAACCTATACAGTTGAGTTGAGAAACAACGGACCGAATAATGTAGTAGGTTCTAAATTTCGCTTTACTTATCCGGCTGAATTTACCGGTATAGCCGTTACCAATACTATTGCCGGAACAGCATCTGTATCTTTTCAAAATATCTTAGCTACAGAGTATAATTCTTTATTGGATATTAATAACGGTACCACGGTAACCTTTACCATTACCGGAACTGTCTCGGCGCTGCCGGCTGCAAGTTTGTTAAATGTACAAGCAAGTATACTTCGTCCGGCTGATGTTAATGATCCGGATGCTACAAATCCCGACAGTGCTGTGCCGGCTGATGCACAAATTGAATGCGATGCTGCTCCTAGCGGTACAGGTTGTAATAATATCAGCACCATAAGTTCAACTCCCGTTGTTTTTAGAAACATTACTATAGCGGATAAAACGGTAACGGAAGGTACAGGAACAACCAATAATATGGCCTTCGCGGTTAGCTTGTCTGCAGCGAGTCCGTGTGATATAACTTTAGATTACGCCGTTTCTCATATTACTACTGATGCCGCAGATTTTGCCGGTACAATTACGGGGCAAGTAACTATTCCGGCAGGATCTACAACAGCCACAGTTTTAATTCCGGTGGCAACCGATGCGGTGATAGAACCAAATGAAACTTTCACAGTTACTATTTCTAACCCAACCTCGGGCGGGGTTATAACAACATCTACCGCAACGGGAACGCTTAGTAACGACGATGCCGGAGCGGTATTAATAGAATGGGTTCAACACGGTTCTGAACCCGGAACAAATCCACAGTTTAGGGTGCGTTTTCCTACCGGAATTACAAGCTCTGTTCCTACAAGTGTTAACTATTCGGTTGCAGGAACTGCTTTAGCCGGAACGGATTTTATTTCCCTTTCGGGAACAGTAATTATACCTGCAGGGTCTAACAGCGCCACTATTGATGTTGATGTTAATGACGATTTAATTATTGAAGGAACGGAAACGGCTGTTTTAACTATAACAAGTGCCGCAAGCCCATTAGGCGGAACAGTAATACCGGGTTCTGCTTCGGCAAATATTTTAGATGACGACAATACAGTCGCTAACCGCCAAGTTCTGCTAACTAAAACAGCCGATGGCGTAGAAGGAGGTTCCAACGCCCAATTTACGGTAAGTTTTCCTACCGGGATAACTACCACTGTTCCCACAAAGGTAGATTATGCCATTGCGGGAAGTGCGTTTAACGGAACCGATTACACCGGAATCAGCGGAACGGTTACTATCCCCGCAGGGGCCAATTCTGCCGATATCAACATCTTGATTAATGACGACTTAATTATCGAAGGCAGCGAAACCGTGCAACTTCAGCTTTCAACTGTCACAAACTCACTATTTACTTTTACGGCTGACCCGGTCGCCAAAACAGCTACCATCGCCGACAACGACAATACGAATCCGAATAACATTGTAACGCTCAGCAAAATTTCGGACGGTGTAGAAGGTGCAGCTAATATTATTTATCGCTTAAGTTATCCTGCCGGGATAACAAGCTCTGCCGCAACAGCCGTTAATTATTTAATTGGCGGAACCGCCTTTAACAGTTTAGATTATTCAACGTTAGGTACATCGGTAACTATTCCGGCAAATTCCAATTACGTAGATTTTACCCTAACGGTTCTAGACGATCAGATTATTGAAGGCACCGAAACTGTTGCGCTTACCTTAACCTCGGCTACAAACCCGTATTCTACAATTTCAGTTGCTCCTAATGCTGCTGTTACGGCTAATATCATTGATAACGACATAACCATTCCGAGCAATGTTGTTACCCTTACAAAGGTAAGCGACGGAGCCGAGCCTTCCGGGAACGCTGTTTTTCGGGTTGCTTATCCTATCGGTGTAACCGCCGCTCAAAACACCGTAATTACGTATAATACTGCCGGAACGGCAACAAACGGACTAGATTACACGGCCTTAAGCGGAACGGTAACTATTCCGGCAGGAGATAATGAAGCTTTTATTACGGTTCCTGTAATAAACGACGTTGCCATTGAAGCAACGGAAACCGTACAAATAACATTAACGTCAGCTTTAAACCCGATTGCAAATCCCATTTACACAATCGGCTCGATAACCGCTAATATTACCGATGATGATAACATTGGGCCGAATACCGTTATCACTTTAACCAAACAAAACGATGGCGCCGAACCCGGCACAAATGCTCTTTTTAAAGTAAGTTACCCGAACTCGTTTGTAAGCTCCGAGCCGACAACCGTTTTTTACAGCATTAGCGGAACCGCAACTAATGGTATAGATTACAACACATTAAGCGGAACGATTATTATTCCTGCGGGGCAAAGTTTTGCCTTAATTCCGGTTACCGTAACAGACGATAAAGTTATAGAGGGCGATGAAACATTGGCCTTAAGATTAACATCAGCCATAAACAGCATCTCCGTTTTAACGGTGAGTCCCGCGATTGATGTTATTGCTACTATTAAAGACGACGACAATGTAGCACCGAATAACATTGTTACTCTATCCTTGGTGAATCACGGTGCCGAACCAAATTTAAAAGCTCAATTTCAAGTAAGTTTTCCTGCCGGGATTACGAGTTCGGTAGCAAGTACCGTTACTTATTCAATCGGCGGCGGTGCAACAAACGGTACAGATTACAGTACGTTAGCGGGAACCGTTATTATTCCTGCCGGAATAAATTCTGCAGTAATTGATATTAACGTTATCGACGATCAAATAATAGAAGGAATCGAAACGGTATCCCTTATTTTAACTAATGCGGTAAATAGTGTTGCTGCATTAAGTTTAAGTCCCTCTACGGCAGTGATAGCGGATATAGCCGACGACGATAACGCGGCACCGAATAATATAGTCACACTTATTAAAGTTCTAGACGGAGCCGAAGGAGGAATAAATCCGCAATTCAAAATAAGCTTTCCCGCAAATGTTACGAGTTCTGTTGATACAAAAGTTGACTATACTATTGCCGGAACGGCCGTTAACGGAACAGATTACGCTACAATTAGCGGAACGGTAACCATTGCCGCCAATTCAAATTCAGTATATATAGATATCTTGCTTACCGACGACCTGATTATCGAAGGGAACGAAAATATATCGCTGACCCTTACCGCGGCTACAAACAGTGTTGCTTCCATAAGTGTTGCTCCAAATACTGCTGTTGCTGCAGGTATTCTCGATAACGACAATACTACGCCTAATAACATTCTCACTTTAACGAAAGACCGGGACGGAGCTGAACCGGGAACTCCCGGTCGATTTAAAGTGAGTTTCCCTACCGGTATTACAAGTTCCGTTAGCAGTACGATTAATTATACAATTGCAGGTACCGCGATAAACGGAATAGATTATTCTTTACTTACCGGCAGTGTTATAATTCCTGCCGGCGACAACAGTGCTTATATCGACATTACAGTTTTAGATGACCAAACTATAGAACCGACCGAAACCGTATCACTTACTTTAACTTCTGCAACAAATAGCGTTGCTTCATTAGTGGTTAGTGCTGCAATCGCAACCGCAAATATTGCCGACGATGATAATACTGCGGCAAACAATACGGTAACACTTACTAAAGTAAGCGACGGATCAGAACCCGCAACAAATGCTCAATTTAAAGTAAGTTTTCCTACCGCAATAAGCAGCTCTGTTAATACTACAGTAAGATATTCAATCTCAGGAACTGCAATTAACGGAACAGACTATGCTGCGTTAAGCGATTCAGTAATAATTCCGGCGGGAGCAAATGAGGCCCTTATTAATGTTACTGTTGCCGACGATCAGATTATTGAAGCCACAGAAACCGTGGCACTTCAACTTAATGCAGCAACTGCTTCCGGCAATTTATTCACTGTTTTTGTTTTGCCGGGAACCCCTGTTACGGCTACTGTTGCCGATAACGATAACGTTTCTCCAAATAACATCATTACCCTTCAGCGAATAAGTCATGGCGCCGAACCTGCTACTAATGCTGTATTTCGTGTCAGCTTTCCGGCTGGTGTAACAAGTTCTGCAGCAACCACCATAAGCTACAATACCAACGGAACGGCAATAAACGGGACGGATTATGCAGTTTTAAGCGGCACGTTGACTATCCCGGCAGGAAGTAATTACGCCGACATAACAGCAACCGTTTTAGACGATAAAATAATTGAAGGAACCGAAACTGTTGACTTAAATTTAAACTGGGCAGCAAATCCCTTTGCAGCTTTAATCGTAAATCCCTCAGCAACCGTAAGCGCCAATATTAACGACGATGATAATACCGTTGCTAACATGACGGTTACTTTAACAAAAGTGGTTGACGGCGAAGAACCGGCAAACGACGGACAATTTAAAGTAAGTTTTCCTACCGGGATAACAAGCTCTGCCGCCACCCTTATTGCCTACACCGTTAGCGGAACTGCCGGTGCGGGAGTGGATTATAACGGCTTAGCAGGTATCATAACTATTCCCGCAGGAAGTAATTCTGCAGTTATAAACGTTCCGGTTATTGATGATAACAGTTTAGAGTCTACAGAAACGGTTATCATCACTCCGGGTACTATAACCAATTCCGTCGCTTCTTTAACGATATCAAATTCTCCTGTTACGCTGAATATAATCGACGATGACACGGTTTCACCTGCCAATAATATTATTACGTTAACCAAAATAAACGACGGCTCTGAACCCGGCACAAACCCTCGTTTTAAAGTCAGCTATCCTACCGGGAAAAGCAGTTCGCATGAAACGGTTGTTACTTATACTTTTACCGGCACTGCTTTAGACGGAACTGATTTTAATACACTTACCGGAACAGTTACTATTCCCGCAGAGGCTAATTCAGAAATTATAGAAATTGTAGTTAAAGACGATCAAATAATTGAACCAACGGAAACTGTTTCACTTAAACTTACTTCTGCCGATAATACCTTAACGCCCCTGACTGTACAGCCGGGCGTTGCGGTTACAGCCAATATTGACGATGACGACAGTGCATTATCTACGACTAATATTGTAACTCTCACAAAAGTAGACGACGGTAAAGAACCGACAGACGATGTTCATTTTAAGGTGAGTTTCCCCGCAGGAGTTACAAGCGCTGTTGACACAAAAATCTTTTATGCTGTTGGCGGAACTGCCGCATCAGGTACTGATTTTACCGCTTTAGTCGGAGATATTACTATTCCGGCAGGCTCAACCTCAATAACGTTCCCGGTAACGGTGATCAACGATTTTATTATTGAAGGGACTGAAACACTTAGCTTGACGCCGACTTATGCAACAAGCACTATTATTAACCCGGCTGTTAATCCCGGCAGCGCAGTTGTTGCCGATATTGAAGACGATGACAATACTACCACCAATAATACAATCCTGCTTAGCGCTGTTAGCAACGGTGGCGAACCCGGCACAAATGCTAGATTTAAAGTAAGCTTCCCGACCAATATTACCACAACCGTTGATACTCGAGTTGATTATACAATTGCCGGAACAGCAACGAACGGAACGGATTATTCTACTTTAAGCGGAACAGTAATAATTCCCGCAGGCAGCAATTCGCAATTTATTGATGTGCAGGTAATCGACGACCAGATTATTGAAGGTACTGAAACCGTATCGCTGACTTTAATATCGGCGACCAACAGTTTAAACCCGATTTTAACCGTAACGCCAAGCTCAAGTATTTCCGCAAATATTACAGACGATGATAATACCGGGCAAATAACGCTGACAAAAGATATAGACGGAGCAGAACCCGGTAACAATCCTCGCTTTAAAGTAAGCATGCCTGCAGGAAAAACAAGTTCGGCGGCAACAATTATAACTTATACAGATGCAGGCGGAACTGCAACTTCCGGGGCCGATTATCAATCGCTAAACGGAACGGTTACTATCCCGGCAGGAGATACGTTTGTCTATATAAATGTGCCTACAATTGATGATCAAACTATTGAACCTACCGAAACCGTTAAGCTTGCAATTTCAGCTGCAAGCAACGTTGTTGCATCCATAAACTATAGTGCTGCAATTGCTACTGCTAATATTAGCGATGATGATGCAACTCTGAACAGTACAATTTCTATAATCAAATTAGCGGACGGAAAAGAACCCGGCACGCCTGCAGTTTTTAAAGTAAGCTATCCTACCGGAATTACAGCTTCAACTGCAACGGTAGTAACTTATACCCCTTCCGGAACGGCGCAAAGCGGAACGGACTATTCTGCGCTAAGCGGAACAGTAATCATTCCGGCAAATACTAATTCTGCACTGATAACCGCTACAGTTGCTGATGATAAGTTGATAGAACCGGCCGAAAGCTTAACGTTAACTTTAAATACTGCGAATAATGGCATCGCTGCAATTGTAATGGATCCTGCTTCAGCAATTGCTCTTATTGAGGATGACGACGCCCTCGTAAACAACACGATTACCTTAGAGCCTGTTAATAACGGTTCGGAGCCCGGCACCAACGCCCGACTTAAAGTACGGTTTCCTACCTTGGTTACAAGTACTGTTATCACAACTGTTTACTATTCCGTAAGCGGCACGGCGAGTCAGGGGACTGACTACACTGCACTTTCCGGTTCGGTTACTATCCCGGCGGGAGCCAATGAAGCTTTAATAGATATTTTAGTCACAGACGATAACATAATCGAAGCGAACGAAACTGTCGTGTTAACGCTTACAAATGCTGTCAGTTCTATAGCAAATCCTTCGATAACTTCTGCCAACGCGGTTGCAGCTACTATCGCTGATGATGATAATACTGCTGCAAACAATACCATCACACTTGCTAAAGTTGCAGACGGGGCAGAGCCTGCTACTAACGCTCAATTTAAAGTAAGTTTCCCGAGTGCTATTGTTGCCTCTTCTGACACCCGAGTTAATTATTCGATAGCCGGAACTGCTTTTAACGGAATAGATTATCAAGGAATAAGCGGAATGGCTATAATCCCGGGAGGACAAAATTATGCTTTGATAGCTATTAACATCATCGACGATAAAATTATTGAAGGAAACGAAACAGTTTCCTTAAGGCTAACATCTGCAGCCAATACCGTAAACGGCTCTCTGAACTTACAGCCAAGCAGTGCAGTTCCGGCTACAATTATAGATGACGATAACCTGCTGTATAATACCATTACGTTAGATAAAGTTGCCGACGGCTCGGAGCCCGGCACTAATGCTAAGTTTATTGTTAAGTTTCCTGTAGGAGTAACAAGTTCGGTAGAAAGTGTAGTTAACTTTTCGGTAGCGGGACAAGCAATTGAAGGAACGGATTATGCTGCAATCGGGCAAACAGTAAAAATTCTTCCTTACAATAATTCTCTAAATATTGAGGTCCCGGTTATAGACGATAACATTATAGAAAATACCGAAACTGTTGAATTAAAGCTTACCTCCGTAGTAAACAGTGTAGCCGCCATTAATTTAACTCCGCCTACTCCGGTTTCTGCAAATATTTTAGACAATGACAATACGGCTATTACTATCTCGGGGCCGATTTCTGTTACTGAAGGAAACTCAGGCACAGTTTCCGCAACTTTTAATGTTAAGCTCGAAAAAGAAACAGGAACTCCTTTTGCGGTTGATTTTACTACGGTTGACGGAACCGGCAAAGTAAGCGACAGCGATTATAATTTAACTACCGGAACCTTAAATTTTACCGGCGCAGCCGGAGAAGTTATCCCGGTAACAGTGATTGTTAACGGCGATAAAAAGATAGAAAACAACGAAAGCTTTTCTGTGATCCTAAGTAATCTGTCGCAAACTTTCGGCGGTCGGTTAATTATTGCAGGTTCTCCTGCCGGAGCTACTATTGTAGATGATGATAACATAGCAAGCAATAGACTGATTTCGATAACTAAAACTAACGGAACAGAAGGTGGTGCAAGTGCAAGCTTTTCTTTTAACTTTCCTCCCAGTGTTTCGGCCGATGCGCCTACAACGGTATCCTATACGCTAAGCGGTGTTGCCCTTTCGGGATCGGATTATACCGGTAGTGTTACCGGTTCCGTCGCTATTTCGCCGGGCCTGAATAGTTCTTCCTTAATCCTTCCGGTAGTTGACGATTCTATTATTGAGGATTCGGAAACACTAACCTTAACAACGGGCTCCGTTACTAACAGTGCATATTCCGGTATTACGGTTTCTAATTCTCCGCAAAATTTAACTATTGATGATAACGATTATGCAACCCTAAGTATAAGCAATGCGGTTATCATCACCGAGGGTAACAGCGGCACAACAAGCGCTACTTTCACCGTTACTTTAGATAAAGCTTCCGGAAGTCCGTTTGCTGTAAATTTTGCAACTGTTGACGGTACTGCTACCCTTGCCGATAGAGATTATCAACTTGCAGCCGGCACTTTAAACTTTGCCGGCACCGCAGGCGAAACACGCACAATAACTGTTTTAGTAAACGGCGATTTGAAAATTGAGGGAAATGAAACCTATTCGGTTGTTTTAAATGCTTTATCAAACAGCTTCGGCGGCCGACTAACCATTGTTAACTCTCCGGCAACCGGAACCATAAACGATAACGACAATATTCAGGCAAATAAAAACATCCTGATAAGTAAAACAGACGGTGCGGAAGGTGGTAATACGCCAAGCTTTATTTTTAGTTTCCTTACCGGCGTATCTGCTGATGTGCCTACCGTTATATCATACACCTTAACGGGACAAGCAATTGCGGGAACGGACTATTCGGCTTCTGCTGCCGGTTTTATAACTATTCCTGCCGGACAAAATAATGCTGTTTTAAATTTGCCGGTTACCGATGATGCAATTATTGAAGATATTGAGGACCTTATTTTAACAAGCAATTCAGTTAGCAATACAGGTTATCCGGGAATACAAATAACAAGTTCACCGCAAACCTTATTAGTTAACGATAACGACAACGCTTCGTTGAGTATTAGCGGCCCTGTTTCTGTTACCGAAGGGAACTCGGGGACAAAAACTATAACCTTCAATGTTAAGCTTAATAAAGCTACCGGAAATTCTTTTTCTGTAGATTATGCTACCGCGGACGGAACTGCCTTGGTCGGCGATAATGATTATCTTCCCGGAAACGGAACTTTAAACTTTGCCGGAACATCGGGAGAGACATTACCGGTTAGCATTACTATTAACGGGGACCTGAAAATTGAGAAAACTGAAAGCTTTACCCTGATTTTAAGTAACCTGTCTAAAACGTTTGGAGGCCGACTAAATATTACCGGCTCACCTGCAACCGGAACTATTACCGACGATGATAATATTGCCGCAAATAAAAAATTAACTATTACCAAAACTGACGGCGAAGAAGCAGGAACCGACGCTAATTTTACTTTCAGCTTCCCGCCGGGAGTATCAGCTGATGTTGCTACAACGGTTTCTTATATTTTAACCGGCACCGCTAAAGACGGGGTCGATTACAACAATGCAACACCGACTTCTTTTACAATTCCTGCAAGTCAAACAAGTTTTATACTAAACATTAAGGTAATTGATGACGCGGTTATAGAAAATACCGAAACTCTGAGTCTTAAAACAGGAGTAGTTGCCAATGCCGCGTATACGGGCATATCCGTTGCTAATTCGCCTCAAAGTCTTAATATTATCGATAACGATATTACTGCTTTAGATATTGCAGCGGCTGCTATTACCGAAGGAAATGCCGGAAATAAGAACCTTGTGTTTAGCATAACTCTTCCTGCTGCAACCGGATCAGCTTTTTCTGTAAAATACAACACCGGCGACGGAACAGCCACCACAAGTGATAATGATTATATAGCAAAAAGCGGTACTTTAAATTTTAGCGGAACCGCAGGAGAAGTTAAAACGATTAACATTCCTGTTAAAGGTGATATAGCTCTTGAGGATGATGAAGTGTTCACTTTATCAATAACCGGTTTGTCGCAAACTTTTGAAGGAAAACTTACTATCCCGGCACTACCGGTAGAAGCGCCAATATCGAACGATGACTTTGCTCCTGTTGCTTCACCCGATAATGTAGTTACGGGTGAAGATACTCCTATAGTCATTAATCTTATTGTAAATGATACAGATGTTGACGGAACTGTAAATTCAAACACTATTACCATAATTAATCCTCCCGGTAAGGGTAAAATAACAACCAACGGCAACGGAGCAGTTACTTATGTTCCGGATACCGATTATAACGGCGCCGATAGCTTTACTTACACTATAAAAGATAATACAGGTATTATATCTAACGAAGCAGAAGTTTCGATAACCGTTATCTCAGTAAATGATCCTCCTATTGCCAACGACGACGAATTTACCCTCGAACAAGATACCGAGCTTAAGGGAGAATGCGGATGTCCCAATGACCGCGATCCTGACGGCGACCCGCTTGAATATGAAAAAGTAACGGAACCTCTTAATGGTAAGGCTGAAATGAATTTAAGAGGTAAACTAAGTTATGTGCCTGATGCAGGCTTTATCGGAGTAGATAAATTTATGTACCGCGTTTCTGATCCGGACGGTGCTTCAGATACGGCAACAATTACTTTAAATGTTAGGCCATCCACTGTGGTATATTTAACGCCTGATATAAGTATTACTCCCGAGGGGAAAAGGATATCGGTAACGGCAGAATTAGAGCGACCTTTTGATAAGGATATTATTATAACTCTTGCGTACGAGGGAACAGCAAAAGGGCAGACGGATTATCTTTTACAGGATCAATCAACTGAAATTGAAATCAAGGCGGGAGAGATATCTACTACGCAAAAAGTAACCGTTTATGCTTTATCGGATGATGAGGTTGAATCTGATGAAGACGTACAAATATCAATTGCTGCAACTTCAGATCCGTATGCCAAGATTGGTGCCGGGGCAAAGGTCACCATTACTGATATGCCGGTTGTAGACGTTTCTGAAAACAAAGACATTACTCCGGATCCTTTAGTTTCGGCAAACGGCGATGGCAGCGGCAATGATTTCTTTAAGATTGAAAATATTCTTTCTTTCTCTAACAATGAAGTAAGCATTTTTAACCGTTGGGGAAATGAAGTATATAAAGTTAAAGGCTACAACGAATCTGACAGAACTTTTAGAGGTAATGCCAATACCGGATTGCTGATGAATAAAAATGAACCCCTACTTGACGGGGTTTACTATTATTTGATCTATACTTACCGAACCATCAACGGCGTGCAAGAAAAAAAGTTGAATAAAGGCTATTTGATTTTAAAACGGTAATAGTGATGGAAAATATTTTTGACATCGGAGTTGCCGGAAAAGTAGTAGGCCGCCTTAATACCTTGAATCCACATTCAAAACCCGTATGGGGAAGGATGTCCGTTGCTCAAATGTTGGCACATTGTAATGTAGCCTACGAAATGGTTTTCGAAGACAAACACCAAAAACCAAACGCCTTGATGAAAATTATCTTAAAAGCTTTCGTTAAAAACTTGGTTACAAACGAAATGCCTTATAAGCATAATAGTAAAACTGGTCCTCAATTCATCGTGAGCGACGACAAAGACTTTGAAGCGGAAAAGCAACGCTTGATAGCTAATATTAATAAAACCGCAGAATTGGGTGAACAACATTTTGACGGCAAGGAGTCGCACTCCTTAGGCAAACTGTCTAAAGCGGAATGGAGCAATATGTTCTATAAGCATCTTGACCATCACTTAAGGCAATTTGGGGTTTAGGTTCTTTATAGGATCGGAGTTGTTTGCTGAAAGCTCCCCACGGGAAATGTTACGCTTACCGTTGTTCCTTTGTTAACCTTCGACTCAATTTTCAACTCCAGCTTATGATAGCCGGCAATACTTTTAACGATTGCTAAACCTAAGCCGTAGCCTGCACCACCTGCAAGGTTTGTTTTTTTAAATCGTTCAAATACGGCGTCGAGTTCTTCCTCCGGAATGCCGATGCCGGAATCTATAATTCTAACAGTGTAATTACCGGAATCAAATTGATCTTCTATCCTGATGCTGCCGTCGGGTTTGTTATACCTAACAGCATTATTTACCAAGTTGCAAAACATTTGAAAAAGTAAGTCGCGGTTAACTTGATTTAACGCAACTGTAGACGACACGTTTACTTTAAGCGTTATGCCTCTTTGCTCAACACGATCTCCGATTTCCTCAACAAGTTCCTCGAAAAACTCGGTTACTCGCATAGTATCAAATCGAGAAAACTGCTCGTTATCAATTCGTGAGATCAGTAAAAGCGAGTTCACAATTTTCTTTAGGCGAGTAAGTGTTTTCATCATTTCCATCAACCCGAGGTGCACATCTTCATCAATGCCCTCATGCAACATCAAATTTTCAATCTTGCTTTTCAGGATGCTAATAGGTGTTATTAACTCGTGTGAGGCATTTGCAGTAAACTCTCTTTCTTTTTCAAAAGCCTCGTTAATTTGCTTCATCAAACCAATAAGCGCTTTATCCAAATATTTAAAATCAGCGGTATTTGTTTTAACCGGCGGAATGTGCTCGTTAAACGGGAATTGCCGGTTAATGAGTTTGGTCTTAATAATCTTATCTAAAGGACGTATTAAATAACGCGTGGTAAGTAAGTCGATACTGATGGCAAATAAAACCAGGCTTACCAAAATAAAGAGCGCAATTTTTTGTAAAGGCTTGTAGAAGGCCTTGATAGAAGCGGTTGTTTTGGCTACCTCAAGCATGTAATTTCCGTTTCCGGACCGAAACGTATGGCGTAGAATCCGGTATTTCAGCGTGTCTAGTTCAACTACACGTTCCTCCGTGATAACTGTATCTAATCCTTGTTTAAGGTCTGAAGGCTCCAAAGAAACATATTCTTCTTTAAGCATTGTATAACTTCCGTAATCGGCATCATTTTGCAAATAATAGTTGATCCCGTTCTTTTTTATAATCCCGAGTACTTTCTTTTTTTGATGAATCAGATTCGAATCAGTGTATTGTAAAGCAATCTCGTCAACAAGAGCCGGTAAAAGAAATACAAAAAGCAGCACTATCGCCAGTTTAGACGAGGTAATAAGCAGCGTCAGTTTGCTGAAAAGTTTCAAGGGTGCTTTCTGATTTTATAACCGACGCCTCTAATGGTTTCAAGCCACTCGGTATGGGAATAAGTGCCTAACTTTTTACGAATATTTTTAATATGAGCATCGATATAGTTCGAGTCGTTATCGTCGTCGGCAAAGCTGCCCCAAATATGTTCGCTTAACTGCGGTCGGGTAAGCGGGCGGTTTTTGTGCAAGAGTAGATAACTAAGCAGGTCAAATTCCTTTCGCGACAGCTCAATCTCCGTTCCTTGAAAGTCCACTACTCGCTTTTGTATATCAACATTAAATTCGCCTATCGGGATAATATGTCCGCTCAGCCCTGAAGTTCTTCTTGTAATAGCTTGCATTCTTGATTGCAGCTCCAATAGAGAAAAGGGTTTCGAAAGATAGTCGTCGGCTCCCAAATCCAGGCCTTTAATCCGGTCCTCAATATTTCCGCGGGCAGTTAAAATAATGTAAGCGGCATCAGGATTGTGTTTTTTAGCCAGCTGCAAAACTTCCAATCCGTCTTTATCCGGCAAACCTAAATCCAGTAAAATAAAATCGTAGGGGTTGTATTCTAATTTTTCAAGGCCCTGTTTAGCAGAATACGCCAAGTCGCACACGTAGAATGCTTTTTTTAAGAAAGCTTCTATCTCGTATGCTAACGTTTTTTCGTCTTCGATTATAAGTACTTTCACAGAAGCTTAAAAACTATAATAAACACTTAAATTAAAAAAAGAATTGGGCCTCCGCGAAATTGCTTCAACATTGCTTCCTAATATTGCCAACTCGTATGCTGCTTCGATTGTGTAATGAGGTTTATTGTAAGATACCGGCAACTTGAAATTGTACGAAAGCATATCGAACCGCTTCGCTTTTACTTTATTTTCAACCGTAGTAGTTGTTTCTTTTTTCCCTCCGTTTTTTTTTCCGCCCTTTCCGGGTTTGTTTACCACTGTTTTATAATAAGTTTTATAAAAGCGTTGAGTTCCGGCAATTAACGTAAAGGCAGGTTCAAAAGAAAGGTAATCAGTATCTTCTATTAAACTTCCTAGGTTGAAAGCTTTTGAATTAGCTACGCTTAAAAAAACATCGTTTTCTACCCCGAAAGCATAATCGGCAGTAAAGCCGGTATTAAACTTTCCCCAATCAAAATCGAAAGAGTTTGAGATGAAGTTGGTATTAGCCGCTTGCAGAACAGGAGAATTCTGTGGATAGAAAGAATGACTGTAATCAATGCTTCCGGTTATTTTCTTTGTCATTTCGTATTGAAATCCGACTCCTAAATCTCCTGCCGAGCCACCTGTGCCGATATTTAAAAGTTTGTAGGCATCAGCATAGGCAAACACACCGTTAGGGAGTTTTACATTTGTATAAACAAACATATAAGGAAGTCGTTGTTCGGCCGCTTGTCCGTAATAATTAACATCATTGCTGTAAACTGCAGCGGCAGTAAGCACGGGTTTAGCTTTTTCTTTCTGTTTATTGTTACGCTTTTGCGCCGGGCAACTTGTTTTTATTAAAACTGCAAAGGCTAATAACAACCAATATTTCATAATTTTTTTGAACTACTTCACTCGTACTCGCGGCTTCGGCGACTTGACCTTGGGCGCTCGCACCGATTTTATCTTGGCTTTTACGGAAACAGGTTTGGGCTTAATTTGTCGCTTTGCTTTGGGCACTTGCTTAACAATAGGTCGCTTGGTCTGAGGCTTTATTTGAGTCGGTTTTTTTTGCTTTATTACAGGCTTTTGAAACAAGTTTTCGGCATAAAAAGTTTTAGCGACCAAAGAAGTATTAAAATCAAAAAAAAATATTTGAAAGATAAGCAGCTTTAATATCTCGGTAGTTAACCTTGCAGAGGCAGAATGTTTCATCGTTACAAAATAAACAAGTTTGCCCCTAAAAGGAGGCAAACTATTTAAAAAAATGAAGAATTATAGGTTCGGAGCCTTGCAACCTCGCCGGAAAAAATAAGAGGCTTTCGGGTAGCTGAGCACTCTTTTATCATAATTTCTAATACAAAGAACGACTCCTTAAATGAATTTCGGGTGAATATTTACAATTATTTTGAATAAATTAAATCGGACATGACTGAAAGGCGGCTTCTAGTAACCTATTCGCCCGAAATTATATTTAGTAGAAATTTTCATTTTAGCGAACCCGGTTCGCTCTTGCCCGCGTATAACCATCGCACCCCATTTTACGATGAGACAACAACTACGCATTACTTACGATGAAGCTGATTATACTTATCACATCGACAATGAAGCTCCGATTAATCACGCTACTCGGGAATTAATAATCAATATAAGAGGAGAGAAATTGATATTGGTTAAAGATCCCCGCAGGATATGGATACAAAAAGAAGGTCACATAGACCTTGATCCGGGACTGGTACAAGCTATCGGTAGAACGGTTTCGCTGAGATATCGCTTTTAGTACGTTTTTAATTCTTGATTTTTACTTTTAAAATTTCGCCTATTATTAAGGGTTTGTTTATCTTGTGATGCACAAACCAAACCTATAATAAGAAATTTTATGAGCACAGACAGGCGCAAGTTCTTGCAGAATGCTTCAACATTAGCATTAAGTGCAAGTTTATATCCTTCTTTAAATTCTTTTGCGGGCCTAAACACCAAGAAAAATTTTGCCGCGGACACTATTCGAGTTGGTCTGATAGGTTGCAGGAACATGGGATGGGCCGACCTTTCCGAAACTATTAAACATCCCGGAGTTGAGTGTATTGCACTTTGCGACGTGGACAGCAATGTGCTTAATAAACGCGCCGGAGAACTTGAAAAAAATACCGGGAAGAAAGCAATCCTGTATTCCGACTATCGCAAATTGTTGGAGAACAAAGATATCGATGCGGTAATTATAGGAACACCCGACCACTGGCACTGCTTACAAATGATAAACGCCTGCGAAGCCGGAAAAGATGTTTATGTAGAAAAGCCTATCGGCAATTCTATTGAAGAAATTAACTTGATGGTTGCTGCAGCAAAGCGGTATAAACGAGTTGTACAGGTAGGACAATGGCAGCGCAGCGATCCTCATTGGATTGCGGCTTTAGATTATGTAAAATCCGGACAGCTCGGGAAAATTCGTTCGGTTACAACTTGGGCCTTACCAAGCTACGGGAGAAAATTTCCGAAATTGCCGGATGCTCTGGTGCCTGCAGGAGTTGATTATGATATGTGGCTCGGCCCCGCACCTAAACGTTCTTTCAACCCCAATCGTTTCCACGGCAGCTTCCGCTATTTTTGGGATTATGCCGGAGGCCTGATGACTGATTGGGGCGTACATATGATAGATATGGCGCTTGCGGGAATGAATGTAGCGGCACCGCTATCGGCAGCTTCTGTAGGTGGTAATTACGGTTTCCCGGACAGCGCTTACGAAACACCTGATACCATGAACGCTATGTTCGATTTCGGTAATTTCTCTCTGCTTTGGGAACATGCTATGGGTGCATCAGCCGGAGGGCCTTACAAGCGGCGTGAGCCGGGAATCGCTTTTATCGGTAACAACGGGACCTTGGTCAGCGATCGAGGTTATTGGGAAGTGCTCGTTGAAAAAGAGGACGGAAAGCAATTAATAGAAAATGCGGCAGAGCATAAAGCTACTGAAAACGGGTTGGCGCACCATACAAAGAACTGGCTGGATTGCATTCGCAGTCGTAATAAAACCAATTGCACAATTGAGGCGGGGCGAAACGCAGCGTTAAACTCGCAAATGGGAAATATCTCTTATAAATTAGGAAGAAAAGTTTTTTGGGACGAGCAGAAGCAAAGTTTTAATGACGACCGGAAAGCCAATGAACTTGCAAAAGCCCATTATCATAATGGTTGGACGGTGCCGAAGGTGTAGTATATATTATCGGAGCGTAAGTTGAAACACGCTCCGATAAAAATTATGCAAAAACTTCTCTTAAAAACCTAACCCCGTTTTCGGCTATTGCTTGTTGCGAAGGTTCAATTTGGCGCCAAATTGCAGCAGCTTTGGCAATTATTTTAACATCTTTAGTAAAAGATTCGATCACTACCCCGCCTTGATAATCTATCGCTTTAAGTTCCCGTACAATTCCTTTCCAGTCTATATGATCATTGCCCGGGGTTCCTCGATCCGAACCGCAAGCATGGAAAAGACCCAAATATTTTCCGGCTTTTGCAATCGCTTTAGCTTGATCTTTCTCTTCTATATTCATATGAAAGGTATCTAAATGGATAAATACATTAGGAGCCCCGATATCCTTTACAAGTTCAAGTGTTTGGTCTACTGTATTCAAAAAATCAGTTTCGAAACGATTAAGTGGTTCTATGCATAAGTTTACATTTCGTTGTGAGGCATATTCGGCGATTTCTTTTAAATGATTTACAACCAACGTCCATTGTCGGCGGTAATTTACCTCTTCTTCTGCGTCCGCTCTTCCTACTGACGAATATAACGGACCTACAAGCATCGTTGCTCCCAATGCCGGCATAGTATCTATGATAGATTTTAAATAACTTTTGGCGGTTTGTTGTTCTTCTTCCGTTCCTCTTAAATCACGACCCGGGCCCATAGCTGCACACACTGAGTTACACGTTAAGCCGTTCTTATTAAGTTGTTCTTTAATAAACCGCGCATCAATATCTGCCGGATCTTCTAAAGCGATTTCAACCGAATCAAAGCCCCACTCTTTAAATTTTGGGAAGTACTTTACCGATTCATTAGTAAAAGGCGAAGTAAAAAGAAATGTATTTATTCCGAAGGTCATATAAATAGTAATCTATTAGATTTAAGAATTAAGGACACGGTTTTGCGTCTAAGTTAGTTGTTAATTCAGCTTCCTGCAGAGCCGGCGTAGGAACTCCGGCAAGCGGAACTTTTAATTTAGCGGTCCACACTATAGCATTAAGTATAATTTTTCTGAAATTAGAATCACCGAAATTTTTATACACATGGCCCCCGGTAAAGCCGAAAGCTCTTCCTCCGTCGGCACGTTCGGTAGTCCAAGCCATGTGCTGAGGTTTTTTTTGTTCAACTTCTCTTTCCACAACTTCGTTCCCTTCTCGCGGCCCCATACCCCGGTCTAAAGTTGTAGCAGGCGGAACAGCAGTTAACAGAGGCGTAACTCCTTTCATGTTATCGGCAAAGCGCATATGGTAATACCATTCGTCATTTATTGTAAAAGGCCTAACTCCACTTGTAACCGGGTGTTTCGGTATCGACTTAAATTGAGCGTCCCAATGCGGGTTAACCGACCAGTTTAATTCGAAATACCCGCCGAGCCAATTTTTAAATTCCGGGCCGCCCGTTTCTTTTGGTACTTCTACAGCGAAGTGAAGACAAACCAAACCAATGCCTTTTTTCATTAAGGCATCTAAATGTTTTTTATGTTGTAAAGCTAAGTGTCCTTCAGCTCCATCCATATACATTACAATAGTAGAGGCAGTTTCCAAAACAGTAGTATCTTGCGGCCATAATTTATACACTACCGCCTCAACATCTTTACTCATGTATTTATTCAACTGAGCTGCAAGCAACATACATCCGGCAGTATGTTCATGTTCACCCGGGCCGTGACTGCAAGCACCGGCAATAAATATAATCTTCTTTTTAGCCGGTTTTTTTATTGCCGAGAATGAATTTGTTGCCGTAAGGATAAGCATTAAAGCAGCAATAAAACCAAGAGATATTGTATTTAGAAATTTGGAACTACGGTTCATAAAGAATTTGGTTAAGACTTCCGCAAGATAAAAAAAACATTTATACCCTTTCAAATTTATGGCGGAGATTGTTTTGGCAGGTACAGCCTATCTTTGCGTTTAGCTAACGCAATGCTCGGTTAAAAAAGGTATGAACCTATCACTTCACTAGGGATTTGTCGTCGTTTATTTCTATCCAACGCCCGTCGGGGTCTTGGAAATAAACTTGCTTAACCCCGTCAACACGTACTGTAGGCGCTTTTGCTGTCCCCGGCCAGTTTGTGTAGTCGATTTTGAATTGGTTAAGATTTTTGATAAACTCTTCTACCGAGTTTACACTAAAACATAAATGATCGTTTTTGTCGCGTTTAATGTTTTCTTCAGCCCCTTGAATTAAATGAAGATGTCCGGTAGCTCCAATTGAATACCAAGTGTGTTTGCCGTCGTGAAAAGGTTCGGGAATTTGCGGCAAGCCTAAAACTTGATCATAAAAGGTGGTTGCCTTAGCTAAGTCGTGGACATAAATTGCAATATGATTAAGAGAAATTACCGGTTTTGTTTGAGCCTTAACAAATTGAGTCGATACAAGAAATAACGCTATTAGATAAATCTTAAAAGAAATTTTCATTTGCGATTATAATTAGCCCGTAAAGGTAGTTATTGAAATCGAAGTTTAGCCGCCGCGTAACCTTGTAGCGAAAGCTCTTAGCATTTCGTATTTACATAAATCAATTACATTTTTATGAGAAAGATAAAAAGCAAGTTTATTTATCTTACCGCTCTTTTACTTTTATTTGCAGGTTGCGATGACAAGGAACATAGTTATTCCGATTTAACAATCAGCTACGGCTCAAGCTTCGGATTCTGCGCCGGGTATTGTTACAGGGAGATTTCAATGAACGAGGGCAAAGTTTCCTTTTTGAAGTCGGGCAGAGATTCCGTTACTAAAGTTTGCAGCAAAATAACTTCAGACCAAGATTGGAAGCAATTGGTTAAAAGCATCGACTACACAAAGTTCGCTGAGCTTGATACCATAGTCGGTTGTCCTGATTGTGCCGATGGCGGTGCCGAATGGGTAGAAATAAAATCGGGCAATAGAAAACATCGAGTTGTATTTGAATACAGTCATGCTCCTCAAGCAACAAAACACTACATAGCAGCTTTGCGAAACGAGTTAAAAAGTTTTGAAAATTGTAAGTGAAGAATTAAAAAATTCGTCTTAAAAAAAGCCTTTGCCGGTTTTTCAAAATAACGGTAAGGGTTTATCTACAAATATCTTCCGTAAACTTCAAGCAGTAATTTTCTATCTGCTCTCTTACTTCCGCAAATTGTTGTTTCACTTCTTTGTCAGTTCCCTGTGCTTTTGCGGGATCGGGGAAATTATAATGAAATAGCTCGGCGTTTGACGGGAAGTATGGGCATCTTTCTTTCGCATTGTCGCAAACCGTAATTATAAAGTCGAAATTTACCTCCCCGGTATTCGTCTATGTTCTTCGAAGTAGAACCTGAAATAAACTTGAAATCAAACCTCTTCAGGAGGACTTAAGATAAAGCTTGAGATATTTAAATACGAGAATTAAAATATAATGTTTTTTTACTACCTGCTTTTAAAATAAGTAAAGCTCGGCAGATATTCTGCCAAGCTTTCGGGCTTGTTTTTCGATAGGTTAAAAAACTTTTTCTAACAGGTTTAAGCGTTGCCTTATTTCGTTAACCTTTTTTGTATTGGTATTTCTGTAAGTAAATCGAGAACGTATTTTTCAGATAGAATGTAGGGTTGGTATTTATTAAGTTCATTTTTTAGCTTTTGGAACTTGGTGAAAGCCGTACCCGTTAAGCAGATTGAAATGACCGTTTGAAGACATGGAAGCAAAGAGGGTCTTTTTCGTTTTCATGTAGCTATGCGAAGGTTAGGTTTCTTAAGGATTAATTTACTTTACAAATAAACCTTGTGAACAGTGTAAGATTTGTATTAATTTGCGCCGGAAAGAGGATAATTTGCGCCAATATGTACACAACTGTCGGTATAATGCGAAACATAATCTATATGGCTTCGGCACGCGGTGCAGACATTACCACTCTTTTCTCGGCCGCAGGCCTTACCGCTCAAGATTTGCATGACGTTGAACGAAAGGTTGAAGGAATAAATCATATTGTAAATCTTTGGGAGCAGGCTGTAAAACTCACGGGAGACGAGACTTTCGGTATGTATTTAGGCGATCAGAATATAGTTTCATATTTAGGGTTATTAGGGTATCTCATTCAGAATTGTCCTACCCTTAGAGATGTTATCCTTGTTCTTCAAAAACATCAGGAAAGGGTCTCGGGCTGGACGTCATACGATCCGGAATTCTCTAAAAAAGAAGCTGTTATTAATTATAAGATTCATCCGATTTGGCAAAATATTTCTCCCGGAACTGCTCGTCATGCGATAGAAATGGCGATGACCGGAACTTTAAGCGGACTCAAAATGCTTGCGGGAAAGAAAGTTATTCCTATTAAAGCAGAATTAAGCTACGACAGAAAAATCTCTCTTGATAAATACATCAAAGTATATCAATGTCCCGTAAGTTTCAATAAAGAAGAAAATCGTTTTTATTTCTCTCCGGAACAACTTGAACTTCCCGTTCTGAGCCATGATAAATCTTTATATTCTTTGTTTGGTAAATTGTTGGAAGAAAAGGAAAACAGCATGCACGATCAAAGCGAGTCTTTTCCGAAGACAATAACCAAAGTTATCATGCGGGATTTTAAAGGCCAAATCCCCTCTCTCGATGTAGCTGCTTTTCATATGAATTTAAGTTCCCGTTCTTTTCAACGTAAGCTGCAGGCCGAAGGCGTTACTTATCGAATGGTAACTGCAGATTTAAAGAAAGAACTTGCTACTAATTTGCTTAAGAATTCTGACCATAAGGTAAATACAATTTCCGAAGTTTTGGGTTATACCGAACCCAGTGCTTTTCGAAAGGCTTTTAAAAGCTGGACCAACGCCACCCCTGTTCAGTTAAAAAGAGCCCCTTGATTATCGCATAACTTTTAGCAGGCAACCTTCGTAGAAGTAGGGCTTGCTAATTGAAACTATGACCTTAACAAGCGAATTAGATCTGACTGGTTTTTTGAGCTTTCGCAAGAACTTTTTTGTGTTGCCGGAATCGAAGGCTATTTTGAAAAGGTAAATGCCTCTTGCTGTGATGTCTTAGGATATACAGACTTATCTAAACTTAAAGAAAACGAAGATCGAATTGTAGCTCAAAATGAAAGTTGAAGGAAATTGCTCAAATAAATCCTCACGAAATAAGAAAACCTTTGGCTAATATTCTCGGTATCCCTGATATTTTAGAAACTACCCCTGACGAGGACTTCAAGAGTTTATTGAAAATGCTTAAGCAAAGCGGAATAGAGCTGGATGAGATTGTAAGAAACATAGCTAAAAAAGCTCTCATCTGATGCGAACCGCGAGTAAAATTGGGGAAATTTTACAAACTGAAACTCAACTTGAACAATGCTTGTAACCGGCTTTAAGATTCCTGTTAAGGGCACAAAATCAATAACCCTCTCCGAATAACAGCACAACGGCGATTTTTGATACCTGCATTTTCAACCCCTTCATTACCACCGATATTGGTAAAGATTTTGCGTCATAAAATATTGCGGCTTGCGCTTTATCAAATGTATAAATGAACGTATTTCTTCTAAAAAGACGTCAGGGTACCGAAAGACTTATTTTTCTGTCGCTCATTGCAATTTTTCTGTTTATTAAAGAAGGGCAAGCCCAAAGCAACCTGTTCAGCAGCGCTTATTTCCAAAACCAATACTTGATTAATCCGGCTATGGGCGGATTAGACTCGAGCTTGAATATTAATTTGGGCTATCAAAAGCAGTGGTCCGCAATTCAAGGAGCGCCTAAAACCCAATCGATAACTGCAGATTACGGTATAGGTAAAAAAGTAGGAGTCGGAATTAATATTTCTGATGATGTTGCGGGCTTATTAAAACGTACTCGAGTAATGGGTTCTTATGCCTACCATTTACCGGTTGGAGAAACACAACATTTAAACTTCGGTATTTCTCTGGGATTCATGAATCAACGCCTGGAAACGGAGAATGTAAACGGCGAGCAGGATGATGTTAACATTGGAAGATACAATCAGCGAAAAACTTATTTCGACGGCGATTTCGGCCTGGCCTATACTACTCAAGATATTACTATTCAAGCAGTTGTGCCCAATCTTAAAGCTTTCTTGAAGAAAGATGAATATAATGCAATCGACAGGTCACTATTTTTCTCTTCTGCGGGCTATAAAATCTATTTTGAGGAGTCTTTAAAAGGAATCAGCCTTGAACCTAAAGTCTGTTTTAGAGGGGTAAGAGGACTCGCGAGCATTGTTGATTTCGGATCTAACGTAACTTTTCTCAATAACGCTCTAAATTTTATGCTGATGTATCATACTTCACAAAGCACCACTTTCGGCGCCGGGGTTAATTATAAAAAGCTGTGTACCATTCAAGGGGTATATACTACCGAGACTTCGGCGCTTAGAGGATATGTGAACGGAAACTTCGAAATAAATTTGAAGCTAAACCTACTTTAAGAAACTTTTGAACCGGATATCAGTATTAGTAATGCTCATTTATCTCAATTACAATGAAGTATTTTATTCTAAAAGGTTTTACGAGAGCCTTAAGTTTTCTTATTCTTTTACTTTTTTTAGGAGTAACATATAATTCTTTCGCGGCTGCAGGTAAGCCTTCGCTTTATAAAATAACTTATAAAACAACTGCCACCGACGCAGTCTTATACGAATCCGATGGCCTCGCCGATATGTGGACGTATATAGGCACACATACCATCACAGACGCTGTTACCCTTCAATTTAATACAAGCGATACCTTCCTTATTGACAATACCTTGGCCTTCAGCTTTGCTAACGCGGGCTTTTTGTTCACGGTTAAAGCAGCTTCCGGCCACACTCCGGTGTTCGATGTTCAGCTCAAACAGCCGAGCGTAATGTCGTCAAATATGAACAACATTTGGTTCGAAGGATTAACTTTTCAAAACGCGGATCCTAATACCGCAAACGGGTGTATTATCAGGCAATATGGAAATACGCACGATGTAACGTATAAAACCATTACTGCTATACACGGCTTTTGCGGAATGCGAGGCACGGGCGGCATCACCAATTTAACTATAGAGGGATTCAGTTGTGAAGAAGTTGGGGCGGGAGCCCTACGCCTTGGCGACGGCGCTGCCGTTACCGAGTTTGATTTGTATAATTTAGTTGTTAAAAACTGCAAATTTTCAGATCGCCTTAACGGGGCGAATATCTCGGGCACTACGAGTAAACACTCGCCTTATTTGTTGCTGAAGAAAGCAGACAGGATGCAAGTGGAGAATATTTCATTCCCGGAAGGAATAAGTTGTGGATTGGGTCAATTTGAATCAAGCCGAGATGTAGTATTAAAAAATATCCTGCTAAATAATTTTGGTGCTAACGGCTATAACAGTTTTGGTATTTCTACCCATGGGTGCAACGGCGTAACTATCGAGAATATGTTTGTAAAACCTATCGCCGACGGAGTAGGTAAAACCTGTTATTTTTCGCAAAATGATCAGAATATTAAAATCTTTCACAGCAGTTTTATCACCACGAATACTTCGGATGTTTGCGTAAATTTTGCAACAGCAAAAAAGATATTGGCCATTGCAGGAAGCATCTTTGTGGGTAAACCTAATTTTTCACCTTTAGCAATCGGGTTCAGCAACTCAGGCTATACGGCAACAACAGCAACTGATTTTGTATCAGAGCATGATAATATTTTCATTTGCTCAGAGCTCTATACCGCACTAATCGGATTCAGTAATTTAAGTGATGTAAATAACGGTTCCTATACTAAGCTCCTTTCAAGCTTGGGTTCGTTAAGTGCTGCAAACTACAAAGCAACCTATGCGAGAGGGCAAAACTCTTACTTCGGCAATGATGTTTCTAAGATTACTTTAGAAACAAGGCTTAACCAAGACGGAACTACTAGTCCGGCAGTATATCTTTCTGATGCTTCTTGGGGGCGCCAACATATTAAAAGCACTCTTGGCGGTATAACAGCTGATCTTACCGGAGCAAGCCGATCAAATCCTACAGATGCCGGAGCCTACGATAAAGACAGCGATTTCCCTAGCATTGCCGAACCGGCAGCCTCTGCGACAGATACGATTCCGACGGCATATGCCTTCTCCGATAAAACCGGAGTAGCTCGCAGCGCTACAATTGAATCAGATCCTTTATTAATATTAGGAATTAATGCCGGAACGAACATCCGTGTAATCGGCGGCGAGTATTCAGTTAACGGAGGAGCTTTCACAGCTGCCGGCGGAACGATAAATAATTATGACGCCGTTAAAGTTCGAGCCACATCTTCTTCCAGTTATTCCACGGCTTCAACTGTAGTTTTAACCGTTGGGGGAGTTAGCGATACTTTTTCTTTTACCACAGAAGTTTACGTTGCCGATGCGGTCCCTAATATCTTTGCTTTTACAGATCAAAATGATGTAGTGTTAAATGCCGACATCGAATCTAATTCAATAGGCGTTTCCGGCATAAATGTTCCGGCGCAAATAAGCATTACCGGCGGTGAGTTTTCTATTAACGGAGCTTCTTATACGTCAACTTCTACTACTGTTGTGAGCGGCGATGCGGTGAAGGTGCGAGTTAAAAGTTCAAATTCAAATTTTACTTTGACGGCTGCAACTTTAGTAATAGGCGGGTTAAGTGACGATTTTGAAGTAACTACAATAGCCGACCCGAATGCGCCGCCGGTAGTTAAATTCAGTTTAATTAAAACTGCAGACGAGAGTGAGATCTATTCGAACAACAGTATTACTAACATGTTAACGTATTTGTCTTCATACAATTTTGCACAACCGGTAACGCTTAGAGTAAATACTTCCGAAACTTTTGTTGTTACATCTTCAATTAATCTCAATTACAATACTAACGGCCATTTATTCACAATAGAAAATAAGCCGGGAGAAAAGCCGGTATTTGACGGACAAGGAAGTATTACTTCGCTGATTAACTCTACTATGAGTAACCTCAAGGTAAAAGGGTTAAAGTTTACCAACATCAACTTGATTGATAACAACGCCGCTATTATCAAGCAAACAGGCGGTAGCAATGTTACTTTTGCTGAGCTTACTTTAGTTCGTGGGAATAAAGCATTTTATGCCTCCGGCGGGGCAAGTAATTTAACGGTTGAAAACATAAAGGTTGAGCAAATTATCAACGGATCCTTTAAAATAGGCAATACTGGTGCTGCTCAAACTTATGACGTAAGTAATGTTTTGCTTAGGAATATAACCTTAAAGGATAACCTATCGGGAGCGTACATTCCCGGGACAACTTCAAAATATAAACCTGTAATAGAACTTGCTAAATGCGACGGCGTTGAAATAGAATATGTGGTGTTCTCTGATAATTTCGAGGGCCGTGTGTTTACGTTAAATAGGAATCATAATGCAATTATTAAAAGAGTTTTAGCGAGAGCCTTCGGATATGCTGGTAACGGAACGGGAATTTATTCAACGGATAACGACGGCTTAACTTTCACTAACTGTTTTATCGGTGCGGCAACCGACTTAAGCAACAACACAAAAACGTGTTGGGATTCTTCCCGAGACAGAAACATTACAATTGAGCACAATACCTTTTATACCAATAACGGCGAAAATAACGGTAATCAGGATTACTGTGTAAACTTTAGCCAAGTAAGAGTAATTAGAAGTATAAAAGGAAATATCTTTTTGGGCTCGTCTTCCGGTTCAGCAATCGCTATGGGTTTCGATACCAACGGTTATAGCGCAACTATCGGCAACGATTACCTTGCAGAAACCGATAACATATTTTTGACGAACAATAATTACGATCCGGGATTAGGGTTTGCCGGATTAACAGATCTCAACGGCGGAAGCTATACCAAAGTAAGTATTAACGGGGGAAAGACTTTTGCAGAATATAAAACACTTACCGGGAGAGGCGACCGCAGCATTTTAGAAAGCGGCCGCTCTGCCAAGATTGCGTTTGAGTCAATAAAATATTATGATTTAACCTCGAGCCCGGCTGTTTATCTTACTACGACATCAAAGGGAAGCAAATCTATTGCAAATCAAATTTCGACTGTAAACACTGATTTAACCGGTGTGGCAAGAGTTTTTCCAAGCGATGCAGGTGCCTACGACCGGCACTCTTATTTCAACTCAGAACTTTCGGGTTTAAGCCTTAGTGAAGGAATCCTGTCTCCTGCATTTTCCACTACTACAGCAGCGTACACCGGTTCCGTTCCAAACACTTCAAGTTCCGTAAATATTACAGCAACGCTTTCTGATGTCACCGGAACAATTAAAATTAATAATACTCCGGCAGTAAACGGAAGTGCTTTTGCCGCTGCTTTAGCGGTGGGAGTAAATACGATAAATGTTGTAACGCTTGCAAAGGATTTACAAACTACTAAAACTTATGTACTTAATATTACTCGCGAGAAATCTTCAAATGCAAATCTTTCCGGGATTTCTTATAATGTAGGTTCCGCCACCGCAACTTTTAACTCCGGCACCACATCATACACCATCGCCTTGCCCGACACCGCTACCTCTGTCGACATTACTCCAACTTCAGAAGAAGCAACTTCGAGCATTTCTATAAACGGGACCCCTGTTAATTCCGGTTCGCCTTTCAGCTTGGCTGTTTCTCCTTCAAGTAATACAGCTTCAATTACGGTTACAGCCGAAGACGGAACAACACAAAAAATATATACTGTCACTTTTAAGAAAAATCAAAAAATCACATTTTCGGCAATTGCTTCGAAAACTTACGGCGATGCGGGGTTTGTTTTAACTGCTTCCGGCAGTTCCGGTTTGCCCGTAGTTTTTACATCAGGCAATTTAACTGTGGCTTCAATCGCCGGAAACATGGTTAATATTAATGGTGCCGGAACAGTTGAAATACACGCCGCCGGGGCCGGAGACAGTTTTTACATCGCTGCAGACACGACACAAATACTCATCGTAAGTAAAAAGACACTTTCTGTAAGTTTAAACGCCGCTCCGCTCATTACAAAAGTTTACGCCGGCACAAATTCTGCAAATCTCTCTGCCGGAAATTACCTGCTTACCGGAACAGTTAACGGCGATGATGTTACTGTAACCGGAACTGCGGTTTACGACTCCAAAAATGCGGGAACCGGTAAAACTGTAACTGCGACAGGTTTTGTTTTGGGGGGAAGTAAAAAGGATAATTATGAATTAGCAACTTCTTCTGCAACCGGAACCGGAAAAATTACCGAGAAGTCAATCTCAATTATGGGGGCTTCATTGCCTCTTATTACAAAGGTTTACGACGGCAACACCGGCGCCCGACACGATTTTGGCAATATTACTTTGATAGGAATAGAACCCGGCGACAGTGTTTTAATTTCCGGCGATGCCTCTTTTGAAACCCCCAATGCCGGCACAGATAAAGACATCGAGATAAAGAACTTTGTATTGTCCGGTCTTGACAAAGAAAACTACATCTTATCAAATTCAAGTGTAATTGTTAAAGGGAATATTACCCAAGCACCTCTAACTATTACCGCTGAAAATAAAAATAAAACTTACGGAAGTGTAAATCCTGCTTTAACCTTTACTTATACCGGTTTAGTAAATGGCGAAACAGGTATAATTCCGGCACCTATAGTAAGCACAAGCGTCAATACGGCTACCGGTTCCGGCGAATACGATATTACTGCTTCGGCTTCATCTTTAAATTATGACATTGCCGCTGTTGGCGGCAAGTTTACCGTTAATAAAAAGCCCTTAACTATTACCGTGGAAGATAAAAGTAAAATTTACGGAGAAGCGGTACCGGAATTAACCTTAAAGTATGTTGGATTGATTAACGGCGTAACTTCTTTAAGCGCTGTTTCTGTAAATACCCTTGTTACGGCAACTTCTAATGTTGGGCTTTACGATATTACAGTAGGTGGAACTTCGCCGGATTACGATATTACATTTGTAAAGGGTAAGCTCAGCGTTACAAAAAGAGACCTTACAATAAAAGCCGAAGATAAAGTTAAACTTTACGGCGATGCTAATCCACCTTTAACCGCAGGTTACATTGGTTTGGCTCCCGGGGAAACATTGCTTCCCGGTATCACTTTTATTACTAACGCGGTCAACACATCGGGAGTAGGTTCTTATACTATAGAAGCTTCCGGAACTTCCTCTAACTACAACGTTACTTTTTTACCCGGCAATCTTTCCATCAATAAAAAAGAACTTATCGTTCAAGCAGAAGATAAGGTGAAATTTGTCGGGGAACTCTTTCCGGCACTTACGCTTTCGTATCACGGATTTGTAAACGGCGAAAATGAATCTGTGCTCAAGTCTAAACCTATAATTTCTTCAAGTGCAAACGCAAATTCGGGCGTGGGTTTATATCCGTTAGAGATTACCGGCGGTGAGTGCGACAATTATTATTTAACCTTGAAACAAGGAAGCCTAACTATTAAAACGGGGGCGCCTACGGATGTTCAATTAGCAACATACGAGTTTTACGAAAACCAACCTGCCGGAACTGTTGCAGGCAAAATAAACGCTCTTTCCGAAAACTCCGCTTCAAAATTTACCTACAGTCTTATATCCGGTCCCGGCGATACTGATAATAGGTATTTTGTTATCGAAAACGACATGATCTCTGCCAAAAAGGCCTTTAATTTTGAATTGGAACCAAACGTAAACATTCGCATAAACGCGGTAGATCAAAACGGAGCCGGTTTAGAAAAAGAGTTTTCTTTAAAGGTTATTGACGTAAATGAAGTGCCTACCGTTGCTACGGTATCCGATCAGCTTGTTTGCTTTGATACTAACCTTCAAGTTATCCCTTTAACCGGTATATCAGCCGGAGAAGATGCAGGCCAAACAGTTCAGATCAATGTGTCTGCGTCTAATCCAGGCATATTTTCAGAACTGGGAGTTTCAGGAAGTTCAATTAAATATCGGCTAAAAAATGACGCCGTTTCTTCATCAACCTTAACTGTTACAGTAATTGACGACGGTGGCGTTGCAGGAGGAGGGGCTAACACGTTCAACATGAGCTTTAAACTTTCTATTAATCCTACACCAGGTCTTGAGACCAGCGTTTCGGGTGAGATTGTGATAGGAACAGAGGTTGAGCTAAGTGCTTCGGGCGGTGTAAATTATACTTGGCGAACAGTGGAGGGATATTTGCCGCAAACGTCTTCATCCATTACCGTAAGGCCTTTAAAAACTACGACTTATACCGTTAAAGTAGCTACTGCTGCAGGTTGCGTAGTCGAAAAAGCAGTTACTATACCGGTAAAAGATGATATAACTAAATTAAACGCCGCAAATATTCTTTCCCCGAACGGGGATGGAAAGAACGATAAATTTATAATAAAAAATATTGATTTATATCCTGAAAACACCGTAAAGATATTTGACAGAGCCGGTAGATTAATTTTTAGTACTAGAAATTATGCTAACGATTGGGACGGTACCTTTGGGGGAGTGCCTCTTGCGGAAGATACTTACTTATATATAATAGAGCTCCGCAAAGGAATTAAAGACAAAATAAAAGGCTACATAACTATTATTAGTGATAAATAGCCAAACATGTATCTTTCTGAGTTAGATGTAGTGCAATTGGCGTACTTTTGTTGAACGATTTCTAATATGATTCGGAAAGTAGTTTTGCTTTTTATTGGCCTCTTGTTTTCCGGAAATACTTTTGCTAACGCTGACTCAACTCACAATAACGTCGTGAATCCCAAATTTGTGAAAAGATATTCAAGCACAGATTCGGCATGGTTCGCAAAAGTTAAAGCAAGAAAAGATTCGGTGAAAGCAGCAGAAGATTCTGTTAAGGCTTTAACAGATTCGCTTCATTTTGTTTGGATTAAGGTACCTGTTTATAATCGCCCTAACCGATTTATCGACAGCCTTATTGATCTATATCAGGTCAGAAAGTTAGATTTTCAAGCCTGGGCTAAAAAATTTCCCTCAAAAAAAAGTCCTTATAAGTTAGGAAAGCCGAGAGAAAAAGGAGAAACTTGGTTTGTAGCTTTTATCGTTTTTCTTCTTCTGTTTTTTGCGGTTTTAAAGAATGCCTTTTCAAAAGAGCTTTCTACAATTATCCGGTCTTTTTACAGCAACAGGGCACTTAACCAAATTAATAAAGAAGACAGCCTCTTCAGCTCGTGGCCCTTTATATTTTTGTATATCTTATTTGGTTTTACTATAGGTGCTTTTCTTTACTTGTGCGCCCGATACTTCCAAGTAACTTATATTTTAAAAGGATTCCAATGGTTGTTAGTTTTATCGTTTTCAGTAATCGGGCTATTCACCTTTAAAATTTTTGTCATCCGATTACTTGGCTTTTTGTTCGACGCCGCGAAGCCGGTAGGTGAGTACACTACTGTACTTTTTCTAAGCTACTTCAATGCCGCTATATTGTTTTTACCTTTGGTAGTAGCATTCAGTTTTGCACCGGCACGATTTGCTGCTTATTATATTTATTCAACTTTAGCAGTTGTGGCGTTAATATTTATATTTCAATTTTTGAGGGCAGGAGCAATCATTTTATCAAACTATCGATTTCCCAAAATCTATTTGTTTTTATATATTTGCGCCCTCGAAATTTGCCCTTTACTAATTCTAATTAAGGCACTTAGGTTTTAAGTTATATGCAAGCATCGTCAGACGAGAGAAAGAAGAAAGTAAAAAGTATTCTGGTAACCTTACCCAAGCCGGAAACAGAAAAAAACCCATATTACGAGCTTGCCAAAAAATACAATGTAAAGGTGGATTTCAGGTCCTTTATACATGTTGATGGTGTTCCGGCAAAAGATTTTAGGAAAGAAAAAATCAACCTTCCCGATTTTACGGCGGTGATTTTTACCAGCCGTAATGCCGCTGATCATTTCTTTAGAATATGCGACGAAATGCGATATGACGTTCCGGCAGATATGAAATATTTTTGTCTTTCAGAAACTATCGCCCTATATCTTCAAAAGTATATCCAATATCGCAAACGGAAAATATTCTTCGGTAAACAAACCGCAACTGACTTAACGGAAATTTTGAAAAAGCATGCGAACGAAAAGTTTTTGTATCCCTGCTCTGATGTAGCTGCCGAAGAAACGCAAAAGTTTTTACTGGAGAACGGTTATGATTTTACTGCTGCCGTTTTGTTTAAAACTGTTTGCAGTGATCTTTCAGATTTGGCCGAAGTGTTTTACGATATAATAGTGTTCTTTAGTCCGTCGAGCGTTCAGTCTTTATTCAAGAACTTTCCAAATTTTAAACAAAGCCATACTCGCTTAGCCGCTTTCGGTGCAAGTACTCATAAAGCAATTAAAGAACATGAGCTTATTTTAGATATTCCTGCCCCCACTCCCAATGCTCCCAGCATGACAATGGCTATTGAACAATACATCAAACTGGTAAATAAATAAATATTTTTTATGTCCTTATTATTGGCTACTTTTCGTAAAGATTTCTTTTTTTAGAAACATTTGCCGGTTAGCATTCGTATCAGAGTTGTTTTCAAAGTGAAAAAGTAGAAGATTTACCTTTATTCTTTTTTGAATGATTTAAAGAATTTGGCAGCAAGTAGAGGTTGACGGTATTTCAGAATCTTTTATTTTTAATATATATTCGAACGGTTTTAAGGGTATAATGCCTATATTATGATGAAAAGAATTTACATTATCGCTTTGGTAGTGCTGGCGGCCATTTCTCAAGGATGCGGTCGGGGATCGGGCGGAGAATTAGTAGGTATAAAAAATAAAAAGCTTAAGAATAACAGCATACCCTTGGGAATGGTTTATATTCCTGCCGGTACATTTGTTATGGGGCAGACCGATCAAGATATTACTTTCGCTCAAATCGCACAAAATAAGCAGGTAACGGTTCAAGCATTTTATATGGACGAAACCGAGATTACAAACAGCGAGTATCGGCAGTTTGTGAGCTGGGTTAGAGATTCTATCGCTATTACCAATTATTTGCAAGACGATAAGTTTTACATGAAAACCAAGGGAAGTGCCGGCAACGCAGGCGGGCCCAAATATATCGATTGGAAGAAAGTCGGTAACGGAGCATCAATCTGGGGAAGCAAAAAAAATAAAGCAAATGCCGGAAAACTTCAAGGGATGTACTACCAAGGCGAGGACCGAATTTTTGACCGTAATGAAATTGACGTAAGATTACTTAAATACAACTTTGCATTCCCTAAGCTGCGTGAAGCAGCCAATTACCGCGGCGATCTTACAAAAAAACGTTCAGATTTTATTCAACACGATACCGTTTCAGTTTATCCCGATACTTTAGTTTGGTTGGCAGATTTTGCTTACGCACACAATGAACCTTTGGTTGAAGGGTATTTCTCGCACCCTGCTTTTGATAATTATCCGGTGGTGGGAGTTACTTGGCGCCAGGCAAGGGCATTTACAGTATGGCGTACTCGATGGTACGAACGATATGCAATAAGCCGGAAAATGCCGCGTTTAAGTCGTTTGCCCTATGAGTTGCCTACCGAAGCAGAATTTGAATACGCGGCACGAGGCGGAAGGATCGGCAATGATTATCCTTGGGGCGGACCTTACATTAGAAATGCCAAAGGCTGTTTGATGGCCAACTTTAAGCCGGGAAGAGGAAATTATATCGACGACGGAGGAGCTTTTACCGTGAATGTGAAATCTTATTTCCCGAATGACTTCGGTTTGTATAACATGGCCGGTAACGTTGCCGAATGGACCGGATCTGCGTATGATGAATCTGCCTCAACTTTCGTACATGATTTAAACCCGACTTTTAATTACGAAGCTAAAGCCGGTGATCCTGAGGTTGTAAAAAGAAAGGTTATTCGCGGAGGTTCTTGGAAGGACATAGGATATTTTTTGCAAAACTCAACACGATCTTTCGAATATCAGGATACGGCAAAATCATACATCGGCTTCAGATGCGTAACTCACTTCCCGGGAAGAGATATAAAAGACAAACGGTAAATTAATTCAGAACAAGACAACTAATACGAAAAACGGATCAAAGAATTATGGCTCAGAAGAAAAAGAAGTTTAAAATCACTCTTGATGCAATTATTTCATGGGGAGCATCAGTGGTTATTATCGGAGCGATGTTTAAAATATTACACTTACCTAACGGAGGGTTAATCATCGGGATTGGATTGGGCGTAGAAGCTTTCCTTTTCTTTATAATGGGATTCATGCCTCCTCACAAGGAGCTCTCATGGCACAAAGTGTATCCCGAGCTGGAAGACGATTACGAAGGCGAACTGCCACAAGCTTCATCTCGCGTTAGTCAGTCACCTTCAGCCGCAGCAGCTCTGGATAAAATGCTCGAAGATGCAAAAGTTGGTCCGGAACTGATAGGAAGTTTAGGCGAAGGACTACGCACCTTTAGTGATAAAGTAGCAACTATATCAAACGTAGCGGATGCATCGGTTGCAACAAACGAATTCACTGCTAATGTTAAAACAGCATCGGGCGGTTTTCAAAATCTGAGCTCAGCTTTTGAAAAAGCATCCCTCAGTTTAACGGAGTTAGGCAACTCAAATGTCGATTCTAAGGCGTATCACGATCAGGTTAACGGGCTGGCTAAAAACCTTTCAGCATTAAATGCCGTGTACGAACTGGAGCTGCAGGATTCAAGCGCACATCTAAAATCAATGAATAAATTCTACCAAAATGTTTCGTTAACTATGCAAAACTTTAACGAATCTTTGGAAGACTCTAAACAATTCAAAGAAGAAGTGGGCAGATTAGCTAAGAACTTATCGTCTTTAAATGCTATATACGGAAACATGCTTTCGGCAATGAATCAGCCGAGAGCTTAGTTAAATTCATTTACTTAATTCAGGAAAACAAGATATAAGGCATGGCAGGCGGCAAAGAAACCCCTAGGCAGAAGATGATTGGTATTATGTACTTGGTGCTAATGGCAATGTTGGCACTAAACGTATCAGATACCATCTTGAATGCTTTTTCGACACTAAACGAGAGTTTACAAACTTCGACACGAAACGTAAACGCAGGATTAGAGCAATCGGTAGATGCTTTTGAAGCAACCAAAATGAAAGAAAACCCTACACGGGCCAAACCTATTTTGGACAAAGCAAGAGAAGCACAACGTGTTGCAGGTGAATTAAATACACTTTTAGAATCTATAAAAAAGGAATTGGAAGTTGCCGGAGGCGGCAGAGATCCGCTTACGGGTGAGCTTAAAAACCGTGATGATCTCGATGTTTCTCCAAGACTAATGATCGAAAAGAAAAAAGGTGCTCAGCTTAAAAAGAAAATTAACGAGACCCGCGAAAAGTTATTAGGCTTGCTTGACCCAAAAGACCGCCCTTCTGTTAATTTCTCGTTAGAAGCTATAGATCCGGTAAAGCGTACTAAAGACGGTACCAAAAGAGATTGGCAAGAATCTAACTTCGGCGAAGGAACTCCTCTTACAGCTACAGTTACAATTCTATCAAAGATTCAAGCTGATGCAAAGAATGCGGAATCGGTTGTAGTAAAGAAGTTTTTATCTAAAATGGACGAAGCGCTGGTTACACTTGACGCTTTTGCTGCAGTGGCGGTTGCTCCTACTTCTTATCTGATTCAAGGGCAACCTTACCAAGCCGAGGTATTTTTAACAGCATACGACTCAAAGCAAAACCCTGATATATATGTGGGAGGCTCAAGACTTCAGACCAAAAACGGGCGAGGGGTTTATCAAGTGAGTACAAATAGAGAGGGTATGTTTACTTGGTCCGGAACCATTCGCGTAAAGCAAACTGACGGGACCCTTAAGGAATACAAGACTGCGGAGCAAAAATATCAAGTTGCTCGACCTTCGGCAGTAGTTTCTCCGGATAAGATGAACGTTTTTTATATCGGAGTAGATAATCCGGTTTCAGTTTCAGCTCCGGGCATTCCAAAGGAAAGCTTGCGAGTAAACATGACGGGAGGAAATATTTCAGGGTCTAACGGGCAATATACAGTAAAGGTAAGCTCTATCGGAGATGCGATGGTAAACGTTTTGGCTGAAATTGCCGGAAAGACTCAATCAATCGGCGCAACAAAATTTCGTGTAAAACGTATCCCTGATCCGGTGGCTAAATTTGCGGGTAAAACAGGAGGATCTTTAAGTTCGGTGGTTATAAAATCGCAGGACAGGTTGTTTGCAATACTAGACAATTTCGACTTCGATGCTAAGTTCAATGTAACTCGATTCAGTCTGGTCATTCAGAAGCCTCGGGCTGATGCCGTAATAATAAACGGAACAGGAAATACATTAAACAGTGCAATGCAAAGTGCGATGGCAACAGTAACACCCGGAACACGGGTTATATTTGATAATATCATGGCTGTGGGGCCTGACGGAACACCGCGTTCATTAAACTCAATTCCATTGCAAGCTAATTAACAGAATATGAAAAAGGCTCTTTTAGTATTAGCGTTAACAGTGTTGGTAATAAACACATTCGCTCAAAAGGCTAATCTAAATAACGCAACCAAGCCGACACCTCAGGCGGATAAGCCGGTTGACGGATACTATAAGAAAAGCAATATTATGGAGGCTAAGGTTACTCCATACGCTAACTTACGTGAGTCGGATGTGATGTTTAAAAAACGGGTGTGGCGTGAAATTGATTTGCGGGACAAAATGAACCGGGCTTACGCTTCTCCTAAAGGCAGGTTGATTGATGTAATTATGGATGCTGTTACTGCAGGTGAGCTTACCGCTTACGACGCTACAGCAACTAAAGATGACCCGAATGGTGACGAGTTTTCTGCTGTGTTAAAGCCCGAACAAGCTAAAGCAAAATTTGCCGACAGTGTAGCCGTACCGAAATTTGATGCAAACGGTAACCAAACAGGTACCGAAGTTAAGGCAGGAGAATTTAATCCGGATAGTATCATAAAGTTCAGGATTAAAGAAGATTGGATTTTCGACAGGCAACGTTCTATGTTCGAACCTCGAATTGTTGGTATAGCACCTTTGGTAAAGATTACCCGTGCCGGACAAGACTTAGGTGAACAGCCCGCATTTTGGATTTACTTCCCGGAAGCACGTCAGGTCTTTGTAACGAAAGAAGTGGTGAGCAGAAGCAATGATGCAACAGGTTTGAGTTATGATGATATCTTTATGAAAAGGATTTTTGCGAGCTACGTAGTTAAAGAATCTAACCCGGATGATTTGCGGATTAAAGACTACGCAAAAGGAATCGACAAGCTTTGGGAATCAGAACGAGTAAAAAAAGAACTTTTAGACTACGAACACGACTTGTGGTCGTACTAGGATATTTTTAATTAAATACTTCAGAAGGGAGAGAAGCAATTCTTTCCCTTTTTTTGTTCGAAAACCTGTCATTTTAAACCTAGAGAAATCTGAAATCTTCCGGCTCTTTAAAGAAGATCCATACTATCTCTATCGTGTGGTTAGTAGGTAACGAGAATTTTTTTGCGTATGGGAAACAAATAAATGTAAATTAGTGGCTCTAAGCCAAAATGTATTTAAGCACTTGTCTATGACAGACCTTAAGGAACAATTAAAAGAACTTATCGAGCAAAACGATGAACTTGAAAACTATTTTCGGAATACAATAATTCCTCAGTTGTTTGTCGACGCGGATTTAATTCTGCGAAAGTTTACTCCGCCGGCAATGAAACAATTTAGTTTGAGTGACAAAGATTTAGGAAAGCCGATTGCTGACATCAAAGACAATCTTCGTTTCCCTGCTATCGTAGATAATATCCAAGAGGTTATTGCCGGCAATGAAATTCTCGAGAAGGAAATTCAAACAACCGATTTCAGGTGGTTTCAAATGAATATCATCCCGTATGTTACCTACAAAGACAATAAAACCAATGGTGTAATTATCACATTTGTTGATATTACTCGGAGAATTAAAGATTTAAAAGAACAGGAAACACTGATTGCAGACTATGAAACTTTAATTGACACCATTTCGCATGATATCAAAACCCCGCTTACCGGTTTGGTTTTATCAATTCAGCAACTCAAAAACACTCCTCCCGAAAATGTTCAGCGATTTAAGCCCCTTTTGAACTTGATCGAGAACAGTACTCGAAAGTTGCAAAGCGTTATCGTGGAGCTAACCAATAGCGGTAGGCAAGAACAAAAATACAAAGCTGAAGAAGAATTATTAAGTTTTGAGCACATTCTTGAGGACGTTCGCCTTACCCTTGCCGACAGTATTACTGCTGCTTGCGGAGTAATAAAAAGTGAAATTAATATATCCGAAATTAATTTTTCAAGAAGAAAGTTAAGAAGTGTTGTTTATAATTTAATAAACAACGCGTTGAAGTTCAAATCACCCGATCGAAACCCGATAGTGGTAGTGAAGACAGATAAACACGACGGTTACGTTGTAATAACAATTGGTGACAACGGGATAGGAATTGCCGATAGCAAGATCAAGGAAATTTTTCTAAAATATTATCGTGTCGAAAATAAAATTGAAGGCTCCGGTATTGGATTATACTTGGTAAAAGAAATTGTCCAAAATGCCGGAGGCAAAATCGAAGTTGTAAGCCGGGATGGAGAAGGAACAGAATTTAAAGTATACCTAAAAGAATCTTAGTCGATTTCAGGGCTGTAGGAATTTCCCGACATTTCTGCATTAAAATACTCTATAACAGCTTTTGTTTGTTTGATGTTTAATACCTGCATTAATTCTTCAGGCTTTGCTTCTCGAATTTTCTTAACAGATTTAAACTGCGTCAGTAATTTTTCTGCGGAAGTTTTTCCGATTCCGGCAATACTGCCCAATTCTGTAGTTAGGGTAGCTTTATTTCTCTTTTTGCGATGAAATGTAATTCCGAAGCGATGTGCCTCGTCTCGCAATTGTTGGATAATTCTAAGCGTTTCTGATTTTTTATCGAGATACAACGGATATTGATCGCCGGGATAAAAAACCTCTTCCAAACGCTTTGCAATGCCGATAACTGTTACTTTATTTTCTATACCAAGTAATTTAAGGCTTTTCATTGCCGCAGAAAGCTGCCCTTTCCCCCCGTCAATAACTATTAATTCCGGCAAGGTTTGATCTTCTTCAAGCATGCGGCGATAACGGCGGTAAACAGCTTCTTCCATTGTTGCAAAATCGTTTGGTCCTTCTACCGTTTTTACGTTAAAATGCCGGTAATCTTTTTTAGAAGGTCTGGCATCTCTAAATACCACAATAGCCGAAACCGGATGCTTACCTTGGAAGTTGGAGTTATCAAAACATTCAATGTGTCGCGGTAGCTGATTTAAACGCAAATCCTTCATCATCTGATTTAACAGCCTTTCTGTTCTGATTTCCGGATTCAGTTTTTCGTATTGTTCCAGTTTATCTCGTTTAAAAAAGGTAACGTTCTTCTGCGAAAGCTCTAAAAGCTTTTTCTTTTCGCCCAGTTTCGGAACGGTGAACTTTATTCTTTGATCGTCAAGCTCAATTTCAAACGGCACTATAATTTCTTTGGATTTACTGTTGAAACGAGTTCTAAACTCGGAGATGGCAAAGCTTAACAAGTCTTCATCGCTTTCGTCCAATCGCTTTTTAAGTTCAATCGTCTGTGTTTGAATCACCGTTCCGTTCATTACTTTTAAGAAGTTGACGAAAGCATGTTTCTCGTCCGAAGCAATGCTGAAAATATCAACGTCGGTAATTGAAGAGTTAACTATTGTTGACTTACTTTGATATCGCTCGAGTAGATCATATTGCCGTTTTAATTTATGCGCAAGTTCAAAATTCATTTCCACCGAAGCCTTATCCAACTCAGATTTTAAGTTGCGGATTACTTGACCAATTTTACCGTTAAGGATGTCTATAATGGATTTTATTTTATCGTTGTATTCATCCTCGCTTTCATAGTTTTGACAAGGACCCTTACAATTACCGATTTGATATTCTAAACAAACTTTAAATTTTCCGGCATCTATATTTTCTTGGTTAAGCGGGAGGTTGCAGGAGCGTAGCGGATAGATTTCTTTTACTAAGTCTAGAATGGTATGCATCATGCTGACAGAGGCATAGGGTCCTAAGTATTTGGAACCGTCGCGGATAATATTTCTGGTCCAATAAATTCTGGGGAAGCGTTCGTTTTTGATGACAATCCACGGGTAGGTTTTGTCATCCTTAAGCAGGATGTTGTATCGCGGTTGATGCTTTTTAATAAGAGCATTTTCCAACAGCCAAGCATCAATTTCGGTATCAACTATCGTAAAAGTTATCTCTCGGATTTTGCTTACGAGTGCTCGGGTTTTAGCATTCGAGCGGTAGTTGTCCTTACTGAAGTAAGAGGAAACGCGATTCTTCAGATTTTTAGCTTTGCCAATATAGATCAGCTCACCGCCGGCATCGCGGTATTGATAAACACCCGGTTTCGGGGGTATCGTTTTTAAAGCTTCCTTGTAATTAAACTCTTCCATCAAGCACTGAAGCTAAAACGTAAAAAGGGGTTAAAACCTTATCTTTTCATCCAATTTTGCTGTCGGTTTTGCTACAGAATCAACTCGAGCAGAATCCTTACTTCCGTAAGCGTCGCAATCTAAAGTTATGTTAATCCCGCCTTTTGGAGGGTCGAAATCGCCTTTAGTATAATGGAGTGATTTGTCGGCGTAGACCTTTTTCATGTATAAAGCAAATACCGGAAGTGCTGAATTGGCACCTTCTCCGTCATTGGTGGTAGCAAAGTGTATTGCCCGGTCTTCGCAGCCCGTCCAAACACCGGTAACCAGTTGGGGTGTAATACCCATAAACCAACCGTCGGAATTATTTTGTGTAGTTCCGGTTTTTCCGCCGATAGGATTCCTAAAGCCGTATTTATATCTCAATCTTACTCCCGTTCCTTCGTTTACCACCGCTTTTAACATATCTGTCATTACGTAAGCAGTTTGCTCATCTAGAACTTGCTTGTTAACAGTAGGTTCTTCATACAGCACATTGCCGTTCCGGTCTTCAATTCTTAACAAGTACTTCGGTTTGGTCCAAATACCGTGATTGGCGAATGCCGAATAGGCGCCCACCATATCGTATACAGAAGCATCGAAAACACCTAAACAAATAGATGGGTATGCCGGAACTTCGCTTGTTATTCCCATTTTTTTGATGAGGGTAGATACCGCAGTTGCGCCTACCTCTTTCATCATATAAGCGGTTACCCAATTTTGCGAATGTGCCAAAGCTCTTTTAAGAGTCAGCGACCCCGGAATAGGTTTGTATGCTTTTGGGCACCAGCCGTCAATACATACCGGTTCGTTCAAGACTTGGTAACAAGGCGAATAAGCATTATTGCCGATCGCGACGGCGTAAGTGAACGGCTTTGCGGTTGATCCAACCTGCCTAGTTCCCATTTTTACCTGATCGTATTTAAAAAATTCGAAATTGTTGCCGCCAACCCAAGCTTTTACAGCACCGGTTTGCGGGTCCATAGACATCAGCGCATTGCGAAGCATAAGCTTATAGTATTTAATGGAATCCATTGGGCGCATCATTGTATCCACACGGCCACGCCAAGTGAATATGGTCATCTTAACCGTATCTCGAAAGTTTTCTACAATCTCTTCTTTCGTTAATCCGGCTTCTTTGAGTTCGCGATACCGGTCCGAACGTTCTAGTCCTTGCCACAATAAGTCTTGAAATAGCTTATTAGTTTTAAACGGGTCTCGGCCTCGCCACTGTCTGTTAAATTCTCTTTGCAGCGATTTTAAATATTCGCGTTGTGCCTCTTCCGCATATTGCTGCATTTTGTAATTAATAGTGGTATAAACTTTTAATCCGTCGCGGTCTAAATCATAAGGAGTTCCGTCGGCTTTAGTTATCGATCTCTCTTCAAAAATATGCTGTATGTCTTTCTTCAGAACCGCTCTAAAGTATGCGGCATATCCTTCGCTGTAAGTTGCCGGATTAAATTTAAGGTTAAGCGGTTTGCTTTGAAATTCTTGTGTTTCTTCTTCACCCAAGTATCCGGCTTTCTGCATATTCGCTAAAACAGTATTTCGCCTTTTTAAAGCATTGCCGGGATTCTTTACCGGAGAGTATAACGTGGGCCCTTTAAGCATCCCTATTAAAAGAGCCGCTTGAGGCGGAGTAAGCTTTGCGGGAGACGTGCCAAAATAAGTTTGCGAAGCAGCCTTTATGCCAAAATTATTATAAGAACCGAAATCAACGGTGTTAAGATACATGGTTATAATTTCTTCTTTGGTATAATTGCGCTCCAACTTCACTGCAATTATCCATTCTTGGAGTTTTTGAATGGTGCGTTTTACCGGATTTTTAGCCCGTTCATGCCCGGCAAAAAGATTTAGAGCTAACTGTTGAGATATTGTACTGGCTCCTTGTTTTTTCCCGATAAGATTGTAAAAAAGTATAGTGAATGTCCGTTTAAAGTCGATGCCGGAATGACCGTAAAATCGAATATCTTCAGTTGCAATTAATGCATTGATAATATTAGGAGAAATTTGACTGTAGTTTACGTTAGAGCGGTTCTGAACATAATACTTCCCCAGAACCTCATTGTCTTCCGAAATTATCTCGGATGCCAAATTACTTTTGGGGTTTTCTAAGTCGCGAAAGGAGGGCAGCTTTCCGAATAATCCTAAACCGATACTAAAAAGCAGAATGATAACAAAAGCTATGGTCCCGATTACAATTTTCCAAAAACGAATGGTATAACGAGTAGTTTCTTCTCCGGTTATGCCGGCATTTCTTCTTTGCATTACTTGCCTTTGTTATAAAACTCAAGGTAGGCGTTCAACATAGTAGTGTTGTTTAAACGGTCTAAACCTTCTTTAGTAATTGCAAAAGTATTGTATTTATCGGAGGAAATTTTCATGATGTTATTCAGCTGTAACGAAATTCTCTCCTCATAGCTCCGCACGGCAGCTTTACTTATAAACGCACCAATATATATCAATTGATGTTCGTTGGCAATATTCTTGAGTTGATGTTTAATTGAAGCTCCGGAGAAATTAGCGCGATTAAATTGACCGATACCGAATCGGGAGGAACTCAAGTTGGTTCCGGCATCGCCAACATTAAACACAAAATAATATTCGGCCGAGTCGGGCAGAGCGAAGAAATTATTCACCGGAGTTTCCGGAACCACATCGGTTTTACTGTCAGGATCACTCCTTGAGAGATTAGCCGGATTGTTAGGGATTTCCTGCTTTACTGCGGTTCTGTTTTCCGGTCGGGATATAGTATTTCCGGATGCTGTAGTTTGAGTGGGCTGCTGCACCGGTTCTTCAAGGTACTTTTCTTCTGTCGGGTCGTTGTCTATAATTGCCATAGTCCGACCGGCAAGTTTTGTTCTGTTATTTGCAATATATTGTAAATGTTGTTTTACCAAAGGAGCAATAATACTGTCGGCTTGATATTGCGAAGCAATGCCCGTAAGAGCCTCTTCAAAAGCTTGCAGATTTTGAGTTCTGCCAATAGCAAGTGCATTTAAATAAGCAAGCTGTCCTGATAAATTTGTTGTGCCGAACTTATTTTCGATTTCTTTGGTTTGGCCGATTATCGTTCCGTAGTTTTTATTGAGATACTGACTATAGACTTCGTTGTACGCATTGTTAAGTTCCTTGCCTTTCTCATTGCCTATTAGACTGCCGGGATCTTTTATCGCCTTAGCGAAAGTACTTTGGGGATGCTTATTAAGAATTAGATCTCTATATTCTTGCGATTTACTCGCATTTTTTTCTGCATACAAGCGATACAAATTGTAATAAATCGGCGCTTGGAATTTATTCTCAGGATACCTCTGCAACAGCTCTTCGAAAGTTTTAATTGCTTCTTCATAGTCTTTAAGCTCGTCTTTGTAAAAGTTGGCTATATCGTAGTAAGCATTTATAATTCTTGCATTTGATTGTTGCAACTGAACGGGCGTGATCGGAATATTTTGGAAGTTATTTCCGGTCGGAACAACATTGCCGGATGCCGGCTTCGGGGTGGCTGTTCCGGAAGGATCGTCGGGATTCGACAAATTAATAGCCGTAACGTCGGCCGCTGTTTTACTGCTCCTGCGCCAGTTATCCTCAAGTCTCCCCTGTCCCCAGCGCCGATTGAAATCAACCAGTCCTTGGCTAATAGCCGCAGTATTATTAAAATAAAACTTTCCTTCCGTAATCGCTGACTTTGCGCTCTTTGATGCCACACTGATTGCACTGCCCGTAAATGCCTTTCGAGACTCTTCTCTTACCAGTTCCCCTATTCTTTTTTCTCTTTCAGGGTCACTTAGTTTCGCTAATTCTTGCAGAGTAGTTTCGCTTGCTATCGTTTTAAGGCGGTCTGCAAGCAAGTCTAAATTGGCGCTTTTTTTTCTGATATTATCATATTCGATATACGAAGAAGGCAAATTTGTTAAGGTGCTGTCGTAATACTTTTTTGCAGAAGCATAATCTGCATTTTTTAGATTGATTTCCGCCAGTCTGAGGTATGCCAATCCTTTTTGACTTTGGTTAGATTTGCTTACTCTAATCGCCTTACTATAGTTCTCTACAGCCTGTTCAACTTGCCTGTTTGCTTCATGCAAATTCCCGATCCGAAAATAGATTTGGTCAACAAACTCTTTGTTTTTGTCATCGTCGAGCAGGTCTATTAATCTGTCAATTTTGTTTCCCGCTTTTTCCTTTGCTTTCTCTTCAATTTGAATTCGGCTCAGATTAGCATTAAAAGCCATTTCGAAAGGCGCATTGCTTTTGGCAACTGCACGATAATTCGCGTAGGCTTCCGGCAACTTACCGGTTTTTTCCTGCAATTGAGCCAAGATAAACCTCCTTCGAATTTTGGTTTGTTTTCTGCCGTCACTCTTTAATGCTTTCTCAAGTAAATCAATTGCTTTTGCCGGGTTATCCATTTTGATGAAATATTGAGCGGCCGAGGCATAAACGTCGGAGGTAGACTTAAACTTAGGGTTTGCCCCGGCTAAGGCAGTATCCAGGGTTTCTTTTGCTTCTGCAAATAAGCCTAATTGCATTTGCGCTCGTATCTTGAGAGCTGATGCGGCTTGCTTTAAGCCTTTTTCTGTAGGGTAGGTTCTGTATAAGTAGTTGAAAAACTCTATTGCATTAAAAAAATTCGCCTTTAGAAAGTTTGCTTGAGCAACTACAAAATAAGCGTCGTCAACATAGTCACTTTGGTTTTTTTCGTTAACGATAACATTGGCTTTAGCAATGATGGAATCCAGATTTGCGGCTTCATCCTGTACCGATTTTTCGTTAGGTTCTTTATAAACCGAAAGTATTTCCGAGAAGTTGTCGAAGTAACCGGCATTAATCTTTTCTTCGCTCCGTTGGAGCATTATTTTAGAATTATACAAAATGTTATAACGTGCGGTAAGATTTTGCATTCCGCGGCTTGCAACAGTTTCTTTCCGGGAGTTGCACGAAGCTGTTATGAAAATTGATAAAAGGCATGCCGGCAAAATTCGGATAGGAAGAATTGGGAAGAATTTCACTTAAATAGATTAAACTTCTAAAATAACACTAATATCGGCAATTTACTTTTGCCGGTCTATTTTTCTACAGTACTTATATGGATTAAATAAATAGGAGTTACAGAAGTTGAATAATATAATTGAGCTTTATATTTTTAAATTTGCGACAATGTCCGGCGCAGGTAATAATGAGGAGAATGCTAAACGTAATGTAAATAGTTATGTCAAATATTCCGCTCTCGGTTTCCAAATGTTTGCCATAATCGCGGTATTCGCCTTCGTAGGATACAAAATAGATGAATATAGACAAACCCAAACGCCCGTATACACTGCTTTTCTTTGTTTAGCAGGTGTTTTTGTGGCTTTGTATCAGGTTATTCGTTCAATAAAAAGCAATAAATCTTGAGTATTGCACGCTTTCTCAGTATTTTTTCTTTAATAGTCCTGGTAACGGCGGGAATAGCTTATGCTAATCCGGGTGTCTTAATTCCTAAGTTTTGGCTAATGTTTGGCTTCCTGGCAGTAATAACTGCTATCGCCTATATTTTGGCTTACTTGGGTTTAAAACGGGGGCGAGATTTATCCGTATATATCGTACAAGGTTCTGTGCTTTTAAAGTTGCTTTTAAGTCTGGTGTTTGTAGCAATTTATCTTAAGAAAATCCATGTAAACAGTACAGTATTTCAAGTGGAATTTTTTTCTATATATTTATTGTTTACGGTGTTTGAAATTTATGCCTTATTACGTAACTTGCGCCACCAAAATAAAACATAAAATCGCGCCTTAAATGTTGTATTGCCACATTTTTAAAATAAAAAAACCCGGCTTAAATACTGCTTTCGCTCTTTTTTTGACGTTTTTTATTTATCAAACTCCCTTAAAGGCGCAACACGACCTTAAAGATACAACCTTTACAAACGGTGTTGAAAGTGATGCTCAGATACCGGGAACAGAGCATTCTGAAAAGGAACATGGCGAACCGAAATTTAATCCCGGTGCAGTAATTATGGAACACGTTGCCGACTCGCACGATTGGCATTTGTGGGGCCATACATCTATTCATTTGCCCGTAATTTTATTTACAGATAAAGGAATCGAAACATTCTCATCCGGCAAATTCGAGCACGGCGAAAAAACATATCAAGGAAAATACTACCGATACGGTTTGATTAAGGATAAGGTTTTTGTGGTTGATGAAGCCGGTAAAGCGAATAAAGAAGCCTCTTCTAATATTTACGATTTCTCTATCACTAAAAACGTGGTGTCTCTTTGGATTTCGGTTATTTTATTGATTCTAATTTTTTATTCAGTAGCCTCTGCATATAGAAAGCGAGAAGGGAAAGCTCCAAAAGGATTTCAATCCCTTATCGAGCCGATTATTATTTTTGTTCGTGATGAAATTGCCAAACCTAATATCGGGTATAAATATGCTCGTTTTATGCCGCTTTTATTAACTATGTTTTTCTTTATCTGGATTAATAATCTGATGGGCCTGATACCTATATTTCCGGGCGGTGCAAACGTTACGGGGAGCATTTTACTGACTTTTGTATTGGCTTTCGTAACATTGATTGTTACAAATTTAAACGGTAATAAATACTACTGGAAGCATATTTTTTTACCGGATGTGCCTAAATGGTTATATCCTATAATGATTCCCGTGGAGATTGTTGGAGTTATTTCGAAGCCCTTTGCTTTAATGATTCGTCTTTATGCTAATATATCCGCAGGGCACATTATCGTGCTGAGTTTGATATCTTTAATTTTCATTTTTAGATCATTGGCAATTGCGCCGGTGTCGGTTGCCTTTGTTTTGTTTATGGATGTATTGGAGTTGTTGGTAGCATTTCTTCAAGCATTTATTTTTACTATGCTTACTGCTTTGTTCATCGGAACGGCTGTGGAAGAGCATTCTCATTAGAATTTTTTTGTAAACTATATAAATAATAATTATGGTAGGTTCAGTCGCTGCAATTGGTGCAGGTTTAGCGGTAATCGGTGCAGGTATCGGTATCGGTCAAGTTGGCGGTAAAGCTATGGAAGGCATTGCCCGTCAACCCGAAGCTGCTTCAAAAATTCAAACTGCTATGATCATCGCAATGGCACTTGTAGAAGGTGTTGCTCTTTTCGGTGTGGTAGTAGCCTTATTGGGAAATAATCCTCAATAAGAAAACTAACAGAACCGGAATTAACGATTGGTTGTATTCCGGTTCTTTTAATTGAAATCCAAAAAGTAATAATGATATAAAGTATGGCAGAATTATTCGAAGGAATATTAAATCATCACCTGGGATTTGTTGTATGGTCAACCGTTGCGTTTCTTCTTCTGTTGGTTTTGTTAAAGAAGTTTGCTTGGAAGCCAATATTGGAAGCAATTCACGATAGAGAACGTTCTATAGAAACTGCTTTAGAGTCTGCAAGAAGTGCAAAAGAAGAAATGGCTCTTTTAACATCTCAAAATGAATCTCTACTCAAAGAAGCTCGTGCAGAACGCGATTTGATTTTGAAGGAAGCGAAAATGCTTAAAGACCAAATTGTTGCCGAGTCAAAAACGCAAGCTCAAATTGAGGGTGCTAAAATGATAGAAAAAGCCAAACTTGAAATCGAAAGTCAAAAGACGGCAGCCTTGGCGGAAGTTAAAAGTCAAGTTTCCTCTTTGTCTATTGAAATTGCGGAAAAAATTCTTCGCAAGCAATTTGAGGATCAAGGTAAACAAGAGGCACTTGTAAGTGATCTTTTAAAAGAAGTAAGGTTAAATTGATTATTTTGATATCGCAGACCGCGAGGTAAAAAAATCTAAGGACAATGTCAGAGATACAAGTAGCAACTCGTTATGCTAAATCGATTTTAGATTTAGCGCAAGAACAAAATTCTGTTGAAGAAACTAACGAAAGTATTTCTTACTTTTTAAGGATATGTAGAGCTAACAGCGAACTTCGAGCTGTATTAAAAAATCCTATTATAAGTCCCGATAAAAAGATTGCTATTTTAAACCAAGTTTTCGGAACCAATGTTCCTCCCTTAATTCTTGCTTTTTTTAAAATAGTTATTAGTAAAGGGCGTGCACAAGTGTTGTATGCCACGGCAAAGGAATTTGTAAACCTGTATAATATTAAAAAAGGTATTGTTAAAGCAACCGTAACATCGGCTGCGCCACTTAGCGACGAAAATAAGAGGGAAATTGAAAGTGTGGTTAAGGAGGCTGTTAAAGGAGATATCGTTTTACAAACTAAAGTCGATCCTTCATTGATAGGCGGATTTGTATTAAAGGTTGGCGACAAACAATTCGATACCAGTATAAGCAGCAGTTTGCAAAAACTTAAAAAGGAATTTTCACAAAATGTTACTGCTTAAGCTAAGGTTTAAGCGCAAGGAATAAATTATACTAAAAACTCTTAAATAAAAATTATGGTAGAGGTAAGACCGGATGAAGTTTCTGCGATATTGCGTCAGCAGTTGTCGGGTTTCAAATCAGAGGCTGAACTTGAAGAAGTAGGTACCGTGTTGCAAGTAGGCGACGGTATCGCTCGTGTTTATGGCCTCACTCAAGTCCAATCGGGCGAGTTAGTTGAGTTTGAAAACGGGTTGCAAGGCGTTGTATTGAACCTTGAAGAAGATAATGTGGGTGTGGTTCTTTTAGGGCCGTATGATGAGGTTAAAGAAGGAGATACAATTAAACGTACTAAGAAGATTGCTTCGATACAAGTCGGAGACGGGATGCTTGGACGCGTAGTAAATACATTAGGACAACCGATAGACGGTAAAGGGCTCATTCCGGGAACTACTTATGATATGCCTTTAGAGCGTAAGGCTCCGGGGGTAATTTATCGTCAGCCTGTTACTGAGCCTTTACAGACAGGTATAAAAGCTATCGATGCTATGATCCCGATCGGCCGCGGACAGCGAGAGCTTGTGATTGGGGACCGTCAGACAGGGAAAACTGCTGTTTGTATCGATACCATCATTAATCAAAAAGAATTTTACGAAGCAGGACAACCTGTTTACTGTATATACGTTGCAATTGGTCAGAAAAATTCAACGGTAGCTCAAATTGTGCGTACACTGGAAGAAAACGGTGCAATGCCATATACCGTTATCGTTGCAGCCTCCGCTGCGGATCCTGCTCCAATGCAATTTTTTGCACCGTTTGCGGGTGCAGCTATCGGTGAATTTTTTCGCGATACCGGTCGTCCGGCATTAATTATCTATGATGATTTATCGAAACAAGCGGTAGCTTATCGCGAAGTTTCATTATTACTTCGTCGTCCTCCGGGTCGCGAGGCATATCCGGGAGATGTGTTTTATCTTCACAGCCGTTTATTAGAACGGGCAGCTAAAATCAACGCTTCAGATGCAATCGCTCAAGCAATGAACGATTTGCCTGAGTCTTTAAAAGGAATCGTTAAAGGCGGAGGTTCTCTAACCGCTCTTCCGATCATCGAAACTCAAGCGGGCGACGTATCTGCATATATTCCTACTAACGTAATTTCTATTACTGACGGCCAGATTTTCTTAGAGTCAAATTTATTTAATGCCGGTGTTCGTCCGGCAATTAACGTAGGTATTTCGGTGTCTCGGGTAGGTGGTAACGCTCAGATTAAGTCAATGAAGAAAGTTGCCGGAACTTTGAAGTTAGATCAGGCTCAGTATCGCGAGTTAGAGGCTTTCTCTAAATTTGGATCAGACTTAGATGCTGCAACAAAATCTGTACTTGATAAAGGTGCTCGTAACGTTGAAATACTAAAGCAAGGACAGTTTTCGCCGGTATCGGTAGAAAAGCAAGTTGCTATAATTTATGCCGGTACAAAAGGCTTATTACGTAATGTTCCGGTAAATAAAGTAAAAGAATTCGAAGCTGAATTTACTCAGCAACTGGAGCAACGTCATCCCGACGTTTTACAAGCTTTAAAAGCAGGTAAGTTGGATGATAACATCACAGGAGTTTTAGAAAAAGTTGCCAAAGAACTGGCAGGTAAGTATTAAGTGTAGTTTAAAGTTGAAGGTACAAAGTTTAAAGTATCCCGATTTAGCTTTTAACTTTTAACTATAAACTTTTGACTTTACAATAAATGGCTAATTTAAAAGAAGTAAGAAATCGCATAACATCAGTGTCTTCAACGCAGCAAATTACTAAAGCGATGAAGATGGTTTCGGCTGCAAAGTTGAAACGTGCAACCAATGCTATTGTGCAGTTACGTCCCTACGCTGCCAAGCTGAAGGATATTTTAAGTAACCTATCAGCAAGTTTGGAGGACGGAACTTCTCCTTTTATTCAGGAACGTGAACCAAACCGAGTTTTGGTAATTGTGGTTTCTTCCAATCGTGGTCTTGCCGGAGCTTTTAATGCCAACGTTATTAAATCTGCCAATCTCTTAATTGCCGAAAGATATTCAGAGCAATTTAAAGCAGGTAATGTAAGTATTGTTGCCATCGGTAAAAAGGCTCAGGATTTTTACGAAAGAAGAAAGTATAAGGTAGTTGGAAACAACAATGATTTGTATAATGCTCTAACTTTCGAGAATGCTTCTAAGATTACTGATGACATTATGAAGGGTTTTGTAAAGCGCGACTACGACAGAGTTGAGATTGTTTATAATCAATTCCGGAACGCTGCTGTTCAATTTTTAGTAACGGAGCAGCTTTTACCGGTTCCTAAATCATCTGAACAAATAAATACCGCAAATAAGGTAGACTACATACTGGAGCCCGGTCAAGAAGAAATTGTGGAGCAGTTAATTCCAAAATCTATAAAGACTCAACTCTACAAAGCTGTTCTTGATTCTAATGCCTCAGAACACGGAGCACGGATGACGGCAATGGATAAAGCAACAGAAAATGCCGGAGATTTGTTGAAAGCTTTGAAGTTATCTTATAACCAAGCTCGTCAAGCAGCTATCACTACTGAGCTTACTGAGATTGTAAGCGGTGCGGCTGCTTTGTCAAACGGATAATTCCGGTTTTAAATATTTCAAGTAAAAAAGCCTTCGATAATATCGAAGGCCTTGCAAAAAATAAAACAGACCATAAATTCTTAGCCGGCAATTCGTAATTTAGCAGCGAAATAAAAATCACAAATGGATAATCATAAGGATTCAGGAAATATAATCAACAACAATGCTAACGAAACTTCGCACTACTCTTCTTTAGCGATAGGAATAGCAATCGGTATAGTTGGTATTCTGCTTCGCTTTTTAACTAATTGGGAACTTGTTGATATCGTGTCCGACACTATATTTATAATCGGCATAGTAATTTGTTTACTGGCTGTGGCTAAGATCCTACGCTAAGGATTTTTATTTCGGTTTATACTTCGATTCGCCTAATATCTTACGCGAATCTTGTTCTTTCATTAAACTCTGAATAGTTACTTCAGGATTCTGCTCCATGTATTTTTTTACAATCTGCCAACCGGTAAAGATTGCTAATTTGGGTGCCGATTCAATTCCTTCGCCAATTCCCGGAGTAAAAGGTGCATCTGTCAAATACTTCTGAATCTTCATATAATCGGTTTCATACAACAATTCGACGTTTAAGAAGTAGGCCCAAATTTCACCTTCATATTGCTTGCACCAATTCAATTGTTTATCGGTATATCCTATTTTTACCGAATCCGGTTCAGTGTCTAAAACCTGATCCATTAAATACATAACTTTTCCGTTATATATCATTTTATCAAGCAAACTTTTATTCTTATTGCTGTCTTCAAAAAGGTCTTCTCGAATAAATGCTTCCGTAATTCGAGGAGTTATATTTTCGGGAGTAAATCGCCGCGAAATATATGCGGGAATGCTTGCTCTTAAACCCGGATAAAATTTTGAGTCGGCCCCTAAGAACATGTCCAATCCGATTCCTACATAATTTTCGCCTATTGGGGTTTGAACAGTAAAGCCGGAAATAAAAGAAATAACCCGGGGAGCTTTTACTTTCGGGAAATAGTAGTTAAGCTTTCTAAATGCATCGGTAAGTTTAGCTTCCGTGGGTGTCAGATCGGAGAATACATGATCAACTTGCTTTTGAAGCTCCTTAAAATCTTTAGTAGCAAGAACGGTACGGAGATTTTTAAAATAAGAAGTATCCTTAACATTTCCCAATGATAGCATTCCTTGGATATAATCCTCGAAAAAGTAAACGTATTTCTTTGTTAGTTCATTCGTTTGAGAAGTCAGTTTACCGGAATCCAGTTTTTTAAAATCTTGATCAAAGCGCTCTATTTTAATATCGAGATCAATGTTACTTACGTCGATACCTTTGCTGTTGCGGCAGGAGAGGAAAATGAGGCTAATTAAAAAAAACAAGTAGATTTGGAAACTTCTTACACGAATCATGTTTATATTATGGAAAACGAAATTATGAAAAAACTACTTCTGATACCGGTGTTAATTGTGCTGCCTTTTTTTAC
>JAYULL010000046.1:0-4281 GCA_043763625.1 Sphingobacteriaceae bacterium | reverse complement strand
AACAAAATAAGGCGCCATTGAAACAATAACACCGCCGTTTGCAAACACCATGCTGGTAGGGATGTTCAACTTGTCAGCAAAAACAGTAAACTTATCGGCCTTGCCGTCGCCGTTGGTATCTTCACAAATTTTTATTCTGTCGTTAGCTGCGCCGTCAGTTTCTAAAAAGGTGTTCGGATAGTCTACAGATTCTACGATCCACAAACGTCCGCGTTCGTCCCACGACATAGCTATCGGATTCGTAATATCAGGTTCCGCGGCAAATAGTTTTACATCAAATTGCGGCGGAACTTGCATTAATTTCATCGACTCATCCGGTGTTAAAGCAGGCTGCATTGTGGTCACCAAATGGCGTTCGGTAAAGTTTGCAATTGTATCCGGATAGATGGAAACATCTTTAATATTTAAGCCGGCTATTCCCGATTTTACATCATCACCCAAAGCCCATAAAACTCCGTTGCTTACTAATTTTAAAAAACCCGCTTTTTTCCAAGTTACATCGTCGTGACCGTATGCCGTGTAGAAAACTCTACCACTTCCTTGATTTCGAATCCAAGTGTACGGTTCACGTTTGCTTCCTTCAACACGTTCCATCAATACCTTTATATCCGGATTTATCCGTTGATGTTGGTAAGTTTCGTCCGTAGTTTCAAATTCCGAAAGTCCTTGAGTAACAGGATGAGTTTTGTTGATAATAGCAGTTGTAAAAGCACTGTTACCGTGAGTTAGAAATTGTCCTCCGATAGTTTTAATGTACCAATCTGAATTTTTAAAACAACCGGAAGCCGAATGAAGGGGAATAAGTCCTTTTCCGTTCTCGACAAATTCTTTTAAAGCACTTTCTTGATTTAAAGAGATAGAATCGTGATTGGCGTAAATAACCAAGCCATCGTATTTCTGCAAATTTTGCGGATTGAGATCTTCAAGGTTGGTTGTATAAGTAAGATTTATACCCTTTTTAAATAACTCGATAGCAAGCCAAGGTGCATATTTACCCGAATCGTGGTGTTTGCCGGTATTTCCTAAGAAAAGCACTTCGCCCCTTCTCGGAAATGCTGCATTCTGCAAGTTTGATGCAGACCTTTTACCCTTTATAGATTTAGTTGCACAGCCGTTAACTATTACGGTAAATATAAAGAGGAGGAAAAAGACTCTTTTCATTTCATTAGGGTTATACAAATCGGTTAAGCAATAGTAGGGCTTATTCCGGCGCAAAAAATGCCTGATGTTATCCGGTTTGTATCCAATGTTATCCTATTTTAATTGACTATACTTATGTTTGTGACAACGTTGGAAAGCAATGAAGAATGTAATCCCGAAATCGGTTATCCCGGAATCAAGGTCGTTTGTGATAAAAGAAATAAATGCGCCTTATTTTGATCCTACTTTTCACCTGCATCCGGAGTATCAACTTTCGTTTGTGACAAAGGGTGAGGGAACACGGTTTATAGGCGATAGCGTTAAATACTTCGGCCCGGGCGATTTGGTACTTACCGGATCAAACCTTCCTCATGTTTGGAGAAATGATCATTCTTATTTCGAAAAAAAGAATAATCTCAGTACCACGGTCATCGTGATTTACTTTCATCATGATTTTTTGGGCACGCTAATACACGGGAAAGAGGAACTCGAGCCTATTGCACGGTTGCTTTATAAATCCCGAAAGGGAATTGAAATTATCGGGAAAACTAAAAATCGAATTTGTGAAATGATGACCGATCTGCTTGAAATATCCGGAGTAGAAAGCATCATTCTTTTGTTGCAATTATTAAACGTTTTGTCGAAATCGGATGACTGCGAAATTATCTCCCACAGTCATTCTGATGCGAATAACACGGAAGCCGAAACAAGCCGGATGAATAAAGTTTACGGCTATATCATGAAAAACTTCCGTCAAAAAATAATATTGGAAGATGTTGCTTCTGTTGCGAATATGACGCGAACTTCTTTTTGCCGGTACTTTAAATCCCGAGTAAACCGCTCGTATTCTGATTTTCTGCGCGAAATACGAGTGGAATATGCTTGTAAATTACTTAAAGAAGATAAAATGAATATTAATTTGATTAGTGCAGAATGCGGGTTTCAAACGCCGTCAAATTTTTATAAGCAGTTTAAAAAGGTTATGGGAAAACAACCGCACCATTATCGGAAAGAATACTTAAAGGCACAATTAAAACCTTATTAGATTTGACACTTATTCTTTTTAAGTGTTACAGCTGATTTTGCTTTTAGCTGCCGATTTTTTTTTCCCGGAAAAGTAACATAAATCATCGTCGGGATTAATTAAACCTAATTATCCGCCGCGACCGAGCATATTAGTGAAAGTAAATACTTTAGCGGGCAGATAAAGTTTTACTATCAAGAGGCGCTACAAATTTAAATTCTTTTTGCACTGTGTGTCAGGAAGCCTAGGCAAAAGGATTGTCAAATGGAGGTTTTGTTAAATGCAACTTATTATAACATTTTTATCACGGTTTTTTTAGAACTGCAACTATTTTTCTAACTAAGCATCGAAATTACGCAGGTGAGTACAGGACAATTTATTTTTAAGAATAGGATAACTTGCCGCCGATTTAAACCTGAGTCTTAACTCCTCTTTCAAGGACTAACAGAATTTGTAATGAAGAAACCTACTCCTCTTATTTTTAAAGTTCTGTTTTACTCTTTAAGTTTTTTCATAGCCATATTAATTGCTTGTAAGGCAAAAAAACTTACAACAAAAACGGAAACTCCTGTATTTTCCGCCCTTGAAACCGGTTTCATTACACCTCCCGATTCTATTCAAACCAGCGTTTATTGGTACTGGATGAGTGGTAATATATCTAAAGAAGGTGTGATAAAGGATTTGGAATCGATGAAGAATGTTGGTATAAATCGAGCTTTCATCGGAAATATCGGAATTGACGAAACTCCTTACGGTAAGGTAAAACTCTTTACAGACGAGTGGTGGGATATTATCCATGCAGCGCTAAAAAAAGCAACCGAACTGAATATCGAAATCGGGATTTTTAACAGTCCGGGTTGGAGTCAATCCGGCGGGCCTTGGGTGGAACCGAGCCAAGCCATGCGTTATCTTACTTCATCGGAGATTAAAATAAAAGGCCCTCTAAAGCTAAGTATACAACTAAAAGAACCAATAGAAAACTTCCAAGATGTGCGGGTAATTGCTTTTCCGGCGCCGAAGGATTACGGGAAAACTATAGCAAGTTCAAGTCCTAAAATTATATCCTCTCCGGCAATTACCGGTATAAAAAAAGTGGCTGACGGTAATTTTGAAAATCAGGTACCACTATCTCCAAACCAAAATACTGTAATAGATTTCGAAACTAAAAATTCGATAACTTTCAGAAGTCTGGTAATTCATCCGGCACATAAAACGATGCGGCTAACCGGCGAAATTCAGGTTAAAGAAACCGGTAATTACAAAACGATTAAAAGCTTTATTGTTGATCGCAGCAATGATAATTTGAATGTGGGGTTTGATCGATACGCTCCACTCGCCGTTTCGGTTCCGGAAACTACAACCAAAAATATCCGTGTAATATTCAACAATGCCGGCCCTATCGGAGCTGTTACTGAGCTTGAAATTTCACCTTCGCCTAAAGTGGAAAACTATGCCGAGAAAACGCTGGCGAAGATGTATCCTACGCCGCTTCCGTATTGGAAGGAGTATCAATGGCCTGTTCAGCCGGAAGTAAACGATAAAGAACTGGTAATTGATCCGGCACAAGTAAAAGACATTTCAAGCAACATGACAGCCGACGGTAAGCTGAGTTGGGATGTTCCTGCCGGCGAATGGATTATTATGCGCACCGGAATGGCTCCAACGAAAGTGACAAATGCTCCGGCTTCGCCGGAAGGAACGGGTTTGGAGGTAGATAAGATGAATCACGAGCACGTGGAGAAACATTTTAACGCGTTTTTAGGAGAAATTATAAAACGAATTCCGGCCGAAGACCGAAAAACTTGGCGTGTAACAGTCGAAGACAGTTACGAGACAGGAGGCCAAAATTGGACCGACGGACAAATAGAAAAGTTCAAAAAACACATGGGTTACGATCCGCTTCCGTACCTGCCCACATTGGGCGGAAAAGTGGTTGGAAGTCCGGAAATGTCCGACCGGTTTTTATGGGATTTGCGTCGATTTATTGCAGATAAAGTTTCGTACGAATATGTTGCGGGTTTACGAGAAGTAAGTCATAAACACGGCTTACATACTTGGCTCGAAAATTACGGTCATTGGGGTTTCCCGGGAGAGTTTTTGCAATACGGGGGACAATC
>JAYULL010000045.1:0-4317 GCA_043763625.1 Sphingobacteriaceae bacterium | reverse complement strand
TATAATAAGTATAACTGAAATAAGTTCTGCCTGTGTGAAAATTAGTCCTCCTGCACTGTAAGTCGCGTTAACCCGAATATGTTCTATACAAAAACGTTCTATACCGTTAAGAATTAAATAAATAGACCATACCATTCCGGGAATTTTAATTTGTTTACGGATTGACCATAAAGCAAAGAAAAGAAGAAGACAAATAAGCGCTTCGTAAAGCGAAGTGGGATAAACTCCCTCCGGAAGTTCAAAGCAAAATTTTCCCGTACATCCCGGAATAGGAACGCCTTCGTTCACTACGTTGTGGGGAAATTTAAAAGACCAGGCCCAATCCGGCAGCCAACTTAAGCCTGCCGGTTTGGATTTAGAAACAATACCCCAATCTCCGTCGCCGGAAAGATGACAACCCAAACGTCCTATAGAATAAGCAAGCATCATTCCCGGTCCGCCAACATCCAACATGTGTACCGGCTTAATTCCGTTTTTATTTGCGATATAAAGCACGGCAGCGCCGCCACAAATCAGCCCGCCATAAAATGTTAATCCGCTAAATGATAGTAAACCTCCGATAGGATCACGGATAAACTGATCCCAATGCTCCAAGTTGTCGAATACCTTTGCTCCTAAAAATCCCCAAATCGCGGCCCAAACTATCAGTGTGCTCATCAGTTGGTAAGGGTGTACCGTTTCTTCAACAACTTTAGGCCTGTCTAAAAAGGCTTTCCTCTTTTCGCTGTAGGCCCAGTATATAAACAAGGCAGCAAGAAGAATCCCTCCTATAAAGTTCCCTGCTCCCGATAGGATAAACTCTTGAGGATTATTTACAAATTGAGAATAATTAAGAACGGCATCTAACAACTTGTAACCTACCAGGAACCCGAATATCCCATTTACTATCAGTTCTAAAGCAGAGGCAGGTTCGCCAACAGTAACTTTACGAGTAAAAGAGTGCAGTATCCCTAAAGCTTCTTTGCGTTTAAGCTCTTCAGAGAAAGCCCAATAACCGCCCAAAAAGGCAAGTGCCACAAAAAAACCGAAAGTTTGAATAGGAAGCGGAATATTAATACCTGTAAAGTATTCTATGAGATAGGATATAGTAGGAAACATGCGCTAAAGATACAGGTTGATTTTTAAATTGAAATTCAATGAGCCAAAACTTCGGGCAATTCTTCAACTTCAACCTCTCCCATGTGGTTTATTGAAGTTAACCTAACCTGCATTATTTCATTAACCGATACGGGATCGTATTTAGTTCTTATTTTTACATAGTTTGGCGTAAATCCACTCATAAATCCGTCTTTAGTGTCGCCTTCAAAAAGTACAGGAAACACCTTATTTAATTGCGATCGGTAGAAAGCTCTGCGCTTTTTATCCGAAAGGGTATGAAGCATTTTACTCCTGTCGGCTCTTTGCGATCCGGGAACAGAATTGGCCATTTCCGCAGCCGGTGTATTTTCTCGTTCTGAATAGGTAAAAACGTGGAGGTAAGAGATATCCAATTCGTTTAAAAAGTTATAGGTCTCAATAAAGTCTTCTCGATTTTCACCGGGGAAGCCTACAATTACGTCAACACCTATACAACAATCCGGCATCAAGGCTTTGATTTTAAAAACACGTTCTGCGTATAATTCCCTCCGGTACCTCCTTCGCATTAAACCCAAAATTTTATTCGACCCTGATTGTAAAGGAATATGAAAATGAGGAACAAAGCGTTTTGACCGGGCAACAAATTCTATAATTTCATCGGTTAAAAGATTAGGTTCTATAGATGAAATTCGAATTCGTTCAATACCCTTAACCTTATCTAACGCTTGTACCAAATCCAAGAAATTGTCTTTTCTTTCGCCTTCGCGGATTCCGAAATCCCCTAAATTAACACCTGTTAAAACAATTTCTTTGACGCCCGATTCTGCAATTGCTTCGGCTTGATTAATAACATGATCTATGGTATCGCAGCGACTATTTCCTCGTGCTAAAGGAATTGTACAGAAAGTGCACGAATAATCACAACCGTCCTGCACTTTTAAAAAAGTACGCGTACGGTCTCCAACCGAATATGCTGAAATAAAGGAACAGGCTTCGGAGACCGGTTGATTATACACTTTAGCTTTGGGTAGTTTAGTTAAATCGGAAATATAATCTATCAGTTGAAATTTTTCGGCGGCACCCAAAACCATATCCACTCCCGGAATTTCAGCTATTTCTTTAGGCTTTAGCTGGGCATAACATCCAACAATTGTTATATAAGCATTCGGCGAAAGTTTTAAGGCTTCTTTAACTACTTTCCGGCATTTTTTATCGGCATGGTCTGTTACAGAACAGGTGTTAATAACATATACGTCAGCTCTATCGGTGAACTCTACAGTTTCAAAACCTGCTTTATTAAATTGGCGGCCTATTGTCGAAGTTTCCGAATAATTAAGTTTGCAACCCAGTGTGTAAAATGCTACCTTCTTGCTCATAATCCGGGCGCAAAGATAAGAATCAGCTTTGAGGTTTCGACTATTTGCGCTGAGCTTTGAGTAATCAACTTTAGGTGGTTTGCGCACGACAGGCGCTTTAATTTGCAGCAGCTTTTTACTTTCAACTTTCCTTATCTCCCCATCTGTAACTCGGATCTTCAAGCCCGATTAAATCAATCACCCGGCCTATTACCGTTCCTGCAACGTCTTCGATATTTTGCGGCTTGCTGTAGAAAGAGGGAGTTGCGGGACAGATAATTCCGCCGGCTTCGGTAACTGTTTTCATGTTATTAATATGGATTAGATTATAAGGTGTTTCGCGGACCAGTAAAATCAATTTCCTTCTCTCTTTCAATATCACATCCGCGGCTCTCGTTGTTAAGTCGTTAGAAATTCCGGAAGCTATTCTCCCTAAAGTACCCATCGAACACGGGCAAACAATCATGGTATCGAATTTTGCTGAGCCGGAGGCAAAGGGTGCAGAAAAATCATTTTTAGAAAAGAAATCAAAAGGATAGTCTTTAAAATCATCGTTGCCCAGCTCGAACTTCCAAACTGTTTCAGCGTTAGCAGACATTACCACTCCAACTTGTTCAATTTGGTCGTTAAGCTTCAAGAATTTATCAAAAAGCACTTTAGCATAAACGGCGCCGCTTGCACCGGTGATTGCAACAACAATTTTTTTCTTTGACATCGGGAATAAAGATAAATAACAATGAATAAGTCGGGAAACAAAAAAGGGTCGAATAACTAGTATCCGACCCTACATCTACCTATGAAAAACATGCCCTTTGGGAGGGCAGGACAAATATAGATATAAATTTTATTTTTAAAAACTTTGGAGAGAAAAATATGTTTAAACTTCCTTTTTATTTTTAACAGGTTATTAACAAATAAAGCATCCTAATTGTTAGGAAGCTTTATCATACCGAGGTGGATGGAGGTGCAAAACTCGAACCGGTTCACTGAACATTTATACTTATACTGATAATCCGGAAAGAAAAGATCTATAATGCGTTTGCAAATACTATTAAAACGTCACGAACAATCTTTTCTTTATAATTCATATTTTTCTAAATGAATGAAAAATATGAATAAATACTTATTTGACCTTTCCGGTTAGGTGCATTATCTTAATTGTGCATTCTTTTCAACAAATATTCATTCGAAAATTGAAGCAGATATTGAAGGAAACGAGTAAAATCAAATCCGCACTAGCGAGGATTTTTTATATGAAACTAACGAGCGCCCGAAAGCTACTCCCCTCAGTACGACTTACTTTCCGTTTTTATCCACTACTCTATTGCCCTGCGTATGAAGAATGTTAGCCGGCACTTTTTGAGTTTCCGAGTTAACATTTTCTCTACCCGCCTTAGGTCTTTCCTTTTTACAAGCGAGTAACCCGCAGACACTAAGAATTAGGAGTGAAACTTTTAATATCATAACTTTCATAAATATTTAATAAGAATCACCGAAAGAAGACTAATGAATGTCGGGATTATATCGGCTAACTGATTCGGGTAAAGAAAAAGAGTTTCGGTCTAAATATTATAAAAGAAGCAAGTTACGGCATAATAGTGGCGTAGTCGGCAAAAATATAATTTCCTTCAAAGGAGGATGATATAAGTTATTAATTTGAACTTAATTTGAAATATCAGTAAAGATGCCCAACAAACTATTATGCATTTTAAGTATCTTTTTTTTGTCCTGTTCAGGGGATGTGCAAAAGAAAAATCGACCTGCTCCTTTTCCCCAAAGCGATTTTATAGAAAAGTTGGAATGGACATCAAACCCCTCCAAATATCCCGGCACCGCTTCTGATATGCATTGGTGGACCTGGGGGATAGATGACGCTGTTTATACT
>JAYULL010000044.1:0-4337 GCA_043763625.1 Sphingobacteriaceae bacterium | reverse complement strand
ATTCAGGCCTTTACTTGCTACTTTATAACCTTCTTGTAAGAATTCAGCATAAATTTTCAGGCCTGCAATCTGTTTAATAGAATATTTCAATTGGGTTTTCTGTTGCTTAAAAAACTCATCCCACGTTTGACCATAGCTTACTGAAAACGAGAGCAGCAGTACTAAAAATGCAAGGAGGCCTTTTCTGAGTTTAATCAAGAATTCCATATATCTCTTTCAGTTTAACTGTCTCTTCCAAGGAACCGGAACGCTGAATACTAAGTCTGCTGTTTTGCGTATTGAACTGCTTCAGGTCAGAATAGATGTCATCCATTTTGTTTGCAGTCTCACTAATAATTTCCAGCCTTTTGGCATCCGTCATTTGCGTTTTAAAGCTGTTTACTACAAGAAGAAGCTGATCCAAGTTTTTGACACTTTGGTCTAAAATGCCGGAATAAACTTTTTCCATGTACTCGAGTTCCTCGGGCCTAAAATGCTTGTCTTGCTTTAAGAGGTTCCAAGCCCACTTGTACTCATCAACGATTGCGGCTTGGGTTTCAACTAAGTCTTTAAACCGTTTATAATACGTAATAGCCGTTTTGATTTCCCAGAGCTCGTTATAGTACTTGCCGTAAAGCTCCTTTTGCTTTTGCGTCCAATCGGCGATTTCTGTCAGCTTTAATTTTGACAGCTGGTTTTCCAATACCTTTTGGGCGTTTTGCAGCCAGATTGTTTCATTTTGTAACCGTTGTACTTTAAGGTCAACGGCTTTAATTACTTTTTTTACTCCCGCTTTTATAACTTCCAAAACTGCTGTTTGAGCACAGGCCTCTTTCGGCAAGGCGACAAATAACGTCATGGCGCTCATAGGGAGAATGACCATGTACTTCTTCATAAGATTTTTAATTATACCGGCGCACCCTCGTGCACCGGCAGATTTGTTCATTTTCATGGGCTTTGTTTATTCGAGTTTTTGATATTCTCGCTTACCCACGGTTAATTTTCCGGCTTCCGGGTAGAAGCTGAGAAGTTTTCCTTTTCGGATTTCAGTCAGCGTTTTTGTCCCCTCATCGTAAATCGCTTTCCACTCTTCGGTTTCATGCTTAAACTTTCCGAGCTTGCCTTTCTTGATCATTCTGATTCCGGTTTTTTGGTGAACCAGGAAGTTGTTGCTTTCCCCGCTCTCGAGCGTTAATGTATCATTCACAATACTGTACTCACTTTCGGCGTGATTTACGTAGGTTCCGGGAATAAATTCTCGGGTTTTGTCGCTGCTACACGCTGCCCCTGTTAAGGCGAACAGCAGGGGAAGGATGGTTTGTCGTTTCATATCTTTATTGGATTTGTGATTGAATTTCTTGGGCTAACACCGAGATACCTTTTTGCATACTCCCGTATCGATGAGCGTATTCCTGAACCTTAATCTTTTCACTTTCTTCAGTTGAATAGGTCAAGTATTCCTGCAAGCTCACTTCCGTACGGTACACTTTACTGTGCTGACCTCCGAGCGAAATAAATACCTCCTTGTATTTTCGTTTCGGATCGTTTGCTTTATTCATCGACAGAATTTGCGCTTTCTCCTTTTCGGTGAGTCCTAACAGTTCTTGAATGCTGTCGAATTTGTTCTGGTATTTGGATTGATCGAGCAAAATCTTACAGTCCGAATTATTAATGATCGCCTGCTTCACTACGGGGGAGCTGATTATGTCTTCAACTTCCTGCGTGACCACTACAGCTTCGCCAAAAAACTTTCGAACGGTTTTAAAGAGGTACTTGATGTACTCGGCCATCCCTTCTTTCGCTATAGCCTTCCAGCATTCCTCGATCAAAATCATTTTGCGTACGCCTTTCAGCTTTCGCATTTTAGAAATGAAGACTTCCATGATGATGAGGGTGACTGCCGGGAAAAGTATAGGATGGTCTTTTATTGCATCTAGCTCAAATACAATAAACCGTTCATGAAGTAAGTCGAGGTTTTCGGTAGCATTCAGCAAATAGTCGAACTCGCCGCCGCGATAGTACGGATTCAATACGTACAGGAAATTAGTAATATCGAAATCCTTTTGCTGCACCTTCCCGTTTTGCAGTACCTGCATGTATTCCGTCAGTAAAAACTCGTAGAAGGTATTGAAGCATGGAAAGATATCCGGGCGGCTTCGAAGATGTTCGAAATACAAAGTCAAGGCGTTTGATAAAGCAACATATTCGCTTCTGGCAAAACGTTCATCATCCTTCTTCCAAAGAGCAAGCAGAAGCGTTTTAATGCTTTCCTTTTTTTCGGTATCCAAGATGTCCCCGTCAGTAAGATAGAAAGGATTGAATTTAATAGGATCGGTTTCCGAATAGGTGAAGTAATATCCGCCTACCAATTCACACAATCCTTTGTAGCTGTGCCCAACGTCAACCAAAACGACATGTGTTCCCTGTTCGTAGTAAGATCGAACCATGTGATTGGTAAAGAAGGATTTTCCGCTGCCGCTTGGACCCAAAATGAATTTGTTGCGGTTGGTGGTATAGCCTTTCTGTATCGGTTCGTCCGATATGTCCACATGAACGGGTTTACCGGAAAGGCGGTCGCTCAAACGAATTCCGAAAGGACTAATGCTGCTGCGATAGTTCGTTTCCAGGTTAAAGAAACAGGTGGCTTGCTCAACAAACGTATCAAACGTATCGTTCATAGGGAAGTCAGCTTCGTTACCCGGAAGTCCGGCAAACCATATTTGAGCTTGCCCGTCGGTCTCCTGTTTCGCAACTGCATCCATTTGCGCCATTGCTGACGACACTTTATTCTTCAGGTCCTTTTGCTTCTCTGAATCTTCGGACCATACCAAAACATTGAAGTGTGCTTTAATCGGTAGGCGTTGCTGCCCGATTGCTTCATTTAAAAAGTCATTCGTCGCATCTCTGCTATTCGCATTTTCTCTTGAATAAGCAGATAAGGACTGTAAGCGGAGTTTTTTAGCTTCTAACCTTTTGATTGTCTTTTGAGCATCTTCAACAAAAATGTACTGGTTAAGGATGTGATTGCAATCTAACAGCTGCCCTAAAGGACTTGCAAAGCCAATACTGAATTTGGTTCGGTCCGTACTGTATTTATCGTAGTTGATTCTGCTTCCGCACAGGGCGGGGAGATTTTCAGGATCGGACAGCGTATACAACTCACAGTGTTTGTCGCCTACCCGGATTTCATCACTCACATGAATATCCTGTAAAAGAGAAGGTTCGCCTTCATTTAATAAAAAGCAATATCGCTCTAGTATGCCGGGTTTATTGGCTGTTCCGGCAAGCTCGTCATCATTCAGTCTTGTCAGCCTGACAAAGGATCCGTCTTTTAAAACTCGCTCGAATTGTCCTGCGCTGTCGGAGAAATCCTTAAGAAATGCCGGGTTCACGGTTTGATTCGGTACAATGCTTTTCCGTAAAATATTGCTGTATGCTGAACTTGATAACCGACGATCCTTTGGCTTACAGGTTAAAAAAATGTAGCAAGAATGATTAAGGCAAGGGCGCTCGTTGAAAAACAGTTCGCTTGATCTAGAAAGGAAACTTTTACCGGGTTCGTCAAAATTTGCGTTGTAATTACCTTCCGTAAACCAGTCTTGCTTATGGAAAATGCTGTGCGGCGGTAATACTTTGATTGCTTTTATCCACGTGTGGTGATAGGCTTCATAATCCCGGTCGGACAAGGTGAATATTTCAGGAAGAAGGACCTCGAACCCAATTGTTATATCTCCCTGTCTGCTTAAAATGCAATTACCTTCCACTTTGTAAATCGGCAATATCTTTTCTGCTTGTACCATTTTCAATATTTTAATGAAGTGAAAAGTCGTCTTGATCGGAATTTTAGGTAAGCCGGGAGTTTTCGTTTGGCGAAATACTTCATCAAACCGTGTTCGCCGAAGCGGTGGCTCAGCTTGTAGGTGGCAATGAATAGCGATGTTCCTAAGCCAAATATCAGCGGAAGAACCAGTATTAAACTTACTCCGGAGATGTAAAGTATCGCAAAGGCAATCAGCAGAAACACTAACCCAACAGCGAGGTAAGCAATATATTGGGCTTTCAAACCTTTAAAGATTATCGGTTTACTTACCCCTTTGTTGATATGATATACACTTGCCATAACCGAGGCTTATAAACCGAAGAATGATTTTAATACGGTCGCAACGACTACCAAGAAGATGCAGGACCCAAACCAAGCAGCAGCAACTTTATTGGTATCGGGTTCGCCGGCATTCCATTTATTGAAGACTTTGACTGCGCCTATAATTCCGACTACTGCACCGATCGCATACATTAGGTCTGTACCGGTATCGAAGTAACCTTTTACCTTATTAGTAGCTTCTTGAATACCGGCATTA
>JAYULL010000043.1:0-16437 GCA_043763625.1 Sphingobacteriaceae bacterium | reverse complement strand
GGAAAATACTTCCGGTCAGAACCCATCCCTTAAAGCTTAACCGTTACCATTACCGGAAACTTCATCGCTTTGAGAATCTTTTTTAAAACCGACGAAAGAACCGCTGTTAGCGTATTTAACTTCGCTCAACTCAAAGCTGTCTTTCATAAATCCGGAACCTGTTAGGGTTTGGTACCGATCGCTGTTTCTGCCTCCGTTCACGCTCCCGTATCACATATTTTCCTCAATTCTGTAGCTGCGAGCAGAAATTTCTAAAGCAGGGAGTTAGTATTATGGTTTTAAACTTTTTACCGGGCTAACCAATGCGGTGGATACAGTTTTAAAACTTACCGTTGCTAACGCTAGTGAGATGCTAAATAATCCTGTTACTAGGAATATCCATGCAGGAATTTGATCGATTCGGTACGGAAACTCTTTAAGCCACCGGTTCATTGCAATCCAGGTTAAAGGACAGGCTATTAGAAAGGCAACGATCAAAGGCACTAAGAATTCTTGCGAAAGCAGTTTATAGATATGAAAAATTGACGCTCCTAAAACCTTTCGGATGCCTACTTCCTTTGCTTTTTGCCTACAAGTGTAAGTAACCAGCCCTAACAGACCAAGACAAGAAATAAGTATAGCGCAAACTGAAAAATAGTTAAATAGTTGTCCAAATTTGGTCTCAGCCCGGTATTGGTTATCAATTACTTCTTCCAAGAAGTAGTAATTGAAGGGATATCCGGGTAATATATTTTCCCACTCAGTTTTAAGAGCAGTTAGAGTTTTTTTTGTATTACCTGAATGTATGTTTACTATTAGAAATCTTGAAACATTAGGATTATAACGGAAAAGAATAGGGGTAATTTCTTCCCGTAAAGAACTGAAATGAAAATTTTTAACGACGCCGACTACTGTTCCCTTCGTATCTCCTCCAATAAACTTCTTTCCGATTATTTCCTCCACCTTATTATAACCAAACTCGGCAACTAAGGCTTCATTGACGATAACTGATTTTTCTTTATCTCCGGGAAGAAGGTCTCTTCCCGCTAAAAGTTTAACTCCAAAGATGTTGAAGAAATTATTTTCAATGGCCAGGTTGTTTATTGCTGAGGATCGCATGTCGCCGTTTTTACTTTGAACCTCATAAAGTCTATTTCCCATAGCTTTGCCCGGCAAGCTTTCGGCAAATGTGAAGGATTTGACCCCTTGAATTTCACCTAATGCTTGCTTCAACGGCTGCATTCTTTCGTTTACATTTTGATTGCCGTCGAAGTCGACCACAACTTTATGTTCCTTCTCGTATCCTAGCGGAAGAGTTTGTAAGAAATTTAGCTGTGAATAGATAACAAGGGTTCCGATAATTAAAAAGATAGAAACGGTAAATTGAAGGGTAACAAGTATTTTTCTCAGAACAACACCATTAGAGGAAGTTTCAAAGCGGCCTCTTAAAATCGTAACAGGCTTAAAATCGGAAATAACTAAGGCAGGATAAATTCCTGCTACAATTCCTGTAAATAGAGCAGTTGCAAAAAGAACTTCTATTCTATGGAAGCTATTAAACACTGAGGGATTGATGGCATCGCCGGCTAACTCATGCATTATTGGGCTTAGTAGTTCACTTCCTACCACCGATATGAAAAAGGCTATCATTGCAAGAAGTACCGATTCTCCTAAAAACTGCCAAAAAAATCGCATACGACTTGAACCTATAATTTTTTGAATACTGACTTCCTTAGCTCGCTCGGCAGCTGTTGCGATAGCGATATTAATAAAGTTTATAGATGCAATTATTAGGATAAACATTGCGACAGCAGTAAAAATATAGATTCGGTTTTTGTTACCGCTGTATTGGCTCCCATATTTTGAATTCAGGTAGATTTTGGATAGGGGTTCTAAAGACAATTCAAAGGAAACAGGCGCCTGATCTTCCTTTCTTATCATTCCTGTATATTTTTTCACAAACGTTTTAAATTCAGTTTGCAGTGCGTGGTCTTCAACTCCTTCTTTAAGCAATAAATAGGTGTGAGTACCGGAAGGGCCTGTATGCATCCACTCTCTCCCTAAATCCAACGTAAATCCATCGGGAGATAGGGTTTTCATGGAAAGAATAATATTGGATTGAAAGTGGGAATTCGAAGGGATCGTTTTCAGTATGCCGGTTACAGTCACCAAATACTCTCCATTTATAGTAAGGGTTTTTCCTATAGCATTTGCATCGCCGAAATATTTTTTCGCGAGTTGGGCAGAAATGACTGCTGACCTCGGAGCTTCTAAGGCTGTTAAGGCGTTTCCTCCGGTAAGCTCAAAGCTGAAGATTTCGAACAATGAGGGATCAGCTACCAAAATATTCTCTTTGAATTTGTGCGTCCCTCTTTCCACCAACATTTCCTGTGGTAGTATTCTAGCATATTTTTCAACACTTGGGTATTCATTTTTTATTGCAGGCCCCATTCCAAGGGTGGCACCCATAAAAAGACTTTCAGAGGGCGTTTTAACAAAATTGGTAAGCCTATAAATCCTTTTATTTTTAGTATGGTAACTGTCAAAGCTTAATTCAAAAAAGATATACTGGTAAATAAAAATGAAAGAAATCAGACCGACTGACAGTCCGAAAAGATTTATAACTGAAAGGGTTAAATTTCTACGAAGCAGACGCAAGGTTAGTTTTATATTCATGGTTAGAACAGTAGATCAGGGTTATAAATTGGAATAGAAAAATTTAAAAGTAAACAAATCTGTGAAAACTATAGTCTTACAACTTTAGTTGCCACCTGCCCGACAGGAGTTGTTACCCTGACCTCCTTAAAGCTTAACCGTCACCATTATCGGAAAGTGGTCCGACGGGTATTTGCCCTGGTAAGTATCTGTTAAAATTCCCCATTTTAAAACTTTAAACGGCTTCGATACAAACACATGATCGATGACCTCGTCGCTTTCGTAATCTTTCCTAAACCCGTTGAAGGAACCGCTGTTGGCATACTTTACTTCGCTCAGATCGAAGCTGTCATTCATAAATCCGGAACCTTTTAGGGTTTGGTACCATTCGCTGTTTCTGCCTCCGTTCAAATCTCCGGTAAAAATTACGGGGTTGGTGCCGGCAATTTCTTTTATTTTTTTAAGTATCAATTTACTGCTTTCCACACGAGCTTTTACTCCCTGATGGTCAAAATGCGCATTGAAAACATAGAACTGCTTTCCGGTTGCAGCTTCTTTGAGTTGAACCCAAGAGCATAGTCTTTTACAGCACGTAGCATCCCAGCCGAGAGAGGGTTTGTTAGGGGTTTCCGACAACCAGAAATCGCCTTTATTGATTAGTTTAAAGCGATCCTTTTTAAAATAGATAGCCGAAAATTCTCCTGCCTCTTTTCCGTCATCTCGCCCCACTCCGTATCTTGCGTATTCGGGAAGGGCTTTGCTTAAATAGTCTAATTGGTTTTTCAAACCTTCCTGAGTTCCGAATATATCGAAATTGTGAAAAGTTATAAGCGAGGCTACAACAGGAGCTCGGTTTACCCATAAATTACCGCTGTCGCCGGGATTATCGTACCGGATGTTGTAAGAGCCGATTGTTATTTGCTGAGCATTTGTGGTAGCAAATAATAAAACCGTCAATGCGAATAGAAATATTGCTTTCATAATGTGACTGGACCTACAACGAATTTAGCGTTTATTGTCAAAAGGTGAGCTTTGGGGATTTCAGGATTGATAGAAGAGTTAAGTGCGATGAGTTGATGGCTTATTGGCGACAACATTCTCAAGTGCGAATATGAGCAATCTTGACGTACAAGAATTAATTTTATATTTGCTCGTAATAAATTAAACTAAGTCATGATTAAAAAATTATCATTAAGATTTGCAGGTCTATCCCTAGCTGTAACGCTATTATCTTCTTGCTACGCTTACACTGACGTGGTTGGTAAAGGAGCTCAAGGAAGTCAATCAGTAACCAAATGGAATCATTATGTAGTGTACGGTCTTGCTCCTGTAGGTGTTTCTGACTCGAAAGCTATGGCAGCGGGCGCAACTGACTACACAGTACTTACACGTCAATCATTTATTAACGGTTTGGTTTCCGGGTTAACATTTGGAATTTATACTCCAACAACAACTACAGTTACTAAATAGAAAAATAAGGGATGGGAAACCATCCCTTTCTTTTATGAAAAAAGTTATTTTCTTCGTCCTCTTAGCAATTGCTGCTACTGCAGGTTTCAAAGTTTTCTATTATTTAATTAGGGGCACATCAAATACATCGTTTGAAACAGGCTACCTCGTAGGGGTGTGCAGCCTTTTTTGCATTACCTCCGTTTCCTGCTATTTTTTTTGCTAAAAAGGCATTTCTGTAGCTAAAAATCATTGTTTATTAATTTTCGCCGATGTTTGGCTGGCACTATGCCGAATTAAAAATATTTCCTTAATCCAAAAGAAAAATTTATCCCTTGTCCATTTAATTCGCCGTACCGAGGCGCATGATTTGTTTCAGAATTTTTGAAATTGACAGATCGATATGCTATAGCAGTTTCTCCTTTTAAACTGGTCTTAGAAAACAGATTAAGTATAAAGTTAGTATGTAATTGCCAACCATAACTATTATCAAACCGGTCCAAGGCAATCCGCTTTTGGTCTTCAATTATTCTTAGCTTTCCTGCATCGCTATAAATAACCATTCCACCTAAGGATACTTCCTCTAAAAGTTTCTCAGATTTGTAGATAGCGTAATTCAAACCGGCTGTGAGCATTTTATAATTGAAAGAAACAGAAGACTTATTACTCACTCCGTTCGCGTTCTCAAACTTAAATGCTAAAATTTGGCGGTACCCAACCGACCCGGATAACGAGAATCGACTAGTAAAATATTTCCCGAATCCCAATTCTATACCTGTTCCTCCACCTGCTGAGAACGGCAACTTGTGTATATCACTGTTATTTAGAGATGTATAGTTAGTAGAGTGCCAGTCAACTCCAATACTCCTGTTCAAACTCACTTGCAAATATGATTTATGTTGACTGTAGGAGTTAAAATACAAGAGAATTAATAGTAGCAGGGAGAAAATCACTTTCATTCTATAGGATTTGATTTGTGCAAATATTAGAGTTTAATTTTCGTTAAAACTAATATGTAAATTTTCATGAAGAAATATTAGCACCGAACCTCCCGAGAAAGTTTATTCCTCTATTTTTCTTATTTTTCCTTCCAATTAAAGCCTTAAGCGAAGGGCTTCAACATTTTAACTCCGGATATCAGATGGAAAAATTATGGGTCATTATGCCTATCCTCCGCAATATTATTGTAGGTGCAGCCCGTACCGTTGATGAAATGAAACAGATTTGCGCTCGGGGTAACCTTACAGTTTCCGACTTAGACAATTCCGGTATGAAGCTGTCGTTACAACAGAACTGTGCGCTGATGGATGCCGCACTTCAATTATCCTGCGATCGTGATTTAGGCCTCCATATCGGTGAGCGCACCACAAGCAGTGTGCTGGGAGTTACCGGGTATCTAATGGAAAGCAGCAAGGACTTTTTAACGGCTTTACATCACCTACAACAGTATACCGCTTCTTTCAGTCGCTTGTATCATTTTGGGATAGAGGTAAGCGGTGACGAGGCGATATACCTGTGTGAGCCGATACAGGTTTGGAATGATCTTTCGCCGGAGACGGCAAGACAGAGCGTCGATATTGCCTTTGCGGGTACTTTACATGTTCTCCGGTTGCTCACCGGTTTCCAAATATCGCCGCTTCGCGTGTATTATCGCTATCCTAGAATTGCTGATACCACCGAGCACGAACGAATATTAAAATGTCGACCGCAGTTCAATCAATCTTCTAACGCCCTTATATTTTCTTTACAGGATTTGCAGCGAAGTATTATCAGCTACAACCCTGAATTAAATCAGGTTTTTATGGAAATGCTGCAGCAAAAATTCCGGCATGAAAGCCAATCCTTCCTTCAGCAGGTGCAAGCACTTATTTTGGAATTGAGCAGGCCGCACTTCCCGACTTTAGAAGATATCGCAGCACGACTACATCTTACTCCACGAGCTGTGCAACGTAAACTTCAGGAAGAAAACACCACCTTTCGTGCAGAAAGCGAATCCATAAAAGAAGAGTTGGGCCGTAATCTTCTTTTGTCAAAAAGCCTTTCTATTTCAGAAATTGCCGATCGGTTAGGTTATGCCGATCAGGCTGCTTTTCAACGAGCGTTCAGGCATTGGACCGGCACAACGCCTAAAGCTTATCGAACCGGTGCTACTGCCCATATGTAACTACCTCAACTGTTGTAAATAACTTTTTATCGCCGTTAATTCTTCGTCCGAAAAATGGTGCATGTTTTGCCACGGCATAAATTCATTTCGCAAAAGTTTCCCTTCCGGCGTTTTTCCGGTACGAATGGCAGCTATAAATTCGGACTCGCTCCAATTCCCGGGGGCGCCGGTAGCGCTAATATCCGGTACAGCAGGAAAACCGGGAGCCAAGGGAGAGCCGCCTTTCAGATTAGACCTATGGCAGCCTTCGCAGGTACGGGCGAGGTATTTTCCAAACCCAACCTTATTTGTAGGTGTAGTACCGGTAAGGGGCGTTGCATGATTAATACGTTCTGCCGGTAATACCGCTACATTATCCAACACCATAAGAACCCGCCCTATCGGTCCCATTTTTTTAAGTTTTTCTTGTTTCACTTCTACAGGAGCCACACTTTGGCAATAGGCTATCAGATTAGCCAAATCGGTTTTACTAAGCGGGTTACTCTCGTAGGCCGGCATCATCCAAAGCGACTTTCCGGTCTTATCCACGCCATGTCGTAGCACACGCACCCAATCCTTTGAGGTGTAATTGTCGGGAAGACCACCCTTGCCTTTAGTCAGATTCGGGGCCGTTAATTGAAGGAGCTTTGAATCATTCATAAACATCCCTCCTTCCAGCTTTGCGCCATGGCAATCGCCGCAACTTCTTATTTGGTACAAATGCATTCCCTTCCTAATAGAACCGGAATCTGACGGAATAGCTAACTCGGGTTCAGAGAAACTATATTTCTTATTCAGCCGCTTCTCGGTGCTGCTGTAAATAAATAGGGTTGCGAGGGACAAGAGTAGCAACAGTACGAGTAGTATTCTGCCGGTCCACACGGCTATTTTCTTAAGCCTCAACATAAGAATCCCGGTTAACGTTAATAGAAAAGCTTGCAACAGAATCGGCCCGGAATTCAGTATTTGATTTCCGTATTAAATGTACCCCCAGCATAGTCGGCCAAACTATGCCGGCAAGGAGATAAACATTTACTCCGATTTCCGCTATGATTGGCGCATCGATTATAGTTCCGAACGAATCTAATAAACACGCCGCACCTGCAACAATGGATAGCAGTCCGAGTATTTTATAATCCCTCCGAAGCAATACCCCGAATCCGATCCACCAAGCACCGGCAAAAATTACTTCCAGTATATTCCACAGGCCTTTTGTTACCGCTAGCGTGATCGTATTAAATATCAGCGTTATGCTTTGTTTATCCGCTTCCGGTGCCGAAGTGTACTGTTCCATCAAACCCGGCCAAGTTGCAGCTAAAACTGCGGCGCCGATTGCTCCGGTAAGTACATAAGCTAAACCCGAAAAGGAAAGAAGCGGCACCCAAGGAGACCGGTATTTATATTGTTGATGGAGGTAAAAAATTGCCGGCAATAGGAGCAAATAATACCCGGCCATATCCGACAATAAAAACCAATAAGCCGATTTATAATTATGCGCAAATTGCAACAGGAGTGTAGGTTCGCTGAAAACCTCAAAGTGATATTCAACAGTAATTGCTGCAAAGTACATGCAGGCCGCGGCTGCGCATCCCGCGGCGAGGGTAATAAACCCGAGAATTCGTTTGTAGTTTGATGTATTTTCCATACCTCAAAATATCCCGGGACGCCACCGCGAAAATTATCGGCACACGACGAAAAGTTGGCATTTTGCGACGAGGATTTTATTCTTTAACAGCGGGTGGAATAAGAGTAATCTCTGCTTCGCATCTCGCTCATATTTCGTTTGCAAGCGGGCGAAGCATTACCGCCCAAGGTACGAAGGAGGTGCGAACAAGGTGGGAGCCAAATTTCCGACTGTCTCGTCCTGAAATAGCTATACAGATTAGGGGGCAAAGCAACGAATTTTTGTTTATTAAAAATCTTATTTGAGCTCTCGAGGGCTAAGACTGAAACCGAATGTTATAGGGGGAGATTGTTATTGCCGGTCGTTAGTTGAAGCGAATAATGACAGCAATGCGAATAAAATTATCTTTTTATAGCATGTTTACGCCGCAGCGAATTTAGGGTTTATTGTCGTTCGACATGTCCCTGCGGAACACATGGAAAAGCGGAGACAATTCGCTTAATTTTCTTATTCTTGTGAAACTTTGACATGAAAAACGGCTTTGATAAAAATTATAAAAGGGCCACTTATCAAACTTCTTACCCGAAGGAAGATGGGCTTCTTCGTCTAAAAAATAACAAAGAACTTGAAGCCGCTTTTAATAGGGATGAACAGCACTTAAAACTTTCTGCGGAGGAAAAACTGATAATTTTTGAGTATACAAGAAAATATGTAAGGAATATTGTATTCGAGAAGTGTTCTTTCTATCATTTAGAATATACGGAGGGAATAAGTAGACTGACTTTTGAAGATTGTACATTCAATTTCTGCTTTCTCGGATCTGTTATATTTAACCACAGTAGATTCAAAAATTGTGTTTTTATAAGAACTGATTTTGAGAACACGATATTCAACGACTGTACATTTAACAACTGTAATTTTACGGATTGCACAGCGACTAATGCTGAGTTTAATAACACAGAGATAAATCCTGATGCCTTGATGGGAGGAATTACTTTTCCAACATACAATTCAAAAGGTATGACCCCGATTCAAAAGTCGAATTTTCAAAAAGAATGGCTTGAAATCAAACTTAACTTGGCCACTGAACTATTTAGATCCAATACTGCAACCGCTCATTCCTATTATTCGGATAGAGGGTTGTATTACCTAAAACTATCTAAGCTGAAATATCAATATGACAGTATTGATTTTAGGAGAGCATTTCATGATGCTTTATTATTTATTTCTTGTATAGGAGCTCGTATAAATCTTTTGGCAACCAAAGGTGGGATTTCGCTACGCCGGATAGTTACTACAGCAATATTTATCATTTTGGTATCGAACTTATTTGTAAAGAGTTTCACGGCAATATGCTACAACGGTGTTCCCCTATATTACGATCAAAGTGGAAGCATAATAACTCAATTTTTTGAGTCGGTTCCCTATCTAATCTCATTGTTTCTAGGTTTCGGTTTTACAAACTTTCAAGCTCCCACTTATTTTGATAAGTGCACTTTGATTTTCGTTGCAACAATTGGAATATTTTGGTATGCTCTTTTAATTCCCGTTTTGGTTAGAAAAGTTTACAGATAGTATTGATGGAAGATAATCTTTTGAGGGAAACTGTATTGGCGAAAGTCAAAGGTGATTACTCTTCCTTGATTTTATTCGGCAGTACTAGTCGAGGGGATAATAATGTATCATCAGATATTGATATAGTGCAAGTTTCTGATGTGTTTCAGAAGAAATACTCAGAAGAAAAGATCAACTTTTCAATTTACACCTATAATAAATTGGAAAAAATGGGGAGATCTGGAAGTTTATTTATTCTTCATTTAATTAGAGAAGGCCAAGTAATTGATGGAGATAGGCTCATAATAAAATGGTTAAATAGAATATTTACTCCTCCCGTAAGCTATTCGGAATACCGATCTGAGTTGCTTCATGCAGCAAAACTATTGGACATTAGTCAACAGGAATATTCAACGAAGTTCAAGGGGTATAATGCACTAGCTTTTTTCTTATTTAGGAGTTACTTGTACGCCTATCTATATGATAACAATGCTATATGTTTTGCTACTAAAGAAGTAGCAAAAGAGTTAAATAATCCGATGATTGAAACGGCTTTGCAAATCAAAAAGACAGGAAACGACTTTAAGACTTTTACAATCGCTAAAAATCTGTTTGAATTGTACGCGGGGGAACGGTTTGTCAACCAATACAAAGATTCAGAAACGCTTATATCTGAGACTAAGAAGGATCATAAACTAATTGGTGATTTGAGTTACTATATAAGTGATACGCACGAGAATGAATACCCAATAGATTAAAAGATTGGAGATTTATTACCGAATTATACCAACGAAGCAATTTGAATGCTGTTCGATATCCCGTGTGAATATTTTGTCGTTCGGTATCTTTCTTTCCGGGTCATAAATTAAAAAAAGCTTGTATTTCTCGCTAGGATATTTAGTTATATCAGCAGCTATTTGATCCGTTATCGCCGCTTTCGAAGTATGACCCCGTAAATATTTTGCCTCTATTAAGAGGTCGCAAGTTTCCAAAAATGAGTGATCTGGGATTACCTTTGCAAAGGAAAATCTTACTGATGGGTATTCTCGACCATAGTCGTTACTCTCGGCTTCGATTAAGGCTTGAATTAAGTCATTTAATGCGTTTTCATGTTTAGGTTTCTCATGTTCATAAGCTTGTGGTATTGCGGTAGACAATTTAGAATTTATTCTTTCAATTAAAACTTCTACTGGAGGTTTTAAATGAATCCTTTCATCCAGATAAGCATGTAATGTATTAGCGATTTTCGGTTTCAAAGGATCCTGTAGACTTTGAATAGATTTAAGTGCACCTAATACCTGTGCTGTATGCACTTTAAGCAAGTCATACACCCTCATAGCTCTTTCTGATGGCCTTCCGCCAGCTAAGTATGGAACTATGTCTGCTAAAGAAGCGAGCATCTCATGTTGGAAATTCATGTCCGTTAAATCATTATATTTAACAATTGCACGAATGTAATCGTGAACATGTGTTCTAGATTCTGGATTAGTTATAGGGTCTCTCGAAATATCCGTATCATAAATTGCATCAAAATCCTGCAAGCCTGCAGCGAAAGCAGCTAGTCTGCGATCGACGCACTGTGAACAGCCTCCGCAATGTGTGGCTTGGGTGTTATTTTCGAATCGTAGAAAAGTTTTAGTACAAGAAATTGTAGAATTAATGTAGCTTACTTTGTCAGCAATCTTAATCTTATTGAAAATGTCTGTTTTTGTATTATACAAAAAAGGATGAACTATTGGTCTGAGTTCGCCACCGACTAAAGAATAAAACTCCTCGAGTAATCGAAGTGTTTTAGGATGGGTGGTTCTACTTGCACGTGCATTAATTAAGTCAGCTCTTTTTGAAAAATTTAACGACGTTACACCATTTTCAAAAACATAAATATCTTTTTCGGAAGCTAATGTGGAAAGTGAATAGGCTATTGCCGTGTATAAAAAAATCCTTGTTCTTTGCGTCTCCTCGATTGCTCTTTCACCATGAAGATTACAAAAGAATGGGAAGTATTGTATTCGGCCTGGAAAATCTTGGCTCAACGACTTGAATATACCCTTTTGAATTTTTGAAACACCTGTGCTATTTGATCTATGGCTAACTAGGATCAAGTTCTTATCAGTTTGAGTAAGGATTTCTAAAGCTCCAGCCAAAGAGTCTAGCCCACCTGAAAAAAGTCCAATAATTGAATTTTCTTTCTTGTTCAACGAGAAAGACTCATGATCGTATAAACTTTTTTGGCCGACGTCGCCGCCTCCAGGAAGAAATTTAAATGAATAAGACATGTCACCTGAAACAAATGTTAAAGCTTCACTCAAGCTCCGTGATATCTCAGGCTCAGACCAAAAATCCGCATCTCTCACTTTTATAAAAAAATCTAAAGTTCTTGACCAGCTATGATATTCGAGGCTATCATTTGAACCACGACCAATCATTCTGTCAGCAGCATAAACATAGCCAGCAATCTCCAACAAGTCTTTGATGCGATCGGGAAAGAAGCAATTTAAAGTATGTATAAAATGAGGGAGTTCTAAGTTTATGTTATGGCCTTTGTTTGATGGATCGAAAATTAGATGATGAATATGGCCTGAAGCATATCTTTTATATTTCCGTGGTAGACCAACTCCGCCACACAGGATAACGTGGCTATTGGAACTGATCATTGTTTACTTCTTCTCTAATTAATTCACTGTTGATTTTTTGAAAGGCAAATGAAAGAAACCCTTGAATTCGTTTATCAGTTGGTAGCTTTTCTTTTGCATACTTATTGAACCAACCAGCTGCAAATGACTGTGTTATTTTGGATGTTTCAAAAGCATGTTTCGAGATTTTGTCAACATGAACCTCTAGATTCCGGTTGAATTGTGTGCGATCGAATAAGTTGTTAATTTTCGTTGCAGCTTCTCTTTCAAGAAAATATTTCAAATATCTCTCAGTAAATTTTGAAAAGAACAGACGAGATATCTCACAAAAGCCTGAACCGTTTGAAGCTTGTTGCCATAGCTCCAAACTATTTTCATTCGATTCGAACAGATTAACTTGATCTGTTTTATGAGCTTTTGACCATTCGCTAACAGTTTCAATTATAGATTGAATTGCAAAAGCAGAATATTCTTTAGATTCTGAATTCTTTGATATGAATTCTTGTATTACATAAGCTAAATCATAGAGATTAAAATCCTTGGGAAGATCGATACCTTCGGCAGCTAACTTCTCAAAAGCGGCATCAGATTTTGCACAATGTGCAATTAAAATAATAAACTTAAAAGCTGCAAATACTCCTCCGTCTTGATCTATATTCTGGAATCTTCTACGAACGTTTTTAGTAGTTTGCGCCGCGATTTCTACAATCGAATTACCTCCATCAGCATAGTCGCCGATGCTCCTAACAATGCTTTTCCACCGTTCTGTTTTTGGTAATGTGCCTACCCGTTCGTGACCCACAACTTCGATTTTATGTTATTTACTAGAAAGAAGCGAAATACTCTCATCTTATTTTTGGGTAGATAACAGTTTGAGACGTGATGTTAGATAAAATTTACGAAAACTCAAATAATTGTTTTATTGGGTTATATTTTTGATGACTTGTAAATCAAAGTCCACCCCTAAACCCGGGTGCAACGGATACCCGCCCTGCGCCTAAGGCCTGCAGGCGTATGAGTGAAACACGGGGCTGCACCGGCATAGCAGCAATGCCCTTCCGTTTTCAAATTCCTTAATTCCTTTCGGTCCGGCTTTAAGGGGAGATTGCTTCGTGCCTCGCAATGACGGGAAACTTGAACAGATTGCCACGGCTCCCTTTTCATTAAGCCTTTGCTTCAGCCTCGCAATGACGAGAGCATGCTTGCACAAACTTTTAATTTTATAAGGTGTTAAATTCCTAAAACATCAAAGCTGCCGGCAAAGGTGAAATCCGGTAATAATTACCGATTTTGCCCAAAGAAAAAACATTGAAAAAGTGTCGTGTAGGCAATTTTCGGTTTAAAACAATATGTTAAGCTCCCTACTTAAAATCCGCACGGCAATTATTCTCGGCATTTCTATTGCCGGTATATTATTCATGATATTCATGTTCTTTTATATCAGGAATCAATTTTTTATTGGCCGTACAGAAATTAGCGAAGATGTGATGGTTGAAAAAATTACCAATATGGGGAAACTTGAATTGGTAAAATATTCGATGAAAGATGTTATCGAAAAAAAAGTTACCAGAACGCTCCTTCCCGATAAGCGTATTCTCTTTGTGGCTGTGGGAGAGGTGGTCGGCTGTATCGACTTGACTAAAGTTACCAAAGAAGATATTGACTTAAAACCGGATTCGGTTACCGTATTTCTTCCGAAACCGGAAATTTGTTACTCGAAACTTGATCATCAGCGGTCTAAAGTTTATGAACTCTCCGGCGTTTGGTTGCCGGATGACAGGCAGGCGATGGTAGAAGAAATCTACAAATTAGCCGAACAAAAAATACTGCAAAACGCTAACGAGATGAATGTATTAGGTAAAACTAAAGAAAATGCCGCCCTTATTTTTAAGCCTCTTTTAGAAAATATTTCCGGTAAAAAGGTTGTTTTAAAGTTTAGATGAAGCATCCAGGGAAATCGCTTTTAGATTTTATTATACATTTGGCCGTTGCCTGCGGCCCGGGCTTTACGCTGCAAGTCCTCGCTCGTTCCTCACTGTGGGCTTTTCGCTGCAATCCCTAACGGAAACCCCTCCAATAGCTCAGCTGACTTATACCCAAAATTAATCCGATCTGCTTTTTTTTTAAAGCGATTTCCCTGTGCTTACATCATCTTTCGGCAAAGGTTTTCAATTCTATCCTTAACTTTGAGCCGGTGAGGTATTTTCTTGAGATTTCTTATAAAGGCACAGATTATCACGGGTGGCAAATTCAGCCTAATGCGGTAACGGTTCAAGAAGTTTTAGATAAAGCGCTTTCGACGTGTTTCAGAGAAAAAATAGAAACTACCGGTTGCGGGAGAACGGATACCGGAGTTCATGCAAGGCAGTTTTATGTTCATTTTGAGGGGAGCGATCAGCTGTCAGCTTTGAGCTTTGAGCTTTCCGGTATAGAGCCTCAGCAATCAGTTTTGAGCAATGAGCTTTCCGGTATGGAGCCTCAGACTTCAGCTCTCAGTCCTCCGACCTTTGGCCTCAAACCAAAAACCTCTAAACTCCTAAACTCCCTCAACGCACTTCTTCCGCGAGACATTGCCGTAAAACGAATAATAGAAGTGGAGCCGGAAGCGCATGCTCGTTTCGATGCCGTGTTGCGTTCGTATGAATATCATGTTCATTTCAATAAAGATCCGTTTAAACAAGATTTTTCGTGGCAGTTGAAAGATGAGTTGGATATGGAAGCGATGAATGTTGCCGCCGGAATAATAAAAGAATACCGCGACTTCAGTTGTTTCAGCAAATCGAACACGCAGGTTTTCACCAATAATTGTAAAATTGAAGATGCGTATTGGGAAGCAAATTCTTCCGGATCGGTTTTTCATATTTCCGCCGACCGTTTTTTACGCAATATGGTACGGGCAATTGTCGGAACCTTAATCCCGATAGGACGAGGGGAAATGAAACCGGAAGCAATACGCAACATTATCGAAAGTAAAAACAGAAGCAATGCCGGAACTTCGGTACCCGCCTGCGGTTTGTACTTAACGCGGGTTATTTATCCATATATAGATTAACGATGGCCGAAAAAGCAGCCGGCAAGGCATACGATATAAACTTGTTGAAACGGATTTTTAAGTACGTAATTCCGTATAAAAGCATGTTTATTTGGTCGGTGGTGCTTACCGTTGTATTGGCCGTTGTTGCTCCCTTGCGTCCATTATTGATTCAATACACGCTCGATAAATTCATCCTCAACGGCGATAAAGCCGGCTTGCTGAATATGACGCTGCTGATGACCGGCTTACTGTTTTTGCAGGCGGTTATTCAATATTATCATACTTTTTTAACCAACACCTTAGGGCAGTCCGTAATTTTAAAGCTGCGAACAGATGTTTTTAATCACATCAGCAGGTTGAGGCTTAAGTATTTTGATAAAACCCCGATCGGACAGTTGATAACACGGACAGTTTCTGACCTGGAGACGATAGCGGATATTTTTTCGGAAGGTTTGATTGTGATAATAGGCGATATGCTTCAGATAATTGCCCTTATTATTTTCATGGCATATACCGATTGGAAACTGACGCTCGTGGTTTTGATCCCGATGCCGCTGTTGATGCTTGCATCGTATGTATTTAAGGAAGCAATAAAATCGTCTTTTCAGGAAGTGCGAACGCAAGTGGGCCGGCTGAATACGTTTCTTCAGGAGCACATTACCGGCATGAGTGTGATTCAATATTTCGCTGCCGAGAACAGAGAGATGCGGAAGTTTAAGCAGATAAATGCACTGCATCGCGATGCGCATATTCGCTCCAATTGGTATTATTCCATTTTCTTTCCGGTGGTGGAAATTATTTCTGCGCTTTCGCTCGGTTTATTGGTGTGGTACGGTTCTAAATCTATTCTAAATGCCGAAATTTCTCCGGGTGTGGTGGTGGCTTTTATCATTTATATCAACATGCTTTTTCGGCCGATACGAGAGCTTGCGGATAAGTTTAATACGTTGCAAATGGGAATGGTGGGAGCAGAGCGTGTATTTGCTGTTTTAGACACCAAGGAAGAAGAAGTAAATTCCGGAACTATAATGCCGGCAACAATGCAAGGTGAAATAGTTTTCGAAAATGTTTGGTTTGCCTACAACGACGATAATTGGGTTTTAAAGGATATTTCGTTTAGGGTTAAACCCGGCGAAACTTTAGCTTTAGTAGGGGCTACCGGCGCCGGGAAATCATCGACTATCAATATCTTAAATCGCTTTTACGAAATAGGAAAAGGCAGCGTAAGGATCGACGGCATAGACATTAAAGATTACGAGTTGAGTTATCTGCGTTCTCAAATAGCCACGGTAATACAAGATGTGTTTTTGTTTTCGGGCACGGTGGGGAATAATATCAGTTTAAATAACAAAGAAATAACTCGCCG
>JAYULL010000042.1:0-16458 GCA_043763625.1 Sphingobacteriaceae bacterium | reverse complement strand
CTCAACGCTAAAGCTAAAGGTGCCGAAAAAGGCATTGATGACCGACTTTTAATAGCGTATAACCGTTTAAGAAATAACTCTAAAAACGGCTTAGCTGTGGTTACCATACAACGCGATTCTTGTTCAGGCTGTTTTAATCAGATTCCGCCTCAGCGTCAATTAGACATTCGTCAGCGAAAAAAAGTTATAGTTTGCGAACATTGCGGCAGAATTATAATCGATGAAGCCTTCGCATCAGAGGGTACTCCGGTGCCGGCATAAAAATCAAACGATTTCTGTAATATATAAGCGGCGACAAGCCGCTTTTTTGTTTTTAAAAGCAAATATTAGACAAATTTGTATTTTAGCACAATGAGAACACATTGTACTTGGTGTAATAAAAAATTACTTGGGAAGCCTAGTGTCACGCCTAAGTTGAAGATTAATTTAAGGTTTTTTTTCTCTGATGACAGATACTGTTCAATGAGGTGTAGAAATGCCCATGAGCGATCCCTGAATAAGTAAGTTCTCAATTATCTTATAATACAACTCACCTATATTAGAGCCATGCAGTCCATTGGTTTCCAAATATGCTTTTTTATGACTTGCATAGCTCCCTCCGGAAAGATGAACCATTGGTATAACAGGAATTCTTTCGAAAGAAAAAGTAGTTAAAGAGGCTCTTACTTTGGTAATTGGTGAGACATTAAAAGTTAGAAGCGATTGAGCAGTTAAGGCCCCTAAAGCTATAATTATTTTCGGTTGGATAATCTTAATTTCCTCTTTCAAAATAGCCAAATGATAATCTCTTGGGAGGTCCTTGTCATTGTAGCTTCTATTGCCTTTATAGTTACCTCTGTAATAGAAGACTTTGTATATGTCTGTGAGGTAAATTACATAATTTTCCCCCAAGAGCTTCAAGAACTTCCAGTATTCTTTGGTCTTACCTTCCCTCATTTTTCTTTTGTGCAAAGCATAAGGGGTACCGATTATCACATCCTCAAGTATGTTTCTTGACTTAAAAGCGACCTTGTTCCGTAAGGGATCGATTCCCACAATCATCACAGTTCCAGAATTCGATATGTTCGACCCTATCCATGTTGGCAAATCTATTCCTAAGTAACAAGCATCATGAGGTACATGAAGTTTCGAATTGATAATGTCTCGTGAGTGAACAGAATCTTCACCTTCGGTATTAAATTTAAGCTGCCATAGGGAATACATTTTTTCAATTTCTTCATTTGACAGCTGAAGGACATATTTTTTTATCAACTTAACTATATCTTGGTAGTGTATAGCATTAGAAGTGCAAAAATTAAGGAGATTAATCATAAATATTTTCTTGATAAAGTTGGGAATATAGAAAAATTCTTTATCAATTCGAATGCTTGACTTGTATCCTCGTTACAAACTGAAAAGAGTCGATAATTCAAAAAACTTTGAAGACAATTTAAGTTTTCCACACACGTTTATAATTAGTAATCAACCCTTTATAAGGCTTTACGTAGGCATAAACTCGGGTGTATTTTCGGGCTGTGGAAAAACCAAAATGAAAGCAATTAGCCGGAAAAGTAAATTTGATTAAAAACCCCTAAACTTTTTAAGGGGATAAATCATAGAATAAACGAAGTAAAAAACTTGATTACTTAAAAAATAAAAAATATGGGGAAAGCATCTTCAGCAAAATCAAACGGAACGGGCAAAGGCTTAACGTTCTCTCGCTATTTCAGCAAAGAAGGCGTAAATGTGTACGATTTGTTTACGTACGAAAAGCGATCGTCTGTAATTCGTAACCCTGCCGGCGATGCCGTGTTTGAGATGAATGATGTAGAAGTTCCGGCAACTTGGAGCCAAGTTGCTACGGATATTTTAGCGCAAAAGTATTTTCGTAAAGCAGGTGTTCCACAGGCCGACGGGTCAACCGGTTCTGAAAAGAGTATTAAGCAGGTAGCACACCGTATGGCAAATTGCTGGAAAGAGTGGGGAAAGCGTTACGGTTACTTTGCTTCCGCAGAAGATGCTGAAATTTTCTACGAGGAACTAGTTTATACAATCGTCGGTCAGCGTGCCGCACCAAATTCTCCGCAATGGTTTAATACCGGCTTGCATTCTTCTTACGGAATTACCGGCAAACCTCAGGGACACTATTTTGTGGATCCGGAAACTGAAGTATTATCAAAATCAACATCCGCATACGAGCGCCCGCAGCCTCACGCTTGCTTTATTTTATCGGTAAGCGATGATTTAGTTAACGACGGTGGCATCATGGACCTTTGGGTTCGCGAAGCTCGTATCTTTAAATACGGTTCAGGTGTAGGAACTAATTTCTCAGCAATTCGCGGCGAAAACGAAAAGCTGTCAGGTGGCGGTTATTCGTCCGGCTTAATGTCTTTCTTGAAAATCGGGGATCGTGCTGCCGGAGCAATCAAATCAGGCGGAACAACCAGACGTGCCGCTAAAATGGTTTGTTTGGATTTAGAGCATCCTGAAATTGAAGGCTTTGTAAACTGGAAAGTTGAAGAAGAGAAAAAAGTAGCCGCTCTAATTGCTGCCGGATATTCTTCCGATTACGAAGGTGAAGCTTACCGAACTGTTGCCGGACAAAACTCAAACAACTCGGTTCGTATTCCGAACAGCTTTTTCCATGCTTTAGAAGCAGGCAAGCCTTGGGATTTAATCGGACGGACAAACGGAAAAGTTGTTAAATCAATTTCGTCCGAAAAACTTTGGCAGGATATCGCTTTCGCGGCTTGGGCTTGCGCCGATCCGGGAGTACAATACGATACGACAATAAACGAATGGCATACTTGTCCTGAAGGCGGACGAATTAATGCTTCAAACCCGTGTTCTGAGTACATGTTCTTGGATAATACGGCTTGTAACCTTGCGTCGATAAACTTAGCTCACTTCTTCAATCCCGATACATTAGTTTTTGATGTTAAAGGCTTTGAACACGCTTGCCGGGTTTGGACCGTAGTTCTCGAAATCTCAGTCCTAATGGCGCAGTTCCCGTCTAAGGAAGTGGCGCAATTATCATACGATTACCGGACTTTAGGTTTAGGATACGCCAACTTAGGTTCAATGTTGATGGTTGCCGGAATTCCGTATGACAGCGACAAAGCTCGTGCAATCGGCGGATCAATTTCTGCAATCATGACCGGTACCGCTTATGCAACTTCAGCCGAAATGGCGAAAGAATTAGGTGCTTTCCGCAGATTCGAAGACAATAAAAAGCACATGATGCGGGTAATGCGAAACCATCGTTATGCTGCTTACAATGCGACCGATGCTTTCGAAGGTTTAGAAATTGCGCCTCCGGGAATCGATCAGAAATCTTGTCCGGATTATTTACTTTCTGCTGCATGCAATGCATGGGATAAAGCAGTTGAATTAGGCGAAAAATACGGTTACCGCAACGCTCAAACTACGGTTATCGCTCCAACCGGAACAATCGGTTTAGTTATGGATTGTGATACCACCGGCATCGAGCCTGATTTCGCTTTAGTAAAATTTAAAAAGCTTTCGGGTGGCGGATACTTCAAAATCATCAATCAAGGTGTTCCGGCAGCCTTAAAAAACCAAGGCTACAAAGATCATGAAATTGAAGCAATTGTAAATTACGCAAAAGGTGCTGCTACGTTAAAAGGTGCTCCGAATATCAATTTCGATTCGCTTGCCGCAAAAGGATTTACTCAAAACGAATTAGAGAAAATCGACAAGTCGTTATTAGCAGCTTTCGAAATAGGCTTTGTATTTAATCAATGGACCTTAGGCGAAGATTGCTTAAAACGTTTAGGCTTTAAGCCGGAACAATACAACTCGACCGATTTTAATCTTTTGCGTGCTATAGGCTTTAACCGTCAACAAATTGCGGAAGCTAACGAATTCATTTGCGGAACAATGACCATTGAAGGTGCTCCTTACTTAAAGGAAGAGCACTATCCGATTTTCGATTGCGCCAACAAATGCGGAAATAAAGGTCAGCGTTATATTCATGCAACAGGCCACATCAAAATGATGGCTGCTGCTCAGCCTTTCTTATCGGGCGCAATTTCTAAAACCATCAATTTGCCGAATGAGGCTACGGTAGAAGAAATCAAAAACTGCTATGAATTATCGTGGAAATTAGCTCTAAAAGCAAACGCTTTATACCGAGACGGGTGTAAACTGTCTCAACCTTTATCAACAAAATCATCAGATTCTAAAGAAGATAAATTAGATACTGTTGAAGAAGTTTTAGGCGAAGCAGCAAACGTTAAATTGAGCGACTTAACGCCAGAGCAAGTTTTAGAAGCTGCAAGAGCTATTCTTGAAAAATCTACCGATACTACATTCAAGCGTCAATTATCTTCTGTTGTCGAGCGTAAAAACCTACCGGGAAAACGCGGAGGCTTTACTCAAAAAGCAGCCGTTGGCGGACAAACCTTATTTGTTCGCACCGGGCAATACGAAGACGGAACTTTAGGTGAAATCTTTGTGGATATGCACAAAGAAGGCGCAACTTTCCGCTCTTTGATGAACTGTTTTGCTATCGCGGTATCAGTCGGTTTGCAATACGGCGTTCCGTTGGAAGAGTTTGTTGAGAAGTTTACCTTCACTCGTTTCGAGCCATCCGGCATGGTTACCGGACACGATAACATTAAAAGTGCCACTTCTATTATTGATTACATTTTCCGAGTGTTGGGTTACGAATACTTGGGTCGTACTGACTTGGTTCATGTGATGACAGAACAAAAAGCTGTAATCGGAAATCCGCAATTGGCAGACGAGGATGTAAACAACGACTCAAGCAACGTTTACCGTCCGGCAAAAATTACTTCTCAAATCTCTTCAGACAAAAAGTTAAAGCCTGTTTTAGATATTTCCGGCGGCGGCCAGTCTGATGCCCCGGCTTGTGGTAACTGCGGACATATTATGGTGAGATCAGGTACTTGTTATAAGTGTTTGAACTGCGGTACGCAGGGCGGATGCTCGTAAAAGATTATAAAACAGCAAAGCCTTGTTAATTAACAAGGCTTTGCTGTAAAAATACTGTGATCTGGAGGGTCACATCCTACTTTCTTTTTTGGCCCGTATACGAAGATAGTTTCATTAGCTATTCTCAGTAAAGCGTAAAAGAAAGAGTAGCGTCGGGTGACCATTATAAAGCCCGGCGCTTTTTTTAGTAGTACTAATATACCCTATGTCCTAAGTAGTTCCTCGAAATTTTCCTAACATTTTAACATTTCGTGCTTTTTAAAGGGAACTCGCTGATGATCATTTTATTATGTTATAAACATGTTTTTTTAACATTTGTGATTCAGTAACAATCGTCGCTCGTCCTCGCTTAAACTGAGGATGTAACGAGAAATACATTTTTAATGTATAAGATATCTTAACAATACAATTGCTGTTCTTAGCCATCCGGGTTGCAAACGCGAACGATAGAATTTTTTCATGTCTAGAGACCGCTATCAAATCACGCACAAAACCAAACCTGTTTAAATTACCTGCATAATTGTTCTTGAATTGACCTTTTCACCTTAACCGGAGTATAAAATCATAATTAGTCATTTTTTAAATTTATTGTTACAAAGACCGGCTCTCTCAAAACACTTAGGCGGTGAGAACGTTTTCCCGGATTCTTTCTCGAATTACCCGATCTGTATCTCGATCTCGACGAGGATCCAAAGCAGACGCAAAATTACTATACATTTAGCCATTCTATTGCGGACGACGCATCCTTTAGTAAACGCCTCCTATTAAAAGAAGTTGGAAGAGTTGCTAGGAAGGGCTATCAATTTTAACCTATAATAAATATTCTTTATTAAAAATAAACTTTTTTTCTCATAAATTGTTGTATTTTAATATTAATCTAAATCGTATGAAATTGAACATCCTTTCCGGATCTGCAGCTAAACTTATCTTCGCTGCCTCTAGTATCTTAATGGCCGGCTGTAGTAAGACTCAGCCGGACCTCAAGACTCAGTCAAACCTCAAGACTCAGTCAGACCTCGCTCTAATCTGCGAGAAGGCTGTAAAACTCGGCACGGCCTGTGATTTCACAATTTTGGCTAAAACAGGCATATCAACAACCGGCACTACCTCCATTACCGGTAATATTGGCGTCAGCCCGATTGCAGCTACCGCAATAACAGGTTTTGGATTGGTTATGGATCCTACTAATCAATTTTCGGTGACACCTATTGTTATAGGAAGAGTTTATGCGGCAGATTATGCAGCCCCGACTCCTGCAAAAATGACAAAGGCCATTACTGATATGGAGACAGCTTATACCACGGCCAACGGACTTACAAGCCCTTCACCTATTGTAGGTGCAGCCATTAGCGGACAGACCTTGAACCCCGGCATTTATAAATACAGCACCGGCGTGTCATTAACCGATGCAGGTGTTACTCTAAACGGAGGGCCTAATGATCATTGGATTTTTCAGATAGCAGGTGATCTCACGATCGGGAATGACGCAATAGTGAGTTTAACGGGCGGAGCACAGGCTAAAAACGTTACTTGGGTTGTAGCCGGACAAGCTGTACTCGGAACGAATGTAGATTTTAAAGGAACTATATTAAGTAAATCATTGATCTCTTTAAATTCCGGAGCTAAAGTAACCGGAAAACTCTATGCTCAAACAGCGGTTACGTTAATCTCAAGTACGGTTATTCCGACACCTTGTTCTAAATAGTATTTATTCAACGGTAAGCCCCTTATTGACTTTATTATTTTAAGATCAAGAAAAGAGCAGCCTTTGAGCAAACAAGATAACCGCTGCAATAACTTGTGACGGTTATTTTGTTTTTAGACTTTACCTAATCTTCTACCGGGCCATAGGTGCAAACCGGTGAGATTTCGAATCTTAACAGTATTGTAACTACTATTACGCTCCCGGTAGGCTGGGAAATTTATACGGCAACAACAGGAAAGGAAGGTTGGTTTAAATTCGTCGTCACCTAAATCGTACTTGTTTGCAACGAGGATAAGATTACGGTGCAACGGGAAGTGAAAGTAAAATATGACGAGCCAATCTTAAGATAGAAACAGACAACACTCATTCTTTCGCACAAATTTTATATACTTATCCAATCTCTCTCATTCTCTCTAAAGAAAAACGCTATAAGTCTTTCAGTTTAATCCCTCTGCTCCTCGGCTCGGTAACCTTTTCCCGGCCTAATCGTTAAAAACACTGCTTTATCTACTAAAATAAAGTGCTCTCAATTAAGCTCAACTCGATGGTTACAACTTTATCAAACCCGCTCATCTTTTTAATTATCTCCGGGGCAGCTTTTTTATTGATGCTGATTACTACGCCTTCGATTATACAGATTGCATCTTATCACCGGCTTTATAATTTCAACCTGAGGAAAAAACATCCGGATTTAAAGGTTTCTCGTCTTGCCGGAATTGCGGTTTTAGTTGCACTTATGCTTCCTTTATTTATTACGCTCCAATCCGACTTTTTAAAGAGCTTAAATTTCTTTATGGGGTCGTGCCTGATTTTATTTTTTGCCGGATTGAAGGACGATTTGCTTTCGCTGCATCCGCTTTCCAAATTTGCCGTACTGCTTATTGCCGCTCTGATAACAATCGTGTTCGGCGATATTAAAATAACAAGCCTTCAAGGCTTCTTTAATATTTACACCTTACCGGAGCCTTTAAGTATTCTGCTTACCGTAATTGTTATTTTGTTTATTGTTAATGCTTTTTCTTTGCTTGATGTGGTTTACGGATTGGTAGGATTAACAGGTTTGTCGGTAAACGGTACATTAGGAATTTTATTCATTCATATTAATCAGCCTGTTCTTGCTCTTATTGCTTTTTCTATTGCCGGCTCTTGTTTAGGGTTTCTTCAGTTCAATTTGGTTTTAAAGAAGATATTTTTAGGCGAAGGGGGCTGTTTGCTTTTGGGTTTTGTATCATCCGTACTATGTATAGAATTTCTTAAACTTAACGATCAATTTGTATCGGAAACGCTTATGTTTTCCCCGGCAGTTGTGGTAGCAGTGCTTATCTTCCCGATTTATAATGCTTTGAGATTATTTGCAGTCGCAAAGTTGAATGCTATTTTCAAATTAAATATAAACACCGCCTCTATTGCTCATCAACTGAGTTCGTTGGGGTTAAGTTACGGTCGCACTGCTATCGTTCTAAGTTCTTTTAACATTCTTGCCGTAATTTTAGTGGTTAGTTCAGGGCAGCTAAACGGCAGGTTAATGTGCGGAATACTTTTGTTGCTTTGTATCATTTGCGATTGTGTAATTTCTTATGCAGCGGAAATTAAGTGGGAGAGAAGCGTGGACGAAAAAAAGCGAAAACTGCAAGTAATCTACAGACGATTTATGTTTTAAGTAAGTTGCTTACGCGATTAACATTCGTTTTGCTCACCCTTTTGGTAAAGCTTCGGTATAAATTCGATTCATAGAATTTTTGATGCTCTATTAAGAACAAAAAAGTACCGGGAATAAAGCATGAGGATTATTACTTAAAGAAGATTATGTTTCTTTAGATTCACAGGAAAGGTAGTTTCGTAATATCCTGTAAAAGAACTTGTTCTATTTTTCCTACTTTTTTAAAAGCAATAATCTCTACCTTTGCCGCCATGGAACTCCTGAACGATGCCATCCAACTTTACTTGGAGCAACATTGCGATCCGGAGCCGGAACTGCTCCGGTACATAAACCGTGAAACGCATCTAAAGGTACCAATGCCTAGAATGCTTTCGGGGCATTTCCAGGGCCGAGTGCTAAGTTTTTTAAGTAAACTGATCCAACCCAAAAATATTTTAGAAATAGGTACTTATACCGGCTATGCCACTTTAGCGCTTGCCGAAGGTCTTCATCCGGAAGGAACAATTCACACCATAGACATAAACGAAGAGCTCGAAGAACGGGTAAGAAACTATTTTTCTAATTCTTCCGTTAAAGACAGGATACAATATCTTATAGGAAATGCTTCGGATATAATTCCCGGACTTAATGAGACCTTCGATTTGATATTTATTGATGCAGATAAAAAAAATAATGCCTTATACTACGACCTTACTATTGATAAGGTAAGGCCCGGAGGTTTAATTATAGTAGATAATGTGCTGTGGAGCGGCAAAGTTATCGCAGATAACGACAAAGACACTGTTAATATCAGGAACTTCAATGATAAAATAAGCAAGGACCACCGTGTTGAAAAACTAATTTTACCGGTGCGGGACGGTCTATTTTTAATTCGTAAAATTTAAAAAGTATGTTAAAACGATTGATTACAGTATGCTTGATTTTTAGTTCAAGCTTTACCTTCGGACAGTCGGCAGCAAGCAAATACGTTGAACAATACAAAGAAGCTGCCATACGATTAATGGATGAACACGGCATTCCGGCCAGTGTTGTTTTAGGAATCGCCATTCACGAATCTGCCTCAGGCACCAGCAAAATTGCCCGCTATCTTAATAATCATTTTGGGATGAAGGGGCATAACAGCAGTAAACAGATTCACTCTGCTTATAAAGGCTACGAAAATGTGGATGACTCTTACGAAGATTTCGTAAGCCGGATGAAGAATCGAAACTCTTTAAGTCCGCTCTTCGGCAAACTTGATTCTTACGATTATAAAAAGTGGGCTTTGGAGATACAGCGAGGCGGATATGCACACAGTCGCACTTGGGCAAGCCAAGTAATGGGTATAATAAAAGCATACAAGCTTTATGAGTACGATAAAAAACCGGCAGAGCAAGCTCAATTGGTAGAACTTATAGAACCGGAATCTACGGTAGAAACACTTGAAGCAGAAGTTTATAGTGTGAAAAAAGGAGATAACTTAAACCTTATTGCAAAAAAATTTAAAACTTCAGTTACCACTATTAAACAGACAAACAGGTTAAAGACCAATAGACTTTCTCCCGGGCAACGGTTGAAAATTTAGATCCTTAATGTACAAATACCCCCTAATCTTTCTTGCAATCTTCTTAACATCCTGCAGCACTAGAAAACAGGTTAGAAATGCCGGGCCGGCAAAGCAGCCTGCGAAAGTTATAGGCGGAAACGTACTTGTCAGGAGCACTTCTGCACTGCAATACATTGAAAAATTTAAAGGAATAGCTGTTGATGAGATGAATAAAAACGGTATTCCGGCAAGTATAACGTTGGCGCAGGGATTATTGGAATCCGGCAACGGAAACGGATCTTTAGCAAGAGAGGCCAACAACCACTTTGGTATTAAATGCAATACCGATTGGAAAGGCCCCACTATTTTGAAGGATGATGACGCGGCAGGCGAATGTTTTCGTGTTTATGCCAACGCTGAAGAATCATTTAAAGATCATTCCGTTTTTTTAAAACGCAAACGATATAGCGGCTTATTCGAATTAAACCGAGACGATTACAAGGGTTGGGCAAACGGATTGAAGCAGGCCGGTTATGCCACCAACCCCCGATACTCTGAACTATTAGTCGACATTGTCGAGAGATATGGTTTAGATCAATACGACCGAGAAGAAACAAGCATAATTGCTAAAGAAAAACGCGAAGAAAAAGTACAAGAAGAAATTGCCGGAAAAACACCCGCCGAAGTAAAAAGCGAACCTGAAAAGGCGCCCGTGGCCATGAAGATTTATGAGGTTAAGCCGGGCGATACGTTATATTCCATCAGCAAACGATACACCCTTACGGTAGAAGAAATTAAGATTTTAAACGGTTTAGAGAACAACGATTTAAAACTCGGGCAACTTCTGCTTGTTTCTAAGTAAAATGTTAATGTTTGTTAAACTGCCCTTGCTAATGCCTGTGGTTTTGTAGTTTTATATAGTGTTGAAGAAATCTTTATTTCTAATTCTTTTCTCTGTTTGCTGTTTAATTAAAATCTTTGCGCAGGAGCACCGCTTGGAAGGAATCGTTTTTGACGCAGGCAGTAAGCTGCGATTAGCAAGGGTTTACATCTACAATACCCGCACTAACAAAGGAATTTTTAATAATTCAAAAGGCGAATTCCGAGGAAATGCTTCCAAGGGCGACACGCTCGTGGCTGCTCTGGAAGGCTATTTTGTAGATACTGCTACAATAAGCAATCAAAACGCTATTGTTTTTTATTTAAAGCGGAAGAATATTCAGCTGAAAGAAGTCACTGTGAGAAAAGGAACTGCCTCTCCTCAAAAAAAATATAAAACAACCAAAGAAGAATACCAAGACATTTACCGAAAGGGCAACGCGAAAGATATTTTTACGGTAGGAGCAGGAGCAAACGGATTAGGTGTAGGTTTAAGTATCGATGCCCTGTATAATTTGCTTAGTCGCGAAGGGAAGAATGCCCGATTTCTTCAAGAAATTATCGAGCGAGACTATCGGGATGCTATAATTGATTATCGCTTCAATGAGACTTTTGTTGGCGGAGTTACCGGTTTCGAAGGCGGAGCTCTTGCCGATTTTATGCAGCAATACAGGCCCTCGTATCACCAAGCATTGCAGTATAACGACTATTCAATGCTGGGTTATATAAAAGAAAGCGTGAACAGATACCGGCAAAACCCGACTGCTAACCGTTTGCCTGCTTTAAAAGAGGCTGAAGAATGAGGTTTTGGTTTGTGAAAGCTCCTTTTATGGCTGTTAACGGAATGGCTTTATTTCCTTTTATCCTTGTAAAAAATTCAAACTCCAAACACGACCCGATTTTTGTCAACCATGAACGTATTCATCTGCGGCAGCAATTAGAGCTTTTAGTATTGCCGTTTTATGTTCTTTATCTTTTAAATTATTTCGTTAACCTACTTCAATATCGCAATCATCAAATGGCCTATTTGAACATTGTTTTTGAGCGAGAAGCTTACGCCATGGACAAAAATGTTACATATTTAAAAAGTCGAAAATTTTGCGCTTGGTTGTCATTTTTATAAGTGAACCGCTTGTTCTTGCTAAAAAGCACATTTCTGCTTGGTAATACTTACCGGATTTTCTATTTCTTTGCATAATGGCTAAGAAGTACCTTTTTATCCTGTTCACGTTTTTTATATCGTCAGGCTATTCTCAAGATAAAAGCAATGAGCAAGATTCTATTGATTTTAACAGCCTGAGACAGTACCCGAAAAAGAACAGCCTACCGGTTAAAGACCCGGTTATACAAATTCAACAAGTTCAAATCCCGGTAGAAAGTTTAGACCTCAGAGTAAATTATTGGAAGAATTGGACCTCTTTTGGAATTAATATAAATCAAGCAGCTTTCAGCGATAATTGGAAAGGCGGGGGCGTTACCTCGCTGGCCATTGGGGGTCAGTTTAATTACAAGTTGGACTATACCAAAGAAAACAAGAACTATGTTTCGGAAGTAATTGTTCAGTACGGAAAAGTTAAGAATAAAGATCAACTCGAGAAAAAAACAAACGACCGCTTCTTTTGGGACAATAAAGTGTCGCTGAAATTCTCGACGCATTGGAATCTCTTTGCTTCATTATCCTTCGATTCACAATTCGACAAGGGTTTCAATTATTTTAGAGATCAGCAGCAGAATGAGCAAAAGACATTGATTTCCAGATTTATGTCTCCCGGATATCTCACTGAATCGCTGGGCATTGAGTTCAAATACAAAACTTTCTATTGGCTCAGGCTAGGAACCGGTACTGCACGTCAAACTTTCGTTCTTGATGAGGATATTATCAAAACTAATCCCGGCAACTTTGGGGTTAAGGCAGGCCATAAAGCCAGAAATGAGCTGGCCTTTCAGTTAATTTCGAATTTCGAAAAAGACATTTTTAAGAACGTGAGGCTTACCTCTCGATACTCAATGTTTGCCAATTACGAGCATTTGGAAAAGCTTAAATTTATTGACCATCGATTAGAGGCACAGTTAACTGCTCGCGTAAACAAATTTGTTAACGTGGGTTTTAATTCAACCGCCATTTTTGACAATGATGCAGCAGACAAAATTCAGGCTACCGAAGGTCTGTATCTTGGATTAGTTTACAGATTTCCAAACTAATATCCGATTGAAAACTTCAGAAAATCTTAGCTTTGCAGGCTTTTAAACTTTATTAATCATGTTTGAAAATTTACAGGATAAACTCGACAGAGCTTTTAAAGTTCTAAAAGGACAAGGAAGTATTACCGAAATAAACGTTGCCGAAACGATGAAGGAAATTAGAAAAGCCCTTCTCGATGCCGACGTTAACTATAAAACGGCCAAAACTTTTACCGACGATGTCAAAGAAAAGGCGTTAGGGCAGAATGTTTTAACCGCAATTTCTCCTGGCCAGTTGCTCACCAAAATTGTGAACGATGAGCTTACCGAGCTGATGGGCGGAACGGCGACTGAGCTCAATTTATCTTCTAATCCAACGGTGATTTTAATTGCAGGATTAAACGGTGCCGGTAAAACAACTTTCTCAAGTAAACTGGCCAACTTTTTAAAAACCCAAAAAGGCAAAAAGCCTTTGCTGGTAGCAGGCGACGTTTACCGTCCGGCTGCAATTACTCAGTTGCAGGTTTTAGGAAGTCAAGTAGGCGTTCCGGTGTATGCTAATTTAGAATCTAAAGATCCGATCGCAATAGCAGTAGAAGGCATTGCTGAGGCAAGAAAGAACGGGAACAACGTAGTAATTGTAGATACGGCGGGCCGCTTGGCTATTGATGAAGAGATGATGAACGAGATTGCCGCGGTTAAAGATCGTACTAATCCTCACGAAATTCTTTTCGTTGTAGACGCAATGACCGGCCAGGATGCCGTTAACACTGCCAAAGCTTTTAATGATCGTTTGGATTTTACCGGTGTTGTTTTAACCAAGCTCGACGGTGATACTCGCGGCGGGGCAGCACTATCAATAAAATCCGTAGTAAACAAGCCGATCAAATTTATAGGTACCGGCGAAAAAGCCGAAGCGCTTGATGTTTTCTATCCCGATAGGATGGCTTCGAGAATTCTGGGTATGGGCGATGTGGTTTCGTTAGTTGAACGTGCTCAGCAGCAGTTCGACGAGAAAGAAGCAGCCGAATTGCAGAAAAAAATCCGCAAAAACAAGTTCGACTTTAACGACTTTATCGGCCAGATTCAGCAAATCAAAAAGATGGGCAACATGAAAGATCTGATGGGCATGATTCCCGGCGTTGGTAAAGCGATAAAAGATATTGATATCGACGACAATGCATTTAAACCTATTGAAGCTATTATACGATCGATGACTCCTTTCGAACGTGAAAATCCCGATTCAATAAACCCCGGCCGTCGGATACGGATTGCAAAAGGATCGGGAAATGATATTGCTGAAGTAAATAAACTAATAAAACAGTTTGATGATATGCGGAAAGTGATGAAGCAATTCAGCAATCCGGCGGCTGCTGCTAAAATGATGAGAGGCATGCCTAAAATGCCAATGGGGAAAAGGTAAGAGCACTATAATTTCTAAAATATTTGCAAAAACTACTTTGTTCTCGGGTGTTTTTACCTAGACTGAAGCGGCTAAACCGGCAAGGCTAAGAAAAGTGCGTTTCCGATTGTGTTATATTGTTAGAGAATCTTCCATTCTTAATTCTATTTAACCTGGCTTTATTCTAACCATACTTAATTCATCTTATGCACACGTTCTATATCAAAAAGATAATTTTCCCGATTGCTGTTTTCAGCTTACTGTTTTGTCTAACCGCTAAGTTAAACGCTCAAAGTGCCAAAAAAAAATCCGGTTCGAGCTCGATCGAGGTTACTCATACGCTTTCTTTTGCCGACTACGAAGAGAAAGTCCATGCAATTTGGGTTGCACAGATGGCCGCAACTATAATGGGTTTCAGATTTGAGCACCATACAGCTTCCGTAGAATGGGTAGATCAATTGCCGGTAAATACAACTTCAGCGCTAGTGGATGACGACTGGTACTATGAGATGGCCACGGTTCGTGCTTTCGAGAAATATGGTATTAATATGTCGGTTCAACAGTTGGGCGAGCAATGGAAAGAGAATTCATGTGGATCATGGGGTTCCAGTGAACAGGCTCGTCTATTAATGAGGAAAGGGATACTTCCTCCGCAAACAGGCCATCCCAAGTATAATAAATTATGGTTTTCAATCGGTCCGCAATTCAGTGCCGATATTTACGGTGTGTTAGCACCCGGTATGCCGAACTTAGCGGCTAAGATGGCACGGGAATATGGGCATATAAACGGTTACGCCGAAGGTACTGACGGAGCGGTGTTTGTTGCAGGTATGGTTAGCATCGGATTTTTTGAAAAGGATCCGAAAATAATTGTTCGGAAAGCTGCCAAGTTAATAAACCCTAAATCTCCGTATAGAAAATGTATTGACCAAGTAATAAGCATGGCAGAGGAAGGAAAATCCTCTTCAGAAATATTTAATGCTATCGAAGACAGGTGGCATATTGAGTACCCGGCTACCAATAATGCTGTTCCAAACGGAGGCATTGTAGCAGCCAGTTTATGGTTTGGAGATGCTGATTTTTTGAAGACTGTAAACTTGGCTTACGGTGCAGCAGATTTTACAGATGCTGATTGTAATGCAGCGAATGCAGCTGCCGTAATTGGAGCTGTAACCGGTTTCAAAACTATCCCTTCTTATTTGGTAAAAAGTTTTGGCGACCGAATTAAAGGCGATAAAATGGGTGATGTAGTATTAACACCTGCGGTGGACGAAAGTATATCAGAGCTAAGTAAAAGAACCGCAGCTATCGGAAAACAAATCCTTCAACAAAACAGGGCGAAACAGGTTGGTAATTATTTCAATATTAAAGTTCAACCGCCCCTAACACAGCCGGCCGAATTATTTGAACTTGCAGATCTTACTAAATATTGGAATCCGGAATGGAAGCTGGAAAGGGCCGGATTTGGCGGTGCAGGAGGTGGAATGGGCGGAATTAGAGGGAATACCTATTTAGACGGCGAGATACTTGCTACATATCCCAGAGATGAGATAAGGGGATTATCACTGTCTCGCACATTCAAAGTGACTACGGAAAAACAGCTTAGTTTTAAAGTAAGTGCGGATAGTGGCCGGGTTTGGAGATTGGACGTTTTTATTGGGAATGATAATAAGTTATCAAGGGTGATTGAGGGTAAAGAAAAAAATAAGGAATGGCAAAATATAGAAGTGAATCTGGCCCCATATCGAGATAAAACTGTTTTCATTCGCCTGTATCAGCGAGTGCTTATACCCGGAAAAGAAGTAGGGAATGCTTATTGGAAAGATATTTCAGTTAAATAATTATACTTCAAAAAACATTGAAGTATAATTTCCCTAAAAATGCTTCGATAGCTATAATAATGTTTCTGTTAATGATTTCGAATAAGTACTTCGCCCGCGGCTTAGGCTGTATATTTCCGACAGCATTATAAAAGAACATGAGGGAACTATGGGCGTAGAAACCAAACTGCACTAGGGCTCTACTTTCTATTTTAATTTGCTCGAAATTTAGGCCTTTAGTAATTCTACAATTACCGCGGCATAGAATGTAGTCTAAGATCAGATAACCTCAACTCTTTCATTGCCTTATAATCAAGATTTATTTTCACC
>JAYULL010000041.1:0-16625 GCA_043763625.1 Sphingobacteriaceae bacterium | reverse complement strand
AATTAGGCCTTCAAATGCAAGGCGCGGGTGTTAGCCCTTTGTCTCTGATCCCGCAGGAAGATATTCAAAGTATCGAAATTTTAAAAGATGCGCAAGCCACTTCTCTATACGGTTCGCGAGGTGCTTACGGAGTAATGCTGATTACTACTAAAAGAGGGAATTCGACAATTCCTCGGGTTCGTTATACTACAAACTTTTTTGTAAACGCTCCGCCTCAACTAAGAGAGACTATGGGAGGTCGTTCTGAGCGTAATCTGAAATTACAGCAGATTTATAACAGTTCTAACGGTGAAAATTTTGCAGACATATATCGCATTACTACTACCCCGTTGCTATCTGACAGTTTGAATGCTTTTTATAACAACGCTACCGATTGGCAAGGCTTGTTTTATCAAACTACTTATAATCAAACGCACAATTTAATGCTTGACGGCGGCGACCCCCGTTTTAACTATAAGGCTAACTTAGGTTTCTATAACGAAAACGGTGTTATTAAAAATACAGGGTTCGACCGTTATAATCTAAACATGAACATGCAGTTCAAACCTAATGCGAAATTATCGTTTTTAGGTTCTGTGTTCGGTTCCGTTGGAAGTCGTAAAGTAGGAAGCGGAGTCGGTTTATTTCAAACCGGTGTTGCTTCAAACGGACAGGCTTCTTCCCTTTTACCCGGTCCGTCATTGTTTAGTGCAACCGGCGGTGTTATATCGTCTTTAAAAACAGATAATAAAGATTACACCCGCAACCTAAGGGCGAATGCAGAGGCTGCGTATGAGTTTATCAAGGGTTTGAATCTTACCTCTAATATTAGTTACGATTTTAACAGTAATACCCTTAATAAATTTACTCCTGCGGCAGCTAATGCGCAATTTGCTGAAGTTTACTCTTCTAACAGCCGCGACCATCAATTATACAACAGAAATATCTTAGCATATTCTAAGTCATTTAACGATACACATACTATATACACCAGTGTTTTTTCTGAAATATACATTCAAGGTCGTCAAACTAACGTAATACGTCAAAACAGAACACCGGACGATCAAGTTCAAGGGCCGTTTGGTTATGGCGGTAACGCATCAAAGGGCGGTGGAACGTTCGGCGATTTCAAAAACGCGAGGTTGGCATCTTTTGCGGGTGCATTAACCTATGACTTTAGAAAGAAATATGTAGTTGATATTACTGCCCGTATGGACGGTTCATCGGCCAGTGGTATTAATAATCCGTATTCTTACAATCCCTCTGTTGGTTTAAAATGGAATTTCAGTAAGGAAGAATTGTTTGAAAATGCTTCCTGGTTAAGTTATGCAGCCGTTCGTGCTACTTGGGGTAAAAACATTGTCCCTAACGGTAACTTACAAACAATTTACGGTAAATATAATTTCAGTTCAGATACTTACAATGACCAACCGATTGTATATATGGACTTAGATGCTATTCCGAACCCCTTGTTAAAACCGACAACCACTACTCAGGTGAACTTTGGGTTTGACGGCGGCTTCTTCGATCAGAAAGTGGAGATCAACTATGACACTTATTTTAAGCAGGTCGATAATTTGATTTTTGATACACCACTGCCCAACATCTTGGCTTTTTCAAAGTTTACTACTAATGAAGCGGCTTTGGCAAACTGGGGCCATGAACTTTCGGTATCATTTCGTCCGTTGGCAAAAACAAGTAAAGTGAATTGGAGTCTTAATGTTAACGGTGCTTTCAATACGGATGTATTAACAAATCTTCCGATTGAATATAACGGACAGTTCTTGAAACTGGATCTTAAGGATAGGCAGCATTTACTTTATAGAGTAGGTAAAAACTCTCTTTCAAACTTCTTTATTCAAAATAGGGGTGTTTATGCTACTGATGCTCAAGTTCCTGTGGACCCGGTAACAGGTCTTCGAGTTCGTAATGTTAAAGGAGATAACTATAGTGCAAATTTGTTTAACTCCTTTTATCAAGGCGGCGATCCAATTTTTAATGATGCAGACGGAGATTATTTAATTACATCTAAAGATTTCGGACCTGCCGGTAATACCCAACCAATTATGACAGGTGGTATTTCATCCAATTTATCTTATAAAAATTTCGGGCTAAATATTTTTGCAACCTTTACTGCTAAGCGCTCTATCTTGAATAATGCTTTGGCAGAAAGATTTGATTTATTGTCTGATCCTTTCGGAACAAGGACAGTTGGGCCCCAATCTGTTGTTCCTCTCGATAATATGGATGTTTGGATGCAGCAGGGCGATATATCAAGATTTCCTAACCCGTATAATTATTATCATACAGCTCTTGTTGATCCCCTTAGAATTGACCAATCCTTGTGGCAAGAAGATGGAAGTTATTTTAAATTGAATCAGATAACCTTATCATATATGTTTGACAAGAAGTTTATTAGACGTACCTTAGGGTTGAATAGTCTTAGAATTTATACGTCAACCAATAACTTGAGAACGTTTTCAAGATATTCCGGCCCCAATCCTGAGAACGTAACAAATGTGGGAAGAGATGCTTCAGGAGGTTATCCTGTACCTCGTACATTTAATTTAGGGCTTAATGTTGAGTTTTAATTAAAAGAAATCGTAAACGATATGAAAAAATATTTTATTTCGGGTTTGGCAGTTGTTTTAAGTTGTATGTTTCTATACAGCTGTCAGAAATTTTTAAGGGTTGACCCGATAGATAAATTAACAGGAAACAATTTTTATAAAAATAGGGGCGATTTAGAACTTGCTTTAAACGGAATGTATCGCCTCCTTTACCAGAAATACACCCTAACCAATACCGCCGGTGCAACCGGTGAGTTTCGGGCCGGGGACGTTATCCCAAAGCCGGGTCCGGGTGACTTCGGTAACAGAATTTGGAATTATAAATATATAGAACTGCTTGGCGGCCGCCCCTTAGGATTTTCCGGTAAAAGGGACGCAAAGGATGGCTTAAAAGCGGCTTTGTTTAACACCGATAATCAAGTGCCGGAGTTTAAAATAAGCACTTTAACTAATTGGGACGATTATTTCAAGGTTATACAAGCTGCTAATATTCTGGTTTCTAAGCTGGAAGAAGGTGTACCGGGCTTAACGAATGAAGAAAAGAATCGATTCGAAGGGGAGGCTAAATTTTTGCGGAATTATTGCTACTTCTTCATGGTGCAATTATACGGAGATGTTCCTTACTATTCCGACGCCTATTTTAAGGATCCGATTCCGCGTGAAAATTTTGTGTCTGTATTGAATAAATGTATTGCTGATTTAAACACGGTTAAGGATCGTGCCCCTTGGGCTTTTACGGATCCTTCACAGCGAGGTGTTAGGGCGCAGCGAGGAGCAATAACAGTATTATTGATGCACATGAATATGTGGAACGCAGGTTTTGATGCGGCTAACCAAAATAAGTATTACGAGGCAACCGCAAAGCTTGGTGATGAGATTATTCAAAGCAAGGCTCATCGTTTATACCCCCTTAAAGAATGGACTCTTGTCATAAAGGGTCGAACAGAGGAAAGCCTTTTTGAGCTTTTTCAAAGTATTAATTATAATGAACGGCCTAATATTATTGCTCCTTTTGTTGATGCCTTTTTGCACTATCCCTACCGTCAGCCGGCTTGGATGCATGAATACAGTAATGCCGTATTCAGCAAAGAGTTTGTAGATATGGCTTTTCCTATTAAAGGGCAAGACGGCCGCGAAAAGGAATGGTTCGAGCGATTAGATGCTTTAACTTTGGGTGTAAGCGAGGCTCCCCCTATAGTTCAAGCGGAGCAGCCCCACTATCGGTTTAATTTATTGAAATTTGCCAAAAACAAATTTTTAACTGCAGACGATGTGGTTACACGTGATGACGCAAATCCCGATAACACATTCTTGATTTACAGATATGCAGATGCTATTTTGTTGCATGCTGAGGCATTGGCTGCGTTAGGACGCGAAAATGAAGCAATTGCGTCTTATAATATAGTAAGATCCCGCGCTCTTGCTCCCGGATATACCGGCGGCGGTGGTCAGGATTTAAAGGATGCAATCTTCAGAGAGCGCACAATCGAGCTTCTGGGTGAGGGTCACCGATATTTCGATTTAATTCGGACAAAGAAGATCTTGAATGAACAATGGACGAAAAATCCGTTGACGAGCGATCAATTTCAACGCGGTGGTTGGACATGGCCTATTGACGGAGCGGCGCTAAACAATAATCCGTATATGACACTAAACAGCTTTTGGTTCTAAATCTTTTTAAATCATGATTAACTACTTTAAAAAATATAAGGTTGCCTCATTTATTGCATTGCTTGCGTGTACCTTCTTAGGCTGCAGTAAAGACGATTACTTCATAGACGGAGGAAAGTCAAACGGTGAGTTTAAAGGAAGCATGTTAGACTTGTTGAAGTCTAAGCCCGGACCTTTGGATACGATAGCTGCAATAGTAGAGTTGTCGGGATTGAAAGAAACGTTTGAAAAAGATACTTTTACTTTTTTTGCTCCTACAGACTTGTCTATTAAGCAAACTATTCTTATCTTGAACAGAGAATTTTTGTTTCCGCTTGGAAAGGATACAGTAAAAAAATTGGATGATATAAGTCCTGCATTATGGAAAAAGTATTTAACTCGTTATATGATGAAGGGAACTAACCGACTGAAAGACTATCCTCAGGTTGATTTTGATATTCGCTCGGTTTACCCCGGATTGAACACGTATAACTATTCCGGTGCAGATCTGTTTAATGTAGGGGGGGTTTTTAATGATCAAAATAAGGTAAGATATATCGGTTACCGTCAGTTAGCCTACTCGTATGTTCCCGATCCCTCTAAGCCTTTAGACAATTGGGTAACTGCGGCTGTATCTACTTCAGATTTGAAACCTAATAATGGAATTGTTCATGTTTTGGCGTTTACCAGTCTTAGTACCAGCAGTACTATCGGTGCTTTACCTGCCAGTACAAGGGCCGATTACTTCGGTTTCGGATTTGATTTTATGAGCGACGTAGAGCAATCGAAGTAAACTAATAGTAAAAACTAACTAATTATAATTACAATGTTGAGTAAACTTAAAATATTCGTTCTCATTTTTTCTATTTCAGCGTTCTTTTTGCAAGGCTGTAAAGAAGATGAGGTGCTTGGGGATGATCCTTACGGAGGGGCTAAGAAACTTATAGGGGTTAAACTATTTCCGGTGAAGCCTCCTGTACCGGCTGCCGGGCTTCCGGGAGATATCGTGACAGTTCAGGTAGCCAATCTTGATACATTATCTGTTCCTTATCAAATTCTTTTTAACGGGCAGCTTGCTGAGGTTGTGGAGGCCCCCACAGCCGCTAATCCCGGTACGATTAAGGTTAAAGTTCCGGACAATTCAAGTTCGGGAGCTATCTCCATGCAAATAGGCAATCAAGTAATATTCGGGCCGCGTTTCGAGGTTTTGGGTAAAGTTTACTTGGACGCAAGTTTCAAAGCAAAAAAAGGAACAGACCAATTTGTTTCTCAAGTATATTCTTTTAACGGCGATTTAATGGTAATCGGTAATTTTACTGATTGGGACAACAAAGGACTGGTTAAAAAGATTAATCGTATCGTAAGAGTTTCCAACGAGGGCTCAATTAATAAGCTCTTTAATTCGGGACCGGGTTCTCCGGGTCCTTTAAGTTCCTTAGCCTTTACTCCTAACAGGATATATGCTGCCGGAAATTTTGGAGGTTTCGGTGATAAAAATCGCTTTATGCATAATATCGCCCGCATTTATCACAGCGGAGCTATAGACACTACCACGACAACTACTTATGAGGGCAAAACTCTAGGTATTCCTTCTTTTAAAGGAGGATCTGATGCTCCCGTTGATTACATGGCTTTATACAATAACAAGCTTACTATTGTCGGGGACGGAATAAAAGCTTATTTGAGTCGGAGATATAATGTAGGAAGCAGTAGCGGAAAGGATGACTTAGAGGTTATAGATTCTATAAATGTAGATCAACTCTTTCGTACCGATTTAGACGGTAATCTGGACAAAACTTACCGGTTTAATCCTACTATAGGACAAAAAAAGGATGGAGTTCCCAGGGGAGAAGGTATAGAAACCACAAACGGTATTATATTCACGGCTTATCAGCATGAAACGGGAGCGCTTGCAGGAAAACTTTTAATTGGCGGAGGGTTCACCAAGTTTGAGGATAAACCTGCCGGTTCGATTATTCGGTTAAATGAAGACGGAAGTATTGATGGTACTTTTAATCCCGGCACAGGTGCTGATTTTATAACTTCTATCAACTATAATGAGGTAACCGGTAAATATCTTGTCGCAGGGCGTTTCCTTACCTTTAACGGTAAGAAAGCAAGCGGTTTGGTTGTGTTGAATCCGGACGGGTCGATAGATGAAACTTTTACCGGACAGGATCTGAACATTGGTGGCGACGTATTCTTTGCACGTCAATTGAATGACGGACTGATAATTGCAGCTGGACAATTCTCTTCTTATGGCGGAGTATCTCGGCAAGGTATGATGATATTGGATAACAAAGGAAAATTGGCCTCAGGATACAATAACTTCGGTGGGATTCAAGGACGGATTAGTGACGTTAAAGAGGCTCAAACAGCTGAAGGAAAAAGGGCACTGTTGATATTCGGTTTCATCCGGCAATTTAACGGCGATCCGGTTAACAATATCTTTAGAATAACATTTGAATAAGGTTAATAAGAGCGAAATGAAAAAGATTAATTTAGTATTGTCACTCGGGGTGCTTATTGGCGCTTCGATATTGACGTCTTGCCAAGATGACTTCGAGAAGAAAATCAAAGTGGCCGGTGCCGACTCTACAGGATCCAATTACGGTGCGCCCAAAGTTCTGTATATTATAGTTGACGGCGCCAGAGGTTTAGCCGTAAGAGATGCTAAACCCGAAAACATAAATAAATTGTTGGTAAATTCAACGTATGCTTGGAATTCTATAAGTGAAGATTCTTTAGGTGTATCCGGTTGGGCCAGCATGGTTACAGGGGTTAAATCTGCTAAACATATGGTTAAAGGTAATGATCTGGCCGGAAACAAGCTTGAAGACTATCCTGTTATTTTCAAGCGGTTGAAAACTGCTAACCCTAATATGAAAATTGCGGCCTATGCTTCTACTGCTCTGTTTAAAGAGAAGTTTACCGAAGGTGCAGATGTAAGCGAGAACAAGGGTAGTGATGCTGCGGTTAAGGATGCGCTTATTGGCAGTTTTCAAAATGATACAGCTTCAGTAATAGTAGGAGAATTTAAGGGTGTAGATATAGCAGGACAAACCGGAGGTTACGGGTTGGATAATCCCGGTTATAAAGCGGCCATTAAGCAAATGGACGATTACATCGGCGAGATTATGGCAGCCTTAAAGGCAAAAAAGGATTATTTTAATGAGAATTGGTTGGTTGTTATTACCTCTAACAAAGGGGGTGCTTTCAATTTACCTGCCAGTCAAAATACCGGTACTATTTTCAGTAATACCTATTTTAATACCTTTACCATATTGTATAATCAAAAGTTCTACCGGTCACGATTTGTCAATACGCCTTTTTTGGGGTATAACTTCTTTGGTAAAACTGTTAGGTTGCACGGCAGAGATGGTGACGCTGTCAGAGGTTTTATATCGGGTGCACGGGCTGAAGACTTGAACTTTGGCGACGGTGATTTTACTGTTCAAATGAAGGTTAAAAAGTTAATCAATCCACTTACTAAAGATGCTAATTACGAATGGCCGGCTATTTTCGGAAAGCGCAGTGTACATACTCATCATCGGACCGGATGGGGTATTTCCTTATATTGGGACAGATGGGGAATTCATATAGGTAATGATAGGGGGACTAACGGCGGTGGCACTTTAGAACTTAAAGCTGCACAAATAAGCCCTAATGTATGGCACGATATTGCTATGGTTTGCGATACAAGAAGTGACGGACGTTATGTATCATTATTTACAGACGGTGTGCTTAAATTCGATCCGGGTAACGGTGGTGGCGATCCATACGATCAAGATAACTTTTACACAAATAACGGAGGAATAAGAAAGCCTAATGGACAGTTTGCGCCTTTTGTATTAAACAAGAGAAGTATCAGCAACGATAATCCCCTTATTTTAGGCTGGACACCCGGTGATAATAACGGCGATAGAGGTATTATTAATTTTCAAATTGCAGAAGTTAAAATGTTCAATGCGGCTCTTCCTGATTCCGTAATCAGAAATACCGCTTGCGATCCTGAGCTTACCGAGGCTCATCCATTTTTCGGTAATTTAATGGCTTATTGGCCTTTAAGAGACGGTTCAGGTAATAAGTTTAAAGACATAGGTCCGCTTAATATAGATTTTGATATACAAGGTCCTTTTGTTTGGGAGGATTTCAGTGACTTGCTTTGTGCTCCGGCTACAACCAATTTAACCGGAAGCGTTCCAAATTCAGCAGATATTGCTACTCAAATTTTAAGTTGGTTTAAAATTGCTCGTCAAGAAAACTGGGGTTTAGATGGCAGAGTGTGGATCAATCAATAAAGCAGGCCACGTAATAGTTTTAAAGATAATATTCAAATGAAAAAGATTAACGGAATATTTTACTTCTTCCTCATGCTGCTTAGTATAAATTTTACAGCCTGTGAGGATGAAAGCTTAGAGTTAAAAAATACCCAAACAGGTGATCCTACCAAAGTGGGATTAGCAGGAGGAGGGAATTTAATTATCATTGGTGCAGATACTACTTTATACACAAAAGATAACGAAAAGATTGTTGTTCCCTTGCAGATTAATCTTGAAAAACCTGCTGCAAAGGCTTTTCGTGTTGCTTTAAAAGTGGATAAAATAAAGTTGGCTGCGGAATTAGCGGCTAATGCAGCTTTAAAAGATGTAAAGGCTCTTGGAGATAGATTTTACAGTGTCCCGCAAGACGTTATGATACCTATGGGATCAAAAGTCGCAAATTTTGACCTGACTATTAACATCAGCGCCTTAGAATTTGATTACACCAGCCAACAGGCTGTTGCTGTAAGTATCTTAGATCCTACTAAAGGAAACACAGTTGATGCAGGTAAAAGCTATGTGATAGCTGTTTATAAACCGGCTGAAATTTTTAGTGCCAATGCAATACGTAAAGTGAGCTTCGATATTGGCGGTACTACCGAATTCATTCCTAAAAATAAGGACCGGAATAATTTTACTCAAACGAATATTGAAGAATTAACAATTCCGGTTAAGCTTTTGTTAACCGGCGCAGCTACGCAGTTTGTTAACATCGATATAATTCGCGATAAGCAGTTTGAGCAACAAGCTATTCAAACTAATCCGGCTTTAGCAGGAGCTGTTCCTCTTGACTCAACTGAGTATTTTATGCCTTTACACCCTCAGTTGGGCAACTTTAAAACTAATCTGACTCTTGATTTAAAGGTTACCACATTCAAGTTCGAAGAGAGTTATTTTAAAAAGAAGGTTCTCGCTTTCACAATTTCTAATGTTTCTCGGCATCAGGTAGATCAGACTAAGAAAACTATCCTGTTTGTTTTTGATCCGGCATATCTAATGGATTTAGATGTTACTGATCGTATTAAGAATAATCAGCTTGTGTTTGGAAACTCTGCCAGACAACAAGGTGGTGATCAGCGATGGGGAATTTTAGCAGATTGGACAGTCAATGCCGCCGTAAAACAAAGGCCTGAAGGAATGGGTAGCTGGAGTAACGACGAGGTTGACGGGAAGCGTGGTGTATTTCACGTTGAAGTTTGGGGTGGTGAGCCTCTTATTACTAACGGGAAAATTTATCAAACAATTCCAGATCTACCTCCCGGAAAGTATAAATTGGTTAGTGTAGAAAGGGAGCATCGTATAAGCGGAAAGGCTTATCTTGTAGCCTCTGCTTCAAATACCTTACCTGATGTAGATCAGGTGGAGACAAGCTCCTTAGGGTGGGCTAAATTATCTAACGACGGTTCTTTGGGCAACCCTGAGCAGACCGGCCAGTGGGGTACAGGAGATCAAAGTTATGAGGTTAACTTTACCCTTACTCAGCAATCTAATGTTACAATAGGAATTGTGGGTAATTGGGTGGAACGTGAGCACCTGAAAATAAGAAGATTTACATTGAAGCGTTCGCGAGACGAATTCCAATAGAATAAGGATTGGACAACAAAAAACCCGATTTGTATTATGCAAATCGGGTTTTTTGTTTTATATTTTTTTGTATCCCAAAATTAGTTAAAATGGAGTTCGCACGTCATATGGAGGTATTACTCCCAAATTTGGAATTTAAAATCAGTAGTTATAAGTTCCTATGGCTAGAAGAAAGCTTTAAACTAAAGAAGTAAATGAAGCAGCCGTATTTCAAGATATTTTTTAGTGGTTGTTGCTTATAACTTGCAAAAGTTTTCGTGATACCTTTTATTTCCGCAAAGAGAAGTTCAAGGGCATAGGCATAAGTTTTGAATTATTTGCCGGAGGTTGCAATTTGCTGTAAAGCATTGTTTTTTCGATGTTAGAGCCCGTATATATTTTACTTTAATAATTCCAGGAAAAGAGATTATTTTTTTGTTAACTTTCTGTTAAAAGTTAATGGTTCTAAAATTGATTGGTGAACAATTTACATGTTTACCAAATTGTCTTTTTTAATAGAATGATCTGATAGGCCTTGTTTTGTCGTTTTTATTGCCTTTTTTCGGAGAAATACATTTGGATTTTTTGCGTCTCTTTTCATACACGTGTAAAAAGAAGTTAGTTTTTAATTAAATAAATTTGCTTTCTAATTCTTCCTGCCTATATTCACATCACAAAACCTAGTATTACACCTTATGAAAAACCTACAATTTATCTGCTCCTCAAACTTTCAACACTGTTTATCAAATTCAATATTTCTTAAAATTTCCTACAGTTAAGTGTACTCTTAGCATTGCTTTTTAAAGAGCTTTTCATGTTTATCGATTTTAGCGCTATATCGATAGGATGAATACCTATGTCTAACCTAAACCTCTATGCTAATGGATTAAATCTAACCCATCTACCCGATCTTTTTAACCAGGTTGAGAAGATTTCGATTTATTCGAAAAACAATTAATTACAAAATTTTAAAATTTTTAACAATTCGAAAAAATGAAAAAGTTATTTTTATTATTCTTTTTTGCAGCGGTATTTAATGCTACAACTTCTTATGGTCAAAATGGATGGAGCTTATCTATCAAAAACTTCACCAACAAATACATTGCGCTAAAAGCAGGAGGAAGCAGCTCTCCAAGTTCCTTCTCCGGTAGTACAACAAACATTGATGTGACTCCAAAAGGGACTTCAACATACTCAAACGGAACATGGGGAATTCAAAATAACTGGGCTCAGTATCTTCGTGTAGAACTTGTATCCAAAACGTATTGGCCTAGTATACCAAGTTCTAGCAATGTTTTTATTTATGAGATTAAGCAATCCTATCCCGGCACAAAAACTTTAGTTTGGAGCAGCGCGAGTTATTTTGGTGCGTGGAATTTAAGCCATACCACAAGCTTAAGCCCTCAAACTCTTTATTTTGAGATTCATGATACCCAGGTGTATTAAGTAGTTTCTTTTGCTTTAGGTTGGTGTTTTACACCAACCTATTTAATTTCAAGACTTACGGTATATTGCTTTTACATTTGTGAGACCATTACTTCATTGTGGTAAAAACAGTTATACTCTTTATTTGCTTAATAACTTCGATTTCTGTTTATTCTCAAGAGCGGGTAAAAGTAAAAGGCTTTGTTAAAGATGCCGGTGAAGTTCCCCTTGCCGCAAAAGTAAATTTCAATTCCGCTGTCGATACACTTGTTGTTAGTGCTACAGAGGCCGGTAATTTTTCCCTTAATGTAAAAGCAGTTAATGCTTTCACTTTGACTATTTCTCACCTGGGTTATAAAACCAAAACCTTACATTTTTCTTTTCCCGCAAATCAAAAGGACATATTGCTTGATCCTCTAATATTGGAGCAAGACAGTATAATGCTTGATGAAGTTAAAATAAAGCGAACGAATTCGGTTGTAATTAAAGAGGATACGGTTCAGTACAATGCGGAGCATTTTCCGGTTAGAGAAGGCGCATTTGTAAAAGAATTGATCCGTTTGCTTCCGGGCCTTGTTGTTGATAAAGACGGAAATATCAGTATGCAAGGTAAAAGAATAGCTAAACTGCGGGTTAACGGAAAGGATTTTTTTGGCGGAGAAGTAATAAAAACAACGGGTATTTTGCCCGCCGATATGATAAGAAATATCCAAGTAATAAACGATTACGGGGAGCAGGCAAACCTAACCGGAATAAAAGCAGGCGAACCGCTAAAGATTATAAACCTTACTTTAAAAGATGATAGAAATAAGGGTGTGTTTGGGCAAGCAGAAGCCGGCGGCGGAACAAACCGGCAATATACAGCAAACGCAAACGGAAATCTTTTTAAAAAAGAAAAACAGCTTTCGGGTTTTTTAAACTTTAATAATACCAACGGCCGCAGCGACGGAAAAAGCACGGTGAACTCTACAGGGATAAACTACCGCGATGCGTGGACTAAGAAGTTTTCCGGCTACGGGAATTATAATTACAGCGGTCAAAATAATAAGCAAAACGGATTCACATCGCAACAGAGTGTTTTCGTGGATCTTATCAGTTACGATGAGCGGGAGAACAGATCAGAAAGCGATAATACCTCGCACCAATTTAATTATACTTTTGAGTATAAGCCCAATACCGGAACCTTCTTCAGAATGTCGCCTCGATTCCTTTCTAATTATTCTCATAGCGATAATACTTCAGCTTTCACTATTAGAAGAGCAGGAAGCGACTTAAACTCTTTGAATGCGGGTATTAACGGAAATTCGAATACCAACCGATTTCCCGCATTCGGTAGTGATTTTATTTATAATCAAAATTTTAAGAAGTCTCGCAGGAATTTATCTATAACCGGCAATATTAATAGTTCTTCGAACAAGCAAAATCAACTTGTAAAAAATATCGATTCACTTCTTAAAGGCACATTCGTTACAGTTAATGAAATTAGCCAAGAAATCACATTAAGAAACCTTTTAACTAACTCTTACTTTAATATCGCTTATGTCGAACCTCTCAGTAAAGCGAGTGTTATTCAGGTGTTTTACTATTATAATAATTCCTTGGGTCGAAATAATCGGCAAGCCTTTGATCGAAGCGAAGGCCCAATTCGAACCGTTCCGATTGATTCTTTAAGTAATGATATTCGCAGTACATTCATTACCAACAGAGTGGGAGCTAATTATCAACTCAATAAAAAGAAGTTTTCTTCCACAATAAGTCTGTTCGCACAACCGGTATATCTAAAAAACACATCCGATAAATCAACCGGAAGCGCAAGCTATAAGGGTTTTAACCTGTTGCCGGCACTCAGGTTGTACTATAGCCTGGAACAAGGCCGCACCATGAACTTTGACTACATGAGCACAGTTCTTCAGCCGGAGCTTTCGCAATTGCAGGCAGTAACCGATTACTCCAACCCCCAATATCTAATTGCCGGAAATCCGGACTTAAAACCTGAAATTGATCATGTTATTAACTTAGGATATAATTCTTTTAACCTAAAAACTGAATCTACTTTGTTTATAAATGCTTCCGTTTCGCTATCAAAAGATAAAATTCTGAGTAATGTAATTGCTGACACTGCTTCGAAATCAATAAGGCAAATAACAACTTTTTTAAATGCAGATGGTTACAAAGCCGTCAGCAGTAATTATTCATATTCGCACCCGTTGATTAAAAGAAAGCTCACTGTATCTTTAAACGGAGGTATAAATTACAGCAACAATTTGACATACATAAATAATCTCAAAACTTCCGGCGATGCGTGGAGTGTAACCCAAGGCTTAAACTTGCGATTAAACTCCAAAAACATGGAGGGGGAGGTATTCGGTAATTACGGTTACAACTCCATCGAATATGAAAGCCGGAATCTGTTTTCTACACGAACTCAAGCTTACAGTTTCGGCTTTTCGGCACGTAATACTTTCTTTAAAAAGTGGGCCCTTAATTATGATTTCACCAAAACAATAAATACCGGGTACAAGAATAATATTTCAGTAAATCCGGCCATTCTGAATATAAATTTAGAACGCACGTTTCTAAGTCGAGACCGATGCGCTTTCCGTCTGCAAGCATTTGATGTATTTAATCAAAACGCAGGAATTTTTCGAAGTATTTCCGGTAATACAATCAGTGATACGAGAAGCAGCCGTATCTCGCGTTATTTTTTAATAAGCCTTACTTTTCAGTTTCAAAAGTTCAATTAAGGATGTTTTCAGCATAATAAAAAAATTCTGACTCGAACGTTGTTACCGCAGGTTTTACATGTTATTAGTGATTTTTATAAATGCATTTTGTAATATTACGCATTAAACCATAACCATGAGGACTAACCTTTTTGCCTTAACTGCCTGTTTGTTTTTTGCATTCTCAGCTACCGGCCAAGTAAATATACACCCGAACAGTGACGGCTGGAAATTCCTTTTCAAGGAGGACTTGTCGGATGCGATAGCTCCCGAGGGAGAAATTTGGACCGTTGAAAACGGCGTTTTAACCGCAAGCAAAGACGAAAATATTTGGAGCAAGGACGAATACAATGATTTTGTTTTGGACCTTGAATTCAAAACAGCGGATGGTACCAATAGCGGAGTAGTTGTGCATGCGAGCGACATCAATAACTGGATACCCAATAGTGTTGAAATACAAATTGCTGACGATTTCAGCAAACAATGGTCCGAGGCACCAAAGAGCTGGCAGTGCGGAGCAGTTTTTGGTCACAAGGCAGCCACTAAAAGTAATGTTAAAAAGCCGGGTGAATGGAATCGATATACAGTTACCTGCAAAGGCAAGAAGATTTGGATAGTATTAAACGGCGAGCAAGTAAACGAGTTTGATATGAGTAAATACACATCTGCAACTATCAATCCCGATGGTACCAAAATCCCGGAATGGTTGAGTAATCCTTTATCCTCGTTACCGCTTAAAGGTCATATCGGCCTACAAGGAAAACACGCGGGAGCTCCTATTTACTTTCGAAATATTAAGGTCAAAGCACTTTAAATCCGGGACTCAAGATTCATTTCCAACTTATTAATTCTCTAAAATAACCAATATGAAAATTCAAATTAAACCGTTAGGTACGATTGTAGCAGCTTGCCTGTTGTTTTTAGCTTGTACCAATTCCGGTTCAAAACAGGCAGGAGCAGATTCAACTTCTGCTACTTTAGAAACGGCCGGAACAAGTTTAGCTAAAGAGGGCTTTCAGGAAGATGTAAACGGTAAGAAAACCGATTTGTACATTTTGAAAAATAAAAATAACGTACAAGTTGCTATAACAAATTATGGCGGACGAGTTGTGAGTTTATTAGTGCCCGATAAGGCCGGGAAGATGACGGATGTAGTTGTGGGCTTTAAAAGTGTTGACGAGTATAAAAACTCAAGTGAACCCTATTTTGGAGCAACAATAGGCCGTGTAGGAAATCGTATTGCCAAGGGCAAGTTTAAGATTGACGGCAAGGAGTATTTTGTAAAGCCGAATAACAAACAGAACGCTTTGCATGGCGGCAAAAACGGTTTTCAATCTGTAGTTTGGGATGCGAACCAACCGGATGATAAAACCTTAGAACTCTCATACTTATCGAAAGATATGGAAGAAGGCTTTCCCGGGAATTTAAATGTTAAAGTTGTTTATTCGCTCACTGACGATAACGAGCTGAAAATTGATTATAGCGCAACAACCGATAAAAAAACTGTAGTGAATTTAACAAACCATGCTTTCTTTAATTTAAACGGGGAAGGCAACGGTACTATTTTAAATCATACCCTTCTGATTAATGCAGATAGATATTCTCCTGTTGATTCTACTTTAATCCCCACAGGTGAACTCAAGGCTGTTGCCGGAACTCCGTTTGATTTTACCAAACCGGCCGCTATAGGCGCGCGTATCGAAGAAAAGAACGAGCAATTGAAAAACGGAGGAGGATACGACCACAATTATGTGCTAAAGGCAGCTTCTTCAGGCATGACTCATGCCGCTTCCGTTACCGGGGACAAGTCCGGAATCGTTATGGATGTTTATACCGTTGAGCCGGGGCTGCAATTTTACAGCGGCAATTTTATGCAAAGTAAGAACATATTTAAGGGAGGAGCTAAAGACGACTTCCGCACTGCGTTCTGCTTAGAAACACAACACTTTCCTGATGCTCCGAATCAGCCAAGCTTTCCTAAAATTGAGTTAAATCCCGGGGAAACCTATAAAACATCTTCTGTTTATAAGTTTTCAGTTATGAAATAATACAAAATTAATCTGAAATTTGTGCTGGCAGCTTTAAAACGCGGCAGTAATACCCAATCAAAGATTGGGCAGAAATATGGTAATAGGACTTAGCCAAATAACTCAGTTCTTCCTTTTTTAAAAGGACTCCTTTAGTAAACGATAAGAAAGTAATTTATAGTAAGCTTTGGCCTGCCCGAAGTTTTATTATTTTAGATGCGACCTGTTGCCGGGTTGAAAAAGCAGTTGCTTTTTCAACCCTTTACCTCAACTTATTTGCCATTTCCAACCTTCCTTTTCTTTAGCCCGGAGTATACGTTCTAACCCAAGGCTATATTCTATAGTTTGAAAAGTTTTCACAGTTAA
>JAYULL010000040.1:0-1270 GCA_043763625.1 Sphingobacteriaceae bacterium | reverse complement strand
CAAATAGTACAAATACAAGCAAAGCCCCATAAAGGGTAAACAACAGTTGTATCAGGTTCAGAAGGATGCCTAAACCCATATGCCCCACGGTATAAGCTATCGCCGCTCCTACTCCTATCGGGGCAAAATACATCACGATATTCGTAAATTTAAACATGACTTCCGATAGGCTTTCAGTTGCCTTTAACATCGGTCGCCGTTTACCTTCCGGCACCATTGCCAGAGCTATCCCGAAAAGGATGCTGAAAATTACAATTTGGAGAATTTGTCCTTCTGCTATTGATTTGGCAATATTCTCCGGAAATATGTGAAGAATAATATCATTGAAGGTTTGAGGCGCTACTTTTGGAAGTTCTTCGTGAATACCCGGCGGGACCTTTATTCCGACGCCGGCTTTTGACAAGTTGATGGCTGCCAAGCCGATGAATAATGCAATTGTGGTAACAATCTCGAAGTAAAGAATAGACTTCCAGCCCATACGCCCCACTTGTTTTAAGTCCGAATGCCCCGCTATTCCGTAAACTAACGTGCCGAAAAGTAATGGAGCAACAATAACTTTTATAAGTTTCAAGAAAATCTTGCTTAACACTTGAAGCTTTACTCCTATTTCCGGCATATCATGACCAATAGTTGCTCCGATAACCATCGAAATCAGAATCCAAGCGGTTAACGTCCGTTTTTGCAGCCCGTATAAAATTAAAGCTGCAACTGCAACCCACCGAGCAAACATCAGTGCTACGTCGGGAACGGTTAAAAAATTAAGCGCATTTAGAAAAGTTAAGATTGCCGCAATAGAAATTGTAATGAGGGCAACAAGGGCAGCATATTTTAACTTCATGATTTTATTAACAAAGCAGGGCCGGCAAAAGTAAATATTTAGATTTATGCCTTAAAATAAAGATTTTGATGCAGGCGGAAAAGATAACTGACATAAAGAAAGAACTGCAAACGCTAAACCCAAAAGCGCTTACAGAAATATGCCTTCGACTCGCCAGATACAAGAAAGAGAACAAAGAATTGCTAAGCTATCTCTTATTCGAAGCCGATGATGCTCTCGCCTACGCGGAAAAAATTAAAACGGCCTATTCGGATGAATTTGCCGGATTGGGCAGAAACAATTTTCAGAACATTAAAATTGTGAAAAGAATACTGAGAGCGGTTAGCAAACATGCCAAATACACCGGCTCTAAAGAGGCTGAAATCGAGTTGTTAATTTGGTTTTGCAGTAATTTAGTGAAGCAAACTAACCTTAATTCTGCTTATAAAGTTC
>JAYULL010000039.1:0-16947 GCA_043763625.1 Sphingobacteriaceae bacterium | reverse complement strand
TTCAAAATACAAAATGCTTTCAGGCCTGTAGGTGTCTCCTTTAAGAGGAACTATTTCCCAATCAGATTTTATTGGGTCAAGTCCAAAATGCCGGCGTTGGTCATTCGTCAGTTCAAAGGGTATCATTATGCTTCGCTATTCGTTTGGATTAATATAGTCCCAATATAGGGATATATGTGAAGCAGTCTCTGCTAATCTCTTTAAACGTGCAGTTATTGTTGCCTCACCAACAGCCGGTAGGTTTCCTTGTTACCTCGAGCTTGTCGCCCTTGCTTGAAAAACCTAAGATGATTCTTCCCGAAGAGTTCCGATCCCGGCAGCCCTTCCGTTAGGGATAGAAGCGGCATCCTTTTTTGCAGTCGGGGGAAAGGGTAGGCAGCAAAAAAGATACAGCAAATAGCCCGGCCCGCCCTAAAGCGGGAAACGGCCAGATAAAAAGTTCCACCGGAACACAAACCGCTATGCTGAGGATTGGAGAGAAAAAACTGTAAATTCCCTGCCTAATACAAAACCTGCTATTACCCGAATTACATGAAAGACATTACTAAAACCGAAACCGGCAATAATGCAGACAAAGGGATGTCTGACCGTGAATTAAAAGAATTGGCGGCCCAGCTTGGAAAGCCGGAAGGTGAGCCGGGAATTCGAATCGGGGTGGAGATGAATACCACCAATAACTCGATGATAAGAAAGACATTTGAACACTCATCGCTTCGCGACAAGGACTATATTCTCGAATTAGGCCACGGGAATGCTAACCATGTGGGAGAGCTTCTTACCGGCGCCGGTAACTTACGCTATTCAGGCCTTGACATTTCGGAGGTAATGAACCGGGAAGCCGAAAAATACAGCAAAGAAACCGGCTTAGACAAATTAGCCGACTTCCGGATCTATAACGGAACTGATATTCCGTTTCCGGATAATTCATTTGATAAAATCTTTACCGTTAATACAATCTATTTTTGGAAACAACCGGTTGAGCTGCTGAACGAATTGAACCGGGTTTTAAAGCCGGACGGACTTCTCTGTATAACATTTGTGGACAAAGAAACCATGAACCGATTGCCCTTCACGGAATACGGTTTCACCAAGTACAACGAATCTATATTTAAGAGCTTAGTGGAGAAATGCAAATTGTACATAGTTAAAATTACCCGAAATTCAGAAATGATTAAAAGCAAAATGTTAGGAGAAGCAGAACGGATTTATTGGGTAGCCGAACTAAGAAAAGGCGGTGGTTTAATTTCTTAAGGGTGTATTTTTTGGTGGAGTATCTTCCGCGGCCCTTCACCGGTTTATTTTGTTGTTCCGTTAGGTTTTCGTGGCGACCTCTAACACTCGTAAATGAGCTTTGCTAATAAGTGTAAGCTTGCTTAAACGATTAAAAATCTCCCGATTAATTTTATTAAAACCTTTTTGTATAAAAAGCCTTCTTTTTTAAAGAAAATTTACATCTTGTTAATCTTAATACAAAAGCAACAGTAGACATTTTAATAACATTAAAAACCAATATTATGAGCAAAGACAAAGGCGGCAAAAACGTAAAGAAAGCAGCAAGCACTGAAGGTAAAAAGCCGGGTTCAGACTATCAATCGGGTAAAAAATCAGTTTCAACGACAGACGCTCCTACTCCAAAGAAGAAATAGTCTGAAAAGCTCCTCGACCGAGAGGGAATGTGTTTTTTGTTGTACGGATAAACACCTGACACAGGTTAATTGCAGATCTAGGATGCAAACAGGAAGATCTATATCCCGTATTTAAGCAGATTTACTATTAGGGATAGAAGCGGCGTCCATTTTATTTCTGAGGTTTAACGCGGTTGAAGAAAAAATACTTTATCGGTCCGGTTAGAGAGAATGAACGTATTCCGGCAAGATTCTGCGGGAAACAGAAAGGATCAAAGCTTTTTGCTTATGTCGTCATGAGCAATCACGTTCATCTAATTGCGTCTGCTGATAAGGTACTGCCCGACTTTAGCTCGCTTGAAAAACAACTCTACAAATTGTAGCAGCTAACCCTGAATGAACCACTGAACCAACTTTAATTCCCGGTTGCAACTCTCGAGTCGGAGTGTAGAAACACCAAAATCCAAGTCAGACTTCCCAAAGGCTATTTTTCATTTTACCGCTGCTTAAAAGCGGTCGGGCTCCAAGTCAAACAAATACTTTGCGTTCAACTCCATCGCTTTTTTAAAGGGGCCGAAAGTTATCCGGACATCAGAAGGTTTAAAAGCATACGCCTTAATCGGAATAAGAGGCTTTACCTTTATTTTGGGACTTTCCTTTTCGGGGAAGATAGATTGCTCCGATGCCGGCGGCTGTAAGCCAAGGACCACTAGAACTAATATTGCAATAGGTTTCATTATTTCAAATATAACAAGCAGGCTCCCTTCCGAGAGCCTGTTATTCTAACTAAAAAACTATCTCAATGAATAGATTATTTTGCCGGCACCCGAATTCAATTATCCGGAGCGTCGTACATCTTAGCGGTTTTTTTGGCCAACACCGGAAAATCTGTTATCCGGAGCGTTGTGCATCCATAAGGAATAAGTGTTACTTCCCCTCCCTCGCCTTTTCTGATTTCCCACCATTTTACCCTCGGCGGCATCGGGCCGGTTGAGCCGTTATACGTCCCCCATTCAGGGATACGTTTTGCTTTGGCTTTAATTTCTATCGGAGCATTTTCCAAATTCCAAGGATAGTTGCCTTTCCATTCTTTTTTAACTACCTTAAAATCTTGGCGTAATTGCTCGATTGGTGCCGGTTAATACGAATATCGTAAGCTTATTCCGTAGGTTCTGGGGTCTCCCAGAACTGCTGCGTAATGGCCGGCGTTTCCACCGGCGGGTAATAGTTGTTCGAAGTAATCCTTTTCCAACAAGTTGCGTCCCCATACATAAGCGGACAAACCGCGTGCTGCTTTATAGCCAATTCTACCGTTTAGTAACGCGTATCCGTCGATGTTAAGATATTTAGAGGGGGAAGGGCTTGAAGAGAAATCAGACCGGTAATATCCGTCTATCGCCGTGAAGAACTTAGCATCCTTATTTAAGAATTTAGCAGGAGTAGCAAATTCGCCGCCTACTGAACCGGCCCATTTTGAAACTCCCGGAAGGTTGCTACCCGAAATATCTTTGAATGCCACTTGTTTACCCTCAACTGTTAAACCTGTTTCCTCAAGCGGAAGAGGCGCATTGGTAAAACTTACATATTTTCCTTCTGTGTAAGTACCGGCACCATAGAATGAAAAGTTCTTGTTTACGGCAAAGCTTGCGTCCAATTCTAATCCCTTTACGTTTACCTTTTCGGCATTAGCTATATATCCGCGGTTAACACCCAATTGCGGAGATTGCACATTTGTTTGGTAATCTTTAATATCTGAATTATGGAAGGTAACATTTAGCGTAAAGCGATCAAGCGGTGTGCTTTTAACACCTACTTCATAATGCTTTGTATTCTCCGGTTTTATAACAGCGAGATTGGTAGCCGGAGAAGTTACACCCGTAGTTGCATCAGTATTGGTGGGCAGTCCGGCCACGTTTACTCCAACAGGTTTAAAGCTCGTTGAATAGGTAGCAAAAGCATTAATCCTTGAAGTTGGTTTGTAGGACCCGGTTACTGAATAGGTAAAGTTCTTTTCGTCTGCATCGGCCACATAAGACTGGCTACTGTAAACTCCGCTCTTCAACTTAAGCAAGGCGTTATCTGTAGTATTCAGGCCTCCTTTTGCAACTCGATCGTACTTGACATCTTTTTTATCATAATTAAAGCGAATGCCGGGAAGTATATGAAAACCCTCGGCAAATTCCCAATCAATACTCGCAAACGCCGCCGCACTTTGGGATTTAATTGAAGCATCGGTATAAATACCGTATCCCTCGAACAGGCCGGGGGTTTTCCAAAGTGAAGTTGTATCACTTTTGGAAAAACGCCATTGTGCTGATCCTGATTCTTCTGTACCGTCAATATCAACCTCCTGATCGATGTAAAATAAGCCTACTACACCACTCAATTTATCGGAAAATTCGCCCGCATAACGAATTTCTTGAGACCAGTTACGATGCTTTGACTTATTTGCCGACTTTGCCAAAGATTGCAAACCGGTAAAATCGCGGTCGTTTGACGGATCCCAGTTCCAGTAGCGCCAGGCTGTGGTAGAGGTTAACGAGCCGCCACCTATTTTTGTCTCCGCATTCAGCGATAACCCGCCCAGCTCATTGCCCGAGTTCCACGGAGTATCATGATCTATCTTACGATCAAATGCATTTCGACTGGGTAGTGAGTAGCCCAAGTCGGATATTATCGCATCAAACTGACGGTAGCCCGAACGATTGGTTTTTACAACTCCTGCAACCACTTGTGCATAGCCGTCGGGCTGCTGATCAGAAGCGTCTCCCGCAAGGATAATAGATGTATTTTCGGAAGGTTTGTAAAGCAACTGACCGCGAACACCCAAGTTATTGATATCGTTAACAGATTTATTAGTTCTTACGTTCTCGATTACACCGTTCCGCTGCGTACCCGAAAATGATAAGCGGGCAGCTAATTTTTTACTTAAAGCTCCGGTAGCAGAAGCTTTAGCTTGAATATAGCCATAGTTACCGAAACTTGTTTCGAAACTAAAATCTGGAGTAAAGCTGGGTTTTCGAGTTACAATGTTGAAAGCTCCTGCCGTTGTGTTTTTACCGAACAATGTTCCTTGGGGCCCACGCAACACTTCGATACGTTCAACGTCAATAAAATCAAGTGTAGCGGCTGCCGGACGAGCATAATACACGCCGTCAACATAATAACCTACGCCCGGATCAAGACCGTCGTTAGTAAGTCCGAACGGTGAACCGATACCGCGAATGTTGATTCCGGTATTTCGCGGATTTGAGGTATACATCTGAACCGACGGAATTAACTCTTTTACTCGCGTTACATTAAAAGCACCGGCTTCTTCAATCTGCCTGCCGCCCACAACCGAAATCGGGATGGGAACATCTTGAAGCACTTCCGCACGTCGCCTGGAAGTAACTACGATTTCTTCGAGAAGAGCGGCATTTACAAGCGTTAACTGCACGGGTGTGTTATCGAAATTTAGAATCTGAAAATCTTGAGGCTTGTAACCAACGTAAGTAACCCGCAAGTAGAATGGTGCCTCCACCCTTACCGCAATTTTAAAATTGCCGGCAGAATCTGCAACGGCAGTGGTTTTAGTACCTCTTAAAACTACAGTTGCGCCGGGAAGTGGTGTCCCATTGCTGTCTTTAACCTTCCCTGTTACCACATTCTGGGCCAATGCAATACTTGCCGGAAGTATAAGCGATAATAGTAGAAACACTGTTTTTCTTGGTAAGGATAGATAAAGTGAGCGGGTTAAAACTCCTCGGTTATCCCCGATTGAACTTGATTTAGGTGAATTTTGCATACTTAATTTCTTAGTTTTATCGATAAACATTATATACTCTATAGGATTAGTAGGCAAATATATTCTACTTTTTTTGAATTCAAAATTTTTCGTTCAAATTTTTCAATAAGCCGTTAATATTGGCACAAGTGATAGAAGAAAAAACTGTTATGCTTTAAATTTAGTAGAAGTGTTTGTCGTAAGATTGAATCCCTTTTACTTGTTTTTATCCAATGCTTGCTTCGCTAATTGCAAAGGGAGTTAGCTACAATGGTTAGGAATTATATAAGGTCGTTATTACACTATTCGCTTCATTTCTTGGATAAACGGCAAACTTTTGCCTATGGGGATGGTACGTTTATAATAGGTTAGTTTGAGTGCCTACTTGGCCTCCATTTTAACGCGTTCCATTTTGCAAAACTACTCTTGAATTTCTAATCTTCTTTCAAGTTCCTTCCGAACTTGATCGGCAAATACTTTGAGCTTTTGAAGTTTTTCACGCGAGAATGTGCGGGGGACCATATCTGCAATACATACAACACCTATATTAAAACCTTCGAACGTAGTTATAGGAGCAGCTGCATAGAATCGAATCTTCGGTTCACCCGTTACAAGTGGAATGTCTTTAAGAAAGCTGAACTTTAAAGTGTCCTCATAAACAGTAATACTATTATTCTTTATCGCATGACTGCATATAGAATTAGCTCTGGTCACTGAATTTCCGGAATCACCGTATTTCGTCGCTTTCACCCATACTCTCTCACTGTCTACGAAGTTGATCAACGCGATAGGAACCCTAAAATATTCAGTAAGGATAGCAGCAAGGTTGTTAAAGGGAACTTCCGGTTGCGTATCCAAGATTTTATAATCTAATAAATTTTGAACACGATAAGCTTCTAATTCGTATGTGCGTTGTACTCTATTTATAATCATAGCCTTCGGTAATTAGATAGGTTTTTACGACTCCCCCGCGATTTAGTTGCGAAAACGAAATAACTTAATATTAGGGTTTCGATATGTTTTGAATGACGTTTTCCGCCAAAGTTCCTTATTTAGCGAACTCCTAAAACTCCAAAGCTTTAATTTCACTTGGGGTAGATTTAACCCGTGGAGTTGGAAAGTAAGAAGTGATCGAAGTGCCGAAACTTGTGATGGTATGACTTAAGGCGATTCATCTTGCTTTTAATAGTTGCGCTACCCGCCGGGCATATGCCCAAGAAGTGAGTTTTCAGGATAGACTCTCTGTGAGAAAAAGGGTCAACAAGCGTTTTCCGCTGCTAAGCCGAGAATCGAATGTTTGGGTATTTTTGGTATCTTCAAACCGCTTACCCGGAATTCCCGTGCACCTTATTTTTACTTCCGGTATTTTTTACATTTTAATCGAAACGAGCATGAAAATTTATCTTCAAAACGGGCTCCTGCTTATTGCTTTATTGACGGCAGTTCTTATTTCGGGAGCTTTTCGTCTTGAACCTGAGGCGAATGTTAGAAGATATTTATATGTGGCTACACCCGGTATACGCAATTATTTGGAGTATGGTGGTCATGGCTTATTAGTGTTTGATATGGATAATAACTACAAGTTTGTAAAGCGTATTCCAACCGGTGGAGTTGACTTAAAAAAGCAACCGCAGAATGTAAAAGGGGTTGGGGTAAGTTTGGCTACTAAATGCATTTACATCAGCACAATTACTAGCTTGCAATGCTTGGACTTGATGTCGGAGGAGTTGCTATGGGAGAAAGAATATGATGGAGGATGTGACCGATTTTCTATCTCACCCGACGGAAAAACAATTTATTTACCTTCTTTTGAAAAAGAACACTGGGCTGTAGTGAACGCAAAAACAGGAAATGCTATAAAGAAAATTACTACTAATTCAGGGGCTCATAATACTGTTTACGGCCTCGACGGCAGCAGAGTTTATTTGGCGGGATTACGGTCGCCTTTTTTAACAGTTGCGGATGCCCACACTCATACATCAAAGTTTGAGGTCGGCCCTTTCTCTAAAAGCATTCGCCCGTTTACAATTAACGGAAGTCAAACCCTTTGCTACGTCAATGTTAACGAACTTTTAGGTTTCGAGATTGGTGATATAAAATCAGGGCGGAAACTACATCGCGTAGAAGTGCAAGGATATAAAACCGGTGCTGTTAAACGACACGGTTGCCCCAGTCACGGGATCGGCCTAAGCCCCAACGAGCAAGAGCTTTGGATTGCAGACGCCTTTAACCGTCGCTTGCACATTTTCAATAATACAGTTATGCCCCCTAAACAAGTGGAGAGCATTGAACTTCGGGACGAACCGGGGTGGATTACTTTCAGTTTAGACGGCAAGTACGCCTATTCGTCTACAGGTGAAGTGATAGAGGTTGCCTCTCGCAAAATTATCGCGGTCCTCGAAGACGAAAACGGAACACCCGTGCAGAGTGAAAAAATGATTGAGGTTCACTTCGCAGGAAAAAAGCCTGTAAAGGCAGGGGATCAGTTTGGGTTGGGACGGATTACTGAAGAGTAATAGGGGCTTAAAAACTACACCGGCCTGCATCCGGTATAGTTGCTGTACAACATTTAGGTATCTCCGCAGAACGAACCGTAAGTTAAAGCCGTTGTTTAATTATTTGTAAATCTGTTACAACTTGTTATGTCGCTAATAAAGGTCAGCAAAATACTTAGGCCGCTGAGTCCCTATTCCTGCTAAGCCTTTGGCGCAAGAGACTTAACAAATAGGAAAGAATAACGTTTATTACATGCGGCAGGCCGTCGTCAGAAATTGTTTTCTATTACTGTTTGCAGGAATATTTATCTTTGATCTGATATGCCTTCACATGTTCACATACCGGTTCGTTCTACACTTAAGAACTATATTACCGCGATATGGGAAACGGCAACTCCGGGAATATCCCGGGAAGTTATATTGCCGCAAGGCGTAGTTGAAATCGTTTTCAACCTATCCGGTCCTATGCACGGCATCTTGCCTCACACAGACTTGCCGTTGTTGGCCCCGCCTTACTTTATTCAAGCTTGGAATACCCATATTGTGGAAGCGCACTATTCCCGCAATCAACATTTGTTCGGTATACGAGTTCAACCTTACATGGTAAAGCCCCTTTTGGGTATTCTTCCGGCTGAATCAAAAGACACGCTCATTGATCTCTCTTTAATAAAACCGGGTATTAGAAGTCTGTGGAACAGGTTAAATGAAGCAACCGGATTTGCTGAACGGGTAGCTATTATTGAAAAAGAGTTTCCGGTGCTTACAAAAAGTATATGCCCAAGAACTCAATATTTCTGCAACATTCTCACATCTGCCGATAATGATACGTTTCAATCTGTTGATGAGCTTTCCAAGCAAGTATGTTATTCATCCCGCCAATTGAATCGCAAGGCTCAGGATTTGTTTGGTGTTTCGGTAGAAGAACTGGTTGTTCATAAAAAATTCCGCAAGGCTGTAGCGCTTATGCACACCCAACATCAATCACTCACTGAGGTTGCTTATAATGCAGGCTTTTACGATCAGGCTCATTTTTGCCGTATTTTTAAAAATTTTACCGGAATTACCGCAAAAGAATACCGGTTACAAAAAAGCGAGTTGCCTTTTCACATCTTCTCCTAAGTTTTTCTTTGATGCACAAACATGTCCGATTTATGCAATTTCGGGACCCGTCCTGTTTTCATCTTTGCATAAATAAATCAAAACACCATGTTAAAAAGAAATCTTAAAAACCCGGCTATGTATTTCATTATTGCTTTTGCAGCTTATTTGGGCGTAGGGTATTTGTTCCACGCCGTCATTTTCCCGGAACAGAAACCGGATATATCCACCTATTTTCGAGCGGGCGACGTATTTTATTCCAAAACAGAAAAAATAAAACAGACTGTTGTTAAACAGGAGCACGGGGTTGTTTACTGTGCGTCATCTATCGAACCTTTTGCTCCCGGCCCTCCTGCGCATGTACATACAGATTTTGATGAAGTTTTCGAAATTGCCAATGGAGAATTGAGTGTATGGGTTGCCGGTGAAATCAAAAAAATTCGCCCCGGGCAAAAGCTGCATATCCGAAAAGGCACACCCCACAAGCCCTTTAACACAACAGCAGACACAATCTATACCAAAAATTTAGTGGCCTTTCCGGAGAAGTTTGCCTTTCATTTGGTGCATGTATACGGTTTAATGGATAACGAAAACTTCGGCAAATCTGCGGGTACCCTATTTCAAATGTCGCTTATGAATCATGCCGGCTTCGATTCTTATATAGCAGGGCCGCCCATATTCGTGCAGAAAACTTTAAGCTTTATACTGGCACCTGCCACTCGTTTATTTGGATACAAAAGTTTTTACCCCGCGTATGATATTCGAAAGAATAAAAAAGAGCTGACTTCGCTTGCCAATTCTCCAAAAAATTAAAAAGACAAACGTTCAAGGGCCTGCGGGCCCTTTAGCGATGCTATAATTAAATTCATTCGTTTTATTCCGTTGAAAGTGGGGTAATTTACTCTAAGTTATTCCGACTGCAACATCTTAGATAAGCTTTGCAAACCACTTTGATGCTATCAATTTATCCCTAATTTTGACCACGATAAACCCTAACCGATCTATTTCATACTTTGTCGGATACTATCCTCTTTAAATAATTTAGATGAAAATTTTTACTTCTTTTATCGCTCTTTCGTTCGTAATTGGTCCTTACACTACTCCTCTCGTATTGACTCAAAGAAATACTTATGCCAAACCTGTTAACACTCCGGAACAAGAACTTGCAGGATTTACGGTCCCCACGGGTTTTGTGGTTGAGCTTGTGGCGAGCGAAAGAGACGGGGTTATTAAACCAATTGATCTTACATTTGATGACGCCGGCAGGCTCTGGACCCAAACGGGTAGAATGTACCCGCTCGACCCGGTTGCCGATATTCCCTGGGATGATCTGCTAAAGCTGATGGATGACCAACAGGCGCAGAAGAATCATCCCAACTTTAAACGAGTTCTTGATCTCTATCAGGGCAGAACTAAAGGCACAGACAATATTCTTATTATCACCAACCTTTACGGGAAGAAGCCTGCTAAAACTTCTGTTTGGGCAGAAGGTCTTGCAATTCCACAAAGCATTTTACCGTACAAAAACGGAAGTTATGTAGCGCAAGGTTCTGAGCTGTTCTTTCTCAATGATTCTGACAATGACGGTAAAGCAGATGAACGTACTCCTTTGCTTACGGGTTTCGGATTCACTGATACGCATACCATGACTCATACGCTTGTTAGGGCGCCGGCAAATTGGATTCATTTCAGTCACGGTGCCTTAAACAAAGGCGAGGTTTCTTCGCTCAAAAGCAGCGTGAAACTGAAAATGGAATACAGTAAGACAGCAAGGTTTTCCCTTGATGCGAAAAAGCTGGAACTTGTTACGGTGGGCCTTAACAATATTTGGGGATTTCAGCTGAGGGGTAACGGAGAATGGTTCGGGTCTGAAGCAAATGACTTGGGATATTCTGTTGTTCCGTTAGAATCCGGAACAGGGTTCCCCGGAATTGGCGCCGATCGATTGCGTCCCTACCAACCTTGGATGCCGGAACTGCATGAATTCAGGGTGGGTGGTACAGGTATTGCGAGTATTGCTTTCGCAGACGATATTACAGGTTCTTTCCCTGCCGAGTGGAAGGATGTTGCTTTTCTTGCAAACCCCATTACAAGTACTATTAACGCAGTTAAGATTGTGCGAAACCCTGACGGAACAGTTACCGCCAAGCATCTGCCGGATTTATTAACTTCTAAAGACAACTGGTTCAGGCCGGTAAACATGGAGTTCGGCCCGGACGGCTGCCTATATGTGGCAGATTGGTATAATAAGATTATCTCGCATAATGAAGTTCCTACTTCTCATCCTGATAGGGATAAGTCGCACGGCAGGATATGGCGCATCCGACATATCAGTCAAAAACCGCGTACTATTCCTGATTTCACCAAAGTAAAAACCGGAAAGCTTGTAGACTATTTGAAATCTCCTTCACTTTGGGCAAAACGGGCAGCATGGCACCAAATAACTGATCGGCCGGCAGAAAACACTCGCAGGCTTGCTCCCGATTTAATTACTTTAGCAGCTGATAAATCTCAAGTCGAAGTAACGCGAATTCATGCATTATGGTCATTGGAAGGAATCGGTAATTACAATGAGCAACTTCTAACTTCTCTGCTAAAAAGCCCCTTACACGATCTTCGGAGAGAGGCGGTTCGTTCTTTAATAAGTTTTTCGCTTAACGCTGATAATGTCGCCGGCAAGGTAAAGGAACTGATTGAAGACAAGAACCCGATGGTTCGCTCTCAGGTTTTACGTACATTGACAGAGCTTGGAGTGGCAAGTGACGCTACCATTGATATACTCATCAGGGCTTGTAAGCCCGAGCTGGAAGGTAATGCCATGGGCGGCGCTTACGAACGAAAGTTTGAGCGCTTTCTGGCACTTAGGGCATTAGAACAATATCCAAAGGAGCTACAAGCTTATCTTAAAACCCCCGCTGCGGATAAGAGCCCTGTTAGTCATATATTTTGGGCTATTCAAGCATTACCGTCAAATTTGAAAGAAACTGAATTATTGAAGCGATGGTCCAAAAATAAAATTCAAACCTTGGATGAATCTACTTTTGTATTCCTAACCGGGATGTTAGCTAATAAAGATGTGTATGCGGCAGTAAGGTCAGTTTTTCAAGATCCGGATAATGCAGCTAACTTAATAAAATTCACATTGCAAAATCAGGCCCGTGTACAATCTCCTGCCCTTTCGGCCTTATTGCATGATCCGCTAACACACCTGCTTAGGAAGGGTACTTTTGAGGATAAAAACATGGCGTTGGAAGCGATGGGTCGTCTTAAAATGGAAGGCTTGTCGAATTTAACTTTGGGATTAATAAACGAAAAGACACCAAACAATACTTTAGAGCTTATATTAAAAGCCTTGGATAACAATCCCGCAGGGAATCAAAAAATCTTGCTACAACTTGCAAGCAACTCTAAACTATCTTTTGATTTACGTTCGGCAGCTTTGCACAGTCTTACTAAAGTAAATCCTAAGCAAGCACTTCAAACCTTTAAAGTTTGGGCTTCTTCCCTTGATGATGTAGAGAGAAGTTCCTTAGCCGCTAAATTGTCGGCTTCCCGCCCGGGTGCTGAATTACTCACGGATCTATATGATAAAAAACTTATAAATATTACATCTTTTGACATCTCTGCTGCGGAAAGAATCCGAAATGCTATTCCGAATGATCCCTTGAGTTTGGAAATCTTAAATCTTGTCGTAAAGCAAGACGATGAAAAAAAGAAAGCGTTTACCGGCAAGCTTACCAAGTATATGGCTATTGCAAAGAAAGAAGAAGGAAACGTAAAGAAAGGCGAAACACTCTTTCAAACCTGCCTAATGTGTCATAAAGTGGGCAACAAAGGTCAAAATATAGCACCTGCACTCGACGGTTCTGCAGCCCGGGAAAATGAAGCCCTTCTTACCGCTATTCTCAATCCCGACGCTGCGGTTGAATCGAATTATGCCGTGTACCGGGTTACTAAAAACGACGGCAGCAATGTAGAAGGATATTTAGTAAAGAAAGATGAACGCGGTAGTACGATTGCTTTTATGGGAGGCAGTCAAATTTTTATCGAGGCAGAAGCAATAAAAAGTCAGGGATTTCTTGGCGGCCGCTCGTTTATGGCTAAGGGACTTATCGATAATTATTCCGACGGCGAAGTAGCGCATTTGCTTGCTTATATCAAGACCTTAAAGTAAATAGCGGTGAGATAAATATACTTCACTTGATTTCTTTTGCCCATAGTTTGAGTTATGACCGACATCAATTATTCGGCCTGCTTGTAAGGAAAGTTGCAGATTTCCAAAGCTACTCACCGGAAAAAGTTAAAGCAATCCAAGACGGATTAGCAAAACAAGAAGTATTGAAGCGATTTAGGAATAAATACAAAACTTAAGGTGATACAGTTTAATTCTTTACGCTTTTACTTTGCTTCTGCAAAGCGTTCTTAAAAAACACCCCTTGCCGCGTAGGGGTAAAATTCCAATCGCTGAAAAGCATCGGCGCCCAATGCGGGTCGAATACCCAAACGGTGTAGGATATTCCGTTGTCGTTACAATATTCGGTAATTGCTTCGCCGTATGATTCGTCACTTATAACCGGCACATGTGCGCCCCGCTCTTCAGGTCCGGAAAACCCGATTTCTGTTAATATAACCGGATACTTTTTTGATACAAAACCCCAGTCTGCCGTCCATTTTTCTTCCCATGGCTTTTGTCTTTTCATCGGGTAAGGATGACTCACATAAGCGATGCCTTCAGCGTTAACCGGTTCTTTGGCAACAGGTGTTAAATCATAGGCCCAATTAAAACCGGCAACCAACGGAACAGCTTTGCATCCGTAACCTCGTATAATCTCGATCATCTCTTCGTTTAGTTCCTTCCACTGTGCCCAAGTGCAAGTGCCGGCTTTTCCGCCCATTAACGTGGGTTCATTAAAGAGTTCGAAAAACGCTACTGTTGTATTATCACGATATCGCTGCGCCATAGTTCGCCAAAACCTAAAAGTTTCTTTCTTGGAAGTGTCGTACATATCATTTTGATACAGTTCAGATCGGAGATTACCGATGCTGTGCCAGTCGATAATCACGTACAGTCCCAGCTCCTTTGCCCAATCTATTCCCTTATCCAGCAGTTTTAGATAGTTTTCTTCACCCTGTTTCCGCCATGCCGAAGGATGCACAGGAAATCTTACCACGTTTGCGCCCCAATTTTTCATCTCCCTAAAATAGGGTATGTTCCAGCGTCCCTCATTCGAAAGCTTATCAGGATCGCTCGTATCAAGCCCTCGCATAACAATTGTCTTTCCGGATTCAGTTACAAATTGATTCCCCATTACGGAGATACGACTAAGCTGTACAACAGGCTGAGCCGAAGATATCCGGCCGGAAAAAATTAAAGCTGCAAAAACGAGAAGGTGTAGTTTCATGATTTAGTTATCCTTAACAAAAGAAGAAAAAAATTCTTCGAATCCAAATAACAAGTCAGGGCCGCCTCAGAGTTCGCCTATACCGCAGTTTCATAGCGGAAGCGAGTTATTTGTCCAAACCGGGCCTTTAATTGTGTCCTTATTTGCTTCCGCAAGATTTAACTGAACGGAACTAACCTATTTTATCGGACTAATACTCCTACTTCCCGGCTATTTTTTTCAGATACAGGTCTTCAACCTTTTGTCTCGCCCAAGGGGTCTTCCTCAGAAAGGTTAAGCTTGATTTGATACTCGGGTTGCTTACAAAACAATTTATCCTTACTTCCCTCGCCAGTCCGGTCCAACCGTAATGTTGCACTAAACCGGTAAGAATCATTTCCAAAGTTATGCCGTGCAGCGGATTGTTCTTTTGCTCCATTTATGTTCCGAAATAGTTTTTCCTTTTTCTTAATTTAATTGCCCGGTAATGATCAACCGAATGCCAAGATTTCAAATATAACTCCCGGCTCACGAGATCAAATTTAAAACCTAAATTGCAAATCAAAACCAAAAAAGATTCGGGCCATAAACAAATGACATTTTACCCGATTTACCGTTAATTTATTTATGCCTCAAGTCACTCATAAGTTCAAGCATATCTTTCCCGATGCAGATATTCAAACCCTAATCCTTGGTACTTTTGTTCCGGAAGGGGAAGATGATACCGATTTCTTTTACGGAAGATCTCGAAATTATTTATGGCATTTACTGCCTATCTGTTGGAAGGGCGAATCTTTAAAGGATGTTGCTTTGAACGAGAAGCAATACTTTCTACAGGAGCACAAAATCGGTTTCGCTGATCTTATCGCTGTACTCGAAGTGCCGGAAGGCGAAGAAACAAATACCGACGATATATTTGTGGATACCCACGTTTTGCAGTGGAACGATATTATATCCCTAATTGATTCTTTGCCTGACCTTAAGGCTGTTTATTTTACCCGAAAAACTTTCAATGGTATTCCCAATCTCAAAGTGCAGTTAAATTTGATCGCAGCGCACTGTAAGCAAAAAGGCATCCGAATTTGCAAGCTCGAAACTCCCGCCCGGCATTTTAGTGAAGAAAAGCAGCAGCAGTGGATAGACACTATTGTTGGTCAGAGAACTTGTTTAAAAGTTTAGTTAACGCTCTACTTCAGGCGTTTCATTTTCGGTTTACTCCGAGGTATGGTGTTTCATCAGGATTTAGCTCACAGAGAAAAAAGAGGTCTATTCACGAAGCGTCATCTCCCGTTTAGTAATCCATCTAATCATTTTTTGTAAAGGATAATAGATTATGTTATAAGTTTGAGCCCATGAATCAGCAAGCGTCCCCGAAAAATCCTGCCGGGCGAATACTTATGGCAAGCCTCATCGGCACTACAATCGAGTTTTTTGATTTTTACATCTACGCAACTGCAGCAGTGCTGGTATTTCCGAAACTGTTTTTCCCTGCTGCTGATCCTACATCGTCAACCTTGGAATCGTTGGCAACTTTCGCCCTGGCTTTTTTTGCCCGTCCGCTTGGTGCCGCCATATTTGGACATTACGGAGATCGCAAGGGTCGAAAAGCTACTTTGGTGGCTGCGTTGATGACGATGGGCCCCTCAACCGTTGCTATCGGTCTTTTACCGGGTTATGATAAGATAGGTATCGCAGCGCCTATACTTTTGGCGGTATTTAGGTTCGGGCAAGGACTTGGTCTCGGTGGCGAATGGGGCGGCGCCGTACTGCTCGCAACAGAAAATGCGCCCGAGAATAAGAAAGCTTGGTACGGCATGTTCCCGCAGTTGGGGGCACCGATAGGCTTCCTTCTCTCCACAGGTATTTTCTTCCTGCTAAGCAAGTTTATGACCGACGATGACTTTTTAAGCTACGGTTGGCGAATACCCTTTATTGCAAGTGCCGGATTAGTATGGGTGGGTTTATATGTGCGGCTTCGAATTACTGAAACACCGGAATTTCTAAAAATTGTTGATTCGGATAGTCGCGTGAAAATGCCTGTTGCCGACGTCTTTTTAAAAAATACGAAGGCCATTACGCTTGGAACGCTCGTCACCATTACTACCTTTCTATTGTTCTATCTCATGACCGTATTTACCTTAAGCTGGGGAACAACGGCATTACATTACCCTAAATCTACATTCTTGGTAATGCAGATGATCTCAATGCTTTTCTTTGCCGCCGGTATTCCTTTGTCGGCAGTGATTGCCGACCGTTACGGACGTAATAAAATGTTGGTCATCTCAAATATTGCTATTGCCGGTTTCGGGCTTGTTTTCGCACCTCTGTTTACCCCCGGAAACGTTTTTATTACTGCGGCTTTTTTATCACTAGGCATGTTTTTAATGGGTTTGAATTACGGTCCGATAGGTACGGCATTGGCCGAAATTTTTCCCGCCTCCGTTCGCTATACAGGAGCCTCATTGGCCTTTACCTTGGCAGGCATCTTCGGTGCATCACTTACACCTTATTTGGCCACTACGCTGGCAACTCAATACAGTTTAGCTTATGTGGGCTACTATTTATCGGGTGCGGCTTTGGTT
>JAYULL010000038.1:0-1290 GCA_043763625.1 Sphingobacteriaceae bacterium | reverse complement strand
TACAGCCAATAAAAATGTCGGTGACTTGACTCTTGATATCAATAGCGGAACTAAAGAGTATCTTCTAAACAGCAAAAAGCAATATGGGAAAAGCTTTGCCTTAAATAGAAATAACAGGCTTGAAGAAGTTAAAGTAGTGGCTGAAAGAAGACTACAGTTTAGGCGGATACCGGAGGGACAAGCTGACAAAACAGTTAAATTAGAAAATACCGATGCGTGCCCAAGTCTCGAAGCATGTCTTCAAGGCAGATTAGGCGTGGTAGTTTTCAAATCTCTGGAAGAGGGTAACTGTACCGGGAGCTCTTGGCCCCATTTCCGAAATCAACCAATGCAAGTTTATATAGACGGCATGCTGATTTCTTGCGGGGAAGGCGAAGGAATATTTACCGGAGGAGCTCTTGATCCTGCTGATATTGAGAGTGTAGACTTAGTAACCGTTAATCAAGCAATAGTAGCCCGGTTTGGAGTTTGTTTAGAGATTCACACAAAAAGAGGTTTTGTCCGTAAACCGGTTGATTATAACGTAGCAATTCATAAATACAAAGGCTTCACTAAAGCCCGTGATTTCTACTCCCCTCGTTACGATAAGCCTCAAACTGTAGACTTGCCGGATTTCCGTTCCACCATTTACTGGAACCCTGCAGTAAAAACATCGCCGGAAGGAAAAACAAAATTTGATTTCTTTAATGCGGACGATAAAGGAACGTATAAAGTAGTGATAGAAGGGATAAATGCTGCGGGAGAGTTGGGACGGCAGGTTTACCGTTACCAAGTAAATTGATCCCCGGAATTACTATGAAAAAACTCAACCTTAGCCTCATCCTAAAAGCCTTCCTCCTTTTACCCTTAACCTTTTTCCTTTCAGCCTCCCGTTTCGGCCCTGACCCGATTGAAAAACTCACCGCTTCCCTCACCCGTTGGATGACCACCTCTCCTCAAGAAAAGCTGTACCTCCACACGGATAAACCTTACTACGCTGTGGGCGATACCATTTGGTTCAAAGCTTATGTAACGATAGGAAGCCGGCATCAGCTTTCTGCAATAAGCGGAGCAATGTATGTGGATTTGATTAACGAAAAAGACTCGATTGAAAAAAGCATCAAACTTCCGGTAACTTCCGGCATGGCAATGGGCGACTTCACTTTGCCTGACAGTTTAAAAGAAGGAAACTACCGCTTGCGGGCCTACACCCAATGGATGCGAAATGCCGGAGAAGACTACTTCTTCGATAAAACTTTTGCTGTAGGAAATGCAATAGATAACGAAGTTATAGGAAAAGTAAGCTATCAG